>CAZIVW010000001.1:0-27935 GCA_964542975.1 uncultured Sphingopyxis sp.
CTGCTGTCGGGCGAGGTCGCCTTCATCGCGACCACACTGATCGTCATCGATGTGACGCTCGCCGCGCTGTTCTGGACCTGGGGCGAGCAGGACGACGTTATCGCCCGCCTGGTCAAGAAGACCCTGTTTGTGGGGATCTTCGCCTACATCATCGGCAACTGGAACAACCTGGCCCGGATCGTCTTCGAGAGCTTCGCCGGGCTCGGCCTCAAGGCCAGCGGCACCGGCTTTTCAGCGAGCGAACTGCTCCAGCCCGGCCGCGTCGCCCAGGTCGGGCTCGATGCCGCGCGGCCCCTGATCGAGGCGATCTCGGACCTCATGGGCTTCGTCAGCTTCTTCGAGAACTTCCTGCAGATCGTCATCCTGCTCGTCGCCTAGGCGCTGGTCGTGATCGCCTTCTTCATTCTCTCGATCCAGCTGTTCGTCACCCTCATCGAGTTCAAGCTGACCACGCTCGCGGGTTTCGTCCTCATTCCCTTCGGCCTGTTCGGCAAGACCGCCTTCATGGCCGAGCGCGTACTTGGCAACGTGGTCTCGAGCGGGATCAAGGTGCTGGTCTTGGCGGTCATCGTCGGCATCGGTTCAACCATCTTCAGCGAATTCACCAGCGCCATTCCGGCCGAGCCGACCATCGAGGATGCAGTCTCGATCGTGCTGGCGAGCCTGACCCTGCTCGGGCTCGGCATTTTCGGGCCCGGCATTGCCAACGGCATCGTTGCCGGAGGCCCGCAACTGGGGGCTGGTGCCGCCGCAGGAACTGCGCTCATGGCGGGTGGAGCGGCTGCCGGCGCGGTTGCCGGAGCGAAACTTGCCGGCGGTGCGGTCGCCAGTGCCGCCTCCAGCGTTGCCCACGGCACCTCTCGTGCCGCCGGCGGCGCCACGACTGCCTATGCCATGGGTTCTGCCGGGAAGAGCGGCGCTGCCGCTATCGGTTCGGGCGCGACGGCTGTCGGAGACGCGGCGCTGGGCGCCGCCGTCTCGCCGCTGCGCAAGGCCGGCGAAAGCCTCCAGAAATCGTTCCGCGAGGGTGGGCGGTCCGCGATCACCAACACCGGCGGCACGATCACGCCAGGTCCCGACACCCCGGCTCCGCCCACTGCCGAGGCCGGTCAGCCGGCATGGGCCCGGACAATGAAGAATCGGCAGACCCTCGCGCAAGGCGCCACCATTGCTGCCCACACGCTCAAGGCTGGCGACAGCAGCGGTGCGGGCGCTTCCATCGACACCTCGGAAAAGGACTGACGCATGTTCCGACGCCCCACCATTCGTTACGGCAGGACTCCCGAACCCGAAACGCCCTACCAGCGCGCCGCCCAGGTCTGGGATGACCGGATCGGCTCGGCCCGGGTCCAAGCCCGCAGCTGGCGGCTCGCCTTCTTCGGCGCGCTTGGCCTGTCGACCTGCCTGACCGCCGGGATCATCTGGCAGGGCGCACGCGGCAGCATTGTCCCCTGGGTGGTCGAGGTCGACAAGTTGGGCGAAGCCCAGGCCGTGGCCCCTGCCGACGCCGGTTTTGCACCGTCCGATCCGCAGATCGCTTTCCACCTCGCGCGCTTCATCGAGCAGGTCCGCAGCATCCCCGACGATCCGATCATCGTGCGCCAGAACTGGCTCAGGGCCTATGACTTCGCAACCGACAAGGGCGCCCTGGCGCTCAACGACTATGCCCGGACCAATGACCCCTTCGCCGCCATCGGGCGCGAACAGGTCGGCGTCGATGTCACCAGCGTGATCCGGGCATCGCCGACCAGCTTCCGCGTGGCCTGGGTCGAGCGCCGCTACCGCGACGGCAGTCTCGCCGAGACAAGCCGCTGGACCGCGATCCTGACCACCGTCGTCCAGCCTCCGCGCACGCCTGATGCCCTGCGCAAGAACCCGCTCGGCATTTTCGTCAACGCCATCAACTGGTCGAAGGAACTCGGATCATGATCAGCCGGACCCGGTGCGCGCCGCGCGCCCTGACGCTCGCTATTGCCAGCTCGAGCCTCGTGCTCGCCATTCCCCTGCAGGCCCGGGAACACGCAGCGACTGCGGCGGTCAGCGAGACGCCGCAGGCGCCTTCTTCGCACTCCAGCGTGGTGGCCATCCCCGTGCCGCTGCCGCTTCCTGGCCAGCTCAAATCCTTACCGCAGGCGGAGCCCCCCGCCGCGGGCCGCTCCCGCCCGTCCCGGAGTCACCCCGCTCCGCGCGACCGGGTGGGAGCGGCAAACGAGGCCGCGCGCGTACAGCCGGACCGCACCGGGTTCATCAACGCGATCCAGCTCTACCCCTTCACCAAAGGCGCACTCTATCAGGTCTATGCCAGGCCCGGACAAGTGACCGACATTGCGCTCCAGCCCGGCGAACGTCTGGTCGGACCCGGGCCAGTTGCTTCGGGCGATACCGTGCGCTGGATGATCGGCGATACCGTCAGCGGCACCGGGGCGACCGAACAGGTCCATATCCTCGTCAAGCCGACACGGCCTGACATCGCCACCAATCTCGTGATCAACACCGATCGGCGGACCTATCACCTCGAACTGCGCGCCAATCCTTCCGTCTATATGGCGTCTGTCTCCTGGACCTATCCGGAAGACGAACTGATCGCGCTGCGCCGGGCCCACGCCGAGGCGGAGCGCGTGGCGCCGATCGCCGCGGGCATGGACCTCGCGAGCCTTGATTTTCGCTACCGGATCGAGGGCGACAAGCCGGTCTGGCGGCCACTGCGCGCTTTCGATGACGGAACTCGCGTCTTCATCGAGTTTCCCGAAAGCGTCGCGCAGGGCGAACTGCCGCCGCTGTTCGTGCTGGGGGCCCGCGGCGAGGCCGATCTGGTCAATTACCGCGTCTCGGGCCGCTACATGATTGTCGACCGGCTCTTTGCCGCTGCCGAGCTTCGGCTTGGTGGGCGCAAGGGCCAGGACAAGGTGCGGATCGTCACCGCGCGCCGGGGCCGGTCATGACCGGGGCGGTCGACACCGAAAGCCGGGAGCCGCCGCTGGTCGATCCCGAAAGCGCGGTGAAACTGCGCGGCGATCCACCGCGCGTCATGCGCCTGTCGCGCAAGGCCATCGGACTTGCCTCGGCTGCTGCCTGTGCGCTGGTCGGCGGCGCCCTGATCTATGCCCTCCAGCCCGAGGGACGAAAAGGCGCCGAAGAACTCTACAACACCGATGGTGTCGCCGTGGCCGACAATCTCGCCGGGGCACCCAAGGACTATGGCCAGGTGCCCAAGCTCGGCCCGCCGCTTCCCGGCGATCTCGGCAAGCCGATCCTCGATGCCCGGCAGCGCGGCGATGTGGCCGCCCTGCCACCGGCCGGGACGGGGCCTGCGGCCAATCCCGCTGCAGACGCGGCCGCAGCCGCCCGGCAGCGCGCCGAGCAGGAGCGCGAAGCCGCCCGCGGCAGCCGCCTGTTCTTCGGGGGCGGAAGCGCGGGCTCTGCCGCAGGCAGTCTGGCCAGCCCGCCTGCGGGAGAAGAGGCGCGGGCGGTTGCGCCCGGCGCGGCCCCTTCATCGGATGCGGCGCGTCGGCAGGCCTTCCTCGAGCGCGCCAGCGATCGGCGGACGGTCTCGGGCGAACGGCTTGTGGGGCTGGCCGCCCCTGCCATCCTCCAGGCAGGCTCGGTCATCCCGGCAGCCCTGATCACCGGCATCCGTTCGGACCTGCCGGGGCTGGTAACCGCCCAAGTGACCCAGAACGTCTATGACAGTCCTACGGGGCACATCCTGCTGATCCCGCAGGGCTCGCGGCTGATTGGCGACTATGACGCCGATGTCGCTTTCGGTCAGAACCGGGTCCTGCTCGCCTGGAACCGGCTGATCCTGCCTGATGGCCGCTCGATCGTGCTCGAGCGGCAGCCGGCTTCGGACACCCAGGGCTTTGCCGGGCTGCAGGACGGCACCGACTATCACTGGGGTGGGGTGCTCAAGGCCGCGCTGGTTTCGACCCTGCTCGGCGCCGGTGCCGAACTGGGTTCCGGCGATGATGGCAATCTGGCCCGTGCCTTCCGGCGCGGGACGCAGGATAGCATCAATCGTGCGGGCGAGCAGATCGTCAGCCGCGAACTCAACGTCCGGCCGACGCTGACCATCCGTCCGGGCTTTCCGGTGCGGGTACTGGTCACCCGCGATCTCGTTCTGGGAGCGGGGCAATGACACGGCTGAAGCTATCGGACATTGCGGACGAGAAGCCGGTACGGCTGACGATCGAGCTGCCGGCGCGGCTGCACCGCGAGCTTCTGGCCTATGCGGCGGCGGTCAATGGCGGAGCCGCAGCGGGCGCGCCAACGGTCGAGCGCCTGATCCCGCCCATGGTGGAACGGTTCATCGCCAGCGACCGCGCCTTTGCCAAGGCGAAGCGCGGTCAAGCGGGATAACGCTCGTTGATCATCGTGAAGAAGCGCTGCAGCGCCGGGTTCTCGTTGTCCTCGCGCCAGTAGAGCGCAAAATCGATCCGCGCCGTACCGCCATTGTCATAGATGTCCCGGAACTGCAGTTCCGGCCATGCCACCCCCATCGAGGCTTCGGTGGCAATGGTGATGAACCGACCGACCGGGACCATGCTGAGCACGCTCTCGAGGCTGGTTTCCTGGGTGATGATATTGGGACGATATCCCTGCCCGGTGAGGCGCGCGGCGATCAGATTGCGGATCATCTGGCCAATGCCCTGGCGCGGGACGACAAAGATCTCGCGGCGAAGATCGCCCCAGTAGATCCGGCTTGCCTCGAGCAAGGGATGCTCGGGGTAGAGTGCCGCGACCAGCCGTTCCGACCAAACCGGGCGCGACGCAATCCCCTGTTCTTCGCTGCCGAGCGGCGCGATCGCAACGTCGATCGTCCCGGCCCGCAGATCACTGCACAGCTTGTCTGGATCGCCCTCTACCCCGTCGAACTGCACATCGGGAAACCGCGTCAGATAATCCGAGAAGGCGGCCTTGAGATGTCCGGCCATGAGCGAGGAGCAATACCCTACCGCGAAGCGGCCTTGCTCGCCGTAGCTGACGGCCCGCGCCGTGGTCTGTAGATTTTCCAGATCGGTAATGATGCGGCGCGCGGTCTCGAGAAAGACCTTCCCGGTTTCGGTCGGTTCCGCCCCGCGAGTCGTGCGCTCGAACAGTTTGATGCCCAGCCTGTCCTCGAGCTGCAGGACACTGCGGCTGAGCGTTGCCTGCTTCACATTGAGCCTGGAAGCCGCGCCCGAAAAACTGCGAAGATCTGCTGACATCAGCGCAAACCGGAGCTGGCGTATCTCGATGGTCACGCTCGTGCAGCACTCCCTTCTACATACTCTCAGTATGAGGCCGAATTCTGCGGCACTCGCAACAGAAATCGATTGAAGAGAACGATTTATTACAATTTGTCCGAGCCAGATCCACCCACCGCAGGAAAGTATCGCGTCTGTTTTGGAGGAACTCCCATTCCGTGCAGAATATACCGGCAGCGCAGACGGAGGCCTGTCGCGGTAGGGCAAAGCGAAGCGGCGAATGTTATCTCACCGCGGCACATTTCCGGACTGCGAGGATTACTTGTCCAAAACCATGGCTGCTTGCGAGGTAGCCTGCCTGTTTCCAGGTGAAGGACGCATCAGGATTTGCTCCAGATGGCTGTTCCAGTCATCCAGGGCTTGCCGCTTTTCCTCTTTCCAATCGTGGCGCTGGTAGATTCCGGCCACTCCGGACCTCGAGCCGCCTACGTGGTTCAACACGGCTTCGGTGACTTCGAACCGCACCCCGAGGCGCTGAAAATTGGTCGCGAGCGTGCGCCGCAAATCGTGGAGGCGCCAAGGCGGCAGAGGTTCGCCCTCCGCCAGTTCGATCAGGCGATCAAGCTTGTCCTTGCCTTTAGCGTAGCCGGTGAAGCCAGCCCCGGTGGAGGTCGCAAAGACCCGTCCCTTGCGCGGCCATTTGTCCCCGCCCGCAGCGGCATCGAGCTCTGCGATGGCAAGGTCATTGAGCGGAATGGTATTGGGTTCGCCGTTCTTGGTCCTGTCGCCCGGAAGCGTCCAAAGCTTGTCGGTCCGGCTCAATTCCGACCACCGCATGCCGGATACTTCCTCGCGGCGCTGCCCCGTCGCAATGAGCAGGCGAACGATGGGGCCGAAGCAACGGTGGCACTCCGGAGCGGCGTTCCAGAGCAGCCGCAACTCGTCATCACTCAGCCACCGTTCACGGGCTTTGACAGGCGGCGGCGTTTCCATCCCTTCCATCGGACTTCTGTCGAGGTCACCCCGGCTGACCGCCCAGCGGAACAGGCGCCGAAGCACCGCAAAGACATTGCGGCGGTTGGCAACCTGGTCAGCCGGCATATTGTCAAACACCGAAACGACATCAGTCCGGTTGATCGCAGGAAGCGCCTTTTTGCCCAGGACCGGTGTCAGATACAGCCTGATCGCGCGCTCAACCAGTCGCCGCCAGCCATCACCCTTGCAGGAGCGCGCGAATCGCTCCGCGTAATTGGCAAAGGCAAGATCGACCGCCTCACGTCTCCGCTGCTTGTCGGCATCCACGGGGTCTACCCCTTGACCGACCAACAGCAACAGGCGCTCTGCCTCCGCGCGGGCAGTCGTCGGCGTCCACGGCGACCCATGCGCGCCGATGGTATAACGCCGGGTGCTGGCTTCGCGTCCGCCCATGCGAAATTGCAGGACATAGGAAATGGCACCAGCGGGTGTGATCTTGGCGCCGAACCCTTTGAGATCGGTGTCCCACAGGAATTGATTCGATGCATTGGGGCGCAATGCATCGATGGATCGCTTGCTGATTTTTCCTGTCGCCATCCGGAACCTCGTGCCCCTTTCTGGCAATCACCTGGCAATCACGCAAGCGGAAAAACTAGGAAATCGCCGGTTAGGCTGGCGTAGACGAAATGGCGCATTTCTTGAGGTTTTTAGCCAAAGACCCGCAGATCACCGTCGCCTGAAACGGAAGTACCAGACTTCGTGGCCCAAGCGGCGCGCTTTGGCTTCGTAGCGGGTTTCAGGCCAGCCAGCGGGGCGCTTTTGGAAGGTTTCGCAATCGTCGATCAGCCATTCAAATTGATGGCGGTGGCGGCGCATGACCATTAGGGCATGGGCGACATAAATGGGGTGATCGGTGCCAAAGCGAAATTCGCCGCCCGGCTTGAGTTTCGAGGCGATCAGATCGACAGGGCCGTCGTTCATCATGCGGCGCTTGGCGTGGCGGGCCTTGGGCCAAGGGTCGGGGTGCAGCAGATAGGCGAAGCTTAATGCGCCGTCTGGGATGCGTTGCAGCACATCGAGCGCGTCGCCATGGTGGATGCGGATATTGGGCAAGGGTGGGTTTTGCCCATGATCGCCGGAGGCGTGGACCAAGGCTTGGGCCACGCCGTTGATAAAGGGTTCTGCGCCGATGAAGCCATGATTGGGCAGCATGTCGGCACGGCCAGCCATATGTTCGCCGCCGCCAAAGCCGATTTCAAAATGCAGGGGGCGGTCTTCGCCGAACAAGGATAGGGCCGACACCGGACCATCTGCGGGCACGCTGATTTGCGGCAGCAGGGTTTCGATCAAATCTTGCTGGCCCGCGCGCAGGGCTTTGCCCTTGGCACGGCCATAAAGACGGTTGAGGGTGGTCGGGTCGCCGGATTTAAATGCGCTCATGGCGATGCGCGTTAGCGTCAGCGGGCGGGGGCGGCAAGCGCCCCCATGCCCTTATTCGGTGAATGACGCCAAAATTGGCCGAATTTTAGGCCGAAAAGGCGGCCTGTAGCTGTTCGGTCAAGTCGGTGCGTTCCCATGGGAAGGATTCGCCCGATGCGGTGCGGCCAAAATGACCATAAGCAGCGGTTTGTTTGTAGATGGGCTTGTTGAGGCCCAAATGGGTGCGGATGCCCTTGGGGGTCAGGCGCACCAATTGCGGCAGCAATTGTTCCAACGCGGCTTCGCTGGCACCATTTTGGGCCGTGCCGTGCAGGTCGACATAGACCGACAAAGGTTCGGCCACGCCAATGGCATAGCTGAGCTGGATGGTGCAGCGGCGCGCCAAGCCCGCAGCGACGATATTCTTGGCCAAATAGCGGGTGATATAAGCCGCCGAGCGGTCAACCTTTGTGGGGTCTTTGCCGCTGAATGCGCCGCCGCCATGGGGCGCAGCGCCGCCATAAGTGTCGACGATGATCTTGCGGCCTGTGAGGCCAGCGTCGCCGTCTGGCCCACCAATTTCAAAGCGCCCCGTGGGGTTGATATGATAGACGGTGTTGGCCGTGAGCAGTTCGGTAGGAAGAACATCGGCGATCACGCCCAGCACATATTGGCGAAGCTGGGTGTAGAGGCCTTCGTCCCCCTCGCCATGATGCCAATAATAGCCCGGCGCATGCTGGGTGGAGACAACAATCGCCGTGGCTTCGACCGGACGTTCATTGGCGTAGCGCAGCGTCACCTGACTTTTGGCGTCGGGTTCCAAGAAGGGGGCGATGCCAGCCTTGCGGTCTTGGGCCATGCGTTCGAGGATTTTGTGGCTGTAATCCAGCGTGGCGGGCATGAAATCGGGCGTTTCGTCCGACGCATAGCCGAACATAATGCCTTGGTCGCCAGCGCCTTCGTCCTTGTCCGCCGTTTCATCGACGCCTTGGGCGATATGGGCGGATTGGGCGTGGAGATTATTTTCGAACTTTAAGCTTTCCCAATGGAAGCCCGATTGTTCATAGCCGATTTCGCGAACGGTGTTGCGCACCGTGCGTTCGATTTCGTCCAAGGCACCGGCCGCCCATTCACCATTTTCGAAGACGCCCTTGCAGCGAATCTCGCCCGCCAGCACGACCAATTGGGTGGTCGTCATCGTTTCGCAAGCCACGCGGGCTTCGGGGTCTTTGGCCAAGAAAAGATCGACGATGCTGTCCGAAATTTGATCCGCGACCTTATCCGGATGGCCTTCGGATACGCTTTCGGACGTGAAAAGAAAGCTGTTGCGCATGGGAACCTTTACTGAACGAAACGAGCGACCGTTAACGGGTGGTGGCTTGGGATATAAAGAATAGTTTATATCCAGTAACTACCGCCGACGGAAGCGAATTGCAATGGCAGCGATGATGAGCAGGCTGGCCCAAAGCAGGGGGAGGATATTGCCCATGCGCGCAAAGAGGGTGGGCGCATAGGCAGGCGGCGTGTGGGTGTCTATGCGGCCAGCGCGGTGCATCGGGATGGATTGGCGGATATGGCCGCTGGCGTCGATGACTGCGCTGATGCCCGTGGGGGTGGAGCGCAGCACGGGCAGGCCTTCTTCGATGGCGCGCAGGCGGGCTTGGGCCAGATGTTGGGGCGGACCCCATGCGCCAAACCAGGCGTCATTGCTGGGGTTGAACAGAAAATCGGGGCGCATGGCGCGGTCGGTGACTTGGCCAGAGAAGATGATTTCATAGCAAATTTGCAGGCCGATTTTGCCGAAATCGCCCAAGCTGATGGTGCGTGCGCCGGGGCCAGGCCAAAAGTCGAGATCGCCGGGGGCCAAGCGGGAGAGGCCGATGGCCGACAGCAGCGGGCGCATGGGCAGATATTCGCCATAAGGCACGAGATGGGACTTGTCATAGCGCGGGCCGAGGCTGCCGTTGCCATAGAGGCTCATGACGGAATTGCGTGCGCCGATGGCATTATATTGATCGTCAAATTCCAGCTTGAGCGCGCCGAGTAGCAGCACATCCCGCGGGTTCATCAATGTAGTGAGGCGGCGGCGGGCGTCGTCGGGCGTGCGTTCATAGAAATAAGCGGGATAGCCCCGTTCGAGATAGTCGGGAATCGCGGCTTCTGGCCAGAGGATGAGGCGCGGGGGGGTGTCGCTGGCGGCTGCAAAAGGGGCGTCCGGCTTGGCGGGGGTGAGGCGGGCCAATTTGCCGAAATTGGCGGCGGCATGGTCGCCTTCCCATTTGTCGGCTTGGCCGATATTGGGTTGGACGAGGGTGACGAGCGGCGTGGTTGGGCCGCCTTTTTGCCGAACCATGGCGTCGGCGGCGTCCATGCCTTGGTCGATTAAGGCGCCGCCGGTGAGGAAAATCAACAAAGAGGCGGTGATGGCCGCGGCTTTATAGCGGCGCGCGGCGAGCCAGATGAGCGCGCCCGCCGCGAGGATGACCAAGGCGCTGGTGCCATAGGTGCCGAGGAAGCGGGCGGGGGCGGCGGCATAGGGCACGGTGATGGCGCTTAAGGGATTCCATGCAAAGCCGGTGAAGACCCAGCTTCTGAGCCATTCGCTGATCGTCCATGCGCCCGCAAAGCCGAGCAGCGCGGGCAGGGTGAATGGGCGGGATATGGTGGGGCTGGCGGGACAAGCAATGAGCCAACCGCCAAGCGCCGCAAGGGCGGGGTAGACGGCGAGATAGAGGGCGAGCAGCAGCACCGCGAGCCAGCCGAGCCATGCGGGCATGGCGGCTTGATAGGTGAAGGCCGTCGCGATCCAATTGAGGCCCAGCACAAAATGGCCAACGCCAAAGGCCCAGCCGATGCCGAACACCGTGCGGGCGCGCGGGGCGCGGAGGGCGAGCATCATCCAGCCCGCCAAGGCCAGCAAGGTCAGCGGCCAGACATGCAGCGGGGCAAAGCCGGTGGCCGATAATAGGCCCAGCAAGAAAGCGCTGATTTTGGGGCGGGCCGATGCAGCGGCAGCGAGGCGGTGGAGGGTCATAGTCACGTAGACTTTCTAAGCAGCGCTGGCTGGCACGGCTAGAGGAAATGGGGCGTTAGAGCATGTAGCGCATTTTGATACGTTGGCTTTGCGGGCCATTGACCGCGAAGCTGGCGGCGGTGAAGCGGGGTGGGCCGGTGGTGATGGTGGGATTGCGCGAAAAGCCAAAGCCTTCGCGGGGCAGGAAAATGGCTTTGTCCATTTTATTATTGCCATTTTCGTCATGCACCACGGCGATGGCATAGGTGCCAGCACGCGGGGCGGTGGCGGTGAATCGGCCTGCATTGGCGGCGGGAACGGCCATGCGGACCGAGCTGGAATCTTTGCTGCAATCCGGAAAGGCTTTGGGATTGCTGGTGAGGCAGACGAGAATTTGTCCGCGCTGGCTGCGCAAATTGTCGATTTCCATGGTGATGATATGGTGCGCGGACGGGCTAGGGCTGTCGGCCGCGTTGATAGCGGTGGGTGTGGCTGAAATCGCCAAGACCGAGATCAGTGCCGCATATTTTGTCCCAGACGCGAAAATAAAGGCCATAATTTCCTCGGTAAGCGCTGTGATGCTTTTGATGGTGGGTGGCTGTTATCAGCCAGCGCCCTGCTGGACCATGAACAAGCCAGCGCGGGAAGATTTCCCAGCCCATATGATTGCCGACGCCCATCACCGTCATGATGGTGAGGACGAGGCCGAGCATGGAGATGTGGATGGGGATGAAAAACACCAAGGCGGGGATGACGAACGCGCCGGTGAGGGCCTCTGTCCAATGGAAGCTCATGGCCGCCCATGCGGTGGGCGGGCGGCTGTCATGATGGACGGCGTGGAAGATTTTGAAGATTTTGGGTGCGTGCATCCAGCGGTGGGTCCAATAAAACCATGTGTCGTGGATGGCGAGATAGGCCAGCAAGCTGAGCGGGAGATACCAGAGCGGCATGGCGTGGAGGTCGGTATATATCTGCGTCCAGCCATGATGTTGCCAGCCCCATGCGACGACCCCTGCGGGCGCGGCGTAGATGAGGGCGCTGGCGAGGCTCCATAGGATTTCGCGGCGGATTTGCTGCGCTTGCTGGGAGTAGAGGCCGGGGAAGCGGATATGGGTGGTAAAGGCGAAACCGCCGCTGGTGATCAGATAACGCAGCGCGACAATCACGCTCATGCCGACAATGGAGAAAAGAAGCGCATCCATGAAACAGCGATAGCGCCATTGGGGCTGGGCGGCTAGGCTTTGGGAATGAGCGGCCAAATATATGAGACATGCGACATTGCCATTGTGGGCGGCGGATTGGCGGGCGGGTTGGCGGCGCTGGTGCTGCGGGCTGAGCGGCCAGACTGGACGGTGCGCCTGATTGAACCCCAAAATATTGGCGGAAATCATATCTGGTCATTTTTTGATGGCGATATTTCGGCGGCTGGGCGGGCGTTATTGCAGCCGCTGACCGATTATCGCTGGGATCGCTATGATGTGCGCTTTCCCGCTTATCAGCGCCATATTGATATGGCCTATAATAGTATGAGCGGGGAGAGTTTGCGCACGGCGGTGATGGCGGCGTTGGAGGGCGATGGCTTGATCGCGCAAGGGGCGCAGCGGGTGGAAGCTGCGCGGGTGATGTTGGATGATGGCGGCGTGGTGACGGCGCGGCATGTGGTGGATGCGCGGGGATTTGGCGCAGTCGATCAATGGGATTGTGGCTGGCAGAAATTTGTTGGGCAGGCGCTGACCATCAAGGGCGGGCATGGCTTGCGCGCGCCGACCGTGATGGATGTGACGGTGGCCCAGCATGATGGGTATCGCTTTGTTTATTGCCTGCCTTTTGATGCGGATACACTCTTTGTTGAGGATACTTATTATAGCGACGATGCCGCGCTGGATGTGATGAGCGTGACGGCGCGCATTGCGGATTATGCCGCCATGCAAGGCTGGGAGGTGACAGGGATAGCGCGCACCGAAACGGGCGTGTTGCCGGTGGTGATGGCGGGGGATTTTAACGCGCTGTGGCACGAAGGGGATGATGTGGCGCGCATTGGCGTGCGCGGCGGGATGTTTCATGCGACCACCGGATATTCGCTGCCCTTTGCGGTGGCGGAGGCGCTGGCTCTGCCCAAGATGATGGAGCGGGCGGACGGGGGTGGGCCGAGTTTGGGTGCGCAGATGCGGGCACGGGCGAAGGCGCATTGGCGCGGCCAAGCCTATTATCGCTTATTATCGACCATGTTGTTTCGTGCGGCAGAGCCAGCGCAAAGATATTTGATTTTTCAGCGATTTTATCGATTGTCGCCGCAGTTGGTGGCGCGATTTTATGCGGGGGCGTCCAGCCTTGCGGATCGGCTGCGCATATTGATGGGCAAGCCGCCGGTGCGCGTTGGGCGGGCGATTTCAGCCATTAAGGATTTCCGATGGATATGACGAAAAAGGCCCCAAAATCCGCGATTGTGATTGGGGCGGGCTTTGGCGGTTTGGCACTGGCCATTCGTCTGCAATCGGCCGGTGTAGCGACGACGATAATTGAGGCGCGCGATAAAGCGGGTGGGCGCGGTTATCATTGGACGAAGGACGGTTTTACCTTTGACGCTGGGCCGACGGTGGTGACGGACCCGCCCTGCCTAGAAGAATTATGGGGCTTGAGCGGGCAAAGCATCGCGCAGGATGTGGATTTGATTCCGGTGTCGCCATTTTACCGGCTGAATTGGCCGGATGGGTCTGAGTTTGATTATGGCAATGATGAAGCGGCGTTGCGGGCGGAAATTGCCAAGCTGAACCCCGATGATGTGGCCGGATATGAGCGGTTTTTGGAATATTCGCGCGGCGTTTATGAAGAAGGCTATGTGAAGCTGGGGTCGGCGGCCTTTTTGGATTTTTCGTCCATGATTAAGGCCGCGCCGTCGTTGATGAAATATCAGGCGTGGCGCAGTGTCTATGGCGTGGTGGCGCGCTATGTGAAGGATGAGCGGCTGCGGCAGGCTTTATCCTTTCATACCTTGTTGGTGGGTGGCAATCCGATGACCACCAGCAGCATTTATGCCCTGATTCATACCATTGAGAAAGATGGCGGCGTGTGGTTTGCGCGCGGCGGGACCAATGCGTTGGTGAGCGGCATGGTGCGGCTGTTCGAGCGGCTGGGCGGGACGGTGCGGCTGAAGGATGCGGTGACGGAGATTTTGACCGAGGGCGACCGCGCGGTGGGTGTGCGGACCGTGTCGGGTTGGACGGGTCGTGCCGATCAAATCGCCTGCAATTCGGATGTCATGCACAGTTATAAAGATTTGCTGAAGGGGCATCAGCGCGGGCCGAGCCGTGCCAAGGCATTGGCGAAGAAGCGCTGGTCGCCGTCTTTATTTGTCGTGCATTTTGGGGTGGAGGGGGAATATCCCGATATCGCCCATCACAGCATTATTTTCGGCCCGCGTTATCAAGGGTTGCTGGGTGATATTTATAATGAGGGACGGGTGCCGGCGGATTTCTCGCTTTATCTGCATCATCCCAGTGCGACGGATAAGAGCGTGGCACCGGCGGGTCATTCGACATTTTATGCACTGGCCCCTGTGGCGCATTTGGGCAAAGCCGATGTCGATTGGGATGGCGATTTTGGCGCGCAATTTGCCGACAGCATTTTGGCCGAGGTGGAGCGGCGGGTTGCCCCCAATTTGCGGAGCCGAATTAAGACGCGATTCCATTATACGCCCGCCGATTTTGGGCGGGATTTGAGCGCGCATTTGGGCAGTGCCTTTAGTCTGGAGCCATTATTGTGGCAGTCGGCCTATTTTCGCACGCACAACCGCGATGATGTGATTTCCAACCTATATTTTGTGGGGGCAGGGACGCACCCTGGCGCGGGGATTCCGGGCGTGGTGGGCAGTGCGAAAGCCACGGCGGCGTTGATGTTGGCGGGGTGAGGGGCCGTGATTGTTGGGATTGGACAGGCGAGATGTAAAAGAGTATCGGGCCTGCTTCGCTGAGGAGGGGGCGCGGCAATATTGCCGCCAATAAGGAACCGGCCTTGCGCTGCATCGTTTCCGGGCCTGAGCTGATGGATGATTTATGAGCATGACGTTGAAACGAGTCGCCGTTTATTGCGGTTCGGCCACCCCTGAAGACCCGATTTATATCGAAACCGCGCAATTGGTGGGCCGGACCTTGGCCGCGCGCGGCATAGGCGTGGTTTTTGGTGGCGGCCGCAAGGGCTTGATGGGCGCGGTGGCCGATAGCGCGCTGGAAGCGGGCGGCGAAGTGATTGGGGTGATTCCCGATGCTTTGGTTGGCACCGAAGTGGCGCACCGTGGTTGCACCGAGCTGCACCACGTCAGCGGCATGCATCAGCGCAAGAAAATGTTCACCGACCTGTCGGACGGATTCATCACCATTCCCGGCGGCACGGGAACGATGGATGAATTGTGGGAAGCGATTAGCTGGGCGCAATTGGGATATCATAGCAAGCCGGTCGGCCTGTTGAATGCCGCAGGTTTTTATAATGATTTGATCAGTTTTAATCAGCATATGATCAATGTGGGCTTTATTCGTCCCGCCCATGCGGGCATCATGCTAGTGGATGCGGGCATTGATGGCTTGATTGACAAGATGGAAGCCTATGTTCCGCACACGCCCATTTTCGCCATGAAGGTGGACGATCTATAAGCATGATGACGGAATGAGGGATATGGCAGCGCAGGCCCAGAATAAGCCAAGTTATGACGCGGCGGCGCTGCATCTTTTTGCCCAAGAGAGCATAGCGCGGGGCAGCAAAAGCTTTGCGCTGGCCAGCCAATTGTTCGACGCGCAGACCCGCCGCCGTGTGTGGTTATTATATGCGTGGTGCCGCGCCGCCGATGATATGACGGATGGGCAGGACCATGGCGGCACGATGCGCCAAGGCCATGATGCAGCAGCGGCGGTGGCGCAAATTCGCGCGCTGACCGATGCGGTCTATCGCGGTGAGGTGACGGGTGAGCCAGCCTTTGATGCGCTGGGGCTGTTGCTGGGCGAGGTGGATATTCCGCGCCAAGTGATCGACGATATAATCGCCGGATTTATGCTGGATGCCGAGGAATGGCGACCGCGCAGCGAGCGGGATATGCTGAAATATTGTTACCATGTCGCGGGCGCGGTGGGCGTGGCGATGGCGTTGGTGATGGGGATTGACCCCGACGACCAACGCACATTGGACCGTGCCGCCGATTTGGGATTGGCGTTTCAATTGGCGAATATTGCGCGGGATGTGGCCGAAGATGCGGCGGCGGATCGTTGTTATTTGCCCGTGGAATGGCTGGTCGAACTGGATATTCCGCCTGGCCAACATATGCACCCTGCCTTTCGTCCGCGATTGGCGGTGATGGGCAAATGGCTGGCCGAAATGGCCGAGGAATATGAAGCATCGGCGCGGTGGGGCGCGCGGAAATTGCCGCCCCGTTCGCGCTGGGCGGTGTTGGCGGCGGCCGGAATTTACGGCGATATTGCCCGCGAAGTGCGTCGGCGCGGCCAAGGCGCATGGGATCATCGCGCATCGACGAGCAAGCTGGCTAAGCTGAATTGGGTGGCCAAGGCGGGTTGGTCGGTGCTGCGCCGTCCGCCGCAGCGGCGCATTAGCCGTGATGGATTATGGACGCGGGCCAGTGATTTATGATTTGGTTGGAATGGGCGGCTGCGCTGTTGCTGTTGATCAATGTGTGGTTGGCGGCGCAGCGGAGCATGTGGAATTATGCCTTCGCGCTGGCGGCGGTCAGCCTATATTTGCTGATTTTTTACGAAACGCGCTTGTATAGCGACGCGGCGCTGCAACTGATTTTCATCGCGTTGAACCTGTATGGCCTGTGGAATTGGCGTCAAGCGGTGCGGGACGGTAGCGCAGGGCAGGCGGATAGCGACGATCATGCGGTGCCGGTGGGCTGGATGAGCCAGCGCGCGCGGGCCGGATGGGTGGCGGCGATGATCGGCCTGTGGCTGGCGTGGAGCAGCGCGATGGCCCATTTTACCGATGCGGCGGTACCCTATGTCGATGGGGCGGTGTTGGTGATGAGTGTGGCGGCGCAATGGCTGATGGCGCGGCGGCGGGTGGAAAGCTGGTGGCTGTGGCTGGCGGTCGATGTGGTGGCGGTGCCATTATATATCAGCCGCGATCTCTATGTGACGGGCGCTGTTTATTTCATCTTGCTGATCATTGCCGTGCGCGGTGTGGTGCAGTGGCAGCGTGCGGCGGGGCCGGTTCGGGCGGCAGCGTCATGACCCTGAACATTTGTTTGCATGGCGCGGAAAGTACCGGAAAATCGACTTTGGCCCCTGTGATCGCGGATTATTTGGGCGCGGTGATTGTCGAGGAATATGGGCGGATATATTGCGAGCAGCATGGCACCGACCTGAGTTTGGATGATTTGCGCGCGATTTTTGAAGGGCATGTGGCCGCGACGACGATCGGGGCTGCGGCGGCGCGGGCTGGCGTGATATTGTCCGACACGGACCCGTTGATGACACAGGCTTGGGCGGTGATGTTGTTCGGCACGCGATTGGCCGAAATTGACGCATGGGACGATGTGGCCGATTTTTATTTGGTGCCAGCATTGGATTTGCCGTGGCAGGATGATGGCACGCGTATGTTTGGCAGCATGGCGGCGCGCGCCAAATTTATGGATGTGGCGATTGCGGAGCTGGAACGACGCGCTTTGCCTTGGGCGTGGGTGCAGGGGCTGGGCGCGGCGCGGGCGGAAAGCGCCAAGGCGGCGTTGCGGGCGGCGGGATTTGGGCCAGCGGCGGGGCGGGATGTGGCGGGCCGTTGATCGCTGATCGCCGAAGCTTGGCGGTTGATAGGTGACGGCTGGCACAGGGCCAGCCGCCGAGACCGGATGATGCCTGATTAGGCGGGTTGATATTGGTCGCGCAATTCGCGTTTCAAAATTTTGCCAATCGGGCTGCGCGGCAATTCGGGCATTGCTTGGATGGCGCTGAGCCGCTGGGTTTTGCCAAGCTTGGCGTTGATGTCCGCCCGAACGGCATCGGCCTGTGTATCGTCATGCAGCACCACAAAGGCGACGGGGGTTTCGCCCCAATCATCGCTGGGGACGCCGACCACGGCGGCTTCGACCACGCGGGGATCGGCGGATAGCAAGGCTTCGATATCGCTGGGATAGATGTTGAAGCCGCCAGAGATGATCATATCTTTGGCGCGGTCCATCAAGGTCAAGAAACCATCTTCGTCGATGCGGCCAATATCGCCATGTTTATAATATAAATTCCCCTGTGCATCATGCCAGTGCATGGCCTTGGTCGCGTCGGGCCGGTTGTTATAGCCGGTCATCATCGTGTTGCTGCGCCCGACGATTTCGCCAATTTCGCCTTGGGGCAGTTCCTTGCCGTCTTCGTCAATGACCTTGGCGATATGGCCGGGGGCGGGTTGGCCGACGGTGTGGAGTTTGTGCGGATATTTATGCGCTTCGAGGATGAAGGAGGCGCCGCCTTCGGTCATGCCGTAAATTTCCACCAAGCCGCCCGGCCAGCGTTTCAGAACATCGGCTTTTAGGGCGGCGGCGAAGGGGGCCGAGGTGCAATATTTCATGGTGAAGGATGACAGATCATATTGGTCAAAATCATCCAGTGCCATGATGCGGCGATATTGCACGGGGACCAACATGGTGTTGGTGGCGCGTTCGCGGCTGGCCAGTTCCAAAAAGCCGCGTGCGTCGAATTTTTTCATCAGCACCACCTGACCGCCGCTGCCCAGCGTGGGGAGGAAGCTGGCCATGGTGGTGTTGGAATATAGCGGCGTGGACAAGATGGTGACGGCATGGGGACCATAAGCCGGAACGCTGCGCTGAATATGTTGCCAGCGCATGGCGTGGCTGTGGATGATGCCCTTGGGCGTGCCCGTGGTGCCAGAGGAATAGATGATGTTGAAACCATCATCGGGGTGGATGGTGACGGGGGTCGGCTGGCTGCCGTCCGGCGCTATCCATGTCGAGAGCGGGGTTCCGGCAGCGCTGTCGTCCATTGAGATGAGGTCATGCGCTGAAATGGGATGGCCCGCGAGGCTGGCAGCGGCGGCGCCGTCAAGGAATAGGTGGCGCGCGCCAGTGTCGGCGATCATGGCGGACATTTGCTCGCCCGTCGCGCTGTTGGTCACAAGGCCCGCAACGCCGCCTGCGCGCAGCGTCGCCAAAATGACGGCGATTTGCTGAACCGAGTTGAGGCCCGCAATAGCGGTGCGGTCGTTAGGCCGAAAATTATCGGCCTGAAGGCGCGCCGCGATTCGGTCGACCAGCCGATCAAGCTGGGCCCATGTTAGGCGCATGTCTGGATCGGCGGCGGCGATGGCGTCGGGGCGTTCCGCCGCGTGGCACCGCACCAATGCGGGCAAATCGCCAAAATCCTGACCCAGAAGTTGCTGACTGTTCATTCCGATATGTCTCCCAAAAACCTGTCACTGACATGAGGGTGAAGCGGAAGATTTGCCTCCTCGCTTGACCAAAAGTTTCAGCTTGCTACTGATTATGGAAAGCTAAATTATAGCAAGAAAAATATATTCAATCGGAGAGGATATTTATGCATCCCAGCGTCCATGCGCGAAATAATCCTGATAAAGCGGCGGTGATTGTGGCCGAAACTGGCGAGACGGTTAGTTTTGGGGAATTGGATGCAGCGTCCAATCGGGCGGCGCAATTATTTCGGTCGCGCGGCTTGCAGCACGAAGATGTTGTGGCGTTTATGTGCGAAAATACGCCGCATTATTATGGGCTGACATGGGGCGCGCAGCGTTCCGGCCTGCGCTATGTGTGTATTTCATCGCGGCTGACGCAGGATGAAACCGATTATATTTTGGAGAATAGCGGCGCAAAAATGCTGGTGGTGTCGGCGAGTTTGAGCCAAGCCGCGCTGCAATTGACCACGCAGATTGAACGTTATTCGATGGGTGGAGAGATTGCGGGTTGGCCCGCAATTGAAGACTCCTTGGCGGCGATGCCTGCCACGCCGATTGCCGATGAGCGGGCCGGTGTAGATATGCTTTATTCGTCGGGCACCACCGGACGGCCCAAGGGCGTGCGTGTGCCTTTGCCGGAAGATCCGGCGATAACGGGCAGCAATACGTTGGTGATGCTGGCGCAAATGGCGTTCGGCATTAACGAAAATAGCATCTATTTGTCGCCAGCCCCGCTGTATCATGCCGCGCCTTTGCGTTGGTCGATGACCGTGCAGAAATTGGGCGGCACGGTGGTGCTGATGAAGAAATTTGACGATGAAGGCGCATTGGCGGCGATCGAAAAATATCGCTGCAACTGCGGACAATTTGTGCCGACCCATTTTGTGCGGATGCTGAAATTGCCAGCGGATGTGCGGGCGAAATATGACCTATCGTCGATGAAGGTCGCGATTCATGCGGCGGCCCCGATCTCGATTCCGGTGAAGCGGGAGATGATCGAATGGTGGGGACCCGTATTATTTGAATATTATGCGGGGTCAGAAGGCAATGGCATGACCTTTGCCAGCAGCGCGGATTGGTTGGCGCATCCGGGCACAGTGGGCCGCGCGGTGTCGGGCATGGTGCATATTCTGGCGGAGGATAATGAGACGGAAGTGCCGATTGGCGACGAAGGCGGAGTCTATTTCGAGAGTGAGGGCAGTTTCGAATATCATGACGACCCCGAAAAAACCAAAGCCAGCCGCAACAGCAAGGGTTGGACGACCTTGGGGGATGTCGGCAAATTGGATGCCGATGGCTTCTTATATCTGACCGATCGCAAGAGCTTTATGATTATTTCGGGCGGGGTGAATATTTACCCGCAGGAAATTGAAAATCATTTGGTGACGCACCCCAAGGTGGCGGATGTCGCTGTGGTGGGCGGGCCGCATGAGGAATGGGGCGAAGAAGTGATTGCGGTGATTCAGCCCAGCAATATGGCCGATGCGACCGAAGAATTTCGGACGGAATTAAATGCCTTTGCCCGCGAAAAATTGTCGGGCGTGAAAATTCCGCGCCGGATTGATTTTATGGAAGCCTTGCCGCGTCATGACACGGGTAAGCTGTATAAGCGCTTGCTGCGCGACCAATATTGGGAACAAGCAAAGGCCAAAAATAATGGCTGATGCGGCTGCGGAGCGGGTCGAATTTTTTTTCGACCTGTCGTCGCCATGGACCTGTTTGGCCTTTCATAATGTGAAGGCTGTGCGGCAGCGGACCGGGGCGGCGATCCGCTGGCGGCCCATATTGGTGGGCGGGGTTTTCAATGCGGTGAACCCCGCCGTTTATGCCGCGCGCGAACAGAGCGATAATCGCAAGCTGAACCATAGTTGGAAGGTCTTGCGCGATTGGGCGGCGTTGGCGGGGGTGGAGATGCATTTTCCGTCCCGCTGGCACCCCGCCAAAAGCGTGGCGGCCATGCGATTTTGCTGTGCGTTGGAAAAGGATCAGGCGGCGCTGGAGGCTTTTGCTGGGGCGGCGTTTGACGCTTATTTTGGGCGCGAAGAAAATTTGGATGACCTCGAAATTTTGGCAGCCGCCGCAAATGCTGTGGGGCTGGACGGGGCGGCGCTGATGGTCGCGGCGGGCGATGATGCGGTGAAAGCGCGGCTGCGAGCCAATACTGAAGAGCTGATTGCCCGCGGCGGATATGGTTCGCCTACCATCTTTGTGGACAGAGAAGATATATATTTTGGCAATGACCAAATGCCATTGGTTGAGGCCGCATTGTTGCGCGAAAAGGGTGAGGCATGAAGGATCGGGTTTCCATTAGCATGTTGGAAGGCGGCATCGCGGATGTGCGCTTTATTCGCGCCGACAAAATGAATGCGCTGGATGCCGCCATGTGGGCGGGCATTGCTGAGGCCATTGATGATTTGAAGGCCCGCGACGGATTGCGCGTGGTGGTATTGTCGGGCGAAGGCCGTGCCTTTTGTGCGGGGCTGGATTTGTCGAGCCTTGGCGATGAGCGGACGCCGGGGGGAAGCAGCGCGGGCGGTAGCTTGGCTGACCGTACACGCGGCATCGCCAACAATGCCCAATATGCGGCATGGGGTTGGCGCGAATTGCCGGTGCCGGTGATTGCGGCGGTGCATGGCGTGGCCTTTGGTGCGGGTAGCCAAATTATGGCGGCGGCGGATATTCGGATTATCCACCCCGACACGCGGCTGGCGATTATGGAAATGCGCTGGGGCCTTGTGCCGGATGTCGCGGGTATGGCGCTGTGGCGGAACCAAGTGGCCGATGATGTGCTGCGCGAGGCGATTTACACCAACCGCGAAATGAGCGGCGTGGAAGCGAAGCAATTGGGCTTTGCGACCCATGTGTCCGATGACCCGCTGGCGCAGGCGATGGAATTGGCGCGGGTGATTGCCGACAAAAACCCCCATGCGGTGCGTGGGGCCAAGCGGCTTTGCAATATGCTGACCCATGCCAGCGATGCAGAGATTTTGCAGGCCGAGAGCGACGAGCAAGTGAAGGTGATCCGCACGCCGAACCAGATGGAGGCGGTGATGGCGCATATGCAAAAGCGCCGTCCGAATTTTGCGGATTGAGGCGGGTGTGAATCCAGCCCTGTCCACCGCGCGGGTGCGGGTGGTGGGATAGGGACGCATGATATGGAAAAAGGGCGAAGCCGGATGCTGGTTTCGCCCTTTTGAATTTTGGAGCGTGTGGGGGCGTTTAACCGCGCGTAAAATCCAAGAAGCGGACGGCGTTGTACCAGTCGGTGTGGCGCTGTTGGAGCATTTTGGTGGCTTCGGCGTCTTCGCCCCAACGCTTTTCTTGGTAGAGATCGTCTAGGGCGACGGCGTTCCACAGCGTTTCTTTGTCAAAGGCGCGGTGGATGACCGCGAGGGCGGTGACGAGCGAGCCGCTGATTGTGGTGAGCGGGGCCAAGGCGACAAGCTGGGCCGCAGGAAGCGCCATGACGGCGGCTTGCAGCGCGGCGATGGTCTCGGCGGGTTGGTCGACGGGCAAAACGCCCTGTGTGATCGTAAATTCGATGCCGTAATATTGTTCGGCCCAATTGAGGATCGGGTTCCATGCCGCGGCTTGTTCGGCCTGCAGAATGGGATCGCGCGCTTCGCGGTAGCAGAGCAGGTCGCTGACCGCATATTCGGTGATGGGGGCCGCAAATTCGGCCGGATTGGGGCCCGCAAGGTCGATGCTGGCGTTGGCGAGGCCGGTCATTGGCATGGAGGCCGGGTCGATTTCGTCGCCTTGCGCGTCCCATTCCGCCGCGATGGCGGCAGCGAGATCGGCTTGTGGAACCAGCAAGACATTGCGGGCGGGTGTCCGCAGCGGGCGACCATCCAAGGTGATGCTGTGGCCGTCATCGGTGGGGGTGACGGCGGCGATTTTCCAGAATTTTTTCATCAGGCGCGCGGGGTGCGCCAGCGGCGCGCCAAAATCAAGGGCATGATGGCAAATTCAAACACGCCGAACAGCACCAACATGACGCCGATGACACGGTCTTGATCGGTGCCCGTGATGACAAGGCCGCCAGCAATGATGGCAAAGCCCGCCAAGACCAACAAGCCGCCGATCAGACGGAAGAGGCCGATGACGAAGAAGCGCAGGCGCGCAAGCTTGTCGGAGGCTGGGGCTGGGGCGGGCGGGGGATTTTGGTCGGTCATTTGGAGGCCCTGAGGGAAGGAAGGTGGCGCATAAGCTGGGCAACCGCGCTATGGCCGCGTTGGTCCAGCGCATCGGCAACGGCGCGGTGGTCATCGTCGCTTTTGTTTTGCGACAATTTGAACGTGGGGCGCCATGCGGTGATCCGCATGTCAAAGCCGTAAATGGCCGAAAACAGCCGGTCATAGCTGGCACGGTCCATCTGGTCGCGGGACCATGGCGTGGCATAGCCAGCGCGCGGGTCTTGGACAGCGGCGAGATCGGTTAGAAAATCATGCAGCGCGTCATCGTCGAGGCGGGTCGGCGTGCCTTCCAGTTCGATGGCGACATAATTCCATGTCGGGACTTGGTTGGCGCTGACATAATCTTGGGCGCTGACATAGGCGTCTGGCCCTTGGATGACGGCAAGGGTTGGTAATCCGACAAGGTGGCGCGACAAGGCATTGCCGCGTGCCAGATGGAAGCGAATATGCGTGCCCGCATCATTGAGCAAAATTGGGGTGTGGGCGACGCGGGGACCATCGGGTGTTGTCGCGAAAATGGCCGCAAACCCGATTTCGCGCACAAAATATTCGGCCAGTTCAGGCGGATGTGGGCGAAAATCGGGGCTGGGGTGCATGAAGCTTTGGACCTTATGCGAGCAGGGACGCTGGTGGCCGCTTAGCTGCGGCCACGGGGTGTCGAGGGACGGCCCGCAGCGGGGGCGCGGCGGGCGGGCGCTTTGGTGCCATTCGGCTTGCCTGTGGCGGGCTTGCCGCCAGCGGGCTTGCCAGATGGGCGGGCCGCGCCGCGTGCGGGCTTGCCAGATGGGCGGGCCGCGCCGCGTGCGGCGGGTTTCGCCGCTGATTTGGCTGTGGGTTTGCTGGGTTTGGGCGAGCCTTTGCCCTTGGTGGGGCCTTTGCTGGGGCTGCGCGTGGGGCTGGGGCCGCCATCGGCGCGGCCACGCCGTTCGCCGCGCCGTGCCTTGCGGATTTGCTTGGCGTGCGCCTTGGCCTGTTTTTTCTCAATGTCCTTGAAGTCGGGGCGCGGTGCGTCTTCTTCCAGCAGGTCGGCCAGCAAGCGGTCGAAGCCCAAGGAATCGAGGCTGGCGGCGAAATGTTCGGGTGGTTCAGCCGAAATGTCTAGCGCGCCGCCATCGGGATGGTCCACGCGCAAGCGGCGGCTGTGCAGGTGCAATTTGCGGCTGATGGAGCCGGTGAGGAAAGCGGTTTTTCCGCCATATTTGCCGTCACCAACAATGGGATGACCAATGGCTGCCATATGGACGCGCAATTGGTGGGTGCGGCCCGTTAGCGGTTGCAATTCGACCCAAGCGCAGCTGTTGCCCGCGCGTTCGATGACGCGGTAACGGGTGCGGGCGACTTGGCCATTTTCGTCGACATGCATTTTTTCGCCGCCGCTGCCCGGTTGTTTGGCCAAGGACAGATTGATTTCGCCTTGGTCAATGTCTGGCACGCCGACGACAATCGCCCAATAGGTTTTGCGGGCGGTGCGGTTGGCAAAGCTTTTGGCGAAAAAGCCAGCGGCGCGGGCCGAACGGGCGATGAGCAGCGCGCCCGATGTGTCTTTGTCGAGGCGGTGGACCAGCTTGGGGCGCACCGAGCTGTTGCCCTGAAGCGCGCCGAGCAGGCCGTCGACATGGCTTTCGGTGCGGGTGCCGCCTTGGGTGGCGAGACCGGGGAGTTTGTTGAGCACAATGGCGCTGGCGTCGCTGTGGATCACCATGGATTGCGCGGTTTCCACCTCTGCCGCTGTAAGGGGGCGGGCGCGTTGGGGGCGCGGGTCTTGCGGTTCCGTGGGCGGAATCGGCATGGACAGGGTTTGGCCGGTTTCGACGCGGTCCGACACATCGACCTTTTGACCATCCAAACGCAAATCACCCGAGCGCGACCAGCGCGCAATCAGGGCGTGGGGGGTGCCGGGACGGTGGCGTTTGAACCAGCGGTCGACGCGGATGCCGTCGTCATCGTCCGAAATGACGGCGCTGTCTTGGGCGGAGTTGGGATTTTGGTTGGTCATGGTGCCACCTGCCGAATGAGGGTGAGAGCAATTCCGCAGGCCGCAATGGCCCCGATGGTTGAAGCCAGCACATAACCGGCCGCCTGGACGGACTGACCGCGTTCAAAAAGCATCCAAAATTCCATACTAAAACTAGAAAAAGTGGTGAAACCGCCAAGTAGCCCCACAGCCAAAAACAAACGCGCATGGTCCGACATTTCGCCGCGTGCGAACCATGCGATGATCAGGCCCATCAGAAAACTGCCGATGATATTGATGCCCAATGTGGCCCAAGGAAAAGCAGATAGGGTATGACGTGCCACAGCCTGACCGATCATATATCGGCAGCCAGCGCCCAAGGCACCACCGATCATTACGGGAATCAGGCCGTTCATCATCACCCCCCTAGCCTGAAAAACGCGCGCGGGCCAGTGTGGACAGAATTTGGTGTGAAATTGGTTGGGCTGGCGGGAGCGATGTCCGCGATTTGACACCGAAATGATCGGATAGCGTGGGCAGACGGCCGAAGTTCGTCCGTTATGGTGACGTCTATCTGGCGGTTTGGGGCCAAATTGGACGGGATCATGAAATTCCAATCCGATGTGGCATCGAATGGGGGCGAATAGCGGATGTAGTGGACGAAGCCATGCATCACAGTGCAGTCTGTGTTGGGGGGAGAGTGGATATGGTTGAGGGAGAGCAGAACATCATTGCGTCGGCGGCCAAGGCCCATGCACCGACGATGATGCCGAGTAGCAGCGGTGACGGACCGGATTTATTGCAGGCCGATGCGGCCACGGTGTTGGTGGTTGGCGGGAGCGGCAGCCTGTCCGGTGTTATGGACGCCGAGGATGTGCGGGTCGTGGCCCATATTCCATTGGATTTGGCCGCCGAGCATATCGAGCAGATGGTGCGGCTGGATATTGTGTGGCTGGTCGCGAACAGCGAGGTGAGTGCGGGCCGCTATGCGCCATTATATGCGATGGTGGCGGCGCGAAATTGCCGGTTGATCTGCGAAGCGGCGTTGGACGTCATTGACAGCCACATCGGCCATGTTCCCGACGCGGTGGCGGTGCAATGGTTGGTGCAGCCGGAAGCGATCGACCGCCGTATGGCTTTGGTTGCGGCGCGGCCCGCGCGGCAAATGGCGGTGCATGATGCATCGCGCGATGAGGCGATGGACCGCATTGATCGCTTGCAAGAGGAAGTGTCCCGCATTTCGCGATTGCTGGGGCAATTGGCGGGAGAGGCGGCAACGCCCCGCCCGTTGGAATATGGATGGTCGGATCAAGCCATGGTGGATGGGCGCAGTGATGCGGTGCGCGCGCAGGCCCGCTATTTTTACCCTGTAGGCCGTCCGATGGGCGGGGATGAGGCCACGCGGGACCGCGATCAGGCCAAGCGGGTGCGCCGATTGATTCGCCACCGCCGGACGCGCGAGCGGTTTTTCCCTGCAGATTTATTCGCCGATCCGGCATGGGATATGTTGTTGGATTTATTTGCGGCGCGATTGGAGCGGCAGTTGGTGTCGGTATCCAGCCTGTGCATTGCATCGGCGGTGCCCGCGACGACGGCGCTGCGCTGGATTAAGACCTTGACTGATTCGGGATTATTTTTGCGCGAGGCCGATGAGCAGGATGGGCGGCGCATTTTTATTGCCATGTCTGACCAAGCTTATTCGGCGATGCACCGATATTTTGAGGCTTTGGCGGATTAAGTGGATGCGGCGGAAAAGAAAATGGCGGCGAAGCTGGTGCTTCGCCGCCATTTTTCGGGGGGTATTGGGGATTAGAAACCGAAGGCGACGCCAACGCGGCCACCGGTCGAACCGCGAACGGTCGAACCAACAACGCCGCCGTTGAAATAGACGCGTTCCGAAGCACGGAAGGTCAGGTTGCCAGCGAAGCCTTGTTCACCGCGATAGGTTGCGATGTTGAAGTTCACCGAAACCGTGCTGTCTGGAACGATCATCGCGCCGCCCAATGCCATGGCTGCTGCGATGCCGCCATTGGCTTGACGGTTTTGCAGGTCTTGCTGTTGTTGCAGATTGACGACCTTGGTGTCCAAATTGTCGAGACGCGTTCCATGCTGGTTCAACGTGGTGTTGATGGCGTCCAGCGCCGTGCCGACACTGTTGTAAGCACTGCCTTGGATATTATAGGTGGGTGCCGAAATGCTGCCGTCGGCAACATTGTAGGTGGCACCGCCGCCCAGTGCGTTAGCCGCCGAGTTGCCCAATGCGATGTTCATATCAATGGCTTGGTCGGCGGTTGCTTGGGCGGTGTTAACGTCCGTACGAAGCACGTCGACGTCGGTGCGCAGGACGTTCGTGTCGGTGCGCAGGGTGTTTACGTCGGTGCGCAAAACGCCCACGTCGCCTTGCAGAACACCGATAGCGGCGTCTTGGACGAGGTCATTGGCAGCAAGGTTGTTGACGTCGGTGCGCAGGGTATTTGTGTCGGTGCGCAGCGTGTCGACGTCGGTACGCAGTACGCCGATATCGGCAGCAGCTTGGTCAGCGGTGCTTTGAGCAGCAGCGGCATCGCTGAGCGCTTGGGTAGCGTCGGTTTGCGCAGCTACGGCTTTGCCGTCCGCAACGCTAGCAGCGGCTTGAGCAGCAGCGGCATCGCTGAGCGCTTGGGTAGCGTCGGTTTGCGCAGCTACGGCTTTGCCGTCCGCAACGCTAGCAGCGGCTTGAGCAGCAGCGGCATCGCTGAGCGCTTGGGTAGCGTCGGTTTGCGCAGCTACGGCTTTGCCGTCCG
>CAZIVW010000001.1:28035-174234 GCA_964542975.1 uncultured Sphingopyxis sp.
CTGAGCGCTTGGGTAGCGTCGGTTTGCGCAGCTACGGCTTTGCCGTCCGCAACGCCAGCAGCGGCTTGAGCAGCAGCAGCATCGCTGAGCGCTTGGGTAGCGTCGGTTTGCGCAGCTACGGCTTTGCCGTCCGCAACGCTAGCAGCGGCTTGAGCAGCAGCGGCATCGCTGAGCGCTTGGGTAGCGTCGGTTTGCGCAGCTACGGCTTTGCCGTCCGCAACGCCAGCAGCGGCTTGAGCAGCAGCAGCATCGCTGAGCGCTTGGGTAGCGTCGCTTTGCGCGGCTGCAATCAGCGGGTCTTGGGTGTCGGTGTCGTAAGTCGTTTGGCTAAGTGCCACCTGCGGGATCATCGCAGCCAATGCGAAGGCGGAAATGGACGCGATATTGCCGAATTTTTTCATGTCTGTTCCTAACATTTAGGTGTTGGGCGTGAACTTTTGTGGTTTGTCGCTATTCTTTTATGAATTTGCGCGCTGTGATGAAAATCACAACGAGAATGTGTGAATTTTGTTAATAAACATTTAACATGATGATTTTTATTTCGGTCAAAAGATTGAATTGTGGCGATAAATGAAAATATCTATCGGTAGTTATAGGTTTTTTATAAAAATATTTGAATTTTTAAAAATTTGATCACGTAAAGATTGCAACTGTTCTGGCTGACACCAGAATGTTGGTATGAATAGGGAAGGGCGCTGGCCTGATGGGGCATGGTGAGCGGACAGTTTGGCTTTGTCGTGCGGCCTTACGTTGTAGAGATTTTTGGTGATTGTGCGGGGCGCTAAAAATTTTTCAGAAATTTGTTGACCTGTCTGAAAAATAACGTAAATGCAGCCCCACAACCACTGGGGGCGATTAGCTCAGTTGGTAGAGCGCCTCGTTTACACCGAGGATGTCGGCAGTTCGAGCCTGTCATCGCCCACCATATCTTCTGACATTGATAAGCAAGCCGTAAAGGCACGAGAAACCGGACGCATATCGGCGTGCCGGTTGTTTTTTGCTGGCTATTCGCCCGTCTGTGGAGTTTTGGCGGCTGGTGGGGCTGGCCCGATGGGCCAGCCGTTGGATTAGGCGAATTCTTCGGTATCGATGTCGATCTGCATATTCGGGGGGTAGCGTGTGCCGCTGAGGATGTTGGGCGGAAAATGCGCATTGAGCGTCGCTAGCAGGTCTGCGGAAAGCGCAGTGCGCGGCGCGGCGAAATTTTCTTGGAGATGCGGGATGGATGATGTGCCGGGGATGGCATGGACGTGATCGCCTTGGGATAATAGCCATGCGAGGCTGAGCTGGGCGGGCGTGAGGCTGTGTTCAGCGGCGAGATCGCGAAATATGGTGAGCAGGGCCGTGTTGGCGCGCAGAGCATCGTTGGTGAATCGCGGGAACAGGGAGCGTAGGTCACCCTTTTGATAATCGGCGTGGTGGACCGCGTCCGCCAGCCAGCCGCGCGCGACGGGGGAG
This sequence comes from uncultured Sphingopyxis sp., assembly GCA_964542975.1. Classification (GTDB taxonomy): domain Bacteria; phylum Pseudomonadota; class Alphaproteobacteria; order Sphingomonadales; family Sphingomonadaceae; genus Sphingopyxis. The sequence continues at coordinate 29,494 of CAZIVW010000001.1, forward strand.
AAGGCAACCAAGGCAACGCCCAATGTTTTGCTGGTTTCCAATAGGCCCAATTCGCAGTTGCGGCTGGTGAGGCTATATTCATTTTGCACGGCGGCGACCGGATGTTCGGCATGGGCGCGTCGCAGCGTGGCGGCGGAAATTTCGCTGAGGCCGATAGCGCCGATTTTGCCTTGTTTGACCAAATCGCCGAGCGCGCCAACGGATTCTTCGATCGGGACATTGGGGTCGAGGCGGTGGAGATAATAAAGGTCGATATGGTCGACGCCGAGCCGCTGGAGGCTTTCTTCGCAGGTTTGGCGGATATTGGCGGGGCTGCCGTCGATTACGCGCCCGTCGGGGCCGCGTTTCAGGCCGCATTTTGAGGCCAAGAAAAATTCATCGCGGCGGTGGCCGATAGCCGTGGCGATCAGGCGTTCATTATGGCCGAGGCCGTAAAGGGAGGCGGTGTCGAAGTGGGTGACGCCCATGTCGAGGGCGGCGCCGAGCAGATGCACGGCATCGGCGTGGGCGGGTTGGCTGCCATAAGCGCCGCTGAGCGACATGACGCCCAGACCAATGGGGTCGACGGTGTGATTGGCGAGGATGCGGCCCATGATTGTCCCCTGAGGTTATTGTTGCGCGCCTGTGTGACGCAGTCGAGCGGGCAGGGAAAGGGGGATTTGCGCTGGGCAACAAAAAGGGCCGCGCTGGATGCCAGCGCGGCCTTTTTTGCTGGTTGGCGGGGCAGGCCCGCCGAACCGGATGGATTAAGCAGCCAGCTTACGCAGAACGTAATGCAGGATGCCGCCATTCATATAATATTCGACTTCGTTGGCGGTGTCGATGCGGCACAGCGTGTCGAAGCTGAAGGTCGAGCCGTCAGCGCGGGTAACTTGAACCGTAACGGTCTGGCGCGGTTTCAGATCAGCAACGCCGGTGATGGTGAAGCTGTCGTCGCCGGTCAGGCCGAGCGTTTCGCGGCTTTGGCCGTCAATGAATTGCAGCGGCAGCACGCCCATGCCGACGAGGTTCGAACGGTGAATACGTTCGAAGCTTTCGACGATCACAGCGCGAACGCCGAGCAGGTTGGTGCCCTTGGCAGCCCAGTCACGCGACGAGCCCGTGCCATATTCCTTACCAGCGATCACAACCAATGGCGTGCCGTCGGCTTTATGCTTCATGGCAGCGTCATAGATGGGCATGACGTCGGCGCCGTAGCGCGACATGCCGCCTTCGATGCCGGGAACCATTTCATTCTTGATGCGGATGTTGGCAAAGGTGCCGCGCATCATGACTTCGTGGTGGCCACGGCGTGCGCCATAGCTGTTGAAGTCCGACTTAGGAACTTGATGTTCCATCAGCCACTTACCAGCAGGCGAGTCGGCCTTGATCGCGCCAGCAGGCGAGATGTGGTCGGTGGTGATCGAGTCGCCGAGGATCGCCAGCGGCTTTGCGCTGATGATATCGGTGACAGGAGCCGGAGTCATCGACATGCCTTCGAAGTAAGGCGGGTTAGCGACATAGGTCGAACCGGCACGCCATTGATAGGTGTTCGAACCTTCGACGTTGATCTTTTGCCAATGCTCGTCGCCCTTATAGACTTGGCTGTAGCGCGCCACGAACATCTCGCGGTCGATAGCAGCGTTCATCGTGTCGGCAACTTCTTGGTTGGTTGGCCAGATGTCCTTGAGGAACACGTCATTGCCCGACTGGTCTTGACCGATTGGGGTGGTCGTGAAGTCTTCGATCACGGTGCCCTTCAAAGCATAAGCAACCACCAGCGGCGGCGATGCGAGGAAGTTTGCGCGCACGTCAGGCGAGACGCGGCCTTCGAAGTTACGGTTACCCGAGATCACGGCAGCGGCGACGAGGCCGTTTTCGTTGATCGCCTTGCTGATCGGTTCAGCGAGCGGACCCGAGTTACCGATGCAGGTGGTGCAGCCATAGCCAACAAGGTTGAAGCCGATATTGTCGAGGTGCGTTTGCAGGCCAGCTTTCACCAGATAGTCGGTGACGACTTGGCTGCCAGGGGCCAGCGAGGTTTTTACCCAAGGCTTGGGCTTCAGGCCGAGGGCGTCAGCTTTTTTCGCGACCAGACCGGCAGCAACCAATACGCCCGGGTTCGAGGTGTTGGTGCAGCTGGTGATAGCCGCGATGGTGACGTCGCCGTCGCCGATGTCAAAGTCTTCGCCTTCGACAGCTACGCGGCTTTGAGCCTTCTTGTAAACGTTTGCGAGGTCAGCGTTGAACACATCGTCAACGTCTGGCAGCGAAACGCGGTCTTGCGGACGCTTTGGACCAGCAAGCGAAGGCACAACCGAACCAAGGTCCAGTTCCAGCGTCGAGGTGAAGATCGGGTCTTGCGCAGCAGGATCGATCCACAGGCCTTGGGCCTTGGCATAAGCTTCGACCAGAGCGAGATTTTCTTCTGAGCGGCCCGTCAGGCGCATATAGTCCAGCGTCTTGTCGTCGATGCCGAAGAAGCCGCAGGTGGCGCCATATTCTGGTGCCATATTGGCGAGCGTTGCGCGGTCGGCCAGCGACAGCGTTGCAAGGCCGGGGCCGAAATATTCGACGAAACGGCCAACAACGCCCTTTTCGCGCAGCATGGCGGTAGCGGTCAGCACGAGGTCGGTCGCGGTGACGCCTTCCTTGAGGGTGCCGGTCAGCTTGAAGCCGACAACTTCTGGGATGAGCATCGAGACAGGCTGGCCGAGCATGGCAGCTTCGGCTTCGATACCGCCAACGCCCCAGCCGAGAACGCCAAGGCCGTTGACCATGGTGGTGTGGCTGTCGGTGCCGACGCAGGTGTCAGGATAAGCAACGGTTTCGCCGTTGGCGTCTTGGCTGGACCAGATGGCTTCGGCGATATGTTCCAAATTGACTTGGTGGCAGATGCCGGTGCCCGGAGGAACGGCCTTGAAGTTATCGAGGCTCTTGCTGCCCCACTTCAAAAAGTCATAACGTTCGCCGTTACGATAATATTCGATTTCGACGTTTTGTTCGAACGCCTTGGGGTGGCCGAATTCGTCCACCATCACCGAGTGGTCGATCACGAGGTGAACGGGAACCAGTGGGTTGATCTTGGTGGTGTCACCGCCCAGCGTGGCGATGGCGTCGCGCATGGCGGCCAAGTCAACAACGCAAGGAACGCCGGTGAAGTCTTGCAGCAAAACGCGGGCAGGACGATATTGAATTTCGCGGTTCGAGACAGGGTCTTTCTGCCAATCCACCAACGCTTGAACATCGTCGGTCGAAACGGTGAAGCCGCCGTCTTCGAAACGCAGCAGGTTTTCGAGGAGAACCTTCATCGAGAAAGGCAGGCGCGATACGTCGCCCAGCTTTGCAGCAGCCTTTTCAAGCGAATAATAAGCGTAGTTCTTGCCGCCAACGCTGAGCGTTGAGCGGGTGCCGAGTGTATCTTGGCCGGTCGTGGTCATAGAGCAGCAGTCCCCATGTTGGCGCGGCGGGGAATGACGGCCACTACCCGAACAGGAAGAGCGGGGCAGAGGGAGTCGCGCGCGCAGGTTTGTGTCGGGGGTCGCCTTACGCTGGCACGGTGAAAAAGCAAGGGGGGATAGGCGCAAGCGACAAAGGAATGGGCCGAACTTTCATTGGAAAACAGCCGGATTTGCCCAAAGATCGATGGTTTCGATGAGAATAGACGGCAATATTCGATATATTTGCGGATGGGAGCCGGTGCGGAAACATCGCGTGCTTGATGATTTTGGCTGAAAAAGGGGGCTGCGCTTTAGGCGGTGCCGCGCAGCAGCAATTGAACCGGAACACGGGTTCCGTCGCGGGCATGGTCTTTGTCTTCGAGAGCGATGGCGACCAAGGCTTCGCCCGCGGCTTCGAGATCGGGTTCCAAGCTGGTGAGGGCGGGTTCGGTCAAGGTGCCAGCGCGGATGCCGTCGAAACCGATGATCGCGACATCGGCTGGAACGCGGCGGCCCATTTCCTTGACGCCTTGTAGCACGCCCAGCGCCAGCATGTCGCTGCTGACGAAAATGGCGTCGGTGTCGGGATGCTGGGTGAGCAAAGCGTGGGCGGCGGCCATGCCTTCGGCGTGACGGTCGGTGCTGGGGGGCGGTTCGACGGTGACGCTGGACAGGCCTTGGGCCGCGAGCGCCGCCGCATATCCTTCGCGCCGTTCGTCAAATTGTAGGGAGATGCCCGCCGTGGGACCAATGAAGGCGCAATGCCGCCGTCCAAGGCCCAGAAAATGTTGTGCCGCCATGGCCCCGCCGGAGCGATTGTCGCTGCGCAGCCAATGAAAAGGTGCGCCCGGGCTGCCCCAACAGACAAAGTCTAGGCCCGACGCCTGTGCGTCGGCAAAATAATCCCATGCGGCGTGATTATTGGCTGTGCCGATAACGATCATGGCGTCGGCAAGGCCGGAGGCGACGAAATCGGCGCGGAAATTAGCCGCGCTTTCTTGGAAGGAGACCAGCAGGTTGAAACCGCGCGCGGAGGTGGCGGCGGCGATGCTGCCGAGGAGCGCGAAGTAAAAGGGGTTGATGGCGCTGCGGTCTTCGCCTGGGCGGCAGATGGTAACAAGGGCGATGGTTTCGCTGCTTTTCAGGCGCAGGGACGAGGCGTGACGGTCGACCACATAGCCGATTTCGCGCGCCGCCGCCGTGACGCGGGCGCGGGTTTCGGCATTGACGCCCGCATTGCCGCGCAGGGCGCGGGACACCGTGGACTGGGATACCCCAGCCTTTTCGGCGACATCAAAGCTGGTGGGGCGCAATATTCGGTTGGACACGCAAATTTCCTTTGGTCGGCTGTCTGTTGCGCCGAACCAAGGCCTTGTCAATCACGGGGCAGGGTTAAGATTTAGGGCTAGGGTCAGTACCCTAAGGGGCGAGGCAAAAATCATGAGGCAATGGTTTCGACATGATCTGGCCATGTGATGCAAACCTGAAGCGTGCGGTCCTTGGCGCTGCGTTGCCAGTCGCCGCGCAATTGGCGTTGGATGAGCGAGCGGATGAAATGGGTGCCGAAGCTTTCTTGGTCCAAATTGGGCGTGGCGGCGAGGTTGCTTTCGATCCACGACAAGATGATTTGGCCGTTTTCGCACGTCCATTGAATCGCCAATTCGCCCGTCCCAGATAAGGCGCCATATTTAATGCTGTTGGTGACGAGTTCGTGGATGATCAAGGCGATGGCTTGGGCTCCTTCGTCGCCCAGATGCACAGGAGGGCCGGAAATGCGGCCGTTTTTATGGGCGGTGACGCCAGCCAATTCCATTTCGCGCTGGATGAGATGGGCAAGGTCGAGCGATGCGACGCCGCCGACAATCATCATTTGTTTGGTGTCTGCCAAGGCCCGTAGGCGTCCGTCAAAGCGGCTTTCAAATTCGGCGAGATTTTGACTTTCGCGGATGGTGATGCGCGCCAAGGCCCCGATGCGCGCAAAGGCATTTTTCAGGCGGTGCGCCATTTCGCCGATGATCAATTCCCGATCTTCGGCATGGCGGGCCTTTTCTTCGGCCAAGGCGCGATAGGCGTCGATGCGGCGGCGTTGGCCACTGTTTAGGCGGGTGAACAGCAATGCAATGGCGGTGCCGAAAATGACGATGATCAGGGGGCGGCCGTAGCGGTTGAAATTTTCCTGATAGGAAACGATCATTTTCCATTCGCGATCCGCAATGCGGATGGTGGTTTTGTGGGCACCCCATTTCAAGTCGCCGCGTTCGTAAACAAGCGGGGCGTTTTTGTCGGTGCCGGCATAGATGCGAACGCCCGCAATGCCCGGAAGCGACGGAGCGAGCATGGCGGTGATGAGGTCGTGCACGCGAATGGGGGCGTAGACAAAGGCTTCCACCGGCTGTTGCGGGGAAATGGGCTGTGAGGAGGGGGGCTGCGGCGAGGCGGAATCGCGCACGGGAAGGAAGAGCAAAAAGCCAGGTTGTTGGTTGTCCGTGTGCTGCAGTTGGATAAGCGAGACGATGTTGGAGGCCGAGGCGCGGCCCGTCGTCCACGCGCGCTGGATGGCGCGGCGGCGGATCGCTTCGCTATACATGTCAAAACCCAAGGCAGGACGATTATAATCGTCATAGGGTTCGATAAAGGCGATGGGGTAAGCGAGTTCGCCGATGGGTAGGGGCCAGATGCGAGCGCTCGTCCCATAATTGGCGCGTATGCTGGCCAAATGCGCCGCTTCGGTGGCCGGTGTTGTGGCGGTGATGATGCCGATGCCCTGAATGCCCGTGGACCGTGCGTGGGTATGGATTTTGGCCAAATATTCGCGAATATATTTGTCGCTGAGCGCGGAGTTACCAGTTTGGCTGAGGGACTTATGCGTGAGATAAAGCGCGCTGACGCCTTCGAGGATGGTCAATTGATCGTTGAGGCGGCTGGTGACAAGCGCGGATAAGCGATCAACCTGCTCGGCTTCGTTGGTTTGGCTGAAATAATAATTGGCTATCGCAGCCGTGAGGGTCCCGAGCAATATCGCGATCCACACAAGGCGTGATGCAAATGTCATGAAGAAGGCTGGTAAGCGGAGCGAAGTTTTGCGGGGAAGTGGCCGCTGTTATTGATGGTCTTTTTTTGCATTTGCTAGATTTCCTTCCCCCAGAAATATGTGTTTCATGGCTGGGAATGGAAAGCAAGGCGCAATCAGTGTCGGAATGTCAGCTAATTTATTTGAAAAGGGGCGAGGATCCAGCCCTAGGACCTTTTGTCCTAGGGCTGGATCTGAGTTCGTTCTTGATTGCAACTTGTTGGGTGAGGTCTAAGGAATGACAGGATAGGGACGGGTTTGGAGCATTGAGACCGATATTATGGCTAGCGAATTAAAGGGGCGTGATCGCTGGAGCTGGGTTTTCGACACCGGATGGCGAGGCGTGTGCCCGCGTTGCGAAAAGGGGCGGATGTTTAGCCATTGGTTGACGGTGGCCAAGACATGCGACGAATGCGGCTTGGATTATGACTTTGCGGCGCCTGATGATGGTCCTGCCTTTTTCTCCTTATGTTTTGTCGCATTTCCGTTGTTGTTTTTAATCGTGTGGTTTGAAGTGGCGATTAATCCGCCGTGGTGGGTGCATATTTTGGTGTCCTTTCCGGTGATGCTGGTGCCATGCTTATTATGCCTGCGCCCGATCAAAGGCTGGTTGGTGGCGTCGCAATATATTAATCAGGCGCAAGAGGCTGGGACGGGCGCATTGTGGGCGGATTTGAACGCACGCGCACGCGGCGAAGCGGATGATGCTGGGAAAGCGGAACCGAAGACGCCGCAGGGGCATTAGGTCTGGCGGAGCTGGTCAGCAGGGCAGACGGGGGTAGCGCAATCCGCATGGCGACGAAGCGAGGCTGGCGAAACAAGGCAAGGATCGGCGCGCTGAGCGTTGGATTATTGGCCGTGTTGGCGGGGTGCGGCGGAAGGCCGCCGCTGCGCAAGCTGGCCTGTGCGGATGCCCCGCCGCTGGCGGTGGTGACGAGCGCGGATGGCACGACCCAAAGCGCCCGATTTTCGGTGCTGACGTATAATCTAGAGGGGCTGCCTTGGCCTGCGCGGAGTGGACGTAAGCCATATTTGCAGGAAATTGGCGCGCGTTTGGCCGCGATGAACGCGGATGGGAGCGCGCCGGATATTGTGTTGTTTCAAGAAATGTTCAGTCCGTCGGCCAAGAAGGCGGTGGCGGCGAGCGGATATGGGGCGATAGCGCCCGGCCCGCGCCGTGTGCGGTCGCCAGAAGATGGACCGGAACGCAAATTATCGGGCAAGTCGAAACCGTTGAAGGGCGAGATTGGATTGCGCGTGCTGGGCAGCGGATTGTCGATTGCCAGCCGATATCCCATTGTCGAGCGGGACCGCGAAGCATTTGGCCCGAAGGCCTGTGCGGGGTTTGATTGTTTGGCCAATAAGGGCGTGATGATGGCCCGCATATATTTGCCCGGGGTTCCGTTGCCCGTGGACATTTATAACAGCCATATGAATGCGCGGGGGGCATCGAAGGTGCCGGAAAAGCGCAATTTGGAGGCGCACAGGCGGCAAGTGGCCATGGCGTCGGCCTTTATTGCGGATAGCAGCGATGACGATATTGCGCTGATTTTCGGCGGGGATTTTAATATGCGCCATTCCGAGGCGCGGTGGGAGGGGTTTTCCGAATATCATCCGTTGAATTTGGTTCATAAATATTGCGTAGATGAACCGGATCGGTGTGATGTGGCGATGTCATGGGATGGCGACGCGCCGTGGATGGATACGCAGGATTTGCAGTTTTTCTCCGATGGTCAGAAGATGGATATTCGCCCTGTGAAGGTGGAATCGATGTTTGATGGTGGACCCAGTGGGCCGCGACTGTCGGATCATGACGGGTTGAAGGTTACATATGAAATTCAATGGCCTGTAACGTTGAAGGGTGAAGGCGGTGCGAGTGAAATGGTTAAGTCATATTGTAAAAAATAACCATATAGGTAAAAATTAATTGACATCGTCACGCTGTTGTGGCAGGTAAGAAACAACATCGAAAATTGTGTCTGGGGCCGACGCGGGAACGCGTTTCGGCCCTTTTTATTTGGGGAGCGCAGCGGCGATGGGCGGGGAACGAAAAGCCGGTGCAAGCGGTGGGGCGCGTCAAGGAACGGCACGGGCCGCCGAGGGGGGGCGCAGCCGGACTGAGGCCGAGGTGACGGACCGCGAGGGCCGTGCCGGCGTGGATAGCGCCGTTGTGGGCCGAGATGATGCGGATTTGGGCTGTGGGGCGTTGGCGGACCATGCTGGTGCACGGCGGGGCGTGGCCGCGAGTTTTTCAGGCGGTGAAACAGTCGAAACCAAGGCGGCCCGCCAAGGCGCGGGGCGGGTGCGAGATGGTGGCAGCGTGTCGGCCCCGAGCAAAAAAAGCGGCCTGAAAGCGGGGCGGGGGAGCGGGACGGCGCGAGCGGCGACGAAGCCCGCATCGCGCCCCAATAAGCGGCAGATGATGGCCTTTTTGGATGCGTTGGCGGAATCGTCGAATATCACGGCATCGGCGCGGGTTGCGGGCTTGCCAGCCAATAGTTTTTATCGCGAACGGCGGCGAAATGCGGATTTTGCGGACCAATGGCATGATGCCTTGTGCGAAGGTTTTGTGCGGTTGGAGGCGGAATTATTGGCGGATGCGTTGGTGCAGCCATCGGCGTTGGTGAAGGACGCCACGTTGAAGGCGCGGGCGCAGAAATATCGGCTGGGTTTGGCATTACTCGCGGCGCACCGTGCGGCGGTGCGGGGCACGGGGCGCGGTGCCAGTGCGGGGCGGCGTGACGGGGCCTTGGGCGGCGCGTCGGATGCTGGGGTTTCTGGGCAGGCGCGGCAACGCTTGGCGGAAAAGCTGCGTAATGTGCAGGCGCGGGCCCGTGTTGGTGGGGCCGAGGTAGGGCGCGGTAGCGGCGATGGTGATGGCTCTGGTGGTGGTGGGGATGCGCGGGGTGAGAGCGCTGTGCGTGTTGGTTCGTTGGCGCGGGTGAAGGGCGTTGTGGGGGCTTTGGACGACGGCGCGGGCGAAGGCTTGTCTGCTTTGGCGGGACCTGAGGATGGCGATGAGGTGGGGGAGAGCGGTTCGAGCTGGGATAGTGCCCTATGATGCATGTCAGCGAGTGGGCGAAGGAGACGCCGGAGGCGCTGGAGGCGTGGCTTGCGCGGTTGGGGGAGGCTGAAGCCGCGGAATATTTGGCCCATTGGGCGAGTTGGCGGCGGGATGATCAAGTGGCACCCGATGGCGATTGGCATGTGTGGTTGCTGTTGGCGGGGCGCGGATTTGGCAAGACGCGGACGGGCGCGGAGTGGGTGCGGGACTTTGCAGAGCGGCATCCGTGCGGGCGCATTGCTTTGGTTGGCGCGTCGTTGAACGAGGCGCGGCAGGTGATGGTCGAGGGCGAGAGCGGATTGTTGGCGATTGCGGGGCCTGCCATGCGGCCAAGCTATGAGAGTAGTTTGCGGCGGGTGACTTGGCCCAATGGCGCGGTGGCGACGCTTTATTCCGCCGCTGAGCCGGAAGGGCTGCGCGGGCCGGAGCATGAGGCGGCGTGGTGCGACGAAATTGCCAAATGGCCGCAGGCGGAAGCTGCGTGGGATAATTTGATGCTGACCATGCGGATTGGCGCAAGGCCGCGTGTGGTGGCGACGACCACGCCGCGCGCCGTGGCGTTGGTGCGGCGGTTGATGGCGGAAGACGGCGTGACGGTGACGCGGGGTGCGACCGAGGCCAATCGGCACAATTTATCCGCGCCTTGGTTGGCGACGATGGAGCGGATTTATGCCGGAACGCGGACGGGGCGGCAGGAATTGTCCGGTGAAATGCTGGAGGATGTGGAAGGCGCATTATGGACGCGCGAGCGGTTGGAGGCGGTGCGCGTGGCCGAAGCTGGCAAGCCGCTGCGCGTGGTGATTGGGGTGGACCCGCCCGCCACCAGCACGGGTGATGCGTGCGGGATTGTGGTGGCGGCGTTGATGCGGGACGGAAAATTGGCGGTGCTGGAAGATGCCAGCGTGGAGAAAGCGGCCCCGATGCTGTGGGCGCAGGCGGTAGCAGCGGCGGCGGCGCGTTGGGGCGCGGACCGGATTGTCGCGGAAAGCAATATGGGCGGCGAAATGGTGTTGGCGGTGCTCGCCCAAGCGGATGTGGCTTTGCCGGTGGTGGCGGCGCGCGCGATGGTGGGCAAGGCGCGGCGGGCGGAGCCGGTGGCGCTGGCCTATGAGCGGGGCCACGTGGTGCATCTCGGGCGATTTGCGCGGTTGGAAGATGAATTATGCGGTTTGCAGGTCGGCGGCGGATATGCGGGGCCGGGGCGATCGCCAGACCGCGCCGATGCCTGTGTCTGGGCGCTGGCCGAGTTGCTGGGCGCGGTGAGCGGTGGGCGTGGGCCGATGGTGCGGCGGGTGTGAGCAGCGCAAGGCCATTGGGCCGATAATCGGGAGAAATTAGGATGAACTGGTTTGGCCGGAAGGCTGCGCGGGAGACTGCGCGGCCTGCTTTGTCGCGGGTGTATGGCGGGTGGGCGGCGCCTGCTGTGCTGAGTTGGGATGCCGAGGTGCGCGAGGGATATTTGGAAAATGCCATTGTTCAGCGATCTGTGCGTTTGGTGGCGGAAGCGGTGGGGGCGGCGCCGCTGCTTTGTTGTGATGAGCGCGTGTCGGGGTTGATTGCGGCGACCAGCGCGGGGCAGGGGTTGTTAGAGACGCTGGCCGCGCATTTGATGCTGCATGGCAATGCTTATGTGCAGATTTTGGGGGATGCGGGCGGGGAGCCAGCGGAATTATTCGCGCTGCGCCCCGACCGTGTGAGCGTGGAGGCGGATGGGCAGGGTTGGCCGGTGGCATACCGCTATAAGGCGGGAGGGCAGACGGCGAGCCTGCCCGCGCTGGATGCGGCGGGGCGGGCGGCGGTGATCCATATACGCGGATTTCACCCGCTGGATGACCATTATGGCGCGGGCTGTTTGGGGGCCGCGAGGGGCGCGATTGCGGCGCATAATGCGGCGGCGCGCTGGAACAAAGCCTTGCTGGATAATGCGGCGCGGCCTTCGGGGGCGTTGGTGCATGACCCTGGTGACAAAGGATTGCCGCTGGCGGCGGACCAGATTGAGCGATTGCGCGAGGAATTGGCCGAGAGTTTTGCCGGCGGGCATAATGCGGGGCGGCCTTTGTTATTGGAAGGCGGGTTGAAGTGGCAGCCGCTGAGCCTGTCGCCCGCCGATATGGATTTTCTGGAATTAAAGCATAGCGCGGGGCGGGAAATTGCCATGGCCTTTGGGGTGCCGCCGATGCTGCTGGGGCTGCCCGGGGATGCGACCTATGCCAATTATCGCGAGGCCAATCGCGCCTTGTGGCGGCTGACGGTGTTGCCACTGGCGACCAAGATTTTGAATGCCATTGCGGAGGGGCTGTCGCCCAGTGTCGGTGCGATCAGCTTGCGCGTGGATATGGATAAGGTGCCCGCCTTGGCGGGGGACCGTATGGCCTTGTGGCGCGAAGTGTCGGCGGCGGATTGGCTGAGCGGTGAGGAGAAACGGGCGCTGTTGGGATTGGATGTTGGCGGTGCTTGAGGGGCGCGGGGTGAACGCGCGGCGGCGATAAGCGAGAGGATAGCATGATGGATGAGCAAGAGACGCTGGCGCAGTTGGTGGCGCTGGCGGGCGACGCTGTGCCGGTGCAGCAGGCGGGTTTGCGGGCCTTGATTGAGGAGGCGAGTGAGCTGGGCGCAAGGCGGGCGCTGGCGCGCTTGGGCTTGGCGGATGAAGCCGCCCGCGAGGATATTGGCGATTTGCGGCAATTGTTGGAGGCGTGGCGCGATGCCAAGCGCAGCGCATGGACGGCGGCGGTGGAATGGACCGTGCGCGGGGCCTTGGCGGTGTTGGTGGTCGGCCTGGCCGTGAAATTGGGCTTGCCCGGGTTGCTGCGATGAAGGGGGCTGGCGGCGCGGCTGGGGCGGTGCGCTTTGCGGGATATGCGTCGGTGTTCGACCATGTGGACAAAGGCGGCGATGTGGTGCGGCGTGGGGCCTTTGCGGACAGTTTGAAGCAGGCGGGCAATATACCCTTGCTGTGGCAGCACCGGAGCCAGAACAGCATCGGATATATTGAAAAATTGGAAGAAGATCAGCGCGGATTGCGGGTGGTGGGATGTGTGACCCACCCCGCCGCTGCGCGGCTGGTGCAGCGCGGGACGCTGAACGGGCTGAGCTTTGGATATCGGGTGACGGCGGCGCGGGGCGGCGGCGCGAGGCCGCGCGAATTGGTGGCGCTGGATTTGGCGGAGGTGAGTTTGGTCGCCCAGCCGATGCAGCCCTTGGCGCGGGTGATTGCAGTGGATTTCAACGAGGAGTGATGGGGTATGACGGATATGTTGGAAGTGAAAGCGGATATGCTGGAGCAAGCCTTTGACGCTGTGGCGGCAGGGGAAGCGGTGGAAGAATTGAAGCAGACGGTGGCATCGTTAAAGGCGCAGGTCGATGCGCAGGCGGTGGCGGCGTCGCGTTTGCCATTGGATGGAGCAAAATCATTGCAGGCGGGCGGCGAGCAGCGCAGCCAATTTGTGGAGCGATATTTGCGGCGCGGCATGGAAAGCGGCGTTGAGATGAAGGCGTTGGAAGGCGCGGTGGGCGGGGATGGCGGTTATGCCGTGCCGCGCGAGATTGATAGCGAGATTGCCACCACGTTGAAGAGCCTGTCGCCCATTCGTGCCATTTCCCAAGTGGTGCAGACGGGCAGCAGCGGATATCGCAAATTATTGGCGCATGGTGCGACGGGTGCGAGCTGGGTCGGCGAAGGCGCGGCGCGGCCAGAGACGGATACGCGCAATTTTGCGGAGATTATCCCATCCTTTGGCGAGCTATATGCCAATCCGGCGGCGACGCAGTTGATGCTGGATGATGCCATGTTCAATATTGAACAATGGTTGGCTGAGGAGATTGGCCGTGAATTTGCGGTGGCCGAAGGCGCGGCCTTTGTGAACGGCAATGGCAGCAACAAGCCCAAAGGCTTTTTAACCTATGCTACGTCGGCGCTGAATGATGCGGCGCGGACCTTTGGCGAGTTGCAATTTGTGAACAGCGGCGCGGCCGGAGCCTTTGCCAGTGCCAGCCCCGAAGATAAGTTGGTGGAATTGGTCCATGCGCTGCGTCCGCCCTATCGCCAAGGGGCGTGCTGGGTGATGAATAGCGATACATTGGCGCGTATTCGCAAGTTTAAGACCAGCGATGGGCAATTTATTTGGCAGCCCGGATTGGTGGAAGGTCAGGCGGCGACGTTGCTCGGTTATCCGGTGGTGGAAGCCGAGGATATGCCGGCGATTGCGGCGAACAGCCTGTCGATTGCCTTTGGCAATTTCCGTGCCGGATATTTGATTGCGGATCGTGGGGAGACCCGTATTTTGCGCGATCCCTTCAGCAACAAACCCTATGTGCATTTTTATGCGACCAAGCGGGTTGGCGGCGCTGTGGTGGACAGCAATGCGATTAAGCTGATGAAATTTGCTGCGAGCTGATTTCGCCATGTCATGACGGCTGGCTGGATAGGCAGAACGGGGGCGGTGTGGCCCCCGTTTTGCCATGAAGCGGGGCGTCCTGTGTTGCAGGGGAAAGGACGGCGGGATGAGCGAAGACGGGGATGGCGCTGGCGCGGCGGAGGATGCGCTGTTGGGGCGCTTGATCGCGGCGGCGGCTCAAATATGTGAAGCCTTTATTGGGCAATGGGTGATGGTGCGGACGTCCCATTGGCGGGGCGTGTTTGTGGAATATAGCCGGACTTTGGCTTTGCCAGCGCGGCCTGTGCTGGGCGTGGATAGTGTGACCTTGGTGCAGGATGGGGAGGCGGATTTGATTTTGCCGCCCCATGAATATCATATCATCATGGACCGTGATGGCGCGGCAGAGGTGCGGGTAGAGGGCCGATATGGGCGGCGGACCGCGCGCGTGGAATATCGGGCCGGGCTGGCCAGCAATCGGGCCGAGGTGCCGGAAGGGTTGCGGCACGGGATGATCCGGATGGTGCAGCATTTATATGAAACGCGCGATGTGCCTGAGCTGGGCAGCGTAGCGCCCGCAGCGGTGGCGGCGCTGTGGCAGCCGTGGCGGCGAGTGACGCTGGGTGCGCCGCGCCGCGCAGGGGGCCGGTGATGAGCGCGGAGCAGGCGGTGCGGCGGCGCGTGGCGGACGTGCTGCGCGGGGACGGGGCGCTGATGGCGTTGGTGCATCAGGTCTATGAGGCTTATGCGCCGCGTATGCACATGCCCTATGTTCGGTTGGACGGGGCCGAGGGCCGCGAATGGGGCACCAAGGAGCGCGAAGGGCGGGAGGTGGTGGTGACGATGAGCTTGGTCGCGGCGCAGGGCCAAGCGCAGGGCGGCGGCGCGGCGATGGAGGCGGCGCTGGCGGATTTGCGCGGCGATGTGGATGGCTGGCAGATTGTCGCCAGCCACATGATACGCAGCCGATGGAGCGAAAAGGGTGATGGGCATTGGCAGCAGCAGTTGGTGCTGCGCTGTCGTTGTTTTCGCCTGATTGCTTAGAGGATTCGGGGCGCATCAATCGCCGGGGAGCGTATTGGTTTCGCTGTAATCCTTGTATTTTTCGGCAAAGCTTTGGTGATAATCGTCGATTTGGGCGTTGGCGTCTTGGGCGGCGGCATCGAGGCTGTCGCCGCTGGCGCGGTCGGCGGCGATGACGGCGGCGCGGAAAGCGTCGCGCTGTTTTTCACATTTGCTGCTGAGACCAGAGGCGAAGTCGGCGGGCGGCACTTTGTCGTGCAGTGATGTCCGCACTTCTTTGCGTAAACATTCGGTGAAAGCGACGCGGCTGGTGTCAACCGTGGCCGTTGATGATTGAAGCAAAGCGACGAGCAAAGCGGCGGTCGTAAGCATCCATATTCTCCCCAATATTATTTTATCGAGGTGAGGAGCGTAGCGAATGGCGGTGGAAAAAGGGAGCGCATTTCTGCTCAAAATCGGAAATGGCGAGAATCCGATAGCCTATCAAACGGTTGCGGGTTTGCGCACGACGCAAATGTCCGTGAATGGCGAGGCGGTGAACATTACCAACAAGGATAGCGGCGGCTGGCGCGAGCTGTTGTCGGGCGCGGGGGTGCGGTCGGTGTCGGTGAGTGCGGCGGGGATTTTTACCGGATCTGCGGCAGAAGCGCGCCTGCGGACCCATGCTTTGGCGGGGACATTGGATGATTTTCGCCTGACCTTTGAGGGCGGGGAAATATTGGAAGGGCGGTTTTTAATCACCCGATTGGATTATGCGGGCGATTATAATGGCGAGCGCAATTACACGCTGAATTTGGAATCCAGCGGTGTGGTGGTGAGCCTGTGAGTGCGGCCAATGCCATGCGCGGTGAGGCGGCGCTGGTGCTGGGGGGGCGGCCTTATAGGGTGCGGCCCAGCTTTGCGGCCTTGGTGGCGGCGGAGGCCGAGGTGGGGCCGTTATTCGCGTTGGTGGACCGCGCGGCGGACGGTGCCTTGGGGTTGGGCGAGATGCTGGCGTTGATTTGGCATTGTGTGGAGGATCGGCCCGCTGAGCTGACCCGCGAGGCGATGGGGCAGATGATGCTGGATGCCGGATTGGCCCAGATGATGCCCGTGATGCGCCAGATTTTCGGGCAAATTTTGCAAGGACGATAGGGCCGATAGGCCGATAGGACGGTGACGTCATGACGACCAGTGGGGTGGTTGGCGCGGGGGATGCTTGTTTTGTGCAGGCGGCGCGGCGTCTGTTGGGTGTGATGGCGCGTCTATGTGGTTGGCGGCCGGATGAGTTTTGGCGCGCCACGCCGGAGGATGCAGCGGCTGTTTTGGCGGGATGGTTGGAGCCGCTAGCGGGTCCAGCGGCGGACGGCGGATGCGATAGCGGGCAATTGGCGGCGATGATGGAGAGGTTTCCCGATGGAGGATCTGGACGACATTTGGACCGGTTTTCGCAGCCAGACGGGTGCGATCCGGCAGGAGATTAGCGCGCTGCGCGCCGAAATGGGCGGGCCGTTGGTGGTGGAAGCGGACCGTGCGGGGCGCGCGATTGAGCGGGCGTTGGTGCGCGCCATAGCGCAAGGCAAATTGAGTTTTGAAGATTTGAAGCGGGTGGCGCTGGGCGTGATGGCCGAAATCGCCCGTAGCGCGATACAGGCGGGTATCGGGGCGATTTTGGGCGGCGGAAAAGCCAGCGGCGGCGATGCGTTGATGAATTTGGCGCAGACGGTGGCGATGAGCTTTGCGGGAAGCCCAGGCCGCGCCACCGGTGGTCCGGTGAGCGGTGGGCGCGCCTATATGGTGGGGGAGCGCGGGCCGGAATATTTTGTGCCGACCAGCAGCGGGCGCATTGAACCGATAGCGGGCGGCGGGGCGCGGCCAGTGTCGATCACCATAAATATGCACGGCGCGGGCGGTCAGGACCCGCAGCGCATGATGCAAAGTGGCCGCCAGATTGCGCGGGCGGTGCGGCGCGCGATGACGCAGGGAGAGGATTGATGGGGTGGGCGCTGGCGAAACAGGAAGGCCACCAGCATCAAGGATGGATACATCGTTTTGATCCACGATATTGGACCGTGGATTTTCCGCGCCCTGTGACGGCTTCGGTTGTGACGCAGGGGAGCAATGCTTTGCGGGTCGATGGGGTGATATATGACCAGAGCAATTTGATTGGCTTGATTTGGGAAAGCGAAGATCGCTGGGATCACCCGTTGCTGGCCTATGAAACCAAGCGGGATTACCGCAATTTGCGGGTGCGTTTTCGTTGGCGGTCGGGGGGCTTTGCGCCGCTGAATGCGGTTTATGGGCCGACGCTGACGATTAGCGGGCGGGACCAAGCGGGGCAGCCGCGCAGTTGGTATGTGCGTTTGTGGAATTATGCCGTGGGCAGCGGCACTGATGCGGTGGTGACGTTAGATTTTAACGCCTTGGCGGGCGGTTTTATGTTGCCCAGCGAGGCGGACCCTGTGTGGGCGGGGGATATTGACCGGATGTTCATTTCGCTGGTCGCCCCAAGCTATGACGGGTCGACGGGCGTGTTGGCGGTGCCGCTGGAAGGCTGGGCCGAGATGAGTGCGTTGGAATGCACGGGGTCGGGCGCGGTCTTGGGTGTGGGCGATGTGATGTTGCCGGAACATAAAGCCGGAATGGCCAACGGATATGATGATGTTTATCATATGACGCCGGAGCGATTGCTGCGTCAGATTTGGGCCTTGGGGTATCGCGGCGATGTGATTCATTATGTGGGGATGAGCCATTATATGCGCTTGTTTCCGCAAGATGACGCCTTGTTGGCGGGCGGCGGCGGTGCGGTGCTGAATACGCCCTGCACGGCATGGCACCGCGACTTGGCCGCGCGATGTCAGGTGATGGGATTGGGGCTGATTTGGTCGCTGTCTTATGAATTGCTGAACGCTTATTGCCCCGAGGATTGGAAGCAGCGGGCGAGTGACGGCACGGCGGCATTGACCGGATGGGACCCGCCGTCGACCCTGTTATCGCCCGCCCATGATGACGCCATGGCGTGGCTGCAGCAAGCCGCGCGGGAGTTTATCGCATTAGGCCATGAGGCTGGATTGGCGCTGAAATTTCAGGTGGGTGAGCCGTGGTGGTGGATTGCCAGCGGCGGGCGGATTTGCGGATATGATGCCGCGACCAGCGAGGCATTAGGCGCGTTGTCGGTGCCGATTGCCGATGTGGGGCAAGCCTTGGATGCCGCGCAAAAGGCGATGCTGGATGGGCTGGGCGCATTGTTGGCGGCGTCGACGGCGGCATTGGTGGAGGCTGCGCGGGATGCGGCGGGCGCGGCGGAATTGACCAGCTTGTTGTTGGTGTTTTTGCCGACCGTATTGGACCGGCTGACGCCCGAAGTGCGGCGGGCCAATGTGCCGATGGGCTGGGCGAGCCCCGCTTTCGATATTTTGCAGTTGGAAGATTATGACTGGGTGACGGATGGGCGCGGCGCGGAGACCGCGGGCGCGCGGTCTGCGGTGGTGGCGCGGCTGGGATATCCGGTGGCGGAGCAGGATTATTTGGCGGGATTTGTGCTGAAGCCCGCCGATAAGGCGCAATGGGCGCTGATCGCCAAGGCCGAGCAAGATGCGCGCAAAGCGGGCGTGGCGCGGACATTTTATTGGGCGTTTCCGCAAATCATAAGAGACGCGTTTATCGCCTTTGATGGGGAGGATGAGGTGCAGGCCTTTGATGCAGTGGATTTCCCCTTGGCCATTGGGCGCGAGGCGGTGGTGGTGACGGAGTTTTCGACGCAGATTGTCGATGCGCCGTCGGGGCATGAGCAGCGGTCGAGCGAATGGGCCGATGCGCGGATGCGATATGATGCAGGGCCGGGCGTGCGGTCGGAAGAGGATGTGCGCTTGTTGGCGGAATTTTTTCGGGCGCGGCGCGGCGCGGCGCGGGGGTTTCGCTTTCGGGACCCGTTGGACCATAGTTCGGCGGCGAATGGCGGCGTGCCAAGCGCGATGGACCAATGGATTGGCACCGGTGGCTGCGTTTTCCCTTGGTGAAACATTATGGCAGCGGGGCGGCTGTGCAGATACGGCCCATTGCCTTGCCCGTGGCGGGAAGCGTGCGGGTGTCGGTGAACGGGGTGGAGCAGAGCGGTTATACGCTGGACAGCGAGGGGGCGGTGACCTTGGCCTTTGCGCCGCCAGCGGGCGCGGTGGTGCGCGCGGGATATCGTTTTGATGTGCCGGTGCGATTTGCCGATGATCGGTTGGAGGTGAGCCATGCGACCTATCGGGCGGGGGAATTGGCGTCGGTTCCATTGATTGAGGTGCGCGCGCCATGGGGTTGAGCAGCGCGCCGCCGTGGTTGCGGGAGGATTTGGTCACCATGGCTTGGTGCTGGCGCTTATCGCGCCGCGACGGCGTGGTGATTGGGCTGACATCGCATGACCAAGATTTATTCTGGGGTGGGCTGACCTATCGCGCGGCACCGGGGATGCGGCCTTCGGCGTTGGAAAGCCATGACCATTTGGATGCCGCGACGATGGATTTGGAGGGCGCGATTGCCAGCGAAGCGATCATGGAGCGGGACCTGGATGCGGGGCGCTGGGATGGTGCACGGATGCAATTGTTCGTGACGGATTGGACCGACGCGGAGGCCGCGCCCATTTTGATGGCCGAGGGGATATTGGGCGGCATTGAACGGCGGGGCAAGCAATTTGCCGCAGAATTGCAAGGGGTGATGCGCCATTTGGATGGGCCGGTATGCCCCGCGACGTCGCCATCTTGCCGTGCGATGTTGGGGGATAAGGCGTGCCGTGTGAATTTGGCCCCGCGCACCCATTATCGCAACGTCATTGCTGTGGCCGACCATATGGTGACGCTGGATGCCGGGATAGCCGCAGGGCGGATGCTCTATGGCGAATGTTTGTGGCTGGACGGGGCGAATTGCGGGGTGAGCAGTCCGGTCGCGCAGCATAGCAGCGCCGCCGTGCTGCATTTGTCACTGATACCGCCGCTGGGGTTGGCATTGCCTGCGCGAGTGCGGTTGATTGAGGGCTGTGACAAGCAATTGTCCACGTGCCGCACGACCTTTGGCAATGCTGTGAATTTTCGTGGTGAGGCGCATTTGCCCGGCAATGATTTGCTGACCCGTTATCCCGGTGGGTGATGGGCGCGAGACGGGCGGGGCCGCGCACGGCGAGCAAGCATTTCTAGCGGCGCGGGCGATGTTGGGCGTGCGGTTTCGCCCGCAAGGCCGCGATGCGGTGCGGGGGCTGGACTGTGTGGGGCTGATTTGGGCGGCTTATGCGGCGGCGAAGGTGCCTTTGCGCGCACCGGTTGATTATCCGCTGCGCGGTTGGCGGGGGCTGCGGATTGGGGCGGCGTTGGCGCAGTCGGGCTTGGTGCGGGCGTGTGACATGGGCCAGCGTGGCAGGCGCATAGGAGATGTGCTGTTGTGCAGCCTTGGGGCGGGGCAATTTCACTTGGGTTTAGGCGGCGCGGAAAGCGTTATTCACGCCCATGCCGGATTGGGGCGTGTGGCGGAGTCGCCATGGGATGCGGATTGGGCCGAGGCGGACGTGTGGCGGGTGCTGGACGGCGCGGCGGCAGGGTAGCGGCCAGAAAGGCGAGCGCAACGCCATTATAACAATCTAGATATAAAGGGGTGGAACATGGCGACATTGGTTCTGACCGTGGTGGGCGGCGCGGTGGGCGGACCGGTTGGGGCCGCGATTGGCGCGGTGATTGGCCAGCAAGTGGATGCGATTATTTTCCGGCCCAAAGGCCGTGAGGGGCCAAGATTGGCGGACCTGAAGGTGCAGGTTTCCACCTATGGCCAACAAATTCCGCGATTATATGGCACGATGCGTGTGGCGGGCAGTGTGATCTGGTCGACGGATTTGATCGAAAATCGCAGCCGCAGCGGCGGGGGAAAAAACCGACCGTCGGTGACAAGCTATAGCTATTCCGTGTCATTGGCGGTCGCGCTGTCGTCGCGCAAGATCCGGTCGGTGAAGCGCATTTGGGCCGATGGCAATTTGCTGCGGACCCGTGATGGGCGCTTTCGGGAACGCTGTGTGTTTCGCAGCTATTTGGGCAGCGAAGACCAAATGACCGATCCGTTGATCGGCTCGGCTGTCGGTGCGGGGGCGGCCAGTGCTTTTCGCGGATTGGCCTATGTGGTGCTGGAGGGGCCGGAATTAGGAGCGTTTGGGAATCGCATTCCGTCCCTGACATTTGAAGTGGAGGCCGACGCCAGCGCGGTGGATAGCGGGGTGATTGGCGATGATTTGCTGAACGAGGCGGGGCGCTGTGCCGGACAATGGCCGATACAGGGATATGCGGCGACGGGTGGGCGTGTGCGCGATGCCTTGGCACCGTTGATGGAAATTGATCGGATTTCCTTGATCAGCGGCAATGGGGATTGGCGATTGGCTCCGTCCCATTTGGCTGGTGCGGCGGCGATGATGGGGCAATTTGAGCGCTATGGGCGGCGGGCCGAGCCTGCGGATGTTGCGGAGCGGGTGCGGCGGCCTTTGTCAGCCTTGCCCGCGACAATTCGCGTGCGTCATTATGAGCCCGAGCGGGATTATCAAACAGGCCAGCAAATGAGCGCCGTGGCGGGCGGTGGGTATAGCGAGCAGGTGATTGATGTGCCCGCCGTGTTGCCCGCGAGTTCGGCCCGCGCCTTGGCGGCATGGTTGGCGGCGGCGGTGAGCGATGGGCGCGAGTTGGTGCAGTGGCAGGGCGATTTGGCGGCGCTGGCGCTGGGCGTGGGGCATTTGATTCGATTGCAAGACGGCAGCCAGTGGCGCGTTTCCGGACGCGTTTTTCGCGAAAATAAGGTGACGGTGGAATTGGCGCGGCATCAGCGGGTTCCGCCGCCCTTTTATGGGGCGGATGGCGGTGCGGCGATTCCCGCGCCGGAATGGCCGCAGGCGCAAGGTGTCGTGCGCTTGTTTGATTTGCCCAGCATGGATGGGGTCGCCAGCAGCGCGCCCCGGATTGTGATGGCTGCAGCCGCGAGCGAAGCAGGTTGGCGCGGAGCGGATTGCTGGTTTGTGGCAAGCGCGGATGCGCCGCCGGTGATGCTGGGCACGTTGCGCGGGGCGGCGGCGATGGGGGTGCTGGTAGACGCTGGGGCGATAGGCACGCCCGATTTGATCGACGATGTGACCAGCTTGAGGGTGCAACTGGCGCATGAGGGGATGAGTTTGGCATCCGTGGATGACGCGCAATTATTGGCAGGCGCCAATAGGGCGATGCTGGGCGATGAACTGATTCAATTTGGATCGGCGGTGCTGGAGGCAGCCCCCGAGAGCGAGGGGCGTATTTGGCGCTTGTCGCGCCTGTTGCGCGCGCGGGGCGGACAGGTGGTGAGCGCGCCGCATGATGCTGGCACGCCCTTTTTGATGTTGGACGATGATGGGCTGATGCCTTTGCCAGACAGTTTGGCGCAATTGGCATCGCATGGCGGATCGGTGGTCGAATGGGCGGAACGCAATGACCATGAGATGACACAGCTAGCCGTGCCCAGCAGCAGCATGGCGGTGCGCCCGCTATCGCCCGTTCACGGGCGCGTGCGGGTCCATGATGATGGGCGCTTGCAGTTGAAATGGGTGCGGCGGACCCGCGCGCATATGGGGTGGCGCGATGAGGTGGATGCGCCACTGGGAGAATCGGCGGAGCGGTGGCGGATTCAATTGGTTCCGCCGGCCGCTAATCTGGGTCCTTGGGAGAGTGACAGCGCCGAATGGACTATCTCGGCAGTGGATCGGGCGATGATTTTGGCCGGATCGAGGGTGGAAATTTACCAAATTGGCGATTTCGCCATGTCGCCGCCGCTGATCATTCCCTTGCCGTAAAAAGTGACGGAGTTGGGAACGGAAAAGGTTCAGAAGGAGAAGGGAAATCATGGCTGAGACACCCAATATGGGATTGCCATTGTTGGTCAGCGCGCAGGCGCAAAAGGAAGTGACGCATAATGAGGCGTTGGTGCTGATTGATGCGGTGATGGCGGGGATCGTCGAGGATGATCCGGTCGATACGCCGCCCGTTTCGATGCAGAGCGGACAGTGCTGGATTATTGGGCAAAGTCCGGTGGATAGCTGGGCCGATCGGGCCGGCCAATTGGCGGTGTGGACCGATGGTGGATGGCGATTTATCGCACCGACAAAAAATATGATGATGCGCCGCTACGATGACGGAACAATATTGCGTTTCGATGGTATGGACTGGCAGTTGGCCCCCGCGATTTTGGAAGCAGATGGTGGAACGACGGTGGATATCGAAGCTAGATCGGTGTTGGCTGCTTTGTTACAGTTGCTTCAAGGTCACGGTATGGTGAGAATGACGTAATAACACCGATAATGGTGGTATATGTGCGGCTTTTTCGCAACATCTGCGCGAATTGTTGGCTTGCGCGGAACCAAAGGCGGGGGTAGACGTCTGTCGAGAGGTAAATCTCAATTGAAAGGGGAACCTATTATGAGGAAGCTTGCCGTCGCAGTGGCGTTGGCCTCCACTGCCCTTGCGTCGCCCGCTGTGGCACGCGACAACCAATGGTATGTTGGTGTTAGCGGTGGTGTCATGATCGTCGAAGATCAAGATCTTGATATCACACGTCTGACCACGGGCGGTAATCGCCCACCAGAATATACCGGCGTTTTGGATCACAAAACTGGCTGGGACGTTGATGGTAACGTTGGTTACGATTTCGGCGGTTTCCGCGCAGAAGTCGAAGTCGGCTATCGTCAAGCGAAGCTGAAAGAAGGCACGCAGCTCGGCAATACTTTTGACCTGAGCGGTAAGAACAGCGCGTTGAGCTTCATGGTCAACGGTCTGTTGGACTTCGGTCCCGACGATGGCCTGCAAGGCTTCATCGGCGGTGGTGCCGGTGTTGCTCGCGTTTCGCTCAAGGGTGGTCAGCCTGGTCTGGCACGCTTGGTCGACGATTCGGACACGGGCTTCGCATGGCAGGCTTTGGCCGGTATCCGTGCACCGCTCAGCAAGAATGTTGACGCTGGCCTGAAGTATCGCTTCTTCAACGCCGACAATCTTGACTATGTCACGACGCAAGGCGACGCGGTTTCGACCCGTTTCCGTTCGCACTCGGTTCTGGCTAGCCTGACCTTCAACTTCGGTGGCGAAGAAGCGGCTCCGCCGCCTCCTCCTCCGCCCCCGCCCCCGCCTCCTCCTCCGCCTCCTCCGCCGCCTCCGCCGCCGCCTCCGCCGCCGGTTGTTGAGTGCGCACCTGGTCCGTACATCGTATACTTCGATTGGGATCAGTCGAGCATCACGCCAGAAGCAGCTTCGACGCTGGATAACGCCATCAGCGCCTACAACCGTGGTTGCACGGGTACGCAGGTTATGCTGGCAGGCCACGCTGACCGTTCGGGTAACGCACGTTACAACGTCGGTCTGTCGGAACGCCGCAACGGCTCGGTTCGCAGCTATCTGTCGGCTCGTGGCATCGGCGAAGGCTCGATCTCGGCTCAGGCATTTGGTGAATCGCGTCCTGCCGTTGCAACCGCCGATGGCGTTCGCAACGACCAAAACCGTCGCGTGGAAATCACCTACGGTCCGAACTCGGGCATGTAAGATATTTCCGATCCCGCTGGGATTGGAAGATGAGAAGGGCGGTGCCGCTAGGCACCGCCCTTTTTCATGCGCGGGTTAGCGGCAGGGGAGCGGCACTCGGTGGCTTACTCGTCTGTGAGGAATGACGGGCCATGCCGCGAAGTGTGAGGCGCGAGATCAGCGCGGGGCATAGCGGGGCAAGCAGCGGTATGGGCCTAGGCGCGGCCTTATTGGTCAAGGCAGAGGTGCCGCGTGTTAGCGGTATCGGCGGCGCGGCTTATTTTCGCGCTTGCATGATGATGAGACGGATTGAGGGTGCCAGCCGAGTTTGATGGGCATGGGCATCCCTCTGGCCCATGTCTGTGCAGTGCAGGACGCGGTTGGGGCAGGCGCTGGCGCTAGTGGGCGCTTGATTGCGCGGAATGTGCCTCAGCGCTTCAGCGGCGAGGTCAGATGTCGTGGAGCGGTGGCTGGGCAGGGGCTTTGCTCGCCCCCGCACGGTTGAACGGACTTAATCCTGAAATTGCAGCTTGGCCAAGCGGGCGTAGAGCCCATCGGCAACGACCAAATCGTCGTGACGGCCTTCTTCGACAATGCGGCCTTGATCCATTACGATGATGCGATCTGCCGCGCGCACGGTTGCCAAGCGGTGAGCGATGACGATGGTGGTGCGGCTTTGCATCAGATTTTCGACCGCGGTCTGCACCAAACGTTCGGATTCGGCGTCGAGTGCCGATGTGGCTTCGTCCAGCAAAAGCAGCGGGGCTGGACGCAGCAGGGCGCGGGCGATGGCGATGCGTTGACGCTGACCGCCGGACAGGCGCGCCCCGCCTTCGCCCATTTGCGTGTCCAAGCCTTGGGGCAGGCTGCGTAGGAAATCCTCAGCATTGGCGGCGCGGGCGGCGGCCCATAATTGATCGTCGGTGGCGTCCCAATGGCCATAGCGCAGATTGTCGCGGGCCGAGGCACCGAAGATGATCGTTTCTTGCGGGACCATAGCGATGCGCGCCCGAACGTCGGCGGGGTCGGCGCTGGGCAGCGGCACGCCGTCGATTAGCACAGCGCCTCCTTGCGGGTCATAGAAACGCGCGGCGAGTTGAAACAAGGTGGATTTACCCGCGCCCGAGGGGCCCACGATTGCCACCGTTTCACGCGGTGCGATGCGCAGCGAAAAATCATGCAGCGCGGGGGCGTCGGGCCGTGTGGGATAGCGGAAATGGACGCCGCGAAATTCCAATTCGCCGATAGGCGGCGTGGGCAAGGCAACAGGATTGGCGGGCGCGGTGATGGACGAGCGTTCGATCAGCAGTTCATTGAGTCGCTCGGCCGCGCCAGCGGCGCGCAACAAATCGCCATAAACCTCGGTCAATGCACCAAAAGCGCCGGCGACAAGGCCGCCGGTCAGCACAAAGGCGGCGATGGTTCCGCCGGTGATGCTGCCTTCTGCCACCCCAATTGCGCCATACCACAGCAAAGTGGTGATGGATGCAAACAACAGGCCGATGACCACCGCCGTCATAATGGCACGTATGCGAATACGGCGCTTGGCGGTGTTGAAATTATTTTCCACGGCAGAGGAAAAACGATCAGCTTCGCGCGCTTGTTGCCCGAAAACCTGCACGATTTTCATGGCGCTTAATTGTTCGGCCACCGTGGCACCAATGTCGGCCACACGGTCTTGGCTGACGCGGGATACTTTTTGCAGATGGCGGCCCATCAGCACGATTGGCGTGATGATGATGGGAATGCCAATCAAAATCCCTGCGGTTAGTTTGGGCGACAGGGTGAACAAATATATGGTGCCGCCAATCCCCATGACCAGATTGCGCAATGCTATCGACACCGTCGATCCGACAATTTGTTCGATGATAGCGGTATCGGCTGTCATGCGTGACGCGATTTCGGAGGGGCGATTTTCTTCGAAAAATCCGGGCGCGAGGGTTAGCAGATTTTTCTGAACAGCCTGGCGTATGTCGGCGACGGTCCGTTCACCCAGCCAACTGACGAAATAAAAGCGTGTCGCCGTAGCCAGCGCCAGAACGGCGACAATGACATAGAATAAGCGAAAGTGCGGCGCGACATCGCCGCCGCCAGCGATAAAGCCGCTGTCCACCATCTGCTTGAACTGCCAAGGAATAGCCAAGGTAGACAGCGCGGCAACCGACAAAGCCACCGCCGCAATGAGCAATTGCAGCGGATAGCGCGTGGCATAGGACCATACCATGCGTAGGCTGCTGAGATTGCGGGTCGCCGGACGCTCGCTTGCGGTGGAGGGTTGATCGGGTTCAGACATTGCCTTGTGCCCTAGCAGTGCGGAAGGCCGCGCTCAACGGCGTATGAACAGCATTTTCGCATGATGGCGTGGGAAAGTCGAAAATGGTGCATTGCACAATGAAATCTTTTCCCTAAATTAAAGGGCAAAAGGTGACGCAGATTGCCGATCGTTCACCCCAAGGATTTGCCCGATGTTATATCATGCGTATGAATTTCAAAAGAATTGGCTGGCGGGAGCAAGCGCGCTGGCGCAAGCGGGGGCGCAATTGGTCGACCACCCAGCGAATCCTTTTGGATATTTTGGCGCAAGTCCGATGTTCCGTTCCGCGTTGGAAGTGTTCGCCCATGCGGCGGCCCCGCGCGGAAAGCCTGATTTTGGGTTGGATACTGTCGAGGTCGGGGGCAAGACCCTGTCGGTTACCGAAAAAATCGAAGCACGCCGTCCCTTTGGGCAATTGAAGCATTTCTGCCATGACGGTGCGGTGGGTAAGCCCAAGCTGTTGATCGTCGCGCCGATGTCGGGTCATTATGCGACCTTGTTGCGCGGCACGGTAGAGCGGATGCTGCCCAGCCATGATGTGTGGATTACGGACTGGCGCGACGCCCGCAATGTGCCGCTGGCCGACGGCTTGTTCGATTTGGACGATTATATTGACTATGTGATTGATTGGATGGCGCATATTGGCGCGGGTGCGCATATGTTGGCGGTATGTCAGCCATCGGTGCCCAGTTTTGCGGCGGCGGCGATTATGTCGGCGGATCGACATCCCGCGCGGCCCCGCAGCTTGACGATGATGGGCGGCCCGATCGACACGCGCGAAGCCCCAACGGCGGTCAATGACCATGCCACCAATCGGCCATTTGCTTGGTTTCAGGAAAATGTGATCGCCACGGTTCCCGGCTATTATAATGGTGCGGGACGGCGGGTGTATCCGGGCTTTTTGCAATTGGCCGGATTCATGTCGATGAACCTTGGCAATCATATGATGAGCCATTGGGACATGTTCAAACATCTGGTCGATGGCGATGGGGAAAGCGCTGATAAGACCAAGGAATTTTACGACGAATATCGCTCGGTCTGCGACATGACGGCGGAATTTTACCTGCAAACGGTGGACGCGGTGTTCCAGCGGCATTTGCTGCCCAAAGGCGAATTATTGCATCGTGGAAAGCGGGTCGATTTGGGCGCGATCACCGATGTTGCTATTTTGGCCATTGAAGGCGAGCGGGATGATATTAGCGGGGTGGGCCAAACCAAAGCTGCGCTGACGCTGACGCCCAATTTGCCTGATGATATGAAACAATATCAATTGATTGAGGCGGTGGGCCATTATGGCATTTTCAACGGTCGCAAGTGGCGTGACCGAATCGCCCCGATTGTTGAGGATTGGATTTCACAGCACAACGGCTGAACGGTGGACCATATGGGCGGCCGAACGCTTGATGGCTGTTTGGCCCAGCTTGTCAGTGGAGCGGTGCGACCCGTACGGCCCAATATAAGAGATATAAGGCCGCCACCCATATCGCCAAAATCATGACCATGCCCGCGCGGCTGGATGGGCGCTCCATCGCCGCCTCTGCTTCGGCATGGCACGCCGCCCATATGGCGGGCGGCACCAATTTGCGCACCCCCCACAGGCCAAGCGGAACGATGATGAGATCATCTATCCATCCGAAAATTGGGATGAAGTCGGGAATCAGATCGATGGGTGACAGCGCATAGGCCGCCACGGCCACCGCCAAAGCGCGTGCGACCAAGGGGACGTGCGGATTGCGGGCGGCAATCCATGCGCTATGGGCCTGCACCGCCCAGCGGCGGCCCAGTTCTTGCACTTTCTCTGCTAAGGATCTGTCGCGCATGGCCTGTCATAGCGCGCCGCCGCGCCGTTCCAACCGGAAAACGCCCGCTACAGGGCAAAAATTTGCAGGACAAAAAAATGGCGCCGTGTCCATGCGAAGCCACTGGCGCCAAAAGTTTGGCCAAGGAGCGGGGCGGGAACCAACCTCCGCGCGCCTCAGCGAAAGGGGTTAAAGCTTTACTTCGGCATGATCGCCCAATTCGCCAGCCTTGATATTTTGGCCGGTCATCAGTTTGAACAAGCCTTTGATACTGGAGTCTGCGGTCCAAATTTCGGCATCGTCCAAATCGAAACGCAGCAATTGTAAATTGGGATCGTCCTTGCCGCCGTCATACCATGGCTCGACTGCGCGGGACCAATAAGCATCGACCAGATCGGGCTGGGTCGCGTCACTTAAACTGCCGGAAATACAGGCGAATAGATCATGCCCTTTGGCGGAAAATTGCGCCATCGCCCGTCCGCCCCGTGCCAACCGACCAGTGCGGTTGTGGAACATGTAAAAATATCCGTGATTATCTGGGTCCAATTGGGCGGTCATGGGAATGGCATGGTCGTGCGACCCATCCAATTTCACCATTAAGAAGGGGCTTTTATCCAACTCTTTCCACAGCGATTTGCGGGTATCGTCGCTCATCAAGCCTCTCCTATTCTTATATGGGGCCATGGCGCATGAAGGGTGCGATAGGCCGTTCTCGATATGCCAAGAACACGCGTGTCGGCGCGATGCGTTGCCGCATATCGGGACCCGATGCGATAATATGCACTGTGCATCCGGCCAGTTGAGCATTGTTATCTAATGAACCAGAATCGCAAAGAAAAAGGGCCGATCCACTGATGGATCGACCCTGTTGCTTGTGACGGGAATGGATGTTTGTGGATCAGAAAACCTCAAACAATCCGGCAGCCCCTTGGCCGCCGCCGATGCACATGGTGACAACGGCATATTTCACACCGCGGCGGCGTCCTTCAATCAAGGCATGACCGACGCAGCGGGCACCCGTCATGCCAAAGGGGTGGCCGATGGAGATGGACCCGCCATTGACGTTCAGCAGCGCGTCGGGAATGCCCAGCTTGTCGCGGCAATAAAGCACTTGCACGGCAAAGGCTTCGTTCAATTCCCACAGGCCGATATCGTCCATTTTAAGGTTGAAACGTTCCAAGAGCTTGGGGATGGCATAAACAGGACCAATGCCCATTTCATCGGGTTCGGTGCCCGCAACCGCCATGCCGACATAACGGCCCAGTGGGGCAAGGCCGCGTTGTTCCGCGACCTTGGCTTCCATCAACACCATGGCGGACGATCCGTCCGACAATTGACTGGCGTTGCCCGCCGTGATGCTATGTCCTTCGCCCATGACGGGGCGCAGGCTGGCCAACCCTTCCAAGCTGGTGTCGGGGCGGTTGCAGTCGTCGCGGTCGGCCACCACGTCGCGGAAGGTGACTTCCTTAGTTTCTTTGTTCACCACCGCCATCTTGGCGTTGCAGGCGATGATTTCATCGTCAAATTTGCCAGCGGCCTGCGCGGCGGCGGTGCGTTGCTGGGATTGCAGGCTATATTCATCCTGCGCTTCGCGGCTGATATTATACCGCTTGGCCACCACTTCGGCGGTGCCGATCATCGGCATATACACGTCTTTGTGCATCGCCAGCAATTCTTGGTCGGCCTCGATGAACAATTTGCCGCTGCCCGACACTTTAGAAATGCTTTCCACGCCGCCCGCCACGCAAATATCCTGACGATCGACGATAATTTGCTTGGCCGCTGTGGCGATGGTCATCAGACCGGACGAGCATTGGCGGTCGATGGACATGGCGGGCACGGTAACAGGCAAGCCCGCGCGCAGCGCGATCAAGCGCGCCACATTGCCGCCAGCCGAGCCTTGTTGCACCGCTGCGCCGATCAGCACATCGTCAATTTCGCCGCCCGCAAGGCCAGCGCGCTCGACAGCGGCTTTGACCGAATAGGCCCCCAAGGTCGGGACAGTGGTGTTGTTAAACGCGCCGCGTCCCGCTTTGGTCAGCGGGGTGCGGGCGGTGGAAACGATGACGGCGTCACGCATGGCAGAAATCCTCTATGAAAAATGATGGTGGCCTTTACTGGGGAGGCACTGCGAAGGTCTCTTTCGCGATCAGATGAAAAATTGGGTGATCCATTCCGCCATCAAGGCGGGCTTTTCTTCGCCTTCGATTTCCACCGAAATTTCGACCGTTTGCTGCCACTGGCCCGGACGCTTTTCGTCCAGTTCCAACAGTTTGATGTGGCCGCGCACTTTTTTCCCCGACCGGACGGGGGCCAAAAAGCGCACTTTGTTCATGCCGTAATTGACGCCCATTTTCACGCCGCTGGGACGCGGATAATCGGCTTTGGCCATCATCAATGGCATGAGCGACAGCGTCAGAAAACCATGCGCAATGGTTCCGCCAAAGGGGGTGTGCTTGGCTTTTTCTTCGTCGACATGGATAAACTGATGGTCACCCGTGGCGTCGGCAAAGATATTAATCATGGATTGGTCAACTAAGATCCATTCCGAGGTTCCAATGGATTTGCCAATATAGCTTTTCAATTCTTCGGCTGAAACCGCTGACATGCTCAATCTCCCATTTTTATATTGGGCGATTTCTAGGCGAACCGCCCCTTGAAACACAAGGGGCAGACCGAATTTCCTAATTTGTTGTGCAACTTCGCGCCGTGCCGTAGCGTCAAAAACGCGGCGCTATATTATTCATGGTCATGCGCTGACGTTGCGCCCCCAGAATCCGCATAAGGCATCACCATCCGCCCGTCCGGCGCGGCGGTAAAGGTGGTTTGGGTCGGATAGGCAAATTCATATCCGTGCTGGGTCATCGCTTCATATACCCGCACGGCCACTTCGGTGCGTGCGGCGGTCACAACGTCGAAATCCTCGCTATACACGTCGAACAACAAGTCGAAATCCAGACTGGATGGACCAAAGGTTACAAAGCTGGCGCGGATAAATTCATGCCCCGCATCGCGAACCTGTTTTTCCAACAGCGCAGGAAAGGCCCGCAATTGTTCGGGCGAGGTCTGATAAATCACCCCGATCATAAAGCTGACGCGGCGGCGCGCCAAATTGGCGAAATTGGTAATTTCCTTGGCCAACAAATTGGTGTTGGACACCACCAATAATTCGCCGTTGATCGACCGCAAACGCGTGCTTTTCATGCCAATTTTTTCCACCGTGGCCGTGCTTTGATCATATTTTATCGTCTCGCCCACCCGAAAGGGCCGGTCAAAAATAATGGATAGCGAGGCAAAGAGATCAGAAAAAATGCCCTGCGCCGCCAAACCAATGGCAATGCCGCCAATGCCCATACCGGCGATCAGACCGGTGACATTGACGCCCATATTGTCCAAAATCACAATGGTCGCGATGCCGAACAAGGCCACGCTGATTAAGATACGGATGATGCCCATCGCATTGGCCAGCGTTTCATTCTGACCGTCCACTGCGCGGCGGTGAATCAGGCCCAAAATAATCTCGCGCGCCCAAATGGCGACTTGCCAAACCACGGCCACTGTGAACACGAAATGGATGATGTTCATGATGACCGTGGGTGGTTCCGCATAGCCCGCGACCAAGCGGATCGACACCATGGCCAAGATAAAAGTCTTGGTTTTCCGAATGACCCGCGACACAATGTCGGTGATCGCATATTCGCCCTGAACCTTTTCGGCGCGTTTCAAGGCAAAGTTTAAAATCAGGCTGAGCAGGCCATAAATCAGCAACCCCGCGCCCAGCGCGATGGCGATTTTCATCCAATTATCGTCGGCCCATTGCCAACTGCTGTCCCACCAGAAATGAAATTGAGTGGCGGCGTCGGGCCGTGGGGTGGGGAGAATGGGGGCCATGGTGCTGGCGGCGGTGCTGGCGTTGGTCAAGAAAGCCTCGTCACTTGGATATATATCGGCCGATCATCCCCAACGCTGTGCAGGCGGGAATGACGGGCCATGGTGCGCGCAGGATATACGAAGAGCAACAGCGTTTCACACGCAAAAGCGTTGCCTTTTTCTATCTCTTTTCTATCTCTCTTTTTGAAATCTCTGCGGAACGGACCGAGCCCCTCGCATGTTTTGCGTGTTTTTGCGTCATTCTGGGTGCCATTTGCGTGATCATCGGATATGTTACGAAGCTGTTTACCGTCTGATGCTAACATCAACGTCGCAAAGCGAGTGGTCCAATAGAGTGAGCTGGGGTTTGGCACGGTTCTTTGTGCCAAAAATAACGGCAAATGGGGTTCGATATTTGGGGGCATGGCAATGAGGGGTGATCGGCAGGTCCAGCGGCGACGACCCCGCATGTCCTTGCTATGGTCTGCGTTTCGGCGGGTGGCGTTTTGGCCCAGCTGCGCCGCACTCTTGCTATTCATTGCCTTTTTCTATTGGCCCGAATCTTGGATGGCCAGCACGGCATGGCATTTATATCTGGACCGCTTGCATCCGCTTTTCACCATGCCAGCCAGCCTGTCGGCACGGGCATGGATGGGCGGCGCGGCGGCGATTTTCCTCTTTTTACTGCTCTGCTTTTTCGCGCTACTAATCCCGCGCAGGCGCAGCGTGCCGCGTTTGTCTTCACATGCCGAAGCCACCAGCGCGTGGGGCATGTCGATTGTCGATCAAGCGGTGCTGGATCATCTGATCGCCCAGCAAGGCAATGGCCGTGTTGATGGCGCTGCTGCGCCGGATTCCGCTGTGGACAGGGCATCCGATGCCAGCGGTGCGGAACGTCCCCATGGCGATACGCCGCCGCGCAACCGGTGGGACCGCCACCCCGACGACGCCCCGCGCGCGCCGATCAGCGCCGAACGGGAACTGCCAGCGGGCGGCTTGGATGGCACACGCACCGATGATGCCGCCCAGACCAGCGGGACGGACGCCGCTTTGGCCTTTTCCAGCGCCTCATGGGATGCGCTGCTATCCGATGATTTGCCAGCGGATGACGCGCCGCCGATGCCCAAGGCCCCGCAGGCGGAGCCCATCTCACCCACCGCGCCCAGCGAGCCAGACCCTTGGCTGCAATCCGTTGACCAAGCTGGGCCTGCTGCACCCGCCGCCGATGATGTCAGCCTCAGCGCGCTGGTCGCCCGCCTCGAGGCGCGCTTGGCCCGCCGCCGCCGCCCCATCGCGCCGCTGGTGGCGGACGGACCCGCCATGCCCGCCCCGAAACCACCGCCGATGACCGTGGCGGACCACCAAATTGATCTGGCGTTGGAAGCGGCGCTGGGCACATTACAGCGTATGAACCTGCGCGCCGTTGGATAATCACTCCTCCACCGTCAAAATCTCTAGATAGATGGCATGACCATCGGGCGCGGGTTGCGCGCTAATATCCGCGACAATATGCTGATATAGCGGCCATTCAATCTCGGCCAATTGGCTTTCCAGCCGCTGAGCCATCGCTTGGCTGCAATGCTGGCCATGGGCGGTGGATGTGGGTTCGGCTCCGTTCGGCACGGCCTCTTTCCAATCCAAGTGGAAATGGTGGCGCGCCCCGACAAAATTGGCGCTGGCCCATGGCCGCAGGCCCGATGCGGCAATGTGCAGGTCGGGCGGCAGGAATTTTCCTAGCAAGCGCGCCAAGCGGCCATGCGGGCAGCGGGGGCGCAGGGGCTGCGCGGGCGACCAGCGGATCATGCGCGCGCACCCGCTTGGGGCGCGCCCGATTGAGTCTGGGCCGATGGGGCGGCGCTGGGGCCGGATTGTCGGCATGTCATTAATGGCGCGATGCCCGTTAATAGCGCCGCCTCGGCCTTATTGCGTCCCTGATGCGTCCGACGGTCGCCAATAACACAGACGGTTCCAGCACTTTTTTGCGCGCGCCATTCCGTGATATAATCGGCCACGCGTTGGCGGATTTTGGAACCAACCTCGCGCCCTGCGCGCAAGTCGCTTACCAAACGTGGGTCCCGCACCGCTTCGCGGCCAAAAACACTGGGGGGTATGTCCGATTCGCGCAGAAAGCGTTCGACCATGGGTAAGATTTGATGTGACATTTGACCCTCCGCTGCTATGTTTATGATTTGTTCCTAAATAGGATAATTCCTATCTGCTAAGTGACTTCCTACTTGTCTAGGAAAAAACACATCGTTATGGACGAAATAGGAAGGATGGGCCGGTGAGCGATGTGAACGAAGACCCCCGCGCGATATTGGACCGGCTGTGCCGCGAACAGGGTGTGGATTATGCGCGTCTGTCGGCGGTGATCGACCGCAATCCCGCTTATATTCAGCAATATATCAAACGCGGCACCCCTCGCCGATTGGCAGAAAATGACCGGGCGCGACTGGCGGCATTTTTGGGCGTTTCCGAATCCTTATTGGGCGCACCTCTCACCAAAGTGGTGCAAAATCCGTCATCCGGCCCGCGCCGCGGCCCTGACGCCATGGTGTCTGTGCCGAAATTGGCGATTGGGGCCTCGGCGGGCGCGGGGGCGAGCGTGGACGCCGAAGCAGTGCATAGCGCCGTGGCCTTTGACCCGCGCTGGCTGCGCGATATTGGTGCCGATCCCCGTGCGCTGACCATCATTCGGGTGGAGGGGGACAGCATGGCCCCAACCTTGAATGATGGCGACGATATTTTGGTGGACGGCAGCGTGGAGGGCAAGCGCCTGCGCGATGGCATTTATGTGCTGCGGATGGATGATGCGTTGATGGTGAAGCGCGTCACCCGTGCGCCGGGGCAGGGGCGCATCGCAGTCATCAGCGACAATAGCCATTATCGTAGCTGGGACGATTTGCCGCTGACGGCGGTGCATCTGGTGGGGCGCGTCATTTGGACGGGGCGGCGTATCCGCTAAATATATCCGTTAAACGGCTTTTCTGTCCCTATCATTTTGCTGCCTACGCCCGGATGCAGCGGGGGGTAGGCGTTGATGGGCGGTCAGATGGTCTGCGCCACCAAGGCATCCATTTCATGGCCCAAAATTTCCGCGCGCTGGCATTGGCTGGCTTGGCCTTGGCGGCATTTCCGTTCCGCCTTGGCGCGTTGGTCGTTTAATTTTTCCAGCCGTTCATCGCGTTCGCGCATCATCCGGCCACGGTTGCGATCACCCTCTTCTTGACTGGTCGTCGACCAATCAACGATTTTTCCTGTCGCTTTAAAGGGCGCGCTCACCACCGTTTTGGCGGTGCTGACGCATCCACATAGCGTGAAAAGCATGGCGGCGCCGACAATGGCTTTGGGTGCTAAAATCATGATGTTCTGCCGTTTTATGGCTGACGGATAAGGTCGTTCTGTATCATTTCACGGCCAACAGGGCAAATGCGCGCGCCGCTTGCTGCGCGCATGGGTGAAATTATCCATTGGCTTTGGCCTGTAAACATGCTGCCTTGGCCATGGTGGGTCGGCCATGCCGCAACATGGCGGCGCTGTTCCCGCGGCGAGGAGGAACATATGACAAATATGCAAAAAGGGTTGGCTGAATTTGTCGGCACATTCTGGCTGGTTTTTGGCGGATGCGGCAGCGCGGTTTTGGCCGCGGCTTTTCCGGACGTTGGCATCGGTTTGCTCGGTGTATCCTTGGCATTTGGCTTAACGGTGCTGACCATGGCTTTTGCCATTGGCCATATTTCCGGTTGCCACCTGAATCCAGCGGTCACTTTGGGCCTATGGGCTGGTGGTCGCTTCGCGGGGCGGGACATCCCGCTCTATATCATCGCCCAAACATTGGGCGGTATCGTGGCGGCTGCGGCGCTTTATACCATCGCCAGTGGCACAGCCAGCTATGATCTGGCGGTCAATGGTCTGGCGGCGAACGGTGTGGGTGCTGGATCACCGGGCGGATATAGCATGGGTGCGGGCATCTTGGCGGAAGTGCTGCTGACCGGCTTTTTCCTCTGGATCATCATGGGCGCTACGGACGGACGCGCACCTGCGGGCTTTGCCCCCATCGCCATTGGTTTGGCGCTGACGCTGATTCACCTGATTTCGATCCCCGTCACCAACACGTCGGTGAACCCCGCGCGCAGCACGGGACCTGCGGTGATTGTCGGCGGCTTGGCCCTGCAACAATTATGGATTTTCTGGGTCGCGCCGATTGTGGGGGCCTTGATTGGCGGATTTTTGTACCGCGCCATAAACGCCCCCGCCGCAACGACGACGCATTAAGCGTTTCGGAAACAAAGGACGCTGCCCTATGCGGCGTCCTTTGTTTCGCGGCTTTTCTTATTTCAACAGATTGACGGCAAATGCGCGCACTTCCTCGGCCATGTCAGGCCGCGCCAGTGCCACCGCCAAATTGGCCTGAATATAGCCAGCCTTGGACCCGCAATCATAGCGCGCGCCATCAAAGGTCACGGCATGAAAGGGTTGGTCGCCGATCATCGTCGCCATCGCGTCCGTCAATTGAATCTCGCCGCCCGCACCCTTGCCTTGGCGTTCCAGCACCCGCATCACTTCGGGTTGTAAAATATAGCGGCCGGATATGATCAAATTGGACGGTGCGTCTTCGATTTTTGGTTTTTCAACCAATCCCTTGACCTCGGTCAACATGCCGTCCCGCTTGCCAGGTGCAATCACGCCGTAGGATGACACCTGATGCTGGGGCACTTCCAGCACCGAAATCATATTGCCGCCAACCTTGTGATAGGCATCGACCATCTGCTTCATGCAGCCAGGTGATCCGTGCATAAATTCGTCGGGCAAGAAAATGGCAAAAGGCTCATCGCCAACAATATCGCGGGCGCACCAAATGGCGTGGCCCAACCCCATGGGTTCTTGCTGGCGAACATAGGCGCAATTGCCGGGGCCCAGCCGCGTGGGTTCCAGCACCGACAAATCCTTGCCCCGTTCGGACATGGTCTTTTCCAGCTCAAAGGCGATATCGAAATGATCTTCGATGGCGCTTTTGCCGCGCCCCGTCACAAAGATCATTTGCTCAATCCCAGCCTCGCGGGCCTCGTCGACGGCATATTGAATCAAGGGCCTGTCGACCACCGGCAGCATTTCTTTGGGAATCGCCTTGGTGGCGGGCAAAAAACGGGTGCCAAGTCCCGCAACGGGGAACACAGCTTTTCTAATGGGTTTCATATCAGACATTATCGGGACCGTTTTATCGAAGTGCAAGCGGTTCCGTGCCTATCCGTCTGGCCGTGAAACCCAGATGAATGCACCCCCGCTTACGGATTCAATCGTTGGGATAGAAAGGCTTATCAATCCGGACTGACGATCAGAACGACACGGCGGTTGTCCTGACGCCCCTCGGGCGTGTCATTGCTGGAGATCGGAAAGCCCTCTCCGCGTCCAATGATTTGCTCGGGCGACAAGGCAATGCCATTGGCCGTCAGCGGGGCCGCCACTGTTTTGGCGCGCGCGTGCGACAGGCGCAGATTATATTCGTCCGACGCCGTGGAATCTGTATGCCCTTCGACCACCACATTCTGAATGTCGACCTGCGCCAAATTGCGAGCCAATTGTGCAATTTCTTCCAATTTGTCCGCCGACAATTCGCTTTGGTCGGACGGGAACAGCAAGCGGCTGGGCAGGGTCAATTGCCAATTGCCATCGACAAGGGCAAAACCTTCGTCTTGCAGAACCTGAATCTGTTCGGCCGTAAATCCCGTTTTCGAAGGAAGCGACTGGCACGCCGCCAAGGCGGACCCCAGCAACACCAGCAAGCACATATGGACGGCAGAGTGGAGTTTCTCGATCACAGCGCAGCTTTCTTTAAAGTTTACGGCTGAATTTATCAGCATACATGGCGGCATCGGCTGCGGTCAGCAGGTCGGATGCGGTGGTCCCATCGGCGGGGAAGAAGGCAAAGCCGACGCTGATCGTGGCATCATATAGACCGATGCCAGGCAAGGGGATCGGGCGACCGACAGATGCTTTGAGTTGGTTGCTAAACTGATCAATCGAAAAATCGGGATCAATTTTGTCCAAGACAATGACAAATTCATCACCGCCCAAGCGGGCAGCAAAATCCTGCTCTTTGGTCACAGCATGGATACGGCGTGACAATTCAATCAGCACATGGTCGCCCATGGCATGGCCATATTGGTCATTGGTTTGCTTGAAATTATCGGCATCAATGAACACCAGCCCAAAAGGCGCGCGATCGGAATCGGCCTTGTTCGCCCTGTCCATGCGCTGACGCAGATGGTCATCAAATGCCGATCGATTGGGCAGGGTGGTCAGCGGATCATGCGTGGCCTGATGGGTTAATTGCGCCCGCTCATTTTCCACGCCGATTTGCCAGCCATGCAATTCTGCCAGCAAGGCATTGATATCGCCGCCCAGCCGGTCCAATTCCGCCACGCCAACGGGTTGCACGCGCTTTTCGAAATGCCGGTGCAGGCGCACATCATGCGCCAACATTGCCATGTCGCTGAGTGGCTTGACCAAATCGCGGTCGATGCGCCGTGCCAGTGCCATCGACCCCAATATCGTCAATGCCAAACAGGCTATTCCGGTGAGCAAGCCCAGTCGTGCAAAGCGGATCAGCGCACCGCTGTCCCCCCAAACCTGAATGCCGCCCAGTTCCAAGCCATTATGGAAAATCGGGGCGTGCACAGCGTCCGGCAACAGCAATTGCGTCATGAAAGGCGCCGGGTCAGGGGTCGTCGAGCGCAGGTCCAGCAATGGATTGCCTAAGCTGTTCATCACGCGGATGCGCGCAATGCCGTCTTTTTGAATCAACGGGTCGATGGCTTCTTGCAAGGCGGCCTGATCGTTAAAGACCAAGCCCGGTTCTACGCCATAGGACGCCAACTGCGCCGCCATATCCAAATTCTGATGGGCATAGCTTTTCAGCGCGGTCATGCCCGCCAATAATATCGCAATCCATGCCAGCGTAACCGCTAATAAGGTAACGCCGAAATGATAGCGCGCCAAAATAGCGTGCAGCGTAGGGCGCTGGCGCGACATGATGAAAAATGATGGGATCATGGCGCGCCCTCCTTTCCGATGCGGAGCACGCGGGGGTCGACGCGCAATTGGCCCCGGGCGATGGCGTCCAAATTGACGGAAAAGCTGAGGGTTTGTTTGCGCTGGACCAAGCAAAACATTGCTCCGCCCGAGCAACTGGGGTCGTTGTCGGTCAGCGTCAAAACGGGCCGCCCACGGACCCAACCGATCAATCGCTGGCGATCCGCGACGGGCATCGACCCCAAAAACAAGGTGTCGCAACCCTCGGACTGCATCACATCATTCGCGCTGCGATAGGATATGGGCATCACC
The DNA here is from genome assembly GCA_964542975.1 of uncultured Sphingopyxis sp. GTDB lineage: Bacteria > Pseudomonadota > Alphaproteobacteria > Sphingomonadales > Sphingomonadaceae > Sphingopyxis. Next base: position 69,294 of record CAZIVW010000001.1, read on the forward strand.
GCATTACCGGGCAAAAGTGGATGCAGATTTTCGGATAATTTGGGCACGCCAACGATGCAAATTGGCCGGTGACTGGCGGGTCGGCTGTCGGGCCAGCGAACATAGCTGATAATCCCGCCGACCAAGCGGTCCGCTGCGCGTTTGGCGGGCGAATTATCGTGTATGGACGCGGTGTGGTGAACGGCGCTGGGCGCATTATATGGGTCGTCAATAGGCAGGGCTGCCGATGACACGGATATTGCCGCTAAAATGATTCCGGCAAGCACCTGTCTTCTACCCCTTAATCGCAATCATAACTTACAAATGAAGCCATGGTCGAAACAGATATGACGGCGTCATATCCTTACCATCCCTTTAACTTCTTTTGTCGCTACTTCGGGGGAGGGAAAAGTCAATTGCTGTCCCGCCCAGCCCCGCTTATTGGGGGCTGGGACAATATCCATTTTGTTTAGTTTTCGTTCAGGCGATGCGCGAAGTTTTTCCGCAATTTTGCCAGCTTGGGCGGAATGACCGCCATGCAATAAGGGTTGCTCTGGCCTTCCGAATCCCAATAGCGTTGATGATAATCTTCTGCAGGATACCAAGGTGATAGCGGCTCTATGCTGGTAACAATCGGGTCGAGCCAGTCCGCCGCCGCGCGCGTAATGGCGGCTTGGGCGGCCCGTCGCTGTTCGTCGTTCAACGGGAATATGGCGCTACGATATTGGGTGCCAATATCATTGCCTTGCCGATTCAATTGGGTCGGGTCGTGTGTCGCAAAAAACACATCTGCAAGGTCGTCATAGCCGATCACATCGGCGTCATAGGTGATGCGAATCGCTTCGGCATGGCCGGTGTCACCGCTGCACACCTGTTTATAGGTGGGGTTTTCCGTCCGGCCCCCAATATAGCCACTTTCCAGCGTAACTACGCCAGCCAATGACTGGAACACCGCTTCGGTGCACCAAAAACATCCTCCGGCAAAAATGGCGGTTTCTTGGGTCATATCATTTGCTTCCATCATGCCCTTCGGGCGCTATGGGTTGGAAATAGGTCGGCGTCTCACAGATTCCAAGGGCCGCTGACGGACGGCATCGCATCGGCGGCAGGCAGATGGGCCGTCTAGGCGCGCGCCAACATGTGCGGCGCACACGGCCTATTTGCTATGGCTGTGGGGTGAGACATAACGTCCCTTGCCTATCGCCAGCGAAGGCGCAATAGCAGCGGCATGAGCCAGACCCAATTTGTGCAACTATCGTCCCGCCACCGTCCCGCGGCCATCGCCAATTGGCTGTGGCTTGTGGCTTTGCTGGTGATCATCGTCATCGCTGTTGGCGGTATCACCCGCCTGACCGAATCGGGCTTGTCGATCACGGAATGGCGACCCGTATCTGGCATCTTGCCACCGCTGAACCAAGCGGACTGGCTAACCGAGTTTGAAAAATACAAACAAATTCCAGAATATAAGGAAGTGAATTTGGGCATGTCGCTGGACGCGTTCAAAATGATCTTCTTTTGGGAATGGTTCCACCGCATTTTGGGCCGCATCATTGGCGGTGCGATGATCTTGCCTTTCGCCTATTTCGCCTGGAAGCGCGCTATACCGACGGGCTACAGTTGGCGTATTTTCGCGCTGACGGCGCTGGTTGGTTTCCAAGGGGCCATTGGCTGGTGGATGGTGACGTCTGGCTTGGAATATCGCACCGATGTCAGCCATTATCGTTTGGCGACCCATTTGTTGACGGCGCTGTTCTTATTGGCGGGCTTGGTCTGGACCGCCCGTGATCTACAGGCTTTGGCCAAAAATAGCGCGGCCCGTCCCGCGCGCCTGACCGGTTTTGGCGTGATCACTTTTGCTATTGTGGCGGTGCAATTGCTGCTCGGTGCGTGGGTTGCGGGCCTGAATGCGGGATATGTTGCGAACACATGGCCGCTGATGAACGACCATTTTGTGCCCGAAGGCATTGATTGGGCCGATGGCGCGTGGATGGCCCTGACCAATGATCCGTTTTTGCTACATTTCCTGCACCGTTGGTGGGCATGGGCTGCGGCAGCGGTGGTGGTGATGCTGGCGCTTCGCCTGCGCCGCCTTGGCAGCACCGCTTTGTCGCATGGCTTATTGACCTTGATTGTCGTGCAAGTGGCGCTGGGAATCATCACGGTCGTCAGCGGAATGTCGCTGTGGATCGCGGTCTTGCACCAAGTGGTTGGCGGGATTCTGGTGGCTGTTTTGTCAGCGGGCCTGAATCGCGAAGGAAGCGCGGCGGCATAATATCGCGCCAAATGGACGCAAAAGCGCGGGTTTGAAAAATGGCACGGTATTATATTACCCGTCAGCAAAGCCGCACTTCGCTTGACTTTTTTCCTGCATAGCGGCATTGGCCGCTTCGAAAGCGCCGCTTTTCCCTTCATGGGTTGGGCGGCGCGGTTATTTTCGGGGCGCTGGCATCAGCTGTCGCACCGGTCCATCTCTTCAAGGAGCGTGCCATGAAGGCGCTGACCAAGACGACCAAATCGGCAAATGCCGCAACGGTCGAAAAGAAATGGGTGCTGATCGACGCTGAAGGTCTGGTAGTAGGCCGCGTTGCATCGATCATCGCCAACATCCTGCGCGGCAAGAACAAGCCAAGCTTCACCCCGCACGTTGATTGCGGTGACAATGTCATCATCATCAACGCTGAAAAGGTGGCGTTCACTGGCAAGAAGCTGCAAGACAAGCGCTATTACAAGCACACCGGCTATGCTGGTGGTATCAAGGAAACCAGCCCTGCCAAGGTTTTGGAAGGTCGTTTTCCTGAGCGCGTTCTGGAAAAGGCTGTGGAACGTATGATTCCGCGCGGTCCTTTGGGTCGTCAGCAAATGCGCAACCTGCGCATCTTCGCTGGTACCGAGCATCCGCATGCTGGTCAAAACCCCGAAGTGATCGACATTGCTTCGTTGAACCGCAAGAATAAGGTGGGCGCATAATGGCTGACATCAACGATCTTAAGGATCTCGCTGGCGCTGTTGAAGTTGCTGCTGTTGAAGCTCCTGCTGCTCCCCTGCGTGAAAAGCAGGTCGACAAGCAAGGCCGCGCTTATGCAACCGGTCGTCGTAAGGACGCCATTGCACGCGTATGGGTAAAGCCCGGCACCGGCAAAATCATCGTCAACGGCCGCGACCAAGAAGTTTACTTCGCACGTCCGACCCTGCGTCTGGTGATCAACCAGCCGTTCGGCGTTGCTGACCGCGTGGAACAATATGACGTGATCGCTACCGTAAAGGGCGGCGGTCTGTCGGGCCAAGCTGGCGCTGTTAAGCATGGTATCGCTCAGGCTCTGACGCGCTTCGAACCCGCTCTGCGCGGCGTTGTGAAGGCTGCTGGCTTCCTGACCCGCGATAGCCGCGCTGTTGAACGTAAGAAATATGGTAAGGCCAAGGCCCGCCGTAGCTTCCAGTTCTCGAAGCGTTAAGCTTTCGGCCACTGGCCAAAACAAGACAGAAAGAGGCGGTCCGGAAACGGGCCGCCTTTTTTATGTCGGTGTGCGGATCGGCGGGATCGACCCTATATGGGGGCGGTGCCGGCAGATTCGCGACCAATGGCGGTGATTTTGCGACGATCAGCGGGAGGGCAGGGTCATCTGGGGCAATTTCCCTATGCTGCTGATTTTAATTAATAATATTCATATGTCATCGCAAAGTATCAGTTTTCTTCTATATCAATATAGGCGTTGCAAAAAATGAAATAACGATTTTACCCTATGCTAAATGATGAAGAAAAAACGATAATACAGCCGCTGCTGATAAGATGATATCCAGCGGTCTACGCAGGCAGTTGCTCGGCAACAACTGTCCGACTAGGGCGTCCTTCTGAAATATGTAATTTTGTATAGGACACCATTTGCTATGGCCAATTCTTTCCCGCTGTCGGGTCGCAAAATCTTAATCATCGCTACCGATGGCTTTGAACAATCAGAATTGACCGTGCCGCAAGAACGGCTGACCGAAGAAGGCGCGGATGTATATCTGGCCTCGCTGGAGGGCGGCGATATTTATGGTTGGGAAGATGGCGATTGGGGCGACGAAGTGGCCGCCGATCTGACAATCGCTAGTGCCTCTGCCGCTGACTATGACGCGTTGATCTTGCCGGGTGGCCAGTTGAATCCTGATATATTACGCACGGATGCAGACAGTATTTCGCTCATTCAGGCTTTTGCAAAAGCCAATAAGCCCATTGCGGCCATCTGCCACGCGCCATCTTTGTTGATTGAGGCGGGCTTGACCAAAGATCGCCGCGTCACCAGCTTCAGCTCCATCGCGACCGATGTGAAGAATAGCGGCGCGGAATTTGTCGATGCGTCGGTTGTGGTTGATGGCAATATCATCACCAGCCGCTGCCCCGATGATCTGGCTGATTTTTGTAATGCCATCATCACCTCTGTCTCGGCATCCCAGCCGCTCTCTGCCTAAGGTCACGCACCGCAGATAGCATAGGAGGAGCCTTGAAATAGCGCGCGGCGCGCCAGCCCAATGGCCCGCCGCATCGCCATTTCGTTGGTCTGATCTCAGCCCCCCCTCTGGAACTGGTTATTTCCCCCCCCTTTCAACCAGTTCCAGACTGCCGAGCGCCATGGCCTGATAGGCCGGGCGCTCGGCCATCACCGCAAACATTTCATCGCCGCGTTCGGTGCGCACGACATTCATCGACGCAAATACCGCCATGAAATAGCCGCTCAGCGCGCCAACCCGATATTCCGTCCACAAGCTGGCTTCATCTGCCACAACACCATGCCCGCGCAGGGCGGCCAGCCAATGGTCAAAGGCGGGGCGGTCTGCAGCGGCGCGTTCGTTTTTGTCGGCGATGCTGGTGCCGATTAAATAGGCCAAATCGCTGGCCCCGCTGCCCTGTGCCAAGGTTTGCCAATCGACCAGCCAGCTTTGTGAACCATCGGGCAAGAACAAGATATTATCGATTCTCAGGTCGCCATGAACCAAGGTTGGCACGGCGGGTTCGCGGGCCAGAAACGCATCCAAATGCTGCACCAAGCCCGCGCCAACATCCAACACATCGGGCGACAGCCGCTCGGCATAGCGTTGACGAAACCCCTCAAAGGCTTGGGGGAAAAGCATGCGCACCATTTCTTTGGTGTCGCGCTGCAACCACGGATAATCCGCCAATTTTGGGCTGCCCCACATCATCGCGTGCAGGGCGGCGGCGGCGTCAATCGATGGCCGTAATCCATCCAGCGACAGGCCGCGCAATTGGTCGCCCTGAACCGCTGGTGCCAAATCGGATAGCAGCAGGATGAAATCCACATCATTGGCGTCAATGTCCGCGAAATAGCATGTCGGCGCGGCGACCTGACTGGCGGCGGCCAAATCGCGATACCAGCCCACTTCTTTGACATAGGTGCCGGTCAACCCCGCGACATGGCGGCTGGCTGGGTCTTGGCTGGGGCATTTGACGACAATGGTTTTGGGCCTGTCGCCCGCGCCATCCACCCAATTCAGCGACAAACGGTAACTGTCGCACATTTGACCGGTGCCAATGGCTTTGGCCTCAAAGGCCTGTAATGCGCCTGCCTCTGCGCCCATCGCCTGTGCCAACCAATGGGGGGTGATTTGGTCGATTTGTGTCGGAAAATTCATGCTCGACCTCCTCAGGTGACAGGGTCAAGCAGGCCGGTCAGGCCCGTGGGTTGATGCGGGCCGACAAATAATTGTTCGGCAATACCAACCCCTTCGGTTCGGCCATGCGGGCCGGTCCATATGGCCTGCACCAATTGCTGAATATGCAGGGCCAGTGGGTTGCTGGGTCCGCGCTCTGCCTCCGGCAACTGATCAAAGGCCACGGCCAATTCTGGTCCATGGTCCAGCCCATGCCCCCAAATTGGGTGCGTATATCCCAGCCCGCTCATCGCAAAAACAGGACCTTGGGGACGCAGGGTCATATGATGGCCATGGCCCAAATCGGCGGTCAAGCTGGCGGCGCGGCGTGTGCCTTTGTCCCATGCAATTTCAAAACGCGGGGCGTCAAAATGCTGGTCCTTCCCGTCATCACCGGCCACCACGGCGCGGCGGTTCCACGGCATGCCGATGGCGTCGTCATTGGTGTGGAAAAACAGCGACGCGGTCGGGAAATTACAGGGCGTCCACAGCCAGAAAAATTGGCTGAAATTGCCCTGTGGCGGCGGCTGGCTGTCGGCGGCACCAACGGGGCGGATGCCCCAACTGCGGTCGCGTGTGCCGCCCCAATTTTCGCCCAGATCAACCCGCTGTCCATTCACGGCGAACCAGCCTGTCCAACGCCCATTTTGCGTCATGCGCGTATAATCCATGAACAAGCGCGTGCCATTGCGGCGAATGAAGCGCGGTTCCTCGATCGGGCTGTGCCGCGCGGCAAAACAAAGTTGCCCCGCCAAGGGACCATCATTGGGGCTGATCGTCAGCGTCAATTTTTCCAGCGGAATATCCACGCTGACCGCGATGGGACCAACCGCCAAATCCAACCGTTCGCCATCCGACCGGCGGCTGGCGCGCAAATTATGCTGAACCCCGTCCAAAATGACGCAAAAGCTGGCATCCACGATGCCCAATTGCGGGTAAAATCCCATGGCAGCGGCAAAAAATATTTGGCCGTCGGGGCTATAGCCATTGAAGAAATAGCGATCATAAAAATTGCGATCGCCGCCCGCAAAAGCCATTGGTTCGCTGCTTTGATGCAGCGGATAATCATCACCTTTTGTCAGCATCTCACCCATCCAGTTTTCTTTTAAAACTAATGAGGATTTGCCTTGGGTCAATCGAAATAATCGATCTTAATGCACGGGCGGGTCTTTGGCGGGAATAGCGGCGATGGGCGCGACGGGTTCGGCGGTGCTCCGCGGCGGCAAGGCGTCGGGCGGTATATCGTCGATTTGCATGTCTGGCGTTGGAATATCCGCCAAATTGCGCACCTGCACATGGATGTGCCGCCCAACAATGCGAATGTCGTTAAAACTGGGCGGGGTGGATCGCACGCGTTGGCTGAGTGTCCCTGCACCGATCATGCGAATCGGGCCAGCATCAGTTGGTTCCGCTAGGTCAAACGCGTCATGCACATGGCCACTCAGCACCGCGCCGACGTTGCGAACCGCCAATTCCGTCAAAGCTGTGCGCCCGCCATGGGTCAGCGACCGACCGTGGCGGCCTGCCTCGACCAAAGGATGATGGGCGGTGACCAGCACCAATTTGTCGGGCGGCAAAGCGTCAATGGCGCGCAGGCATTTGTCCAAGGCGCGGCGCGTGACCCAGCCTTTCGACCAATCCAGCCGCCATTGCGCCCGCGCCGTGGTTTTCAGCGGGACAATCGCCACCCCGTCCAATTCCAGCTTGCGTTCCAGCAATTTTTTAATGCGCTTGATCCGGCGATAGGGCCATAAAAACCGCTCAATCGGGTTGAAATAGGACAAGTCATGATTGCCGACCTCGACCGTCACCGGCACATGCAGCGCATCAATCCACGCGCAAGCGGCGGCAAATTCATGCGAGCGGGCGCGCATCGTCAAATCGCCCGTAATCATCACGGCATCGGGTTGCTCTTCGCCGATGCAGGCGGTGAACCAATCCAAGGCGTGGCGGTCTTCCAACCCGAAATGCAGATCGCTGATGTGGAACAGGCGGATCATCGCGTGCTCAGAAAATCCGTGGCGCTATGGTCCAGCTGCACGAACAGGGGGGATGGACGCTCGACCAATTCGCCGTCAAATTCGACGCTGATCGGACGTTCGCTTTCCAATCGAACCTCTGCCGCTTTGCCGACATGCTGGCTGGGGCCATCCCGAAAATCGCCGCCCAACCATGCCAAGCCATGGCGCAGCAAATCCATCGGGCCTTCGGCCAATATTCCGTGCACATCAATGCCGTCGTTCATCGGGGTTAAGATCACCGCGCTATGTTCGTCCGCATGACCCGCCACGCGAACCCCAGGGGCGCTTAGCATGGCCTTGACGGCGTCGGGGGCGCTGCGTGTGGCGCTGATAATCCCATCCTGCCGCATGGTTTCGCGCACCTCGGCCCAGCGTGTAGCTGGCCCCGCCAAAATGGTGATGAGCGCCAGCGAATCATCGGCGGCGCGCAAAATGGGAATGGACCGGCGGGTGGCATGGTCGCTGACCACATCGCGCAAAATCGCCTCTGGGTCGCGGTCGCCATGCAGATTTTTGGATAATAAATTCAATGTCCCACCGGGCAATGGCAGAATTGCGCCGTCCCATCCGTTAATTTTCTGGGCGGCGGCGCGGATGCTGCCATCCCCTGTCCAGATCACCAGCAAATCGGCTTCATGGGCTTCCAGCAATGCGCGGCTGGGCACATCATCGTCGGGCAAATGGACGCTGTGAACGAAGGGGCGGCCTGCGGCGCGCAAAATTTCGCCCAATTTTGTTTCCATTTCAGGGTCATGGCTGCCGCTCTGGACGTTGCACACCATGATGGGGCGATGGAATAAATAGGTCATGCCCATAAGACGCGCGAGGGGCCATTTGGTGGCATGGCTGGAAACAGGATTTTCCATGCTTGCTTGTGAAACGGGTGCCACAAAGCTAGGGCAGGGCAATGCACAGCCAGCGCAAAGGACGACCTTGTTAGTCAAGTTTTTGATTTTAGCGGTGATCTTGGTGCTGGCCTTTGGCGGCGGCGCGAAAATTGCCAAGCTGAGCGGCCCCAAATCTTTGAATTTTGCTGACCGCCTGTTGGGCGGCGCGGATGATGTCCAAATGCTGGCGGATGGTCAGCCTTATGGGCGCGGTGCACGGCAGACATTGGATATATGGGCACCTGTTGGCGTGACGGGTCCGTTGCCGGTGGTGATTTTCTTTTATGGCGGCGGGTGGAGCAGCGGGGAACGCGCCGAATATGGTTTTGCGGCCCGCGCATTGGCGCGCCAAGGCTTTTTGACGGTGGTGCCGGACGTGCGTTTGGCCCCCAAAGCCCATTGGCCCGACTTCATCGAAGATGGCGCGGCGGCCTTTGCATGGGTGCGCCGCCATATTGAATCCTATGGCGGGGACGCGGGGCGTATCGCGTTGATGGGCCATTCGGCGGGGGCCTATAATGCCGCCATGTTGGCGCTGGACCCGCAATGGCTGCGCCGCGCGGGCAGCGATGTCGCTTATGTGCGCGGCGTTGCCGGCTTGGCTGGGCCTTATGATTTTCTGCCGATGGAAAAGGGCGGCTCTGCCGATATCGCCATGGGCCGCATTCGCCCCGCCAGCAATACCCAGCCGATCCAATTTGTGCGGGCCGATGCGCCGCCATTTTGGCTGGCTAGCGGGCTGGATGACGATGTGGTGCGGCCCCGCAACAGTCAGGCCCTGACCCATGCGCTGACCGATGTCGGGGCGCCCGCCATGTTTACCGGCTATCCCGACATGGGGCACCGCGCTATCATCATGGCGCTGGCCCAGCCTTTTCGGGGCGATGGTCGGGTCTTGCGCGATGCGGCGGAATTTCTGCATGCGGTCACTGCGCCGCATACCGATGATGGATATGGCAGGACCAGTTAAAATGACCGAAAAACGCATATCCGCCTTGGTTCTTGCAGGCAGTCGCCCCGGCGTTGATCCTTTGTTGCAAGACGCGGCGCTCAACCCCAGCGGTGCATCGACCAAGGCCTTGCTACCCATTGCAGGCCTGCCGATGCTGGCCCATGTGCTGCGCGCTTTGCGGGCATCACCGCAGATTGGCCGCATCACCATTTTGGCGCAGGACACCGCCGCCTTGGCCGCCGATCCGCGCATCAGCGGCGTGGCGGATGTGCAATTTGCGGTGTCGGGCCAAGGGATTAGCACATCGCTGGCCGCTGCCTTGGCTGATCGCGACGAACCGGTGCTGGTGACAACGGCGGACCATGTGTTGCTGAGCCCGCAAATGGTGGCGGAATTTGTGGCAGGCGCGGCAAACAGCGACGTCGCCGTCGGCATGGTTGAGCGCAAAAATTTGCTGGCATCCTATCCCCAATCGCGGCGGACATGGTTGAAATTCCGCGCTGGCTGGTGGTCGGGGGCCAATTTATTCTGGCTGCATGGCCCCAAGGTCCAACCTTTGCTGTCCTTTTGGAGCGGCATTGAACGCGACCGCAAAAAGGGACGCAAAATCATTGCCGCCTTTGGTCCCTTCTTGATGGTGGGTGCGCTGCTGCGCCTGTTTACCGCGCAGCAAGGCATCAAACGGGCAGGGGCGCGCTTTGGCGTGCAGGCCCAGTTGGTGGCGATGTCGGCACCCGAGGCCTGTATCGACGCTGACAAACCCGATGATATTCGCTTGATTGAAGATATTATGGCCCAACGTGCGGGCGTCATGGCGGCACAAACCCATATGATCGCACGCGAAAATTGACAGAGTGAGGGGGCATTTACCGGTGCGCATTGCTGTCTTATTTTTTGCAGAGGCTTATCAATGCTATCATGCGGCATCGATCGCCTTTGCCTTGATGAAACGCGCCGACGTCACAGTGGATGTGTTCCACAATATGCCCGATGTGCAGCATCATTACCGCCGCTTGGCCGCTGCGCATCATATGGGGCCGCTGTCTAGCCAAGAATTGGACCGCAGTTGGTGGACGCGCTGTGTGCAGAAAATGCGTATTTTTGGCTGGCAAAAAAGCGCCGTTTTGCGCCGAAACGAAGCGATGCTGCGCGGCTATGACGCGGTGCTGACCACCGAAGATGGGGCTGAAATCTTATTTGGTGACGCGCCCGAAGCCCAGCGCCCTGCACGGATTTTAGTGGTGCATGGCGCGGGGGACCGTGATGTCCCATCCATGCCGCGCCGCCGCCGTTTTGACCTGATTTTGTTTCAGGGCCAAAAGTCGCTGGATAAAATGTTGGCGCGCGGCATCGCCCGCGAAGGCCATGCCGTGGCCATTGGTTATCCGAAATTCGACAGCAGCCGTTTGTTTCGCGATGAAGCACAGGCCTTATTCCCCCATCATCGGCCGATCGTCCTGTATAATCCGCATAAAGTGCCCAAATTGGGGTCATGGCGGCGGTTTATTGAACCGATGCTGCGCGACTTTTCGGCCCAGCAGGACATGAATCTGATTGTCGCCCCCCATGTGAAAATGATGCTACGCCGCAGCGAGCGGGTGCGTCAGGCATGGCGTGACCGCAGCACCGACCAGATATGGATCGACCCCGGTTCGGACCGCAGCGTCGACAATAGCTATACCGAGGCGGCGGATATTTATGTCGGCGATGTATCCAGCCAAGTGTATGAATTTTTGGCGCGGCCCAGACCCTGTGTGTTTTTGAACAATTCCGGCGTGGATTGGCGGGACCATCCCGATTTTGGGTTTTGGCAATTGGGCGATGTGGTCGACCATCCCGATCAATTGATGGACGCCATTCGCGCCGCCCCCAGCCGCCATCATTTATATATTGATAAACAAAAAGAATTTACAGCGCGGTCCTTGGGGGACACCAGCATCGGGGCATCCGACCGCGCCGCTGATGCCATTTTATCCTATCTTCAGCATGGAAAGGTCGTGCGTTGACCCGCCGCAGCCGCATCTTATTTTTGTTCAACCATGATGCCGCCCATCAGGCCGCGCATATCGTTGGGCTGGCCGTGGAAGTGGCAAAGCGCGACGCGGCAGAGGTGGTGATCGCATATGGAACCCCTGCGATCCGCGATATTGTGGAATCGCTGATGCCGGATGGCGCTGCGCAAAATATGCGTTGGGAAGCCTTGACCCTGCCGCCGCTGATCGACGCTTTGCTGGCACCGCTCAACCGCGTGGCTCCGGTGCGGCGTCTGAAACGTCTGGATCATCATCTGGATTTATTCGCCAGCGCCGACATCATCGTATCGCCGGAACGCACCTGTTTGCGGGTGAAGCGCCAATTGGGCGCGCGGGCACCCAAATTCATCTTTGTGCCCCATGGGGCGGGCGACCGCAGCGTCACCTATCATCCGGAAATGGCGCAATTTGATTATATGTTGGTCAGCGGGCAAAAGGTCGTGGACGAAATGCACGCCCATGGCATCATGCCGCCGGAACGCTGCGAAGTCATTGGATATCCGAAATTTGATACGGTCGATCTGGCACATCGGCCACGCTTTTTCAGCAATGACAACCCGACCTTCCTTTATAACCCGCATTTCGACCCTTATTTGTCGTCATGGTATGATATGGGGCGGGACATTATCGAATATTTTGCCGCGCGGGCGGATCGTTATAATCTGATCGTTGCCCCGCATGTCATGCTGTTCCGCAAGAAATTTCACTATAGCTTGGAATATCGCCGCGCCCGTATGCGGCCCGATGTGCCGGATCATCTGCCGTCCAATATTTTGGTCGATCTGGACAGCCCGCGCCTGTTTGACATGAGCTATACGCGCAGCGCCGACGTTTATATTGGCGACGTGTCCAGTCAGGTGTATGAATTTTTGACCCATCGCGGGGCGTGTTTCTTCATCGATGCCGCGCATCAGGCCATGCCGGATCAGCCTTTACCCTATCAATTTTGGGAAAATGGCGATGTGTGCGCATCGCCCGCCGATTTGGCGCATTGGGTGCCGAAATGGGCGGAACGGGCGGACCATTATCGCTCGGTTCAGGATCGTTTGTTCAACTATACCATGAACATAGACCCGCATCGATCCGCCGCGCAGCGCGGGGCAGACGCGCTGTTGGCCTATGCGCAGCGCCTGTCTTTGGCTTGATGGACGGGGAGCCTGCTTAAGCGCGCTCGCTGATACGAAAGTCGCGCAAAATCCACCCATGCTGCTGGGCAAGGTTGGCCAATTGCGCGCTGTGACCGACCAATATTGCTTCATTGGCCAAGGCAAACAGTGCGGCGTCGCTGGGGTGGTCGGAATAGGCGCGAATATGGGCAGGGCGGCCCGATTGTTCGTCCAGCCATTGCTGCACGCGCCGCGCTTTTTCGGGGCCATAGCAATTGGGTCCGTCCAGTTCCGCGCTCCACATTCCATCGCCATTTTGGTGATGCCTTGATGCGATGACATGGTCGAATTGCAAGGCTGCGCCAATTTCGCGGGCGTAAAATTCTGGCGCTGCCGTGGCCATGACCAGCCGATAACCCGCTGCACGGTCGCGGGCGATGGCGGCCTTGGCGCCTGGTTGCACGTCATTTTCCACGCGCCATGCGGCAAATTTTTGCGCCAAGCGCGCGATGCGTGTGCGCGACATATCGGGGCCCAAAAATATACGGATGGCGGCGGGCTTAAATTTGCCGCGATCATATAATTTCAACGCATATCCTAGCGCCAAAATCAGCCACAATGGCGTCAGCGCCAAGCGCCATGGCTTGTCGGTCCATGCGGCCCAGAATAAAAATAGGGTGAAGGTCGGTGTGCCCAATATGGTGCGATCCATATCGTAAAAGGCGACGGGCGGGTCGGTTCTGGTCATGGTATCAATCGTAAACTACGGCCCAATTTCCCCAAGGATGCGCGGTCATCGACGGGCAGGGCGAAGCGCAAGGATGCCCAGATGCTGGACAGGGCGCAGAGAATAATCAGGGGAATGGCGAACGCATCTGGCAACAGGCTGAACAGCAAGGCCGCCGCGCAGCACAAGGCGCTCAGTCCCAAAGCGCGCCACAGCACGGGCATAAAACGGTGGTCAAAAGGATGCAATTGTTCAATCCACGCCAATTGCACCATGGGTATGGCGGACGATATGATTAACCCAATCGCCATGGCCAATGTCACGGCGGTCAGCGGCGGCATAAACGATATGGCGATGAATCCGGCGGCGATGGCCGATAATATGCCCACGACACTGGCGGTTAATTGGTGGCGATAGGCCGCAATGACTTGCAGCACGGGGTTGGAAATGCCCATCATCGCCTCAATGGCGCGGGCGATCAGCAAGATGATCAGCGCATTTTTGGCTTGCTGGGCATCCGGACCAAAGAGCGACAGCAAAGGTCCGCTGCCAGCGGCCAAAACCAAGGCCAGCGGCAACGCAATGGCGGCAATAAAGCGCGTCGCATAAGCATAGATTTCCGCGACCTGCGAACGGTCGCGCCGCGCGGCAGAGGATGCCAAGGGTGCCATGACATAAGAAAAAGCGGTGCGGACCAATTGCACGATGCTGGATAATTTGCGGGCAATGGTGAACAGGCCTGCCGCCATAGCCCCCGCCGCGCCGGGCAGCGCAATGTTCAAAATTAATGTTGGGGCGTCGGTGAAAATACGGCCAATGATATTGGCGGGCAGCATCGATAAGCCGGCTTGCAGCGTGTGGCGCGCAACGTCGCTGCCCCATGGCGTGCGGAACATATGACCCAAATCATAATAGCGGGCGGCCATGCGAATGGCCAATAAGGCGGTGACAAATAGCGACAATAAATGGGCATAGAGCAAGGCTTCCAAGCCCCATCCCGCCGCAAATAATATGGCGGCAAAGACCAATCGCAAAATTTGTTCCCAAATGATTCGCAAGCGAATCTCCGCCCCAAACACCATTTGGGCGCGCATCGCGGCGGTCACAATTTCGATAAAGGCCCATAGGGGCAATGCCCAGATAAAGATTCGGATCGACGGCACCAATATCGCCTGATGCTGGGCCGCGACATTGAAAATATGGGCCAAATGGGGCGCGTAAAAATATATGCCGATGGCGGCGATCAGGCATGGCGTGACGCCGCACAGAATCGCCGTCCGCAAAACGGTGCTGGCATCTTGGCGGGTGGCGCTTTGCGGCACCATGCGCTGCAAGGCATTGGTCATGCCCAGATCGAAAATATTCTCCAGCAAATTCACCGCAGCCCACAAGACCGCGTAAAATCCAAAGCCCGCAAGGCCGAACATCATCACATATAGCGGCTGGGCGACAATTTCGACCACCGCGCCCAAACGGGCCAAAAGCGTGGTTCCCAAGCCCTTAGCGACATGGCGGCTGGTGATGGGCTGCAGGGCGGGGTCGGATGACATGGATGCGCTCTAATCCATTTCGTGGGAAAGTTCGAACCGCTTTTTCAAATGGTCCGACAACGGCCTTATCGCAAATCTTTCGCAAAGAAACTGCGGTGTTGATAGGATTTTTGGCACTGCCCCCTCTTGTTCTATGGGGTAATCGGGTCTAGTCACGCCGCGACTGCATAGATGGAGCCCGATTGTCATGGCTGAATTTCGTCTGCCCAAAAATAGCCGCCCGCAAAAGACCGGTAAGGTCCACAAGGCCGAGGGTGCGACGAACGTGAAGACGTTCAAAGTATATCGCTACGATCCGGACAGCGGTGAAAATCCGCGCTTCGACACATTCGAAATTGATCGGGACAATTGCGGCCCCATGGTGCTGGACGCGCTGATCAAGATGAAGAGCGAACAGGATTCGGGCCTGACCTTCCGCCGTTCGTGCCGCGAAGGCATTTGCGGTAGCTGTTCGATGAACATGAACGGCAAAAATGGCTTGGCCTGCACCACCCATATTGACGAGCTGAAGGGCGATATCACCATCACCCCGCTGCCCGCGATGGACGTGATCAAGGATTTGGTGCCTGATTTCACGCACTTTTACGCGCAATATAATTCGATCGAGCCTTGGCTGAAAACCAAGACCACGACCCCCAGCGGCAAAGAACGCCTGCAATCGCCCGCCGAGCGTGAAAAGCTGGACGGTTTGTATGAATGCATCTTGTGCGCTTGCTGCTCGACCAGCTGCCCCAGCTACTGGTGGAACAGCGACAAATTCTTGGGCCCAGCAATTTTGCTGCAAGCCTATCGCTGGCTGGCGGACAGCCGCGATGAATATACCGGCGAACGTCTGGACGAATTGGAAGATCCTTTCCGTCTGTATCGCTGCCACACCATCATGAACTGCGCCAATGCGTGCCCCAAGGGCCTCAGCCCCGCCCGCGCCATTGCCGAAATCAAGAAGATGGAAGCAGAACGTCATATCTGATCGATGGTCGAATCAGACGCATGATTTGATTTTTCCAGCAAGCGGGCGATGGCCCGCTTGCCCCATCAAGCGGTCTCGCAGGCGCTGGGTTTCCCATGTGCTGGCGGGGCCGTTGATCGTTTAAGGGGTGTGAATATGACAGCCGTTTCCAGCCATGAGCAGGGCGTTACATCATCGGATCTTTTCGATCATCGCGACTTGGGCGATGGCTGGACCGCGTGGAATTTGCGCGACGAAACGCGGTTCAACAATTTCATCCAGCCGCTGATGGTGCGAGTCGAAGAACCCACGGCTGATGGCCGCCCGCGCGCCCGTGTGCGTATGGTGACTCAGCGGAAACACAGCAATTTGGGCGATAATGTTCATGGCGCGGTGATTTTGGCGTTGATGGACGTGGCCTTATTTGGGTCCATGCGCGCCTTGGGTTCGATTGACGGCGCACAAAGCGTGACGCTGGACTTGTCCAGCCAATTTGTTGGCGCGGGCCGTGTGGGCGAACCGATGGACGCGATTGTCGAATTGGTGCGCGAAACCGGACGATTGATCTTTTTACGGGGTCTGGTCGTCCAAGGGGCGGCGGACGATCATATTGTGGCATCGTTCAGCGGCACCGTCAGAAAGATTAATGAGAAGCGATAATGCGCCTGTTGGAAGAATATGATCGGTTGGTGGCGTCGGGCGAGCTAAAGCCCGATGTCGAACAGCGCGCGGCGGCCCAGCGTTTGGACCGGCTGCAATCCGAATTGCAATCCACCAGCAGCGGCGGATTTTTCAGCCGCCTGTTAAAAGGCAAGCCGGAAACCCCGCGCGGTGTTTATGTGTGGGGCGCGGTGGGGCGCGGCAAGTCGATGGTCATGGACCTATTTTACGACTCGTTGAATATCAGCCGCAAAAGGCGCGTTCACTTCCACGCCTTCATGCTAGAAGTGCATGAGCGGATGCGCGAAGTGCGCAAACAAGAAAAGGGCGACCCCATCCCCCAAGTGGCGGCAGAATTGGTGTCGGACTTGGCGGTGCTGGCCTTTGACGAAATGGTGGTCAACAACAGCGCGGACGCCATGATCTTGTCGCGCCTGTTCACCGCCTTGATCGACCAAGGCGTCTGTGTGGTCGCCACATCCAACCGCCCGCCCAGCGACCTGTATAAAGACGGCCTGAACCGCGAGCATTTCCTACCTTTCATCGCCTTGATCGAACAGAAATTGGACGTGCTCAGCCTGAACGGCCCAACCGATTACCGCCGCCACCGTTTGGGGGATGGGCGGCGTTGGTTTGTGCCATCCGACGAACAGGCGACTGAGCAATTGTCGGCGGCCTTTTTCCGCCTAACCGACTTTTCCCCCGCCGACCGCGCCCATGTGCCCTCGCTGGACTTGGATGTCGGCGGTGGGCGTTTGCTGCATGTCCCCAAGGCGTTGAAGGGCGTGGGCGTCTTTTCCTTCAAGCGCCTGTGTGCCGAAGCGCGGGGTGCGACCGATTATCTGGCCGTGGCGCGGCATTTCCACACCGTCATCATCGTCGGTATCCCCTGCATGAGCCCCGAAAACCGCAACGAGGCGGCGCGTTTCGTTACGCTGGTCGACGCGCTCTATGAATATAAGGTCAAATTGCTGGCCAGCGCGGCGGCAGAACCGGATGACCTTTATATTGCGGGTGACGGCGCGTTTGAATTTGAACGCACCGCCAGCCGCTTGGCGGAAATGCAGTCCGATGATTATCTAGCGCAGGGCCATGGCCCATCGGATGAGCAGGGTTAGGGCGTTCATTGCTCCGCACTCCATCTGGCGGGGGGCTGAGCGGGAGCTGTGCTAGCAAATTATAACGACGCCATGATGTGAGCGTCGAAACAAGAATTGGGAATGGCGGGCGATGATGACGCTGCAGGATGTCGCGGATAAGTTAGAAATCCAAGAGCTTTTGGCGCGATACTGCCATGCCTTGGATCAGCAAGATTGGCCTGCGTTCCGCAGGGTCTTTGCGCCGAACGCCGTGCTGGATTTTTCGGCATTTGGTGGGCCGCACGGAAGCGTTGACGAGTTAGAGGCGTTTTTGCTGCCTATTTTATCTGGCCTTGCGAATACGCAGCATACGGTATCTACTGTCAAAATAGATTTACAAGGTGATCGGGCGCAGGCGCGCTCTGCTGCGATTGTTCCGATGACGACCATGGCGAAGGACGGACGTGAAAGCACGTTCATCAGCGGCCTATGGTATGAAGACAGCCTTATACGCTCAGTCGATGGCTGGCGCATCATATCCCGCAAGCAGGTGAGGGGATGGGCAGCGTCACCAATTTAGGTGGCGCTCTTATCGGCGTTGGTGGACGGTGTTTTGGTCAGATGCGTGGGCCGCGCTTCCGACGGACGGGCCGCACCAATGGCGTGTGGATTCGCTGCGAACGCCGCGGACTGATTTGGTTGTTGTAAAAGTTTTTTCCCACGTCCATGCCTCGTGCCGCGTCAGGCTGGACGTGCGCTGTGTCTTTTTTTTGTGATCTGTTGATTGAATGCGGCATTTCTGCATTTTTATTGACTTTTTGCGCAGTATATTCTCGAAATACTGCTTTATAGACAAATATATTTTCTCGTCTTTAAATTTATTTCAATTGGATATGTTGGATTTGTGTATCTCCTTCGGTCGAAGTTGGTAGGATGTTTGAAGGAGTTGAATAATTGATTATATTTTTCCTTTATAAATATTTGATGGTGTGATTTTATGGGTGTAGTAATAGTTTTATCGCTATTGCGAACTGATATCAATCAAACTTAGCCTCTAGGATTTTTGCCTGTTGTTTCAGCCCGCAAATAAGCGTAGGGCGCTGGCAGTCTTTTGGGAACGATATGGGGCTGTAGCCCGTGCCCTTATCGCTCTGTGAATTAAAGCCGGGCTTGCCAGAAGGGAGTGCCTCGCGCCATGGGACGCAAAAAGATCGCTTTGATCGGAGCCGGTATGATCGGGGGTACGCTTGCGCACCTCGCTGCCAAGGCTGAACTCGGTGACATTGTTCTGTTCGACATCGCCGAAGGCATGCCGCAGGGCAAGGCGCTGGACCTCGCACAATGCGGTCCTGTTGAAGGCTTTGACGCCAACATCAAGGGCACCAATGATTATGCTGACATCGCGGACGCAGACGTGGTTATCGTCACCGCCGGTGTTCCCCGCAAGCCGGGCATGAGCCGCGACGACCTGCTGGGTATCAACCTGTCGGTTATGAAGTCGGTTGGCGAAGGCATTAAAACCTATGCCCCCAACGCTTTTGTTATCTGCATCACCAACCCGCTCGACGCGATGGTTTGGGCGCTGCGCGAATTTTCTGGCCTGCCCGCCAACAAGGTTGTCGGCATGGCTGGCGTGCTCGACTCGGCCCGTTTCGCGACCTTCCTTGCTTGGGAATTTGGCGTTTCGGTGAAGGATGTGAACGCATTCGTATTGGGCGGTCATGGCGACACCATGGTTCCTGTCACCAACTACACCACCATTTCGGGCATTTCCGTCAATGATCTGGTTGCCATGGGCAAATCGTCGAAGGAAAATATCGACGCCATCGTTCAGCGTACCCGTTCGGGCGGCGGCGAAATCGTTGGCCTGCTGAAGACCGGTTCGGCTTATTATGCCCCCGCGACCAGCGCCATCGCCATGGCCGAAGCCTATCTGCGTGACCAAAAGCGCATCATGCCTGCGGCTGTCTTTGTTGACGGCAAATATGGTCTGGACGGCCTGTATGTTGGCGTTCCAGCCGTGTTGGGCGCGAATGGCGTTGAAGAAGTTGTGGAAATCGCTTTGGGCGACGAAGAAAAGGCTAACTTCCAAGTCAGCGTTGACGCTGTTAAGGAATTGTTGGTTGCTTGCAAGGCGTTGGAACCCAGCCTTGCTTAATCACTAAGTCATCGTCCGGTGTCTGATGGCACCGGACGATGAACAGCTTTCGGGTGCACGGGGGAGCACCTATATTCCCCAGGGAGCTTATAATTTTATGTCCATTCTTATCGATAAGAATACCAAGGTCATCACCCAGGGAATGACCGGTGCAACCGGCACGTTCCACACCGAACAGGCGCTGGCTTATGGCACGCAAATGGTCGGCGGTGTGACGCCTGGCAAGGGTGGCAGCACCCATATCGGCCTGCCGATGTTTGACACCGTTGCCGAAGCCAAGGCAACCACCGGTGCGACCGCATCGGTGATTTACGTTCCGCCTCCGTTCGCAGCGGATTCGATTTTGGAAGCAATTGACGCCGAAATCGAACTGATCGTTGCGATCACCGAAGGCATTCCTGTGCAAGACATGGTGCGCGTGAAGCGTTCGCTGTCGGGCAGCAAGTCGCGCCTGATCGGCCCGAACTGCCCCGGCGTGTTGACGCCTGGCGAATGCAAAATCGGCATCATGCCTGGCAGCATCTTCAAAAAGGGTAGCGTCGGCGTGGTTTCGCGTTCGGGCACGCTGACCTATGAAGCGGTGTTCCAAACGTCGAACGCTGGCCTTGGCCAGACCACGGCTGTGGGCATCGGCGGCGATCCGGTGAACGGCACCAACTTCATCGACGTATTGGAACTCTTCCTTGCGGATGATGAAACCAAGTCGATCATCATGATCGGTGAAATCGGCGGCGACGCCGAAGAACAAGCCGCTCAATTCCTGATCGACGAAGCCAAGCGTGGCCGTAAAAAGCCAATGGCTGGTTTCATCGCTGGTCGTACGGCACCTCCGGGCCGCCGCATGGGCCATGCCGGTGCTATCGTATCGGGCGGCAAGGGCGACGCAGAAAGCAAGATCGCCGCGATGGAAGCCGCTGGCATCCGCGTGTCGGCCAGCCCTTCGGAACTGGGCACGACCCTCGTGGACGTTCTGAAGAACCTGTAATTTCTAATCTGCGCGGGGCCGCTTTGCTGGCCTCGCGCAGATAGATGTGAAAGCGACAGGCCGTGGGTTGAGCCTTTGTTCAGTCTGCAGCCAGACCGCTGGAACTAGATAGGAAGAATTGAGAATATCTCTTCTATTCCGGTTCCGAAATATTGAGAGTTTAGATCACCGAAACAAAAAAAATCGGATCAAAAGCCCCTGATGGTGGCTTATAGGGTCAGGTTTTGGTGATTGTTGACGGAATACCCCAAGCCCCGCGTTTCGGCGCACCCCCAGGAAAGCGTCCCTGCCGCCATGCAGGGGCCGAGTGAGCAGAAAATGAACCTCGAATCACAGAGCTTTGATTTGGATGAGCCGCAGGCCGGACCAAGCTGGGCGCCAAAGAATTGGCCAGTGTTGGATACGGACGACCTGACGGCTGCACTGGACCCGCAACAAATGCAGGTCACCGTGAAAGCCAGTGCTGCAAAATCGGGCAAAGCCTTGTCTGGTGCAGAATTGGAGCAAGCCGCGTCGGATTCGATCCGCGCGATTACCCTGATTCGCAACTATCGCGTGCGCGGTCACCTTGCTGCGAATTTGGACCCATTGGGAATTCACCAGCGCGAACTGCCTGTTGATCTGACCGCCGAATATCACGGCTTCAAGGGCGCGGAACAGGACCGTCCGGTCTATCTGGGCGGTATGCTGGGTCTGGAAAAGACCACGATCCGCGAACTGGTCGCCATTTTAAAGGCCAATTACTGTGGTTCGGTCGGCCTAGAATATATGTATATCACCGACGTCGAAGAACGTCAGTTTTTGCAAGAGCGCATGGAAGGCGCCGACAAAATCATCGAGTTTTCAGTCGAGGGCAAAAAAGCCATCCTGAACAAGGTGATCGAAGCTGAGGAATATGAAAAATTCCTCGCGCGTAAATATGTTGGCACCAAGCGTTTCGGCCTTGATGGCGGCGAAAGCATGATTCCAGCCATGGAAGCCATTATCAAATATGGCGGCGCTTATGGCGTGAAAGAAATCATCTATGGCATGGCCCACCGTGGCCGTTTGAACATGCTGTCGAACGTGATGGCCAAGCCTTATAAGGTCATCTTCCACGAATTTGCTGGCGGTTCGTCAAACCCTGACGATATCGGTGGTTCGGGCGACGTGAAATATCACCTCGGCACCTCGACCGACCGTGAATTTGACGGCAATAATGTTCATATGTCGCTGGTTCCCAACCCTTCGCACCTCGAAGCGGTGAACCCTGTTGTGCTGGGCAAGGCCCGCGCACAGCAAGTGGTGCGTGATGATCTGTCCGACCATTCGCAGGTCTTGCCTGTTTTGATTCACGGTGACGCGGCCTTTGCGGGCCAAGGCATTGTTTGGGAATGCCTCGGCTTCTCGGGCATTCGTGGTTATAACACCGGCGGCTGCTTGCATTTCATCATCAACAACCAGATCGGTTTCACCACCAGCCCGCAATTTGCGCGCTCGTCGGATTATCCGTCGGACGTGGCAAAGGGCGTTCAGGCCCCGATCCTGCACGTGAACGGCGACGATCCCGAAGCCGTGACCTTTGCTTGCAAGCTGGCCATCGACTTCCGTCAGCGCTTCAAGCGCGACGTTGTCATCGACATGTGGTGCTATCGCCGCTTCGGCCATAACGAAGGCGATGAACCCGGTTTCACCCAGCCTTTGATGTACAGCAAGATTCGCCAGCATCCGCCGGTATCGACGCTGTTCAGCGCCAAGCTGGAAAAGGATGGCGTCATCGAAGCTGGCTTCGCTGATGCCCACCGCGCCGAATTTGTGGCCCACCTCGAAGAGGAATTTGAGGCTGCTAAGACCTATAAGGCCAATAAAGCCGATTGGTTCGCCGGTCGCTGGTCGGGTCTGCACGCCCCTGCCGATCCGGAAAATGCGCGCCGCAATATTGCGACGGGCGTTTCGGACAAGCTGTTCGATTCGATTGGCCGCACCACCACGACCATTCCAGACGACTTTGAAGCGCATAAGACTCTGCGCCGCGTTATCGATGCGCGCGCTGCGATGTTCGCGGACAAGGGCGATAATGAAGTCTTTGACTGGGCGACGGCAGAAAGCGCGGCTTTCGGCACGCTCTTGTCCGAAGGCTATCAGGTTCGTCTGTCGGGCCAAGACGTGGGCCGTGGGACATTCAGCCAGCGCCACGCTGTTTGGATAGACCAAAAGACCGAAGAGCGTCTGGTTCCGCTGAAGAATGTGCCGCATGGCCGCTTTGAAATTCTCGACAGCCCGTTGTCGGAATATGGCGTGCTTGGTTTTGAATATGGCTATGCCATGGCCGATCCAAAGAGCTTGGTTTTGTGGGAAGCGCAGTTTGGCGATTTCGCCAATGGTGCGCAGATCATGATCGACCAGTTCATCGCATCGGGCGAATCCAAATGGCTGCGTGCCAACGGCCTCGTGATGCTGTTGCCGCATGGTTATGAAGGCCAAGGCCCTGAGCATAGCTCGGCGCGGTTGGAACGCTTCCTGCAACTATGCGCTGGCGACAATATTCAGGTCTGCAATATTTCGACCCCGTCGAACTATTTCCACGTCCTGCGCCGCCAAATGCTGCGTCCGTTCCGCAAGCCACTCGTCATCATGACGCCAAAGTCGCTGCTGCGTCACAAGACCGCTGTATCGCAGCGTAGCGACTTCATCGGTGATGCGCATTTCCGCCGCATCATGTCGGACCGCACACCGCCTGCTGATGGCGACATCAAACGCGTGGTGCTGTGTTCGGGCAAGGTCGGTTACGATCTGATGGAAGCGCGTGATGCGGCCGAATTGAAAGACACGACGGTCATTCGTATCGAACAGCTTTATCCCTTCCCAGGTGATCCGCTGGCCGAACGGCTGAAGCGTATGCCCAAGCTGGAAGACGTTGTTTGGGCGCAAGAAGAACCACGCAACAATGGCGCATGGTTCTTCGTTGAAGAGCTGATCGAAGAGTCTTTGAACGTGGCAGGCCATAAGGGCATGCGTCCGCGCTATGCGGGCCGCGCTGCTTCGGCATCGCCAGCCACCGGCTTGATGAGCCGCCACAAGACGGAGCAAGGCGCTCTGATCGCTGATGCCTTGGGCCTTAGCGTTCGCGCCGAAATCCGCCGTACCCAGAATAAAGCTTGATCCCGCAAGGAACTGCAAAATGAGCACCGAAGTTAAAGTCCCCGTATTGGGCGAAAGCGTTACCGAAGCGACCGTTGGCGAATGGCTGAAGAAGCCAGGCGAAGCGGTTGCGCTCGACGAACCCATTGCTAGCCTTGAAACCGATAAGGTTGCGGTTGAAGTGCCTTCGCCCGTTGCTGGTGTGATGGGTCAGCAAGTGGTTGCGGTTGGTGATACCGTGGCTGTTGGCGCTGTGATCGCGATCGTCGAAGCGGGCGGCGCTGCAACGGCAGCCCCCGCCGCTGCTGCGGCTCCTGCTGCTGCCGCCGCTGCCGCACCTGCTCCTGCTGCCACCTCGGCGGACGAAGCTGGAGAAGGCGTGACCACATTGTCGCCAGCGGTTCGCCGCTTGGTGCTGGAACATGGCCTTGATCCCAGCAAGATTAAGGGCACCGGCAAGGACGGCCGCCTGACCAAGGAAGATGTGCTGGCTGCTGCCGCTTCGGCTCCCGCCATCACCGCTGCTGCGCCTGTGGCTGCTGCGACTGTGTCGTCGGGCCCAAGCCGCAATGAAGAACGCGTGAAGATGACGCGTATGCGCCAGACCATCGCAAAGCGTTTGAAGTCGGCACAAGAAACCGCCGCCATGCTGACCACGTTCAACGACGTGGACATGTCGGAAGTGATGTCGGCCCGTTCGCGCTTCAAAGACGCCTTTGAAAAGAAGCATAATGTCCGCCTCGGCTTCATGAGCTTCTTCACCAAGGCTGCGGCTTTGGCAGCAAAGACCATTCCTGCGGTCAACGCCCGCATCGAAGGCGACGAAATCATCTATCATGATTATTTCGACGTCTCGGTTGCCGTCAGCGCGCCCAACGGCTTGGTTGTTCCGGTGATCCGCAACGCGGAAAGCCTGAGCTTTGCCGATATTGAAAAGACGATTGGCGACCTTGGCCGCCGTGCCAAGGACGGCACGCTGACCATGGCGGACATGACCGGCGGCACCTTCACCATTTCGAACGGCGGCGTGTTCGGCGGTCTGATGTCGACCCCGATCATCAATCCTCCCCAGTCGGCTGTTCTCGGCCTGCACCGCATCGAAGACCGTCCGGTTGTGCGCAACGGCCAGATTGTGATCCGCCCGATGATGTATCTGGCGCTCAGCTACGATCACCGCGTGATCGATGGCCGCGAAGCCGTGACCTTCTTGAAGATCATCAAGGAAGCCATCGAAGACCCCGCCCGTCTTCTGATCGACCTCTAAGCGCATTTTGCCCCCACGCTTTGGCGCTGGGGGCATCGCCCTTTTCGGGCAAAGGAATAAGACATGTCTGATTTTGATTATGATCTCCTCGTCATCGGCGCTGGCCCTGGCGGTTATGTTGCGGCTATTCGCGGCGCACAATTGGGTCTGAAGACCGCTTGCGTCGAAGGCCGCGCGACCTTGGGCGGCACCTGCCTCAACGTTGGCTGCATCCCTTCCAAAGCTTTGCTGCACGCGTCGGAATATTTCGAAGCCGCCAAAAATGGCACCATGGCGTCGATGGGCATCAAGGTTACGCCAGAACTGGATCTGGACGCGATGCAGGGCCAACGCCTTGATTCGGTCAAGGGTCTGACCGCTGGTATCGAATATCTGTTCAAGAAGAATAAGGTGGAATGGCTGAAGGGCTATGCCACCTTTGCGGACAAGAACAGCGTCACCGTGGATGGCAAAACCTACCGCGCCAAGAATATCCTGATCGCCACCGGTTCGTCGGTCACGCCGCTTCCCGGCGTAGAAGTCGATAACGACGCTGGCATCATCGTCGACAGCACCGGCGCGCTGGAACTGGCCAAGGTTCCTGAGCATCTGGTCGTCATCGGCGGCGGCGTGATCGGTCTGGAACTGGGCAGCGTATGGCGCCGCTTGGGTGCCAAGGTCACGGTTGTCGAATATCTCGACCAAATCCTGCCCGGCATGGACGGTGATGTTCGCAAGGAAGCGAATAAAATCTTCAAGAAACAGGGCGTGGAATTCAAGCTGTCGACCAAGGTGACGGGCGCAGAAGTGTCGAACGGCAAGGCCGTATTGACCCTCGAACCCGCTGCTGGCGGCGACGCATCGACGCTGGAAGCCGATGTTGTTCTGGTGGCCATTGGCCGCAAGCCCAACACCGATGGTCTGGGTCTGGACAAGGCTGGCCTGTCGGTCAACGCACGCGGTCAGATCGAAACCGATCATGACTTCAGCACCGCTGTTCACGGCATTTGGGCGATTGGCGACGTGGTTCCCGGTCCGATGCTGGCTCACAAGGCCGAAGACGAAGGCATCGCCTGCGCAGAAAATATCGCTGGCCTGACCGGCATTGTGAATCACGACGTGATTCCTTCGGTTGTTTACACCTATCCCGAAATTGCTGGCGTCGGCTTGACCGAAGAAGCGGCCAAGGAAAAGGGTGCGATCAAGGTCGGCAAATTCCCAATGATGGCCAACAGCCGTGCGAAGACCAACCACGAACCCGATGGTTTTGTGAAGGTTATCGCGGACGCAGAAACCGACCGCGTTCTCGGCGTGTGGGCCATCGCCACCGTTGCTGGCACGATGATCGGCCAAGCAGCGCAAGCGATGGAATTTGGTGCAACCAGCGAAGATATCGCCTACACCTGCCATGCGCATCCGACGCATAGTGAAGCGATTAAGGAAGCCGCCATGGCGGTGACTGGAAAGCCGATCCACATCTAATGATTTAAGGGGGAGAGAATTATGACCGCGAAGCAATTTTCATCGAAAGGGGCTTCGCTCCTAGCCTTGATCGGCGCATGGACTGTCCTATCCTCTCCCTCTCTGGCTTCGGCGGCGGTCATATCTGATCCCGCCGCTCCAGCCCCCGCCGTTCCAGCGACTGGCGCTGCGACCACGGCGCCCGAACAGGGTAAAATGACCGCCGCCAAGGCGCGGCTGGATGCGCTGCTTCAGCGCGAATATCCCTCGCTTGATATCATCTATCGCGATCTGCACGCCCATCCCGAATTGGGGATGCAAGAGGTGCGGACCGCCGCCATCTTGGCCAAAGAATTGAAAAAGTCGGGCTTTACCGTCACCGAAAAAGTGGGCGGAACCGGCGTGGTGGCCGTCATGAAAAATGGCGAAGGTCCGACCATCTTGGTGCGGGCGGACATGGACGGCCTGCCGATGGAAGAAAAAACGGGCCTGCCATGGTCCAGCAAGGCCCGCGCCCAATATGAAGGGCGCGAAGTGCCCGTTATGCACGCCTGCGGCCATGATATTCACGTCACATGGCTGATTGGCATGGCCCGCGCTTTGTCGGCGATGAAGGCCGATTGGCAAGGCACCTTGGTGTTGATCGGCCAACCTGCCGAAGAAACGCTGAACGGGGCCAAGGCGATGTTGGATGACGGGTTGCTGACTCGTTTCCCAAAACCAGATTTTGGTTTTGCCGCGCATGTCAGCCCCTTACCAGCGGGCCTGATTGTCACCAAGGCGGGGTCGGTGATGGCATCGTCGGACAGTTATAGCGTCACCTTCCACGGGCGCGGTGGCCATGGGTCGATGCCAGCGGCGACCATTGACCCCATTCCCATTGCGGCGCGTTATGTCACGGATATTCAAACGGTCATCAGCCGTGAGAAAGACCCCCAAGCCTTTGGCGTCATGACCATTGGGGCGTTTCAGGCTGGCAGCGCGCCGAACATCATCCCCGACCAAGCCGAGGTCAAGGTCAATATCCGCGCCCATGATGCCGAGGTGCGGAGCTTGTTGAACGAAGGGGCCAAGCGCACGGCCTTGGCGGCGGCCCAAATGGGCAAAGCGCCCGAACCGACCATGCGCTATTTGGGCGGAACGGCGGTGTTGGTGAATGATGCCAGCATGGCGGAAAGCGCGCATCGCACGCTTCAGCCCCTATTCGGACCCGCCGCCCAATTTGGACCCGCCACCGTCCCCCCTGCATCGGGCAGCGAGGATTATAGCGAATTTGTCAATGCGGGCGTGCCATCGGTGTTTTTCGCCATTGGGGGATATGATCCGGCCACGCTCAAATCCCTGAAGGACAAGGGCGAAGCGGTGCCGACCAATCATTCGCCTTTCTTTGCGCCATCCGCCGAACCATCGATTAAAGCGGGGGTTTCCGCGATTGTCTTGTCGATCATTGGCGGTGTAAAGCCCGCCCAGCCGAATCCCCAGCCAAAGCCTTGACCCCATGCAGCGGGCGGTCCCCAGCGGACCACCCCCTGATTTTGCAGGACCATCATGCCCGACATCGACAATGATCTGATCATCCGTTTGCTGGATTTGGCGGGCATCAGCGTCTTTGCGCTGTCGGGGGCGTTGATGGCGGTGCGCATGCGCCAAACATTGGTCACGGCAGGGTTTTTTGCGCTGCTGACCGGCGTCGGCGGGGGCAGCGTGCGCGACCTGTTGATTGGCGCGCCGGTATTTTGGATTCAGGACGGCGCGATTTCCGCCATCTGCATCGCCATTGCTTTTCTGGTGTGGTTGACGCCGGAAAAATGGTGGGAAGGGCAGTTGCTGGAATGGGCCGATGCGGTCGGGCTTGCGGCCTATGCGGTGTTTGGCACGGCCAAGGCCACCGCATGGGGCGTGCCGCCCGCGCCGGCGTTGCTCATGGGTGTGATTACCGGCTGTGTCGGCGGTATCACGCGCGATGTGCTGGCGGGGCAACCCTCCATCATCATGCGCCCCGAAATTTATGTGACAGCGGCGGCGCTGGCATCGGCGTTATTTTTGCTGTTGCTGGCGCTGGGCACGGGCACGGCTATTGCGGCGGTGGTCGGCGCCGTGGCGGGCTTTATTTTGCGCGGGGCGGCCATTCATTGGCATTTGGGCCTGCCCGTTTATACCAGCCATCATGACGATGGGCAGGGCGGATAAGACGCACCAATTTTCGAGACAAAAAAAGGGCCGCTGTTCGTCACCGGCCCTTTTTTATATTGTGTCGCTTAGGGGACTGCCAATTCAGGGGAATCGCAGGCGCTTATTGCGCCTGCATCATCAGGCGGAACAGCCAATTTTGCCCCGCTGCCGCCATGGCCGATGACGCCATCGTGCCGCTGGGTTGATAGGGGCGGCATTCCAAGCACATGGCCTGAACCGACCCCGTGCTGGTCAGCAAGGACAAATCGCTGAACAAGCGTTGCTGCAACAAGGTCTGCTGCGCGCCGGCCATGCCAAACAGGTCGCGCCGCACTTGTTGTTCGGCGTCTTCATCCTTTTGCAACAAGCTGGCGAGCATCACCGACAGGGTCGACGGCGTCTTTTCAAAATATTTGGCGTGATAGCTATTTTGCTTGGCCATGCGGGCGGCAACCGCCAAGGCGCGGTCCAGATTGCCCAATTCGTCGACCAAGCCCAATTGCTTGGCCGTTGAACCCGCCCAAACACGCCCTTCGGCAATCTGGTTGATACGCTCAATCGGTTGCTTGCGGCTTTGCGCGACCAGCCCCGTAAACTTGCCATAAACATGCTCGACGCCAGCCTGCATCGTGCGGTTAAATTCGCCGTTGGTGCCGCCAATCAAATCGGGTTGGCCGGACATGGGCGTGGTGGTGACACCGTCGCTGGTGACGCCGATTTTCGCCAAAGTTTTTTCAAAGCTGGGCAAAATGCCAAAGACACCAATGGAACCGGTGATGGTCGATGGGTCGGCCACAATATGGTCGGCGGGGGTGGAAATCCAATAACCGCCAGATGCCGCCAAATTGGCCATCGACACCACCACAGGCAATTTCTTGGCCTTGGCCGCCAATAAGGCTTGGCGGATATCTTCGGATGCCAGCACCGAACCGCCGGGCGAATCCACGCGCAAGACCAAAGCTTTGACGCTGTTATCCTCCACGGCGTCCAAAATATATTTGGAAATGGTGGCCCCGCCCGCACTGCCGGGGTTGGCGACACCATCGACAATGGTTCCTACCACCGGCACCACGGCAATGGCGCTGCCCGCATTGCTGATGGGGTTGGCGCTGATCCAATTGGCCAGCGAAATGCTTTGGAAATCACCCGCACGGCCCTTGCGCAGCGTTCCGCTGATCTCGGCAACCCGCTGACCAAAGGCAATGCGTCCGCCCAATTTATCGACCAAAGCCGCGTTCAGCGATGCTTGCGCCAAATCGCCCTTCGCCGCGACCACGGCATCGGCCATATGCTGGGTGAAGTCTTCGATTTTGGCCTTGGGCCGAGCCTTGCTGACTTGCTGTTTCCAATTTTGCCACAGCGTGTCGGCATAGGCTTGATTGGCTTGTTTGGCTTCGGGTGATTGGTCGGACCGCAAAAAGGGTTCTACGGCGCTTTTAAACGTGCCGACGCGGTAAATATTGGCGGTGACGCCCAAACGGTCCAGCAAGCCTTTATAATATAGGCCAGACCCACCAGGGCCAGCCACCATCACGCCGCCATTGGGGTCGGACCAAATCTCGCTGGCATGGGCGGCCAATTGATATCCATCGGCCGAATATGCGGTGGCAAAGGCCAGCACAGGTTTTTTGGCGCGCACCAAATCCAGTGCTGCGCCCACTTCGGTCAAGCTTACCTGTCCGCCGCCTTGGAATTGATCCAAATCCAGCACCACCGATGTGATGCGCGAATCATCCGCCGCGCTGCGCAGGGCCTGCACCACATCGCGCGTGCGAAATTCGACGGGGGCGGGGCTGCCCGACAGCGCCGCCATCGGGTCGGGTTCGGTCAATTGTTCGGTGATCGTGCCGTTTAACTTGACCAACAACGCCCCGCTACTGGCCGACGGTGTGGCGGCAGGGCGCACGGTTAAGGCCGCAAAAATAATCAGGAAAAATAACAGCAAGAATAATAAGGCCAAGCCGTCCTTAATGCCAACCAACACCCCCCATATTTTGCGCGGAAAGCTGGTGGGGCGCATGGCATAAGCGGCGCTGCTGTCCGGCGCGGGGGTGGCGGCGACGGGAATACGCCATGGCGGACGGCCGTCTTCGGCCGGTGGGGTGCTGGGTTCAGACATAGGCCCTGATTAAGCCGATGCTGGCGGCTTGGCAATCAAGCGATGTGGCCCCCATCCGTGCCTAGAAACAGCAGCTAAGGGAGTATTGTAATGTGTAATTACATCCACTTTTCCGCGCGATACCAAGCCGCCGTTTGGGCCAGCGCATCGACGCTGGGGGTGGCGGCCTGCCACAAATTCTGGGGCGGGCGGGCATTTTGGCTCACCACCCAATCGGGGTGGGCGATATAGGCCGCGCGATCGCGGGTCAGCTTGGCTTTGCTGCGGCGAAAGGCCATGTCCAGCCGTGCCACGCCATGTAGCAAGAAAGGGTTAGAGGTCAGGCGCAGACGCACTTTGCGGCCCACGGCGTCGGCAATGGCATCACCAAATTCGCGGTGGGTCCAGCCCCCATCGCGGCCATCATCGGGTTCATAGACCGCGCCATAGGATGCGCCGTTTTTATCATCCGCCAAGCACAGCAACAACCGTGCCAAATCCGCGACATAAATGGCCGACATACGCCCTGGCGGCGGCAGCAATTGCAGCCCGCGCTGGGCCATGCGGAACAGGTCCAGCATTTCGGTGTCGCGCGGACCAAAAACAGCAGGGGGGCGAATGATCGTCCAATCCAGCCCACTGGCCTTTACCAAATCCTCGCTTTGCGCCTTGGACCAACCATATTGGCTGAGCGCGGGTTCGCGCGCCGATAGCGATGAAATATGAATGAAGCGGCGGATATGGGCATTTTGCGTGGCGGTCAGCATGTTGTGCACCGCATCGATATTGCCCGCCCGAAACCCCGCCAGGTCGGGCGCAGATACCACGCCCGCAATATGCAGCACGGTGTCTGCCCCATCCACCAATTGGGCCAATGATGCTGGGTTATCTAGCGCGCCAGACACCCATGTCACGCCATCCCGCGCGGCTTGTGGGCGGCGGGTCAGGGCGCGGACGTGCCAGCCCGCCTGCACCGCTTGGTCCAAAACACAGCTACCGACAAAGCCAGTCGCGCCGGTCAGGGCCAAAATAGCGGTCATCCCAGCAGCACCAAATGGTCGCGGTGAATCATCGCCGCGCGGGGTGCATAACCCAGCGCTTGTTCCTGTTCGTCGCGCCCCAGCCCGACGATTAAGGCCGCATCGGACGCGGGATATTCCACCAAGCCGCGCGCGATCATACGGCCATCGGGGGCGATGACATGCACCACATCGCCGCGTGCAAATTCCCCCTCTATGCCGCTGACCCCAGCGGCCAACAGGCTGGCTCCCTTGGCCAAGGCTTGCTGCGCGCCGGCATCGACCATGATTTTGCCCTTGGCCGTTAAGCGGCCCGCCAACCAAGCTTTGCGCGCGCTGGCGCCTTTTTCGGCGATGAAAATGCTGTGGCGGGCGTCTTTGTCGCCCAAGGGCCGCGCCGTGCGGCCCGATGCAATGGCCAAATGCGCCCCCGCCGCATTGGCAATGCGCGCGGCAGAGATTTTGGAAATCATCCCGCCCGACCCCATGCCCGATGCCGACCCGCCATCGGCCATATTTTCGATCTTTGCGTCAATCTTGTCGATCCGCGCAATATGCACCGCGTCGGGGTGGGCGGGGTTGCGGTCATAAAGGCCGTCGATGTCCGACAATAATAACACCCCCTGTGCGCCAGCCGCTTGGGCAATGCGGGCGGCCAAACGGTCATTGTCGCCAAAGCGAATTTCTTCGGTGGCGACCGTGTCATTTTCATTGATGATCGGCACCACACCCAGCGACAATAAACGGTTCAGCGTGGCGGCCGCGTTTAAATAGCGGCGGCGATGTTCCAAATCATCCAGCGTCACCAAAATTTGCGCGGCGGTTAACCCCTGTTCGGCCAATACCTCTGCCCATGTTTGCGACAGCAAAATTTGGCCAGTGGCGGCGGCGGCCTGTGCATCTTCCAAGCTGGCGCGGCCGCCCTTGGACAATCCCAGCCGCCGCGCACCCAGCGCAATCGCGCCCGATGACACTACCGCCACCTGTTGTCCGGCGGCGATGCGCGCGGCAATATCGGCGGCAATATCGCGCAGCCAATCGCGGCGCACCGCGCCATCGGGGTCGACAAGCAAAGCGGATCCGATTTTGACGATCAGCCGCGAACAGGATGAAGCCGGAAATAACATGGTGCGGCGATAGCGCGCATCATCGCCGCCGCCAATGCTATACCGTCATTCGGGCCTAGGGAAATTGGCGAAGGCTGTCGAAAGTGTAACTGACGGCCAAACCGACGCTGGGCTGATTCCGCGACCCATATTCGCGCGTGACGGGCGATGATGCCGCATCGCCAACCAAACGTTCATATTTCGCATAGCCTGCCAGCCCCCAATTTTTGTCCAATTGATATTGGGCAGACGCCGCCAACCCCACCGAATGGACGCCGCCCTTGGGGCGATAGGGGGACAATGGGCTGTCTGGCACGGCATCCACTGCGCGGACTCCATAATAGGCGCGATGAAATTTCCCATCGGCCAAGGTCAGGCGCGGCCCAATGGACCATAGCCAATCATCGCCATGCTGGCGGACATAATCGCCGCTGATATTGCCGACCCATGCTTTGTGGCCCGTGACCGCTTTTCGCACCTCGCCGCGCAGGCGAATATCGGGGGTGATCCATGTTTGTGCGCCTGCGCCCAATTCCAGCGAATGTTTGACGCTGGGCAAGAAACCGTCGGTGTCCGAAGCTTTGCGCCGCCCTTGCATATTGGCGGCTAGGCCAAAGGCGGTGCCTTTTTTCTCATAAAGATTAAATCCAAAGCTTTCATCCGGCGCTTCATATGGGAAAAATTCGCCGCCCCGTGCGCGGCTGTAGTCCATATAAGGCCCGATGCTGGACCGGTCCGCCCCCGGAAAAGCGGGGCCAAATTGTGGGCCCAGAAAAACGCGGGTGCGCGACGGTTTTCGGCCCGTGTCGGCATCCGAGATTTTGTCGATTTCGGCTGGTGTATGGGCCGCCGTTGGCTCTGGCACCGCCTTTGGTGCGGTGTCTTGCGTTACAGCGTCCGCCGTCGTTGCTGCCGTCGACGCTGCTGTCGTCGCGATGGATGGGACCAGTATTGGGGACGCCATAGGGTGCGCCAACGCGGTCTGTGCAGTGATCGGCGCGGTCACCGCGATGGGCGCAGCGGCGATAGCGAGCATCCGAAAACGGCGATATTGGGAACGGTGCGATGGAAAGGGGCAGGGGGTGGTCATAGGATAAACTATCCCTAACCACCCAAATTGTTCCGCTGCCCTTTGTCCTGTGGCATGAGCGTGCCGCTCAGATGGGCGACCAATCCTTGGTCTGACCATCATCTTCTTCGCCTTCGTCAAAGGCAAAGCGGCCATCGGTGGGTTTGGGACCAATGGCTTCCAACATCTTGTCCAGCAAGGCGGGAACACCCGCGCCGCTGGCACCCGACAAGGCCATAACGGGCACACCGGCTTCGGCTTCCAGTTCCGCTGACAGGGCGGCGATCAATTCATCGTCCAATGTATCAATCTTGTTCAGCGCCACGATCACCGGCTTGTCTTCCAGCCCGCCGCCATAGGCTTCCAGCTCGTCGCGTACGATGCGATAGCTGGTGGCGACATCCGCGTCATTGGCGTCAACCAGATGCAACAGCACGCGGCACCGCTCAATATGGCCCAGAAAACGATCGCCAACGCCCGCGCCGTCGGCGGCCCCTTCGATCAAGCCGGGAATATCGGCGACGACAAATTCATGGCCCTTGTGGCTGACCACGCCCAATTGCGGGCGCGTGGTGGTGAAGGCATAATGGCCAACCTTGGCACCGGCATTGCTCACCGCGTTGATAAAGGTCGATTTGCCTGCATTGGGCAGGCCGACCAAGCCCGCGTCGGCCAACAATTTCAGCCGCAGCCACACCCACATTTCTTCGCCCGGCCAACCGGGGCCATGCTGGCGCGGTGCGCGGTTGGTTGATGTTTTATAGCTGGCATTGCCGCGCCCGCCGTCACCGCCGCGCAAAAAGGCCACTTGTTCGCCAACTTTGGTCAGATCGGCCAGCACGCTGCGCTCGTCATCATCCGCCAATATTTGGGTGCCCACGGGCACGCTGATCACCAAATCGGGACCGCCTGCGCCTGTGCGGTCACGGCCCGCGCCGGGGGTGCCGCGCTTGGCCTTGAAATGCTGGGTATAGCGAAAGTCGATGAGCGTATTCAGGCCCGCAACGGCTTCGAAAATAACATCGCCGCCTTTGCCACCATTGCCGCCGTCTGGGCCGCCATATTCCACATATTTTTCGCGCCGAAAGCTTACCGCGCCGGGGCCGCCGTCGCCAGATTTAACGAAAATCTTTGCCTGATCTAGGAAATGCATATCGGCCCCATAAGGCCAAAGTCACAAAAATGCACCTTGATTCGGGCGGAGCCTGAATTGCGTCCGATTATTCGCTGATTTTCTTATTTTGTTCGGCCACAAAATTGGTGATGCGGTTGGTCAGCAGCTCGGTGGCAAGGCTGCGCGCCGTGTCGCGGGGCAGGCCCAAGGCCGACGCCATTTGATTGCCCATCTGCGAATCCCCCAGCGCCATCAACATCAGCGCCAGCGTATCTTCGCGCAGCAAGCGAATCTCGTCGGGGCTGGGGCACAGGCTGTCGATCAGCTTGTGAATCGCGGCAATCACTGGGTCCAGTGCATCTGCATTGCCGCTGTTGAGCATCCACGCCGCCAAAGCCCCCGCACCGCCTTGGTCAAAGGCATCAAAGGCCAAATCGACAATTTCGCGCGTGTTGCGTTCGCCCGTTGGCGTGGCCGCCATTTTTTCCCGGATGGTGGTGCAGACGGTTTCGGTCAAATAGGCCGCCAAGGCCGATTGCAAGCCAGCCGCGCTACCGAAATGGTGCAGCAAATTGGCGTGGGTGCGGTCAATGCGCGCGCCCACGGCTTTTAATGTGACGGCTTGCGGCCCCAACTCGATCAGGATCAGGCGCGCGGCTTCCAGTGCGATGGAACGGCTTTCCTCTGGGCTCAGGCGCTTTTTGATTATTGACACGAGTGTAAGTATTTCCTAAATAAAGGCGGCACACAGGCTGTGGTGCGAATTCAGCCTCTTTCCGTGGTGAGGATTAATATGTCTAGTCATGCCCAATCGCCTACTCCGTCCGATTTGTCCATCACGCCGCGCGATTGGCGCTTTGGCCGTGAATTGGGGCAGGGGCGTTGGTGGCTGAACAATGATCCTATTGCCACGGCGTTTCACACGGCTTTGTCGGTCACTTTCCCCAAGGGCGAGGCAATGTTCATCGAAGCGGTGAAGGCGCACCGCGACGGGGTGGACGAGAAATTGGCCCGCGAAATCAGGGCATTTACCCAGCAAGAGGTGATCCACAGTCGCGAACATGTGGTGTTTAACCGCCGCGTGGTGGAATCGGGCTATGATGTGTCCGCCTTGGAAGCGCGGGTGGACGAAATCATGGCGCTGATCAAAGAGCGGCCCCAAATCGTCAATCTGGCCGCCACCATCGCGCTGGAACATTATACCGCCATTATGGCAGCGGTTATTTTGAAACATCCCACCATGTATCAGGGCGCCGAGTCGGAATGGGCCAATATGTGGCGCTGGCATGCGATGGAGGAAATTGAGCATAAGGGCGTGGCCTATGACACATGGCTGCACGCGACAAAGGATTGGAGCCGATTCCGCCGCTGGCGTATGAAAAGCCTGATGATGCTGGTCATCACCGCCAAATTCTGGCCTGAACGTATTTCCGGCATGAAAAAGCTGTTGAAACAAGACGGCCTAAGCGGCTGGCGGGTCAATTTGGGCATTGCCCGCTATTTTCTGGGCAACCCCGGCATATTGCGGCGCAGCTTCCTGCCGTGGCTGTCTTATTTCATGCCCGGTTTCCACCCATGGAATCATGATGATCGCCATTTGATCGGCAAATATGAAAGCGATTATGCGGCGGCGGTCATGCCCACACCAGCGGCGACCGTATCGGCTACCGAAGCCGCGCCGGCTTCAGTCCAAGCGGCCTCTGCCGCCTAAGCGGCTTGTTCTTCGGCGGCGCGCGCTTATTCTGGACGCATGATCCTGCGCGCGCCTTC
This sequence comes from uncultured Sphingopyxis sp., assembly GCA_964542975.1. GTDB lineage: Bacteria > Pseudomonadota > Alphaproteobacteria > Sphingomonadales > Sphingomonadaceae > Sphingopyxis. Next base: position 106,198 of record CAZIVW010000001.1, read on the forward strand.
CTTGGAAACCGACCGTCTGCGTCTGCGGCTCCGCGAACAAAGATGGTCGGATAAGACGGCCTATTTGACGATGTGGAGCGATCCGCGCGTCACCCATTATATCGGCGGCGAACCCCAAGCTCCAGAGATTGTCGGGGCAAATTCCTAAGCGCGGCAGGGCTATGGCCGATTATGGGCTATGGCTATTGGGTGTTTGCCGACCGCGCCAGCGATCAGTTAATCGGGGTCGGTGGCCTGTCCTATTTCGCGCGGGATATCCCAGAGCTGGAGGGCTATCCCGAGGCTGGCTGGGCCTTGTCCCCCGCCCATTGGGGCGATGGTTATGCCACCGAAGCGATGGCCGCCGTGCTGGCATGGAGCGACCGTCACTTGCCCAGCCCAGAGGTGCGGGCGATTATCGAACCATCGCATGGCGCGTCGTTGCGGGTGGCCGAAAAACTTGGTTTTCGGCGCATTGGCGACTGTCTTTATGGGGACAGCTTGCTGGACATTGTCGCCAGACCGCGCGGGGGATGACGGGGGCTTGTTAAACCCGCGGTTCCGGCGGCTTATGTCAACTCGACCAGCAAAATATTGCCGTCCGCGCCGATAATCCGCACCTTGCTGCCCTCTGGTGCGTCCGGACCGCGCACGGCCCATATGCTGTCGCCGACACGGGCACGGCCACGTCCATTTTCAATGGCTTGGGTCAATGTCACCACATCGCCAACCAAACGGCCGGTGCGCTGGTTCATCAACGGATCGGCCGAGGTAATGGGATTTTTCATCAACCAGCCGCGCGCCCAATATAATATGGCAAAGGCCAGCACGGCAAACAGCCCCAATTGCAAGGGGATGCTGATATGGATCAGCCACGCCGCAACGCCTGTCGCCGCCGCCGCCAGCCCCAGCCACACCAAAAAATAGCCGGGGGCCAAAATTTCCAGCGCCACCAGCAAAACGCCCAGCGACAGCCACGCCCAATGCGGCTCAATCTGTGCCAGCCATTCCATCAGCTACGATCCCGCGGGGGCAGGCCGTCATGGGATTTTGACGCCAAAGCATCTTTGGCCAATTCGCCAATGCCGCCCAAAGTGCCGATCAACTGCGTGGCTTCGACGGGGAAGAGGATGGTTTTGGCATTGGGGCTGGTCGCAAATTGGCTGACCGCATCGACATATTTTTGCGCGATGAAATAGTTGATGGCCTGCGCATTGCCATTGGCGATGGCGTCAGACACCATTTGCGTGGCTTTTGCTTCGGCTTCTGCTTCGCGTTCACGCGCTTCGGCATCGCGAAAGGCCGCTTCGCGCCGTCCTTCGGCTTGCAAAATCTGGCCTTGCTTCTCGCCCTCAGCGCGCAAAATTTCCGATGCGCGCAGGCCCTCTGCCTCCAAAATCGCGGCGCGTTTCTCCCGCTCGGCCTTCATTTGGCGGGCCATGGCGTTGCTAATGTCGGCGGGGGGACGAATATCCTTAATTTCCACGCGGGTAATTTTAATCCCCCACGGGCTGGTGGCATCGTCCACCACATGCAGTAGACGGGCATTAATTTCGTCGCGCTTGGACAGGGTTTCGTCCAAATCCATGCTGCCCATGACGGTGCGCAAATTGGTCGTCGTCAGGTTCATGATCGACAGATAGAGGTCGCTGACCTCATAAGCCGCCTTGCCCGCGTCCAAGACCTGAAAAAACACCACGCCGTCCACCGCGACCATCGCATTGTCTTTGGTGATGATTTCTTGGCCGGGAATATCCAGCACCTGTTCCATCATATTCACTTTGCGGCCCACCCGATCAAAGATGGGGACGATGAAATTCAGGCCGGGCTGGGCGGTGTGGGTAAAGCGGCCAAAGCGTTCGATGGTATAGCTATATCCCTGACGGACAGGGGTTAGCGCCCAAATGAGAAAAATAATGGCGAACCCCACCAAAATTAGCGCGAACAGCATGGACGCCTTACTCCCCGTCGAAAAACTCGCTTCCTTATTGCGCTAAATCCCCAGCTTTGCCAGATGGGAATGATGAACGATCTTGGCTTTGCACCGCGCTCCTTACTCTATGTCCCCGGCTCCAACGCGCGCGCGTTGGAAAAGGCCAAGGCTTTGCCCGCCGATTTGGTGATCATTGATTTGGAAGACGCGGTCCCCGCCGACCGCAAGGCCGAAGCACGGGCCGCCATGCGGGATGCTGTTCAGGCGGGCTTTGGCGATAAAAAAGTCGCCGTGCGGGTCAATGCCACCGGTCATGCCGCACAGGCCGAAGATCTGGCCGCTTTGTCGGGCTTGACGCTGGACGCGGTGGTGCTGCCCAAGGTCGACAGCCCACAAGATGTGCGGGCGCTGGACGGCGTAAATATGCCTATTTTCGCGATGATCGAAACGCCCGTCGGCGTGTTTAACGCCCAAAGCATCGCCGCCGATGGCGCGGTGGCGGGCTTGATCGCGGGGCTGAACGACCTGTCTTATGAATTGAAACTGCCCGACGCGATGGATCGCGGTGCCATGGCGCTGTCGATCCAAATGATCGTGCTGGCCGCCCGCGCGGGTCAAATCTTTTGCTTTGACGGCGTCTATAACGCCATTGATGACGCGGATGGCTTTGCCGCCGAAGCGGCTGAGGGACACCGCTTGGGCTTTGATGGCAAGACCTTGATTCACCCCAGCCAAGTCGCCCCCTGCAACGCGATATTTTCGCCCAGCGAGCGGGATATTGCAGCGGCACAGGCCTTGGTGGCGGCGGCCACTGGCGGGGCACAGCGTCATGATGGCCGGATGATTGAGGATATGCACGTCGCCGCAGCGCGGGCCTTGCTTATTCGCGCAGGTCGCGCCTGATCGCCCTTTTCTTCGCAGCTTCATCCGCCCGATTGCCCTGTCTTGGCGGCTGTTCGCGGCGGTAACGCTATCGGCTTGATGGGGCGCGGCGGTCATGCCATGCAGGACGGCATGATCCATGCTCTGCTCTCTGTCTCTTTTCGGTCCATATTCTTGGCGGCCTTGGCGATGGCCAGCCCCAGTCATGCGGCGGACGCCCCTGTCACCGAAACGGAATTGGCTGCCGATATCCGCATTTTGGCCAGCGACAGTTTCGAAGGCCGCGCCCCCGGAACGGCGGGCGAAACCCGCACCATCGCGCATATTGTGGGGTCATGGGCGGCGGCGGGCCTGCGTCCCCTGACAAACAGCGCGACGCCTTGGCTGCAACCCGTGCCGTTGGTGGAAACGCACCAATTGGATGGCCGCATGACCTTCCAGATCGGCGACCACCGCCTGACCTTATCCGATCAAGACACCGCCTTGCGCGCCCGCGTGCCCAAAGTCGCCATCACGGGCGCGCCGCTGATCTTCACCGGCTATGGTATTGACGGCGCGGGCAAAGTGACGGGCGATGTGGCGGGCAAGGTGGTGCTGATCTTGGGGGGCGATGCGCCCTTTATGGCCGACCCGCCATCGCTACGCGCGCGACGCGAAATGTTGGCGCAGGCGGGGGCTGCGGCGGTGATTGTGGTGGCGGATATGTCGATGCCATGGCTGCATTTGCGCACCGCTTATCCCGCGCCCTTCACGCGGCTGGATGATGGCAAGACCGATGTGCCCTTTGACGCGATGATTTCCCTGCGCGGCTTTGACGAATTAATGGGGAAATTGGGCCGCAAGGGGTCCTCGATACGCGACGCCGCCAATGCCGCCAATTTTTGGATCGAGGCTTTGCCAGTGGCCGTTGACATTGATGCCTCTGCCGATGTCCGCCGCTATGCCAGCCACAATGTCATCGGCCATTTGGCGGGCGCAAATCCCGATGGAAAATCGGTGGTCGTGATGGGCCATTGGGACCATTTGGGGGTCTGTCAGCCCGATGACAAACAAGATAAAATCTGCAATGGCGCGGTAGATAATGCCAGCGGCATTGCGGTGATCAACGCGCTGGCCAAACGCTTGGGTCACGGCTCACGGCCCGACCGCGACATTTATTTTCTGGCCACCACGGCCGAGGAACTGGGCCTGCTCGGCGCTTATTATTTTGTCGACCATGCGCCCATGCCGCTGGACAGCATCACCGCCGCGTTGAATCTGGACACGGTAGCCATCGCCAAACGCGGAACGCCTGTGGCGGTGATCGGGCGCGGACGTCCGGCCTATGACGCCAAAATTGCCAGCATCGCCACATCGCTGGGCCGCACATTGGACAAGGACGGCGACGCCGATGCTTTTGTCCGCCGCCAAGATGGCTGGGCTTTTGGCGCGAAAAATATCCCCGCCTTCATGGTCGGCGGCAGTTTCAGCGATATGGCGCTGCTCGAGAAATTTTTGGGCAGCGATTATCACCGCGCGACCGATGAAATGACCGATGCCTTGCCGCTGGGCGGCGCGGCAGAGGATGGCGATTTGCATGTCGCGCTGGTCCGTGCCTTTGCGGATCGCGGCCAATGGTCCGGCGATGAGGCAGGGCGCGCGCCAGCCAAAGCGGACTGAGGCTTTTCGGGCAGATCGATGAGAAAAAAAAGGGCGCTTCCGCATGGGAAGCGCCCTTTTTTGATCGGCATATTCGCTGCGTTTAAGCCGCGTCGCGGGCGCGCTCGGTCATTTCTTGGTTCAGCATTTCTGCCAGCAAGAAAGCCAGTTCCAGCGACTGACCTGCGTTCAAACGCGGGTCGCAATGGGTGTGGTAACGGTCGGCCAAATCCATTTGCGTCACGTCCATCGCGCCGCCCGTGCATTCGGTCACATTTTGGCCGGTCATTTCGATATGAATGCCGCCGCCATGCGTTCCTTCGGCGCGGTGCACCGCAAAGAAGCCGCGCACTTCCGACAAAATACGGTCGAACGGACGGGTTTTATAGCCATTGTCCGTCTTGATGACATTGCCGTGCATCGGGTCGCAAGACCAGATGACCGGATGGCCCGATGCCTTCACCGCGCGGACCAATTTCGGCAGATGGGCCTCAATCTTATCATGACCATAACGGGTGATCAGCGTCATCCGACCGGCGATATGATTGGGGTTCAGCGTGTCGAGCAAGCGCAGCAAAGCGTCGGGTTCCAGCGACGGACCGCATTTCATGCCGACCGGATTGCCGATACCGCGCAGATATTCGATATGCGCCGACCCTTCAAAACGGGTGCGATCGCCAACCCACAACATATGGGCCGATGTGTCATACCAACCGCCGGTCAAGCTGTCCTGACGGGTCAGCGCCTCTTCATAGGGCAGCAGCAAGGCTTCGTGGCTAGTATAGAAGCTGGTGCGCTTGATCTGCGGCACGGTTTCGGGCGTCACGCCGCACGCTTCCATAAAAGCCAAGGCTTCGGAAATGCGGCTGGCGGTTTCTTGATATTTGGTGGCCCATGGGCTGCGGTCCATGAAATCATGGGTCCACGCATGGACTTGGTGCAAATTGGCATAGCCACCGCCCGCGAAGGCGCGCAGCAGGTTCAGCGTTGCCGCCGATTGGCTATAGGCCTTGACCATGCGCTGCGGATCGGGGGCACGGCCCGATGCTTCAAAGGCGATGTCGTTGATGATATCACCGCGATAGCTGGGCAGTTCCACACCGCCCACATCTTCCATATCCGCCGAACGCGGCTTGGCAAATTGGCCCGCCATACGGCCCAGCTTTACCACCGGCATTTTCGACGCAAAGGTCAGCACCACCGCCATTTGCAACAGCACGCGGAAGGTGTCGCGAATATTGTTCGGATGAAATTCCGCAAAGCTTTCTGCGCAGTCGCCGCCTTGCAACAAAAAGGCTTTGCCTTCTGCCACGCGCGCCAATTCCTGCGTCAGGTCGCGGGCTTCGCCAGCAAAAACCAGCGGCGGATAGGCCGACAGTTCCTGTTCTGCTTTGGCCAGCGCCGCTGCGTCCGTATAATTTGGCAACTGGCGAGCTTCGAAGTTACGCCAGCTATTCGGTTGCCAATTTTGCGTCATCATCCATCTTCTACTTTGCGTTTCGAATCGTCTATTTCCATGGCGGTTATGGCCTGCATAGGCAATGCGCGCTGGGCATTATTATCTGTTTGTTACCCTATTTACGACAAAATCGCATAAATTGAGATTTTTTATAGGATATCCCGATAATTTCGGAACCGGCGCCGCTAAATTCAAGAGCAATGGCGCGCTGCAAATCCCTATTGCGTCCATCCCGCCTGTTCCCATTGCGCCGATGCGCGCTTATCGTGGCCCGTCGTCAAATTGTCACTTTGCAGTGTGAAACGGAAAAATATGGCTGTTACCTTATATGGAATCCCCAATTGCGATACGGTGAAAAAGGCGCGCCATTGGCTGGATGACGCCGGTGTCGCGCATCATTTCCATGATTTTCGCAAAAATGGTCTGGATGCCGACCTGTTACAGCGCTGGATCGATGGCTTGGGCTGGGAAAAATTGCTCAACAAAGCGGGCACAACCTTTCGCAAATTGCCCGACGACCAAAAGGCGGATCTGGATGCGGCCAAGGCCAAGGCGCTGATGCTGGATCAGCCAGCCATGATTAAACGCCCCGTGCTGGACGCCGATGGGGTGCTGGCTGTGGGATTTAAGGCCGATGACTATCAGGCGCGTTTTGGCGGATAGGCGGATAGGATGATGTCGGGTGCGGAGGGGTGAATGACATGCGGGTCCGGTCTGTCTGCGTTGGTCATGATGATGGGTCTGATATCGGGGGCTTTTATGTCAGGGCCTGATGCACAGGGCAGGGACGCTGCCGCCATTTTACCCTCCACCCCTTCGCGCTCCGCCCCTGCGCCCGCCACGCTTCATGGCGGGCCGCCGATCTTGATCGCCCATCGCGGGGCATCGGGCGAATTGCCCGAACATACGATGGCGGCCTATCAATTGGCGGTCGAACAAGGCGCGGATTTTATCGAACCGGATTTGGTGCTGACCAAGGATGGCGTGTTGATCGCTCGCCATGAAAATGAAATCGGCACAACGACCAATGTTGCCGATCATCCCGAATTTGCCGACCGAAAAACCACCAAAATCATCGATGGCGAACGCTTTACGGGTTGGTTTACCGAGGATTTTACCTTGGCCGAAATCCGAACGCTGCGCGCCCGAGAGCGTTTGCCCGCCCTGCGCGGCACGGCGCGGGACGGCGAATTTGCCATTCCGACCTTCGAAGAAATTTTGACCTTTCTGGCCCAGACGAACCAAGGCCGCGCGCGGCCCATCGGCGTCTATCCCGAAACCAAGCATCCCAGCTATTTCAACAGCATCCATTTGCCGCATGAGGGGGCTTTGTTGGGCTTGCTGGCGCGTTTTGGCTATCAGGGACCAAACGCCCCCGTGTTCATCCAAAGTTTTGAAGTGGAAAATCTGCGGGCGATTCGGGCCAAATCCGACCTGCCTTTAATCCAATTGGTCGCGGCGACGGGCGGCCCAGCGGATCGACCGGATCTGCGCTATGCGGATATGCTGACGCCCGATGGCCTGCAGGCCGTGGCGCGCTATGCGACCGGATTGGGACCGGACAAGGCGCTGATTCTGCCCATGGTGGATGGCGCATTGGGCCCGCCCACCCGCTTGGTGGCGGATGCCCATGCTGCGGGGCTGCAAGTCCACCCCTGGACCATCCGGCGCGAGAATATCTTTCTGCCGCCCGCCCTGCGACACGGCGATAATCCCGCCGGTCATGGCGATGTGGCGGGCGAAATTGCGCAATTTTTGGCGGCGGGCGTGGACGGAATATTTACCGACAATGTGTCGGAATTTGTATCGTTGCGCGATAAGCCACGTTGAAATCACCATAAAAGGCTGGTTTCGGCGCAATGTGCGAAAATTGGTGATATATATAGCGCCCCTAGCATCCTTCCGCTAGAAAGCGCGACCATGTCTACACTGCCTAAAACGCTCACGCTCGACACATCGACCAGCCGCGCGAATCCGACGCCGCAGCCGATGAAGCGCCTGACGGTGCCCAATATTCGCCAGCGCAAGGGTGGCGAGCCCTTGGTGATGCTCACCGCCTATACGGTGCGTCAGGCCCAGTTGCTGGACCCGCATTGCGACATGCTGTTGGTGGGCGATTCGCTGGCGCAGGTCATTTATGGTCTGCCGCACACGGTGGCCGTGACCATGGAAATGATGGCGCTGCACGGCGCGGCCGTGGTGCGCGGCAGCTATCATGCCGCCGTTGTCGTCGATATGCCCTTTGGCAGCTATGAAGCCAGCCCAGAACAAGCGTTTAACAATGCCGCCCGTTTGCTGAAGGAAACCGGCGCTGCCGCTGTGAAGGTCGAAGGCGGCCGTGTCATTGCCCCCACCATCGAATTTCTAACCCATCGCGGTATTCCGGTGATGGGCCATGTGGGCCTGACCCCGCAGGCGGTGAATATTTTGGGCGGCTATGGCGTGCGCGGCAAAAGCGAAGAAGAAGCCCGCGCCATTGTCGACGATGCGGTGGCCGTGTCCGAAGCCGGTGCATTTGCCGTGGTGATCGAAGGCGTGCTGGAAAGCATCGCCATTGAAATCACGAACAAAATCTCTGCTCCCACCATTGGTATCGGGGCATCGGCGCAGTGCGACGGCCAAGTTTTGGTGTCGGACGACATGCTGGGCATGTTCGACCGCGTCCCCAAATTTGTGAAACGCTATGGGGATTTGGCCACGCAATATAGCGCGGCTGCCAAAGAATATGCGAGCGATGTGCGGGACCGTTCATTCCCCACACAGGATCAAATTTATAAAGGCTGATATTGGCGGGCCATGCGGCTGGGCTGGGGCGTGTTTTGGAAACGCTTGAGCGCAGCTTGCTTGGCCGCTACAGCTTGCGCAACTTGGCGTGCGTCTGCATGCTGCGCGACCGAATATGATGGAGGTTTGATTGGCCCTGAGCCCGACGAATGATGCGGCCCTGTTGCAGGAAGTCGACGAGGCGGTCCGCAAGGATGAAATGATGGCCTTTATGAACCGCTATGGTCGCTGGCTGTTGCTTGCCCTTGTCGCGGCTTTGCTGGCCTTTGGCGGATATTTGTTCTGGCAACACCGCCAAACGGAAGCGCGGGGCGTTCAGGCCGAACAATTTACCGCTGCCATCGACAATGTTGGTGCCGGACAATTGGCGGAAGCTGAAAAGCAATTGCAGGCCATTTCTGCGGATGCGGGGCCAGCCTATCGTTCGGCGGCGCGTATTGAGCAAGCCAATATTCTGTCCCGTGCGGGCAAGAATAAAGAAGCCGCCGCGCTGCTGGATGCGGTGGTTAACGACACCAAGGTCGACAGCGGCCTGCGCGATCTGGCGTTAATCCGCCAAACGGCATTGGAAATGGACACGCTGAAACCCGAAGTGGTGATTGCGCGCCTGACGCCCATCGTTTCGGCCAAAGACCCGCAATCGGCATGGTTTGCCAGTGCGGCGGAATTGACCGCCATTGCCCATTATCAATTGGGCCAGATGGACAAGGCCGGTGCCTTGTTCGGTCAAATTGTGAAAACACCCGATCTGGCACCCTCGTTGAAATCGCGCGCCGTGCAAATGGCGGGCATGTTGGGTGTGGACGCCGTCGCAGACGGTGCAGATCAAAAAACGGCTGCTGCGCAAAATGCGGGCGATGCGACCAAGACAGAAAGTTCGAACTGATATGGCAATTCGTCATTATGCCTTGCTGGCCGCTGTGCTGGCCCTTCCGCTGGCGGGTTGCGGCGCGATCAAAGGTGACGGCGGCCCACGCACGCCGACCGTTGGCAAGCGCGTGTCGATTCTGTCGAACGACAGCAGCATCAAAGTGGACCCAACCCAAGAATCCATTCCGGTTGTTCTGCCAGAAGCGATGACCAATGCGTCATGGGCACAATCGGGCGGCAATGCGTCGAAAACCCCAGGCCATCCGGCGCTGGCGGCATCGCGTAGCCAAATTTGGTCGGCCGAAATTGCGGGCAACAGCAAAACCCACCGTCTGGCATCATCGCCCGTCATTTTGGACAATCGCTTGTTCGTGGTTGGCACCGACGCGGTGGTTTCGGCCTATAGCGCCGACACAGGCCAGCGTTTGTGGACCGCCAATATCGGCACCAGCAACAGCCAGTATAAAAATATTTTGTTCGGCGGCGGTGTCGGCGCAGAAGGCAATGTCGTTTACGCCAGCAGCGGCGCTGGCGATGTGGCGGCGCTGAATGCGGCGGACGGCACGGTGCTGTGGAAAGCCAAGCCGGGCGGCTTGCTGCGCGGTGCGCCCACGGTGGCCTATGGCTCGGTCTATGTGATCAGTCAGGACAATCAGATTTTCGCCCTGAACGCCAATGATGGCGCGGTCTTGTGGCAAGCCACCGCCTCTGCCGAGGCCGGCAGCGTGTTTGGCGCGGCATCGCCAGCGGCCGGACAATCGACCATTGTGGCGGGCTTCTCTTCGGGTGAAGTGCAAGCTTATCGCTATGAAAATGGCCGTGATTTGTGGGAAGACGCCTTGGCGCGCACCTCTATGGCTTTGTCGGTTTCGACCCTGACGGACGTCGACGCTGACCCTGTCGTCGACCGTGGCCGCGTGTTCGCGCTGGGTCAGGGTGGCCGCATGGCCAGCTATGACCTATTGTCGGGTCAGCGCATTTGGGAAATCAGCATCGCGGGCATTTCGACCCCTTATGTGGTCGGCGACTGGGTTTATGCGATGACCGATGATGCCAAGCTGATGGCGGTTGGTCGCGGCAGCGGTAAGGTGCGCTGGCTGCAACAATTGGCGCGTTTCCGCGTCGAAACCGACAAGAAAAAGAAAGACCCCATTCGTTGGACCGGCCCGATTTTGGCGGGCAACCGTTTGCTTGCGGTGAACAGCGAAGGCCAGTTGGTGGAATTTTCTCCCCAAGACGGGTCGACCTTGGCGACAACTGAGTTTAAGTCGCCCATCTCGCAATCACCGGTGGTCGCCAATAATATGCTCTATATCCTCGAGGATAATGGGCGTATTACAGCATGGCGTTAAGCCGCATTATATTTCAGGGCGGGGCCATGTTGGCCTCGCTTCACATTTAGGATAAGAAGATCATGGCGCGACCCGCAACGATCGCTATCGTTGGTCGGCCCAATGTTGGCAAATCGACACTGTTTAACCGTCTGGTCGGCAAACGCCTTGCGTTGGTCGATGACCAGCCGGGCGTGACGCGCGACCGCCGCGAAGGCGATGGCAAACTTTTGGGCTTGGAATTTCTGATCGTCGATACCGCTGGGTTCGAAGATTATGATGCCGCGACCCTGCCAGGCCGTATGCGCGTGCAAACCGAAAAAGCGGTGCGCGGCGCGGACGCCGCTTTGTTCATGGTGGACGCGCGCGACGGTGTGACGCCGCTGGACGAAGAAATTGCGCGCTGGCTGCGCAGCGAAGATACGCCGATCATCCTATGCTGTAACAAAGCCGAAGGGCGTCAGGGCGAAAATGGCGTGATGGAAGCCTATAGCTTGGGCTTTGACGAACCCATTGCCCTCAGCGCCGAACATGGCGGCGGCATGGTCGAATTGTTCCAAGCCCTTGCCCCCATCGTCGATCCCTTCATGGAAGCCCAAGCGATAGAAGATGCCGAGCGGGAAGCCGCCGCCATCGCGATGGGCGAGGATGAAGAAGAAGGCCCGCGCGGCCCGATGAAATTGGCCATCGTGGGGCGTCCCAATGCGGGAAAATCTACGCTGATTAACCGGATCATCGGCGAAGATCGGCTGATTACCGGTCCGGAAGCGGGCATTACCCGCGACAGCATCAGGGTGGAATGGACATGGGAACATAATGGCGAAAGCCATGAAATCCAATTGTTCGACACGGCTGGTATGCGCAAACGTGCCAAGGTTCAGGAAAAGCTGGAAAAGCTGTCGGTGGCCGACGCGCTGCACGCCGTCGATTTTGCCGAAGTGGTGGTCTTGCTGCTGGACGCGACCAAGGGGTTGGAAGCGCAAGATCTTCGTATCGCCGACAAGGTGCTGGAAGAAGGGCGCGCCTTGATTATCGCGCTCAACAAATGGGACATTGCCGAGGACACATCATCGCTGTTCAACGGCGTGCGCGGCGCGTTGGAAGACGGCCTGTCCCAAATTAAGGGCGTGCCCTTGCTGAGCGTGTCGGGCGCAACGGGCAAGGGCATCGACACGCTGATCCGCGTGGCCTTTGAACAGCGCAAGATTTGGACCAGCCGTGTGCCCACCGGCCAGCTAAACCGTTGGTTTGAAGCGGCCGTGGCAAACAACCCGCCGCCCGCGCCGGGCGGCCGCCGCATTAAGCTGCGCTATATCACACAGGCGCGCATCCGTCCGCCGACGTTCGTGGTGTTTGGCACGCGGACCGACGAACTGCCCGCCAGCTATCATCGCTATTTGTCGAATGGCATGCGCAAAGAATTGGGCTTCCAAGGCGTGCCCATGCGCCTGAACTTCCGCAACAGCAAAAATCCTTATGACGAATAAGGCCGTTTGACGTGACAGACGCTGTGCTGGTGGATGCGCGCGCGATGCGCTGTCCGTGGCCGGTGCTGCGTCTGTCACGCGCCATGCGGGGGGCATCGACGGTGCATATATTGGCCGACGACCCGCAGGCGGAACGGGAATTGGCCGCCTTGGCACAAGAACAAGGCTGGCATATTGCGCCCCATGATGGCGGCTGGCTGGTCCATCGGCCCTAAGTAATTTCGGGGGCTAAAGTCCGGCGCGCTTCTTGCCCCTTATCTGCGCCGAAAGGGCTGCGCTTGGCCGCGCGCCAAGCTGCGCCACAGCCATTCCACGGGGCCATAATGAAAATGCGCCAACCATGGCTGCGACCATGCCAGCATCATGGCCCCGCCCAAGGCGACATAGGCATAAAGCGCCCATCGCCCCATTTGCCCGTAAAGACCCACGCCATAGCCATAGAAAATGCTGGTCATCACCAAGCTGGTCGCCAAATAATTGCTCAGCGCCATGCGCCCAGCGGCACAGAACCGCTGGGTCAGGTGATGGGCGGGCCAGTGTTGCACGATGGCGATTAACAAGGCGGCATAAGCGATCATCATCAACAAACGCCCAGGCACCGAAAAGCTGATTAGCGCGGCCAGACTGACCAACGGGTCATAATTGCTGGCGATAACCGGCCACAGGCTGAGCAATGTCAGCGCCAGCCCCGCAGGCAAGCCGATGGCGATGATGGACATCCATTGGCGCTTGGTCAGCGATCCAGTGAAAAATCCGCCGCGATAGAGGCCCATACCAATCAGCATCAGCGGAACCGTTTCCAGCGCCGACATGAAAAAGGATGCGGGATATTCCGCCAAAAATCCCAGCCGATGCCACAGCAAATCCCGATAGGGCCCCAAATATAGGTCCATATCCAGCCCGATGCTGTTTTCAAAAATTATCATTTCATGCGCATGTTGGTCGATCATATCCAGCATCATGGCGCTATGGCCGCGCAGATAGGGGATATGGGCGGCCATATGCGGGCTGGAAAACAGGCTCATGACGCCCAATAACAGCGCCCCGCCCAGCAACAAGACGACCCCTAGTCCCCACAAGCGGCGGGCCGATGTGGCGGGCGGCACCCATGTCAGCATCGCCCCCGCCAACGCATAGGTCAGCAAAATATCCCCGTGCCACAGCAACAATATATGGGCCGCGCCCATCACCCCCAACCAAATCATGCGGTGCAGATGGATGGAAATATCTGACAGTCCGCCCGCTCGTGCGCGGTCCATCACCATCATAATGCCAGCGCCGAATAATAGGGTGAACAGGCCGCGAAATTTGCCGTCCGCCAAAATATAATTGACGATAAAGGCGCTTTCCTCGCTGTCCGAGCGGCTGTGCCAAAAGGGGGTGAAGGTCGCGGCGTCCGGCAAGGCGAAAGAGAATATATTCACCGCCAAAATCGCGATCACCGCCACCCCGCGCACAATATCCAGCGCCGCGATTCGCTGGGGTGCAACAACAGGGGGCAGCGCATGGCTCATCAATCCGGCCTCTGGTAAAATATTGTTATTCGGTATGATTTTTAATGCGGGAAATTTATTGTTGACAGCATTGTAAGTAAGTGAAAGATTTTGTCTATGGTTCCCTGTATTGGATGAGCAGTGATGACCGATATTCCCTTGTTTCACCCTGATCGCGAAGACCGTGGTATGCGCCCGCTGAAAGCATGGAAGCATTTCCGCCTGTTGATATCCAACAAAGAAGATACGTCGCAAGTCTTCCATATCATAGAGGCTTTGCGGGACCGGCGTTTTGGGAAAACGGCCGATCGTTTCTTCCAAACGGCTGAGGGGCGTAAGCTGTTGGCCGAACGCACCTATTTGCCCACGATGTTGGACGATCATGACAAGCTGCGCCAATTGCCGGACGGCAGCGTGGGCCGCGCTTATGTCGATTTTATGGAACGCGAAGGCCTAACCGCCCAAGGTTTGGTGGACGAACAATTAAAGGTCACGGGCAAGCGCCCAACCTATGATGACAAGGTTGAATTGTTCGGCAACCGTATGCGCGACACCCATGATTTGCACCATATTCTGACCGGCTATGGCCGTGATGCGTTGGGCGAACAATGTGTGCTGGCCTTTTCCTACAGCCAGACCCCAAGCTGGGGGACGCTATTTTTGGCATGGGCTGGGGCGCGGGAAATCCGCAAATATCCCGCCGCGTCGCAATATCCCATCTATCAAGCGGTGCGCGAGGGGCAGCGTAACGGCAAAATCGCCCAATCCATTGGTTTTCAAGATATTGACGCCTTGCTGGCCGAAAATTTGGACGATGCGCGGGCGCGTATGGGCATCAAGGTCCCGCATTTTTATCAGCAATGCCACACCATGATGCGCGCCAATGGCGTCGATCCTTATGATCTGCTGGGTCATCAGGCGATGGCACAGGCGGCGGATGCTGGCGCGGCATCAGCGGTTCCGCTGCGCGAAGCGGCCTAGGCGGCCTAAGCGGCGGGGCGCTGCCGGACCATCACCGGACCATCACCGGACTAGCGCCGAACCGTCATCACGATCAGGGCCGCTTCCTTGCGGCCCTTTTTTTACGCCGCACTTCTGACGTTGGCGGTTGACCCACATGCTGGACAGCAGGCAAAAAAAATGCTGCCAACCCCGCAGGATTGGCAGCATGAATTTCATCGCTGAAGGCTCTTTAGCCTTCGCCGTTCATCAGCCTGGGCAAAAAGCCTTCATGCGCGCCGCGCAAGGCTTCCAACGTGACCTGATGGTCGCTGTCGGTCAGTTCAAAGACGATGCGATCCTTGATGGTGCGGCCCACAGGGTCGACCGGAACATCGGCTTTGTTGGCGGCATCCAAGAAATCAGCCAAGCCATCATCGCAAACGGTGACGACATACAGGCCCTGATCTTCGCCAAAGAAGCTTTCGGCGACGCCAAAGGGCTGTTCTTCGCTGATCAGCACGCCAATGTCCGACTTCAGCGCCATTTCGGCGATGGTGACGGCGAGGCCGCCGTCCGACACGTCATGGCAAGCGGTGATCCAGCCAGCGTTAATCGCTTGGCGGATGAAGTCACCGGTGCGCTTTTCGGCTTTCAGGTCCACGGGCGGCGGTGCGCCTTCTTCGCGGCCATGCACTTCGCGCAGCCATGCCGTTTGGCCCAAATGACCAGCGCGTTCGCCCACGGCCAATACAATGTCGCCCGTGCGCTTGAAACCAATGCCCACGGCTTTGTTCAGATCGTCCATCACGCCCACGCCGCCGATGGCAGGGGTTGGCAAAATGGCCGAGCCGCCACCGGTGGCCTTGGATTCATTATACAGGCTGACATTGCCCGAAACGATGGGATAATCCAGCGCACGGCAAGCATCGCCCATGCCGTCCAAGCAGCCCACAATCTGGCCCATGATTTCAGGGCGCTGTGGGTTGGCAAAGTTCAAGCAGTTGGTGATCGCCAGCGGGGTTGCGCCAACAGCCGTGATGTTGCGCCATGTCTCGGCCACCGCCTGTTTGCCGCCTTCATAAGGGTCGGCATAGCAATAGCGCGGGGTGCAATCGGTGCTCATGGCCAGCGCGCGGTTGGTGCCGTGGATACGAACCAGCGCGGCATCGCCGCCGATTTGCACCGTGTCACCGCCCACTTGGCTGTCATATTGCTCGTAAATCCAGCGGCGCGACGCGATGTCTGGCGTGCCCATCAGGTGCAGCAGGTCCGCCGCCACATCGGTGGTTTCCGGCACATTGGCGAGCGGTGCAGGGGCAGGGGTCGGCACATGCGGGCGGTCATATTGCGGGGCATCATCAGCCAGCGGGCCGAGCGGAATGTCGCAAACAATCTCGCCCTGATGCTCCAGCACCATGCGGCCCGTGTCGGTCACGGTGCCGATCACCGCAAAGTCGAGTTCCCATTTGTGGAAGATCGCCTGCGCAAATTCTTCCTTGCCGGGCTTCAACACCATCAACATGCGCTCTTGGCTTTCCGAGAGCATCATTTCATAGGTGGTCATGCCGGTTTCGCGCTGCGGCACGTCGTCCATCTTCAAATGGATGCCCACGCCGCCCTTGGACGCCATTTCCACCGACGAGCTGGTCAGGCCAGCCGCGCCCATGTCTTGAATGGCGACGATGGCGTCCGAAGCCATCAGTTCCAAGCAAGCTTCGATCAGCAGCTTTTCGGTGAACGGATCACCAACTTGCACGGTGGGGCGCTTTTCTTCGGCGTCTTCGCCAAAGTCCGCCGACGCCATGGTCGCGCCGTGGATACCGTCACGGCCCGTCTTAGAGCCGACATAAACGATGGGATTGCCCACGCCGCTGGCAGCGGAATAGAAAATCTTATCCTGTTCCGCGACGCCAACGGTCATCGCGTTTACAAGGATGTTACCGTCATAGGCTTTGTGGAAATTCACTTCGCCGCCAACGGTCGGCACGCCAACGCAGTTCCCATAACCGCCGATGCCGTGGACAACGCCCGAAATCAGGTGGCGCATTTTGGGGTGGTCAGGACGGCCGAAACGCAGGGCGTTCAAATTGGCAACAGGGCGCGCGCCCATGGTGAAGACGTCGCGCAAAATGCCGCCAACGCCGGTGGCTGCGCCTTGATAAGGTTCGATATAGCTGGGGTGGTTGTGGCTTTCCATCTTGAAGATGGCGGCCAATTTCTTGCCGTCTGGGCCTTCACCAATGTCGATAACGCCCGCATTTTCGCCGGGTCCGCAAATCACCCAAGGGGCTTCGGTCGGCAGCTTCTTCAAGTGAATGCGCGAGCTTTTATAGCTGCAATGCTCAGACCACATGACCGAGAAGATACCGAGTTCGACAAGATTCGGTTCACGGCCAAGGGCGGACAGGATGCGCTCATACTCTTCGGGCGATAACCCGTGGTCGGCGACAATTTCGGGCGAAATGGCGGGGCTGGGCTGTGTCATGTCGCGCCTTTAACCTTGTGCGCGCGAAAGAAACAGACCCCAAGATGATCTTTCGATCAATTTGGGGTCTATTTTTAAGCTTTTTTTGCGTCGCCGCAGGGACGGCGGCGATTTTACAGGGCTGCGACCGTGCTCTTGGCTTTGCTGTCGGCGACCAAGGGCTTCACTTTGTTCAAGTGAAAGCTGACATTATTATTGCCCATGGTGCCACGGACGCGCGATTCGCCAACGCGCAGAACGAAGGGCTTGCGGCTATTTTCTTCCACGCCGCGGATCAGGCGGTAATCGCCACGTTCTTCGACGGTATAGCTATAGGATTTGCCTTCGTGGGTGAAACGCTGGGGCGCAGCTTCGGCCACAACCACCGACGGGGCCAGCACGGCCAAAGCCAGTGCAGGAATAAAAATCTTCTTCATGATGCAAGTTTCCATTTTGTGAACAAAACTTGCCTTCAGGTTCCTCAATATTCGCAGATTATCGTGCTGTTCTTACTTTTATTGTGCAGTGCAAAATGGGGGTGTGGGCGCGCGGCTTCAATTGCAAAAAGCCTAAAAGCTCTTGCGGATAAGCTAAGGATTATAAGATTTTCAATTATAACCGATATTTCGGATAAAATATCGACCGCGACACATGCCGCGCCCGATCAGATCGGATTTTCTTCAAATTTCTTGGGCCGTGCGCTGGCCCAAATGGCGAAAAGAATCAGCACGGCATAGGTTGCCAGCATCAATATGGGGGCGGCGGCACCATTGGCGTCCGGCTTGTCCCCCAACCAGTCGATCAATTGCGCCAATAATAAAACTGCCCCCAGCAAGATCATCCGCCCGCGATAGAGGCTGGCCCTATGTTGATGCACAAAATAGGCCATGGCGGCTGCTACCAAGCCCAATTCCAACGGAACCGCGACCAGGGGCATGTCCCACAAAGCCAATCCCCATTTGGGCGGCGCACCGAATAATGTGAGGTCTGGCTTGTGGGTCAGCCAATCCAAAAACCAATGGGACAGCACCACCATGCCCGCGCCGAGACCGGCTTTTGCCCGACCCGTGCCCGCCATCACCAACAGGCCGTATATCACGCCGAACAAAATGGTGCCGATCAAGCTGTGGCTATAGGGCATGTAATATAGGTCAAAATCGTTCAACGCCGTAAAGCCGGGCACCACGCGCATTTTCTCGGTTCCCGTGATGACCATGGCGGCAAAGGCCATGTCGGTCAGTTGCGCCGCGACAAACAAGCTTCCCAGCCCCGCTGCTTGCGGACGGGCCGCGATCAAAAAGGCAGGGGCGAAGTGACCGATGAACATAGCAAGCCATGCTAGGGCCGCGATGGGCCACGTCAAGCTTGACCAGCAGGCCGAATACAGGCCAAAGCATAGGGATGACGGATCATGCAACAACGGCCACCACGCCTGCATCGGGAAAAGCCCCGATCGACGCAACAGAGATTGCGGCGCTTTCCTTTGAAGCGGCGATGGGGGAATTGGAAAATATCGTCCGCCGGTTGGAAAGCGGCGATGTCAGTTTGGAAGAGTCGGTCACGCTCTATGAACGCGGCCATGCGCTGCGCCAGCATTGCGAATCGCGCCTGACCGCGGCGCAGGCCCGCATTGAACAAGTCAGTCTGGGAACCGACGGCCGCCCCACGGGCACCAAAGCCTTTGGCGAAAGCTGATATGGCCAGCCAGCCAGCGCAGCCCGCTTCCCATTCCGGCGCCGCTTTATTACAGCGCGCCCAGCAAGATATTGCGCTGGCCATTGATGACTGGCTGGATCAGCAACTGGCGCTGCCCAGCGACCCACGCCGCCGCCTCTATGACGCTATGCGTCACGCCGCGATTGCGGGCGGCAAGCGGCTGCGCCCCTTGTTGGTGCAGGCCTCCGCCAATTTATATGGCGTCGACCCGCGCCATGCCCTGCGGGTTGGCGCGGCTGTGGAGGCTATCCACGTCTATTCGTTAATTCATGACGATATGCCCTGCATGGACGATGATGATATGCGCCGTGGCCGCCCCACGGTGCACCGCGCCTTTGACGAAGCAACGGCGGTGCTGGCGGGGGACAGCCTGCATGCCTTGGCCTTTGAATGGTTGGCGGACGACGAAACCCACCCCGACCCAGCGGTACGCATCGCCTTGGTGCGCGCTTTGGCCGTGGCATCGGGGCCAGC
The DNA here is from genome assembly GCA_964542975.1 of uncultured Sphingopyxis sp. Classification (GTDB taxonomy): domain Bacteria; phylum Pseudomonadota; class Alphaproteobacteria; order Sphingomonadales; family Sphingomonadaceae; genus Sphingopyxis. Next base: position 125,650 of record CAZIVW010000001.1, read on the forward strand.
GGGCATGGCCGGCGGACAAATGATGGACCTCGAAGCCGAAAAGGGCGGCTTCACCATGGCGATTGTCACCCGCTTGCAGCAATTGAAAACGGGGGCCTTGATTCGCTTTTCTGCCGAGGCTGGCGGAATTTTGGCCGGTGTGTCGGCGGCGGATCGTGCGCCTTTGGTGCAATATGCCCAAGACATTGGTTTGGCCTTTCAAATCGCTGACGATATTTTGGATGTTGAGGGTGACGAGGCTTTGGCTGGAAAGGCGCTGCAAAAAGACGCCGCCGCTGGCAAAGAAACTTTTGTGACGCTGATGGGGTTGGAACCCGCCCGTGCCGAAGCGCATCGGTTGGTGGACCATGCCATCACACAATTGAACGGATTTGGAGAGGAAGCCACGCTGCTGCGCGCTTTGGCGCGCTATGTGGTGGAAAGGGATCATTAATGCGGATTGGCGTTTATCCGGGGACATTTGACCCCATTACCTTGGGCCATATGGATATTATCCGTCGCGGGGCCAAGTTGGTGGACCAATTGGTGATCGGCGTGACCACCAATATCACCAAATCCCCGATGTTCGATGACGAAGAACGTATCGAGATGGTCCGCCGCGAAGTGGCCCAGATTGACGGCGACATTCGCGTGGTGGGTTTTAACAGCCTGTTGATGGATTTTGCCCAACGCGAAGGCGCGCGCGTGATTGTGCGCGGTTTGCGCGCGGTCGCCGATTTTGAATATGAATATCAAATGGCGGGCATGAACCAGCAATTGAACGACAATATCGAAACGGTGTTTTTGATGGCGGACGTTGGCCTGCAACCCATCGCATCGCGCTTGGTTAAGGAAATCGCGATTTTTGGCGGCGATATTCAAAAATTCGTCAGCCCATCGGTGCGCGAAGCCGTGGTGGCGCGCATTAATGAACGCGGCCTGCGCCAAGGTGACACTCAGTAGCATCACCCAATATGATGCCGATCATTGAGCGTTCATGAAAAAGGCGCTAATCGGCAACGCAAGATTTGAAGATGAAGGCCCTATCCGCATGAAAATTCCGCACCGAAGCTTGGTTGTGATGGCGATGGCCTTTGGTCTGGCGCTACCCGCTGTGGCCCAAGAGCCCGCCGCGCCAACCCCCGTGGACGCTCCCGCCCAAGCGGAAAAGCCGGTCATGGATACCAGCGAATTTATGGGCGTGCCCGAATATATGCTGAATCTGGACCTGTCGACCGGCGGGCGCGTGGTGATTCAACTCTATCCCTCCATCGCGCCGCACCATGTTGAGCGGGTGAAATTGCTGGCGCGCAACGGATTTTATAATGGCGTGAAATTCCACCGCGTCATCGAAGGTTTCATGGCCCAAACGGGCGATCCGACGGCAACGGGTCAGGGCGGGTCGGACCTGCCGGACCTGAAGGCCGAATTTAACGAAATGCCACATTTGCGCGGCACTTTGTCGATGGCCCGCGCCCAAAGCGAAGATAGCGCCAACAGCCAATTTTTCATCATGCTGCAGCCGCGTTTCTCGCTGGATCGTCGCTATACGGTGTTTGGCCGTGTGGTGTCGGGCATGCAATATATTGACGCGATTCAGCGCGGCGAACCGCCTGCGGTGATGTCGAAAATGGTTCAAGTGTCGGTCGCTGCCGACAATTTGCCGCAACCAGCGCCTGCTTTGTTGGTCGAAGACGCGGCCCCTGCCGCCCCTGCGGCCGCCATTGGCGTGAGCGAACTGAACGCTCCGATTCGGTAAAACGAACAGCGTTCAGGCGTTCGGGTGCTACCGCGCGCACTATCGCGCCGCGATGATCGAGTCTGTCTTGGGGGACGGCGGGCGCCAACAGATTTGATAGATATAGAGAATGTCATGCGCGTAGACGCCTTTGATTTTGATTTGCCGCCGCAAAATATTGCCCTGCGTCCCGCCAGCCCCCGCGATTCCGCCCGTATGTTGGTGGCGCGTGGCACGGATTTGGCGGACCAAATTGTGCGGGATCTGCCCAATATGCTGCGCGCGGGCGATTGCTTGGTGTTCAACGACACCCGCGTGATTCCCGCTCAGCTAGAGGGGCGACGGGCTGGGCGCGATGCGGGCGACGCCGCCAGCGAAGGGGCGAAAATCGGCGCGACGCTGCACAAGCGCATCGACCTGCGTCGCTGGCAGGCCTTCATTCGCAATGCTAAGAAATTGCGGGTCGGCGAAGATGTTGATTTTGGCCAAGGCGTGATCGCCACTGCCGAGGAACGGCTGGCCGACGGCAGCTTCATCCTATTCTTTCAGGGTGATGAGCCGGTGGAATTGCTACTGGAACGGGCCGGCACCATGCCTTTGCCGCCCTATATTGCGGGCAAGCGTCCCACCGATGAACAGGACCGCAGCGACTATCAAACCATGTTCGCCCGCGAAGATGGCGCGGTGGCGGCCCCGACGGCGGCCCTGCACTTCACGCCGGAACTAATTGCTGCCCTGAAAGCGGCAGGCGTGAAAAGCGAGACGCTGACCCTGCATGTGGGCGCTGGCACTTTCTTGCCCGTCAAGGCAGATGATACCGAAGACCATGTGATGCACGCCGAATGGGGCCGCATCGACGAAGCCACCGCCCAGCGGTTGAACGATGTGCGCGCCAATGGTGGCCGCGTGATCGCGGTCGGCACCACCAGCCTGCGCTTGCTGGAAAGCGCCGCGCGCGAGGATGGCGTCATCATGCCCTTCGAAGGCGACACCAGCATCTTCATCACACCCGGTTACAGCTTTCGCGCGATTGATGGCTTGATGACCAATTTCCATCTGCCGAAATCGACGCTGTTCATGCTGGTTTCTGCCCTGATGGGCCTAGAGACGATGCAGCGCATCTATGCCCATGCCATATCCGACGGCTATCGTTTCTACAGCTATGGCGACAGCAGCCTGTTGCTGCCGAATAGGACCGCAGGCTGAAGCGGGGGTATCGGGACTTCGCCCAAAGTCTCGACTTTTTCGGGCTTTGCGGGCATAGGCCGCCGCCATGACTGAAAGATTCGCATTCTCGATCAACGCCACGGATGGCGCGGCCCGCACCGGCGTGATTCACATGCAGCGCGGCGATATTCGCACGCCCGCCTTCATGCCGGTGGGAACAGCGGCGACGGTCAAGGGATTGCGACCCGCCGAAGTGCGCGCCACGGGCGCGGATATTTTGCTGGGCAATACCTATCATCTGATGCTGCGTCCCACCGCCGAACGTATGGCGCGGCTGGGCGGATTGCATAAATTCATGGGCTGGGATCGCCCGATCTTGACCGACAGCGGCGGTTATCAGGTGATGAGCCTGTCGGCGCTGACCAAGCAAAGCGAAGAGGGTGTGACCTTCAAAAGCCATTTGGACGGATCGCGCCACATGTTGTCGCCCGAACGGTCGATGGAAATTCAGCGCTTGTTGGGCACCGACATTGTGATGTGCTTTGACGAATGCCCGCCAAACGGCGTCGATGCCAAGCGCGCCGAGGCCAGCATGGACCGCTCAATGCGCTGGGCCAAGCGCAGCCGCGATGCCTTTGATGCGGGCGAAGAGCATGCGTCCAAAGCCGCGCTATTTGGCATTCAACAAGGGTCGCTGGACCAAAAATTGCGCCAGCGCAGCGCCGATGCGCTGATTGACATTGGCTTTGACGGCTATGCCATTGGCGGCCTTGCGGTGGGCGAGGGGCAGGAAGCGATGTTTGGCGTGCTGGATTATGCACCCAGCCAATTGCCGCAAGACAAGCCGCGCTATTTAATGGGTGTTGGCAAGCCCGACGATTTGGTCGGCGCGGTGGCGCGCGGCGTTGATATGTTCGACTGTGTGCTGCCGACACGGTCGGGCCGCAATGGTCAGGCCTTCACATGGGATGGCCCGCTGAATATTCGCAACGCCAAATTTGCCGAAGACCAAGCCCCGCTGGACCCCACCTGTGGTTGCCCCGTTTGCACCACATGGTCGCGAGCCTATCTGCACCATTTGGTGCGCGCGGGTGAAATGCTGGGCGCGATGCTGATGACTCAGCATAATCTGCATTTCTATCAGGATTTGATGCAAGGGATGCGCGACGCAATTTCGGCCGGACAATTTGCGTCATTCCAGCGCGATTTTGATGCGCGGTATAAAGGCAAAAAGGCCGGAAATTAAACTTGGTCTAGTAAAATGGTGATGGCGACGGTGGCGTCGTAGCCATGGGCGTGGGGACAAAATTTGTCGCTACGCCGCTTATTTGCGATATAATATAGGATATTTCTTATACGCTGAACGGTGCGGGGTTCAGTTTAACTTTTCAAGCAGTTCCAGCATGGATGGCGGGATGCGTTCGTCGACGGCGCTATCATAGGCTTTGCGAAGTGCTGAATTCACGTCCAAAACCTTCCGTGTGGAAGGGGAACGTTCTGCGTCGCCTGGTGAAAGAGGCGGTGCCTTCGGCCCTGTGTCAGGCGGCATAGATGGTGAATCCGCTGTTCATGTTTATGTTGCTAACAATCGTTAAGTTAAAGCGCAATCCTACTCTACGCTCAAGGGGAAACCTTTTTTTAATTGCTTCGTTCCCTTAATATGTAAATTTATGCATGTGTAAGAATTAAATTTGTAACACAGTCTTGAAAAGTCGATGACTGTCAGATCGATTGATACGGGTTGGAGAATATTTATGTCGTTAGGTCAAGCTATTGCGCCGCATTTGCCATATTTGCGTCGTTATGGCCGGGCGATATCGGGCAGCCAAGTTCGCGGTGATTTATTGGTTTCGACGATGTTGGAACAATTGGTGGCTGATCCCGCTCAAATCACAGACCAGCCGGATATTCGCACGCAATTATACCGTCTGTTGCATCTGCAGGTGACACAGGCGGCCGAATCGGTCGAATCGGACGGTCTGCATTCCCCATCGGACTCGGCATCCTTATCGGCATCGCCCGAATCCATTGCCGACGCGCGGCTGCGCCAACTGCCATCCTTGGCGCGTCAGGCCCTGTTGCTCGCGGCGTTGGAGGGATTTTCCGACAGCGAAATCGCCACGATCATCGACCGTGACGTCAATGATATTCACCGCTTGATTGACGAGGCAACGGCCGAGATTGACCGTCAAACCCACGCCCGCATTTTGATTATCGAGGATGAGCCGATCATCGCGATGGATATTGAAATGATCGTGCGCGATTTGGGTCATGACGTGGTGGCCGTCGCGACGACCCACCGCGAGGCGGTCGACGAAGCCAAAAAACATCGTCCATCGCTGGTGCTCGCCGATATTCAATTGGCGGATAACAGCAGCGGGATTGAGGCGGTGCAGGAAATTTTGACCGAATCCGACGTGCCGGTCATCTTCATCACCGCTTTCCCCGAACGTCTGTTGACAGGCGATCGACCCGAACCGGCCTTTTTGCTGACCAAACCCTATCAACCCGCCACATTGCGCGCGACCATTGGGCAGGTGCTGTTTTTTAATCCGACCACCATTCCCGCCTGATTTCGGGCCGCTCATCCGGATGGCTCCGGCATTTGGCGGGATCAGGCCGGTCTAGACACCGAAAAAGGGGCTGTTCCACATTGTGTGGACAGCCCCTTTTTCTATGGCCTCAAGCGTGAAAAAGACAAAGGGCCGCTCTTGTCATCGGCGTCATCCCACGCGATAGTTTTGCCATGACTGCGCCATCATTTTCCGCCGCCTCTTTGTCTTCATCGGCTTTTGCGGCGTCGCCGTCCCAAGGCTTGGATAGCACCCCCGTCTCCCCTGCCCAGCGGCAGAGCGCGGTCGACCGTATCGCCGCCCATGCGCCCTTTTTGCACCGCCTCACCCAGCTTTATGAAGCGGATGTCGCGCGCTTTTTGGACCAAGGAACGGATGCCGCCTTGGCTGCCATATTGCCGTTGCAACCGGGCGAAGATGTCATGCGCGGGATGCGGCGCTGGCGCGGGCAAGCCGCTTTATTATTGGCGCTGGGCGATTTGTCGGGCGAACATGATGTGGGCACCACCACCCGCTTGCTGTCGATCTTTGCCGACCAAGCCTGTGACGCGGCGCTGAAAGCGGCGTTTGCGGAACGTCTGCCGGACGCAGAGCCTGCGGGGCTGGCGGTGATCGCGCTCGGCAAGCTTGGCAGTTTTGAACTCAATTATTCGTCGGACATCGACCCGATTTTGATTTTCGATCCCGACACCATGCCGCGCCGCCCGCGCGATGACCCCAGCGAGGCGGCGGTCCGCATTGGCCGCCGGATGATGGAGATTTTGTCCGCGCGAACGGGTGACGGCCATGTGCTGCGTATGGATTTACGCCTGCGCCCCAACCCCGAAGTCACGCCGATTGTGCTGACCGAAAATGCGGCAATATCCTATTATGAATCCCATGCTTTGCCATGGGAACAGGCGGCGTTCATCCGGTCGCGCGCATCGGCGGGCGACAAAATGCTGGGCGCGCGTTTCATGCACGCCATTCAGCCCTTTATCTGGCGGCGCAGCTTGGATTTCCGCCAGCTTAAAGAAATTGGCGCGATGAGCGACCGCATCCGCGACCATTATGCCCAAGGCCAAGCCTTTGGTGCGGGCTATGATTTGAAACGGGGTCGCGGCGGCATCAGAGAGGTTGAATTTTTTACACAGGTTCATCAGCTTATCTATGGCGGGCGCGACCTGAGCCTGCGTCTGCCGGCCACGGTGGACGCCCTTGGGGCCTTGGCGCGGGCGGGGCGCGTGGATGCCGATATCGCCGCGCGGCTGTGCGACCATTACGCAGTGCTGCGGCGCATAGAACATCGGTTGCAGATGATCGATGATCAGCAAACCCATATGCTGCCCCAACAGGCGGAGGCATTGGACGCGGTGGCGCGGCTGGATGGGCTGGACAGCGGGGCCGATTTATTGGCGCTGCTTGACCCGATCGTGCAAGATGTCGGCCAATGCTATGACCAGTTGATTGCCGATCAGGGCGACAGCAGCGCCCTGCCGCGTGAGGGGGCTGAACTTGGCCAGCATTTGGCCGAATTTGGTTTCGATCCGCCGGAATTTGCCGTTCGCGTCATTGCCGATTGGCGCGCGGGCAAGGCGCGGTCGTTGCGGAGCCCCGCCGCCATGGATGCGCTGGAAACCATGTTGCCAGAGGTGATGAAAGCCTTGGGCAGCAGCCCCGATCCCGATGGCACGCTGCGCCGTTTTGACAAATTGGTGGCGGGCCTGCCCAGCGCGATCAACTTCTTTCACCTGTTGGCCGCCCAGCCTGCCTTGGCCCGCATCGCGACCCGCATTTTGTCGCTGGCCCCCACTTTGGCGGACGCTTTGTCGTCGCGGGTGGAATTGATCGAGGGGCTGATCGACCATCGCGCCTTTGCCGCCCCCGCCACCTATGAAGAATTACTGGCCGAATGGGGACCAATGGTGAAGCGGCTCGATTATGAACGCTTGTTGGACCATGTGCGCGACTGGGTGGGCGAACGGCGCTTTGCTTATGGCACGCAATTGATCGCGGGGGCCACCGATCCGCTGGACATTGCGGGCGGCTATGCCGCGCTGGCCGAGGCGGCGTTACAAGTGTTGGCCGATGCGACCACCGCAGAATTTGTCGCCGCCCATGGCCGCGTTCCGAACAGCGAATTATTGGTGTTGGCGCTGGGCCGCTTTGGTGGACGCGCGCTGACCCATGCGTCGGATTTGGACGTGATTTATTTGTTTACGGGCGATCATTTGGCGGAATCCGATGGTCCGCGTCCTTTGGGGGCGACCACCTATTATAACCGCTTGGCCCAGCGGATCACGGCGGCGATGACGGTGCCGACGGCGGCAGGCAAATTATATGATGTCGACACACGGCTGCGCCCCCAAGGCGCGCAAGGGCCATTGGTTGTCACGCTGGACAGTTTCGAACGTTATCAACGCGAAGAAGCATGGACATGGGAACATATGGCCTTGCTGCGCGCCCGCGCTGTCTATGGTTCCGCCACGGCCCGCGCGGCGGTGGAGCAATTGATTCAAGACCTGCTGCGCGCCCCGCGCGATGCGGCCAAGGTGCGCGGGGACGCGGCGGATATGCGCGTCAAAATGGCGGGCCATAAACCTGCCAAAGGGGCCTTGGACATTAAGGGGGGCGAGGGCGGCTTGGTCGATCTGGAATTTGCCATGCACGTCCAGCAATTGACCACAGGCGAATGCCATATTCCCAATATTGCGGCGGCGCTGCGCTGTTTGCACAGCAAAAATCTGGCCCCCGAAGAGGTGGTGGCCGCGCATGGATTGCTGGCCCGCATGTTGGTGATGCTGCGCCTGACCGCCGACGAAGGGGCCGAACCCACGCCAGCGGCCCGCCAAATGGTGGCGGCGGCCTGCGGGGAACCGGGTTGGCCGCAATTGCTGGCCGCGCATGACGAGGCGCGGCAGGCGGTTTCGCGGTGGTGGGCGGCGGTTCGTTCGGCTAAGGGCTGAACCGCCCATTATTGGGGCCATATGGCCGGATATGACAAAAGATAGGAATGATGATGACCGCGACGCCCGCCCTTGCCATTGGCGACAAAATTCCCGCCGTTACGGTGATCGATGCTGATGCGGCGGTGGTCGATCTTGCCAGCCTGTCTGGCGCGCCCTTAATTGTCTATTTTTACCCCAAGGCCGACACCCCCGGCTGCACGACAGAGGCGCAAGATTTCACCGCCTTGGCCGATGAATTTGCCAAATTGGGCGCGCAGGTGATTGCGCTGTCGCGGGACCCTGTGGCCAAGCTTTGCAAGTTCCGCGACAAATATGGCCTGACCGTGCGTCTGGCCAGCGACGAAGACGGCGCAGTCTGCGAAGCCTTTGGAACTTGGGTGGAAAAAAAGAATTACGGCAAAGTCTATATGGGTATCGAGCGATCGACATTCCTGTTCGACGCGGCCGGAAATTTGGTGCGGGAATGGCGCAAAGTGCGCGTCAAAGGCCATGCGGCGGCTGTGTTGGAAGCGGCGCAGGCCCTGTAATTTCGATGCCAGATTTGTCTATGCCTTCCGCGCCGGCGTTGCTGGCTGGCGGCGATGTTGCGACATTGGGGGAAGCCGCTTTGGCTGTCCTGTCCGCGGCGGACCCCGACGAGAAACGCCGACGGGCCCGCCGCTTGGCGCGGGGATGGCGGCGGGGCGATTTGGCGCATGAATTTCCCTGCGCCATGCCCGACCAACCCGCTTGGCCGGACAAGCCCGAACTATTGCCCCCAGGCCGTATGAAGCGCCGCAAATTGGGGTCCGACCAAGGGCGTATCACCCTGATTCACGCCTTGGCGCATATTGAATTTGTGGCGATGGATTTGGCCGCTGATTTAATTGGCCGATTTGGGGCCCAATTCCCGCGTCAATTTTGCGATGATTGGGTGGCAGTTTTGGCCGATGAAGCGATGCATTTCGCCATTTTAAACCGCCGCTTACACAGCCTTGGCAGCCATTATGGGGCCTTGCCCGCCCATGCCGGTTTATGGGAATCGGCAGAGCGCACCAGCGACGATGCCTTGGCCCGTTTGGCCATTGTGCCGATGGTGTTGGAAGCGCGGGGATTGGACGTCACACCCGCGACGATTGAACGCTTTGCGGCGGTCGGCGATTCGGTGACGGCACGGATGTTAAACCGCATTTACAATGACGAAATTCGGCATGTGAGCGCGGGCACAGTCTGGTTCCAATGGATGTGCGACGAACGACGAATCCCAGCCATAGAATCTTGGCAAAACATCGTAAAACAACGATTTCGGGGTGAGTTGAAACCACCGTTCAACGACTCAGCGCGCCATCGCGCCGGTTTAACGCAAGATTTCTACGCCCTTATTGCCTGATCGCAATTGCCCTCGCACAACCCAACCCGAGTTCGGGACCAAGTCGTTTTCGAGGTGGGGTCCTTTAATATCAACAACCGCTGTCCGTGGCATCACTTCAGCTAAGCCGTCCGGTCTAAGGGCGCCAGTAAAGAGATGAACAGATGGTAAGGACGCGGGGTCATCAGGTGTTAAACACTTTGGTCGCACAAAAGTTGCATTATGGGGCGCTCATCTTGGCGGGTTTGATGTCCTTGGCATCGGCTCCTATGGCCCATGCTTCCGCTGCCAGCGCTGCTGCAATCGTTGTTCCGGACGAACCGGATGACGAGAATTTCACCCAAAATCTTCCGCCTGCGGCGAATGATCAAGGGGCGCTTGCGGCGTTCAGCGCATGGAAGCATATGGACACCGGCCTGTCGGCATCCATGGGTGTGGCGGTTCCGTCACTGCGTCCCATCGAACGCATGTCTTTGTCGTCATCCTATGGCATGCGCGTTCACCCAATTACGGGCCGCGCCGCGCGTCATAATGGCATCGACATTCCCGCCCCCCGTGGCACCCCCATTTATGCCACCGCTGATGGCATTGTGGGCCGCGCCCAATGGCTGGGCGGCTATGGCAATTATGTGGATATCAACCACGGCAACAGCATCGAAACCCGCTATGGCCATATGTCCCGCTACACGGTTTCGGCGGGCCAGCGTGTGAAGAAGGGCGATATCATCGGTTATGTTGGCTCGACGGGCCGTTCCACCGGCAATCATTTGCATTATGAAGTCCGCATCGAAGGCGCACCGGTAAACCCCATGCCATTCGTGCAAGCCGACCAAATGGCGATGGCCGCACTCAGCGGTAAAAAGGTCGCTCGCGGCGGACCAGAAGATTAAGTTAGCGATTCCGCCCCTTACCGATTCCGCAAGGATTGATTGAAAAGAGCGCAGCGAGTTGATCGCGGCGCTCTTTTCATATCTGGCTTTTCCTTTCTCGGCCCTTTTATTTCGGCCCAGACTTCCTATCTTAAACCCATGTCTGACACCGCGCCTCATCTGGAATCGCCCATCACCCTGTCCCCTGCTGCTGCGGCGCGTGTGCGCTGGATTGCACAGCGCAAGGGCGGCGATACGGATGCCGCGCTGCGTTTGTCGGTTGATGGCGGCGGCTGTTCTGGCTTTTCCTATCGCTTTGGCTTGGCGGACAGCATCGACGCCGATGATATCGTCACCGAAACGGACGGCGTGAAATTGGTGGTCGACAGCATCAGCATCGACTTGCTGCGCGGCTGCATCGTCGATTTTGTCGACAATTTGGGCGGCTCCGCGTTCAAGGTGGAAAATCCCATGGCGGCCAGTGGCTGCGGCTGTGGGTCCAGCTTCTCCATCTAAACCGCCCGCGACCTATGACCATAGCCGCCCCCGATAGTGGGCGGTTTCTCCGCACAGCCTTGTCGCGGCACGCTGCATATCCTAATCAGGACCGACATAGCGCGGACCATGTTCGCGTCGCTTCTTCCTTATGTGCTGGAAATTACCGTGTCCCTGAAAATTGCGACCTTCAATATCAACGGCATCAAAGCGCGTATGCCGCGCCTGATCGAATGGCTGGACGAAACGCAGCCCGATATTGTCTGCTGTCAGGAACTGAAATCCAGCGACGAAACCATGCCGACCAAAGAGATAGAGGCGGCGGGCTATGGCTTTCTTTATCATGGGCAAAAGGGGTTTAACGGCGTCGCTATCTTGGCCAAAGGCGCGCAGCCGACCGAGGTTCAGCGCGGCCTTGCCGATGAACCAGAGGATGAGCAAAGCCGCTATTTGGAGGCCGATGTTTTCGGCCTGCGTGTGGCGTCCATCTATTTGCCCAATGGCAACCCACAGCCGGGACCGAAATTTGATTATAAATTGCGCTGGATGAAGCGCCTGCGTGACCGCGCCAACCAGTTGTTGGCCCAAGAAATTCCAACCATTTTGGCGGGCGATTATAATGTCATTCCCCATGCGGATGATATTTGGAGCCCGACCGCCATGCTGGACGATGCGCTGCGCCAGCCCGAATCGCGCGACGCCTATTTTCGTTTGCTGGGCGATGGCTGGACTGACGCCATTCGCAGCCGTCACCCCGCTGGCGGGGCCTGGACCTTTTGGGATTATCAGGCTGGCGGCTGGCAACGTGACCATGGTTTCCGCATCGCCCAGTTGTTGCTCAGCCCCGCGGTTGCCGACCGATTGGTGGACGCACAGGTGGACCGCGACTATCGCGGGCGGGAAAAATCCAGCGATCATACGCCGGTATGGGCTGAAATTTCGGCCTAAGGTTCGGACCCTAAGCATGACTTGGGGCAGGCGGCGGACGCAGGCCTTTATGTCTGGCATCAAAAAGGGGCGGTTCCACATGGGAAACCGCCCCTTTTGCTTGCACCTCTGTCCAACGCGTCAGATCAGCGGCTTGTCATACATTTGATAGACGCGGTTCACCTTGGCCTCAATGGCGTCGGCCACGGCTTTCATGCCTTGGTTGTCGTCCAACACCCAGCCAATATCCCCTTCGGTCGCCCCAAATTTGGCGATGCCGTCCCGGCGAATATATTCGATCATCATAAAGGCCAGCGTGCTGGCCATGCGGCTGTTTTGCAGGCGCTGGACCACGCCCATCAACGGCACGCGCAACACCCGTGACTTGGGTTTACGCAGCCACCACAACAGCTTGGCCCAATTGAACGGGAACAGCGACCCGCCCATGTGAATCAGCTTTTCATTCAAATTGGGCAGCACGATCATGAAGGCAACCGGTTCGCCGTCCACCTCTGCAATGCGGATCAAATCTTCGAACACCAGCGGCTTCAGCTTTTTGCCGACATGCGCAATTTCTTCGTCGCTTAACGGGACAAAGCCCCAATTGTCGGACCATGCGTCGTTCAAAATGTTCAAAATAATATGGGCTTCGGCGTCGAAATTGGCTTTGACCACGCGGCGAATGCGAATGCGGCTGTTCTTTTCACCGGCGGACACAATGCGCTGGACGATGGGGGGGAAGCCATCCGTAATCGTCACGCCATAGTTGAACATTTGTTTGACGGGGCGAAAGCCCGCGCGTTCCACCCAGCCTTGATATTCGCGGCGGTTATGGCCCAGCATCACCGTCGGGCTGTTATCAAATCCTTGAATCAACAAGCCCGGTTCGTCCCATACCGACAGCGACAGCGGCCCTAAAACGCGCGTCATGCCTTGGTCCCGCAGCCATTGTTCCGCCGCCGCAAACAAAGCGGTGGCGACCTGTTCATCCTCGGCCTCTAACAAGCCGAAATTGCCGGTATTGGGTCCCATGCCTTGGTCGGCGGGCTGTTGCAGGGCCAGCGTATCAATATGGGCGGAAATGCGGCCCACGGCTTGGCCGCCGCGCCGCGCCAGAAAATATTGCGCATGACCATGGCCAAACCATGGGTTTTTCCCGGGGGTCAGCAAGTCCAACGCATCCCCGCGCAGCGGCGGCACCCAGTACGGATCGTCGCGGTTCAGGCGATAGGCCAGATCCACAAATTCGCATTTTTCGGATTGGGATTGCACCGGATGAATGGTGATGGAATTGCTTGTCGGGGCCGCCATATTTGGTTTCCTGCGCTCATATGCCTAGATCTTGCCAAAGCATTAGGGCAAAGTTGGCGCAGTGGCGACCCGCTTTCGGCCATTTTGCTGCCACGAATTTATGGTGAAAGCGCGTCATGAATATCACGGAACCTCTTGTCGAACGATCACCAGCGGCGCCCGCGCCCGCTGCGGCCAAGATCGCCAAAAGCGCCATCGCCGATGATATGGCAATGATCCGCGCAGCGTCAGAATTGACGCGGGATTTGGTGACGCCCAATCCGCGCATCTATTGGACAGATTTTCTGGCCTCGACGGTCATTGGCTATGCGGCGGTTTTTGGGGCCATTCTGGCCCCCACGACGGCGTGGATGCTGGTCGCGGGCGTCATTGCGGTGCTGGCCCTGTATCGGGCGGGCAGCTTCATTCACGAACTGACGCATATTCGCAAAAATGCGCTGCCCGGTTTCCGCTTGGCGTGGAATGCGTTGATCGGTGTGCCGATGCTGATTCCCTCCTTTTTATACGAAGGCATCCACAGCCTGCACCACAACCGCACCAAATATGGCACGGTGGACGACCCCGAATATCTGCCGCTGGCCTTGATGAAATGGTGGTCGGTGCCGCTATTCACCGTGGCAGCGGCGCTGGCACCTTTTGCCTTTTTGCTGCGCTATGCAGTCATCACGCCGCTCAGCTTCCTCATCCCGCCCTTTCGCAAAATGGTGGTCGAAAAATATAGCGGTTTGATCATCAATCCCGAATTTCGCCGCAAACCGCCGGAGGGCGAATTTCGCCGCCAATGGGCATGGCAAGAGGGCGGGGCATGGATTTGGTCCAGCTTGATTGTCGCCGCGGGCCTGTTCGGCTGGGTGCCGCTGCGCGCTTTGCTGATCTTTGGCGTCATTGCATCGGCCAGCTTTGTGCTGAACCAAATTCGCACCTTGGTTGCCCATTTGTGGGAAAATGACGGCGAAGTTTTGACGGTTACGGGCCAATTTTTGGACAGCGTCAATGTGCCGCCGCCGGGCTTGTTGCCGGAATTATGGGCACCGGTTGGGCTGCGCTATCATGCGTTGCATCATCTGTTGCCAGGCGTACCCTATCATAATCTGGCGGAGGCGCATCGCCGTCTGAAGGCGGCTTTGCCAGCGGATTCCCAATATCATGCCGCCAATTATGACGGCCTGCCCAAATTGGTGGTCCAATTGGTCGCCGGATCGGCCAAGGGCGCGGCTGCGCGCTAAGGCCTATCTGACTTGTTAAAACAAAAAGGGCCGCTCTGTAGCAACAGGGCGGCCCTTTTTGATGGTGATGATGTTGTGGGGCTATTCTTCGGTTCGGATCAAGATCATCTCGCCAATCAAGAAGAAGAGGAAAAACGGTCCCCATGCGGCGAGCAGCGGGGGATAGGCCCCCAAATCACCCATCGCCAGTGCAAAATTATCTGCCACAAAATAAGCAAAGCCCAACACCATCCCCAAAATAGCGCGCACATAAAGCTTGCCGGACCGCGCCAAGCCAAAGGCTGCCACCGCGCCCAGCAAGGGCATGAGGATGGACGAAAGCGGGCCCGAAATCTTGTGCCACATCACCGCTTCCAAAGATGCGACAGGGCGGCCCGCTTCCTTCAATTCGGTGATCGCGGTGCGCAATTCCATGAAGGGCAGGGCGTCCGGATCGACATTGGACAAGGTAAATTGATCGGGCGTCACCCCTGTGCCCGCCACAATATTCCCCAGCGCGGACATGGTGCCCGCTTTGCGGTCGAAACGCTGGGCATTTTGCAATTGCCAGCCATTTTCCACCGATACCGCACGATCTGCCGACACGATATAGGATAAAACGCCGTCCTCGCGCTCAAACACTTGCACGCCGGTCAGCACCACTTGCTGGCCGGATTTGGACACTGTGTCCGCCTTGATTAAATTATCGCCCGCGCGCACCCAAACATTGGTTCGGATGCCCGTATCGGGCGGCAATTGGGCAAATTGCACCTTGGTCCACGCCGACAAAGCGGCATTGCTGCGCACCACAATCCGTTCGTTAAACGCAAAGCTGATGCCCGCGACCAACAAAGCGGACAGGAACAAAGGCGCCAGCACCTGATGCGCCGACATGCCCGCGCCCTTCATCGCGACCACTTCGCTGTTTTGATTCAGGGTCGCCAGCGTCAAAATCGTCCCCAGCAACACCGAAAAGGGCAGAAATGTTTCGATCAACTGGGGAATGCGCAGGCCCACATAGCGCCAAACATCGCTGTCTGTATTGCCCGCCACAGCCAGAATTTTCCCGCTGGTGCCCAGCAGGTCCAGCGTTTGTAAAATCAGCACCAAGGCGAATAAAATCGCAAAGCTGCGGGTAAGAAACAGGCGGCCTACATAAAGCGCCATGGTGCGGGACGGAAAAAATTTCATGCTTGGCATCACGAGGCTTGTCCCCGTTTAAACAGGGTCAAAAGACGGCGTATTTGTTGACCGGCTTTGCTGGCCAGACGTTCCAGCGCGCCAATCGGTTGTCCGCCCGGCACATGGGCGACTTGATAATACATCCATATCCCCAGCGCGGCGAATAAGAAGAAGGGCACCCACAGGGCCAATATCGGGTCGACCGACCCACGCGCGCCCATATCCTCGGCATATTGGTTGATTTTATGTTGGGTCACCAACAACACGATCGAAACGAAAATGCCCAGCGATGACGTCGATCGTTTGGGCGGAATGGCCAGCGCAATGGCAATCAGTGGGATGATGAACATCGACGCCACTTCGACAATGCGGAAATGGAAGTTTGACCGTGTTTCCAGCCGCGTTTCGGGCGATTCTGACTGGTCCTTGCCCGCGACAAATAATTCCGGAATGGTCATTTCGCGATCCGCCCCGCCGCGTGTGCGAAACGCCTCTATCTTGGGCAGGGGGATGGGCAGGTCATGATTGTCGAAACTGAGGACGCGGGGCACGGAGAATTTGGGCGATTCATGCACCAAAACACCATTTTTCAAGCGCAGGATGATGGTTTCGGGATCGTCGGTTGCCATAAATTGGCCGCCCGCCGCCGTGGCGGACACGGTTTGGCCATCTTTGTTAACGGCGCGCACGAAAATGCCCTGCAATCGGCGGCCATCATCAAAGCTTTCTTCGACGCGCAAGGTCATGCGGTCGCCCATTTTGGTGAATTCGCCGACCTTGATCGACGCCCCCAATGCGCCCGACCGCAGTTCAAATTGCAGACCTTCATAGGCATAGCGGGAAACAGGCTGGATAAAGCCGACAATCGCCAAATTCAGCGCCGCAAGCGCAATGGCAAAGGCAAAAGGCATGCGCATCAGGCGGCCAAAGCTCATCCCCACGCCCTTTAAAACGTCCAATTCGCTGGTCGTTGCCAATTTGCGAAAGGCCAGCAAAATGCCCAGCATCAAGCCAATGGGAATGGCGAGCGACAAATATTCCGGAATCAAATTGGCCAACATGCGCCACACCACGCTGACCGGACCACCTTCGGTGGCGACAAAGTCGAACAGCCGCAGCATTTTTTCCAAAACGAGCAGCATAGCCGCCAAAGCGAGCGTTCCCAACATCGGGAAAAAGATGAGCCGCGCGATATAGCGGTCGATGGCTGGTATTTTAAACAATCTTTCGTCGTCCCATCACCATGATTTGGCCGCAAATGGTTCCGATATAGCGATTCATGGGGATTGATCCCATTCCGGCCCAAATGCCGGAATGGCTATAGCCTCTGGAGGTATATTGGTCATGTTGAAAAATATGTTTTTCACAGGGATCGTTGCGGCAGGTGCCGTAATGGCCATGGCACAGCCGAATATCGCCTATGCTGCGAACGCTGGTGCTGCCTGCGAAAATAATGAACCCGCAATTTTGGTGGACATTAGCGGCTTCAAGGCCCGCACGGGAACCTTGCGTGTTCAGCTATATCGCGCGGACAATGATTATCTGGAAAAACGCAAATGGCTGGAACGGATTGACGTTCCTGTATCGCGCAGCGGTTCGACCAAAGTCTGCTTGCCCGTGAAAAATACGGGAAATTATGTTGTGTCGGTTCGGCACGACCTGAACGGCAATGGCAAATCTGATCGCAGCGATGGTGGCGGCCTGTCGGGCAACCCCGACATGAAGCTGATGGATTTTGTCTCCAAACGCAAACCGCGCCTGAATCAGGTCAGCTTTTCGGTGGGATCGACCACCAGACATCTTCCTGTGACCCTGAACTATGTTCGCGGTCTTTCTTTCCAGCCGGTGAATTAACCTATGGCCTCTGTCGCCCTTTTGTCCAATCCACGGTCTACGGGCAATCGGTCCATATTACCCCAAGTGCGCGAATATTGCGCCGCGCATCCTGATGTCTTTCACTATGAGGTGGAGGATGTGGACCAGATTGAAAAAGCCATTCGCACCATTGCGATGGTGAAACCGCGCGTGGTGGTGATCAATGGCGGCGACGGAACCGTTCAGGCTGCGCTGACCGAATTATATTGCGGCGATCATTTTGGCGGAAAAACCCCGCCGGTCGCCGTATTGCCCAATGGCAAAACCAATTTGATTGCGCTGGATTTGGGCGCAGAAGGCGACCCGATTCAGGCGCTGGAACGCGTGGTGGAATTGGTGGGTAGCGGTGATTTGGAAAGCCATGTGGTGGAACGCGAACTGATCGCGTTGGACCGCGAAGGTGGCCGTCCGGTGCTGGGCATGTTTTTGGGCGGCGCTTATTTGGCCGATGTCATGCTTTATTGCCGCAACCGCATTTATCCGCTGGGTCTGCCCAATGGTGTGTCGCATTTTCTGGCGGCGCTGTTGGGCTTGATTTCGATCATCTTTGGCGTGGGTGGCGGCCGTTTGCCGCCCCAGCCCGAACCGCTGACCGTGTCGCTGATTCGGCACGGCGAATTGCAAGGCAAATTTTCGCTGCTGATCGTCACCACCTTGGAAAAATTATTGCTGTCGATCCGCACGAGCGAGGTTTATGGCACCGATGGCCGCATGAAATTGCTGGCGGTCGACCGCAGCGCAGGGGCCTTGTTCCGCATGTTGGGCGCAACATGGCGCGGCACATTGGGCAAAAATAAGTTGGAAGGCGTGCATTTCCAACAAGGCGATGAAATCCGTATCGAGGGTGAGCGGTCCAGCGTGATTTTGGACGGGGAATTTTTCGAAGCCCCGCATGGCAAGCCAATCATCCTGACATCGACCGCGCCGGTGCCTTTCTTGCGTCTGGCGGCCTAAGTGACGACGCAGGACGGCCTGATAGACGGGATGGCCAGCGAAACCGCCCTATTATCCTTGGTCCGAACAGAATTGTCCCAGCCCGTTGACTCGCGCGTGCGCGACATGGCAGCGGCGCTGGCGGCGCAATATCGGGGCAGCGCGCGGGCCGTTCTGTTTTACGGCAGCTGCCTGCGGGAATCGAACTTGGATGGTTTGATGCTCGATTTCTATCTGATCGTGTCAGATTATAGCCATGCCTATAGCAAAGGCTGGATGGCGCTGGCCAATCGCTTGATCCCGCCCAATGTCTTTCCCTTCCAACATGATGGGCTGATGGCCAAATATGCCGTGCTGAGCGAGGCGGATTTTCACCGCCTGAACGGTATGGAAACCCGCAATGTGTCGGTGTGGGCGCGCTTCGCCCAGCCGTCTCGATTGGTGTGGGCCGTGGATGCTACCGCGCGCGCGAATGCCGAACAGGCTGTCGCCCGCGCTGCCCCCAGCTTGCTGGCCGCCGCAGGGCGTCAGCAGGGCGAGGCACTGCTGGATTGGTGGCGCCGCGCCTTTTCCCTGACCTATTCGGTGGAATTGCGGGCGGAACGCAAAAGTCGCGGGGCATCGGTCGTGGACGCCGCCCCCGCGCGTTATCAGGCCTTTGGCGTGGCGGCGGCCGCAGAAATTGCCGCTGACGCCCCATCCGGCGCTTGGACGCGCCGCCGCGTGGAAGGCAAGCTGCTCAGCATCGCACGTTTGGCCAAGGCCAGCTTTACCTATGCGGGCGGCATTGAATATTTGGCGTGGAAGATCAACCGCCACGCCGGAACCCAGATTGAATTGAAACCATGGCAGCGCCGCTGGCCCTTGTTGGCGGCGGTGACCTTGGTGCCCAAATTGCTGCGCAGCGGGGCTGTGCGCTAAAGCTCGCCTATCCACTCATCTAAACCGCGCATAGCCGGCGGCTTAAGCGGTGACTTGCGCAATATGGCTGCGAACCGCCTGATCCAGTTCGGCCAATGTGAAGGGTTTGCGCAGCACATGGTCGCGGTCCACCGTTTCAAATCCGCTGGCATCGCCCGCATAGCCTGTGACAAATAAAATCCGTTGGTGCGGCCAACGCGCCTGCACGCGATTGGCCAATTCCGCGCCGGTCATGCCGGGCATCAGCATATCGGTAATCATCAGGTCAAAGGGACCGTCGCTTTCAACCAAGGCCTCGGCATCCATCGGGTCAGAGCAGGGGACAACCTGATGCCCCAATTCCTGTAACGACGCCAATGTCGCGGCCAGCACCCGCGCGTCATCTTCGACCAGCAATAATCTAAATTGGGTCGATGATGTGCGCACTTGGGTGGCAGAGGCTTTTTCCACCTGCTCAGCCCCATTGTCGACGGTGTCGCTGATTTGAGCCAGCGGCAAAATCATCGCCACGCTGGTCCCCTCACCAGCGGTGGAATCCACCCGCACTTCGCCGCCCGTTTGACGGCAAAAAGCGAAGACTTGGCTCATGCCCAAGCCGGTGCCCTGACCACTGGGCTTGGTGGTGAAAAAGGGATCGAAGATACGCTGCAATATATCTTCGCTCATCCCGCATCCATTATCGATAATCTGAATGGCGAGGGACGCGGCATCCTCTTGCTGATCCAACAAGGTGCGGATGGTCAAAACACCCGATCCCTGCATGGCATCGCGTCCATTGACTGCCATATTTAACAGAGCATTTTCAAATTGATGACGGTCCAGAATGACATTGGCATCCGTGGCTTGCAGGTCCAGCGTTAACGCAATGCCCTCGCCAAGGGTGCGTTCCATCAACGGCGCAAAGGCCGCGATACAGCTATCGACATCGGTGCGCTGGGGCCGTGCGGGTTCGGCGCGGGCAAAGGCCAGCAAGCGGCGGGTCAGGTCCGCCGCGCGGTTCACGCCGTCCATCGCATTGTCCAACTGGCGTTCCGCCTTGGCGGGGTCTTTGGTCAGCCAGCGCTGGGCCAATTCCAACCCGCCAATCACCACGGCCAGCATATTGTTAAAATCATGCGCAATGCCGCCGGTTAATTGGCCCACAGCCTCCATTTTCTGGGATTGGCGCAGCCTTTCTTCGGCGGTTTCGCGTTCCTGCATTTCCTTGCGCAGCGCGCCATTGGCCTCCGCCAATTCAATCGTTCGGCTTTCGACCGCTGCTTCCAATTCTGCGGCGCGTTCGCTTTCGGCCCATTGTTCCATTTTGGCGATACGCCGTTCACTATTGACGCGGATCAGTGAGAATACAGCCGAAATAGCGCCGACCGCAATGACCGCACCAATAAGGGAAAACATCCACATCGCGCGGTTCAAGCTGGCGCGGTCTGCTTCGGTATGGGTGCTGCGGGTGCGCAATTCGCGCCGTTCGGCGACGATGATTTGGCTGATCAGTCGATCAATCCGCAGCAAGCTGTCGTCCAAACCAGCGGCATGATATTTGGATATGGCCGCCAAGGTTTGGTTGTAATTGGCGCTCAGCGCGACATCGAACAGGAATTTTTCCCGTTTATCCAATTCGCGACGCAAATCTTCGACACGGGCCAATTGATCGGGATTGTCGCGTAAGTCGCGCTGCACTTCGTTCAAATAGGCGCGGCCACGGCGCCATTGTTGATCGAAAATCAGGCCATCTTCATTTTCCAGACCCACGGCAAAGCGGCCCAAGGCGGCCTCGGCGCGGGAAATAGACGCATCCAGCGCGCGAATTTCCGTAATCACTTCCAGACTTTTGGCCTGTGACGCCAGACTTTCTTGATAATTATTGTTGGCGCTGACCAACAACATGACCAGCGCGATCACAATGCCGACCAAAACCGCTGCCAAGCCAGCGGTTAACCAGAAACGGTTTTTTTCCCGCCGGTTTTCTTGTTCCAAATATTGTTCATCGACGAACATCGGCGGCAACTTAGGTTAAAATGGGCCGAAGGGAAAGCCACGGCGTGCCCGCAAGAAAAAGGGGCCGCCGAGCAGCCCCTTTTTTTAGGTTGTCGCACGGGCGCTGCTCGGCGGGGTGACGATGCGCCATCACCCGCTGGTCAGCCCTGCGGCCCGTTAGGCGATGATTCCGACACGCTTTCCAGCGCGAATGAAGCGCGCCAGAATCTCCGTCACTTGGTCGCTGCTATGTTCGGCGCACAGCGAACAACGCAGCAAGGTCATGCCCGCTGGGGTTGCGGGGGGGCGGGCCAAATTCACATATAGCCCTTCTTCCAACAAAGCTTCCCACATCATCGCGCCGCGTTCCAAATCGGGCATGATGACGGCGATGATGGCCGATTGGGGTTCGCTGGTGCCCAGTTCAAATCCCGCACCGGTCAAACCCTTGTGCAGCTTCTTGCTATTTTCCCACAAATGCGCGCGCTTGTTGCTGCCATGCATCAATTTGCGGATGCTGGTAGCGGCGGTGGCAACCACGCTGGGGGGCAAGGATGCGGTGAATACATAGGGGCGGCAAACCAAGCGCATGATTTCAAATTTCGGATGGTTTGATACGCAAAAGCCGCCCACGGTGCCCACGCTTTTGCTGAACGTGCCGATGATGAAATCGACATCATCGATCACGCCTTGGGCTTCGGCTACGCCGCGCCCATGTTCGCCGATAAAGCCCATGCTATGCGCTTCGTCGACCAACACCATCGCGCCATATTGCTTGGCGATTTTCACCATCTTATCCAGCGGGGCAATGTCGCCCAGCATGGAATAAACGCCTTCCAGCACCACCAGCTTGCCCGCATCGGCTGGCAAGCGCTTCAGGCGCTTTTCCAACGCTTCAATGTCATTGTGGCGAAAGGCAACAATTTCGGCATCGCCCATTTTGCAACCATCATAGATGCTGGCGTGGCTGTCGATGTCCAGGATGATATAATCACCCTTGCCCGCGATGGTGGAAATGATGCCCAAATTGGCTTGATAGCCGGTCGAAAACACCATGGCATGATCCATGGCGTAAAATTCCTTGAGCGCGTCTTCGACATCGCGGTGGCCGCGATAGGTGCCGTTCAAAACGCGGCTGCCGGTGGTGCCCGCACCAAAGTCACGCAAAGCATCTTGGCCCGCTTTGATGACGTCTTCGTCGAACGTCATCCCCATATAATTATAGGTGCCCAGCAAGATCGTCTCGCGCCCATTGCAAATGGCGGTGGTGGGGGACAGAACCTTTTCCATCACCATGCTGAACGGGTCCGTCACGCCGGTATCCAGCAAAGCGCGGCGTTGTTCGATCAAAGGATCGAATTTGGAAAAAAGGTCAGTCATTTTTCAGCCTTCTTATGCTGTCTGGTGGGCAGCATGGAATAGGTTATGGGGAAAAAGCAAGCCATGCACGGCGGGCGGCTATGCTGGGTAGGTCAACCGAGTAAGCCGCTGCCTTTGTGCCGGATATTCCCGTTGTTTGCCGCGACGCAGCGACCAAGGTCGGCGCGGCGCGCACAAAGCGGGTTCAGGCTTGCAGTTTTTCAACCGCCGCCACCAACTGGCCCACGGTTTCAATTTCAGCCTGCATGTTCATCGTGATGATGATGTCGAAACTATCTTCGACTTCGGCGACAAAATCCATCACGGTCAGGCTGTCCCATTCCAGATCGCCAGCAAAGCTTGTGTTGTCGCTCAGCTCGACACCTTTTTTGTTAAAAGGTTCGATCAGGTCGTAAATTTTCTGGTTGAGTGGGGTGCTCATATCATCGGGTCCCGTCTTGGAAATTTTGTGCGGAAATGACGTGTGATCGGCGGCTTGGCAAGTGATTGAGGCGATATGAGGGCAGTATCTTGTTCATATCCACATAAGATGTCACCTTTGCATCACAAAAGGGGCGCGCGGCCTGTTTTGCATGAGGGTGAGCCATAGGGTTGGTTGAGCCGATGATGCGGGCAGGCATTTGGACATCGTCAACAGGCGGTCCAAGCGATGGTCAAAAATGCCCAATGGGGCGGGGAGAGGGGCCGATATGAGCGATATGTATGAGAATGGCACGGCAGCGAAACCAGCAGCAACGAAACCAGCAGAAACGATAGTATCGGGATCTGCCGCACCAACCGCCCCAGCTATGTCCTTTCCCCCCAACGCCGTGCATTTGGTGCGAACCAACCAACAATTGACCATGCAATTGTCGCAAATGGCCGATCATAAGGCGTCGATTTTGATGGGCGCGACCTTTGTCGTCTTCACCTTGGCCATCGGCCAAGCGCGCAGCGGTGCGGGTGTATTGTCGATGCCCTTGTCGGTGCTGGCGACCTTTTCCTTCTTATCGGCCTTGCTGGCCATTTCAGCAGTTCTGCCCCGCATTGGGACCGGACCAGTCAGCGGTCCTTCGGCCAATATCCTGTTTTTCGGCCAATTCGCCCATATGAGCGAGGCGGATTATATCGCCGCCGTCAAACAACGCCTGCGCAGCGAGGAGGATTTTTACGAAACCATGCTGCGCGATACTTATCAAAATGGCGTGGTGCTGGCGCGGCGGAAATATCGCTATCTGGCTTATGCCTATCGCCTATTTGTGGTGGGGCTGACGCTGACCTTTTTGTTATTTGCATGGGATATGGGGCTGCATGGGATCATGACCCGCTGACCCCGCCGCTGCGGCCGGTCCGGCTATACGCCGCATTCTGGTTGATCGGGCTACACGCCCCATTATGGCTCTGGTCAGGCAATGGTTGATGCCACCCCCCGAAAGCCCTATCGCCCTTATGCTATGACGTTTTCCCAGACCGCACCTGCGCAAAATACGCCAGCCACGACCAATTTTGGCCGCGAATTTCGATCGATGTTTCATTTGGCCTTGCCGCTGGCGGCGGCCAATTTGCTGCAGATGATGGTCCATGCTGTTGACGTGATTTTCGTTGCGCGCTTGGGCGACAGCGCGTTGGCGGCGGCATCGCTGGCCGTGGCGATTTTTGGCCTGTTGGTGTGGAGCGGCAGCGGCCTTGTCGGCGCGGCGGCCCCGTTGATGGCGGCGGAGCTGGGCAAGCGCAAACATGCGGTGCGCGAAGTGCGCCGCACCATGCGAATGGCGCTGTGGTTGGCTTTGCTCTTGTCTGCCATTTTCATGGTCATTTGCTGGTTTGGCAAAGATATCATGCTGGCCACCGGCCAACCACAAGACACGGCAGAGCGGGCAGGTGATTTTCTGCGCGTGCTGATCTGGGCGATTTTCCCGATGATCGCGGCATCGGTGCTGCGCGTATTTGTGGCGACCTTGGGCCGCCCGACCATTGCGACCATGATTACCTTTTTGGCGTTATTTGTGAATGCGCTGGGCAATTACAGCTTGGTTTTTGGTCATTTTGGTATGCCGGAATTGGGGCTGCGCGGGTCGGCCATGTCCAGCGTGATTACCAGTGTGGTGATGTTGCTGGCCTATGTGGTGGTGATTCAAACCGACCGCCGTTTCCGCCGCTATCATATTTTTGGCAATATATGGCGCAGCGAATGGCAGCGGTTCCGTGATTTGCTTTGGATTGGTTTGCCCATCGCGCTGACCATTTTGGCCGAAGCGGGGCTGTTTACCGGCGCGGCTTTTTTGATGGGCCGCATTGGCGAAAGCGAATTGGCGGGGCATACCATTGCTTTGCAAGTCGCGGCCTTGGCGTTTCAAATCCCGTTCGGGGTGGCGCAGGCGGCGACTATCCGCGTGGGCTTGGCCTATGGCGCGCGCGACAATTTGGCCATTTCCTTGGCCGCCCGCGCGGCCTTTTTGCTGGGGGTTGGCTTCATGGTCATCACCTGCTCGTTGATGTGGTTTGCGCCCAAATTGGTGCTGTCCATCTATGTCGATGTGGACGCCCCGCAAAATGCCGCATTGGTGGGTTTTGCGCTGCAATTTTTGGTGATTGCCGCGGCGTTTCAATTGGCGGATGGCGCACAGGCGGTGGCGGCTGGCGCGCTGCGCGGGTTGCAGGACACGCGCACGCCCATGTTCATCGCGCTTTTTGGTTATTGGGTCGCGGGCTATGGCACGTCCATCTATTTGGGTTTTTGGACGCCCTATGCAGGGGTTGGCGTGTGGATTGGCTTGGCGGTCGGCCTGCTGGTCGCGGCGATATTGCTGATGGCCCGTTGGCGTTTCCGCGCGGCTTTGGGCTTGTTACCAAAAGCTTGATTGGCACAGTTCATCGCAAATGACTGGGCAAGTGGTTGGCGGCGTCAAAAATATGCAAATATTTTTCGCCATCATCCTTGAACGCAAACTTTGCCTCGCCCATATCCCCGTCTGTTAGCACTCCCGATGGGTGAGTGCTAAAGTCATTTTTTGTTTCTGGAGGGTATCCATGAAATTTCGTCCATTGCACGACCGCGTGCTGGTTCGCCGTATCGAAGCCAATGAAAAGACCGCTGGCGGCATCATCATTCCTGATTCCGCAAAAGAAAAGCCCAGCGAAGGCGAAATCGTCGCTGTTGGCGAAGGCGCTCGTGACGAAGACGGCGACCGTATCCCGCTCGACGTGAAAGCTGGCGACCGCATCCTGTTCGGCAAATGGTCGGGCACCGAAGTAAAGGTCGATGGTGAAGATCTTCTCATCATGAAGGAATCGGACATTCTGGGCATCTTGGCCTAAGTCTTTCCTTTTTCTGTTGATTTTCCAAATTTTGAAGGAGCATCCCAATGGCTGCTAAGGACGTAAAATTCGGCCGTGACGCCCGCGAACGCATTCTGAAGGGCGTTGATACGCTCGCAGACGCTGTAAAAGTGACGCTGGGCCCCAAAGGCCGTAACGTTGTCATCGACAAAAGCTTTGGCGCACCCCGCATCACCAAGGACGGTGTTTCGGTTGCCAAGGAAATCGAACTGAAAGACAAGTTCGAAAATATGGGCGCGCAAATGCTGCGCGAAGTGGCTTCGAAGGCCAACGACAAGGCTGGCGACGGCACCACCACCGCAACCGTATTGGCGCAAGCTATCGTTCGCGAAGGCATGAAGTCGGTTGCTGCTGGCATGAACCCAATGGACCTGAAGCGCGGTATCGACCTCGCTGTTGGCAAGGTTGTGGAAGACCTGAAGGGTCGCTCGACCCCCGTTGCTGGTTCGGCTGAAATCGCACAAGTTGGCATCATCTCGGCCAATGGCGACAAGGAAGTCGGCGAGAAGATCGCTGAAGCCATGGAAAAGGTTGGCAAAGAAGGTGTCATCACCGTCGAAGAAGCCAAGGGTCTGGAATTTGAACTCGACGTAGTTGAGGGCATGCAGTTCGACCGTGGTTATCTGTCACCTTACTTCATCACCAACCCCGAAAAGATGACGGTCGAACTGAACGACCCCTATATCTTGATTCACGAAAAGAAGCTGTCGAACCTGCAGTCGATGCTGCCGATCCTCGAAGCTGTGGTTCAGTCGGGTCGTCCTCTGCTGATCATCGCCGAAGATATCGAAGGCGAAGCGCTTGCAACTTTGGTTGTGAACCGTCTGCGCGGCGGCCTGAAGGTTGCTGCGGTTAAGGCTCCTGGCTTCGGCGACCGCCGCAAGGCGATGCTGCAGGATATCGCTATCCTGACGCAGGGCGAAATGATCAGCGAAGATCTGGGTATCAAGCTGGAAACCGTAACCTTGAACATGCTGGGCCAAGCCAAGCGCGTGACCATCGACAAGGACAACACGGTCATTGTTGACGGCGCCGGTGCTGCTGACGCCATCAAGGGCCGCGTGGAACAGATCCGTTCGCAGATCGACACCACCACCAGCGATTATGACCGTGAAAAGCTGCAAGAACGTCTGGCCAAGCTGGCTGGCGGCGTAGCCGTGATCAAGGTTGGCGGCGCGACCGAAGTAGAAGTGAAGGAACGCAAGGACCGCGTTGACGACGCTCTGCACGCAACCCGCGCTGCTGTTGAAGAAGGCATCGTCCCTGGCGGCGGTACGGCACTTCTTTATGCAACCAAGGCTCTCGAAGGCCTGAAGGGCGCCAACGACGACCAAACGCGCGGTATCGATATCGTTCGTAAGGCAATCGAAGCCCCTGTGCGCCAAATCGCTGCCAACGCTGGCTTCGACGGCGCTGTGGTTGCTGGCAACCTGCTGCGTGAAGGCAATGTGGATCAAGGCTTTAACGCTTCGACCGACACCTATGAAAACCTGAAGGCCGCTGGCGTGATCGATCCTACCAAGGTTGTTCGCACGGCGCTGGAAAATGCGGCATCGGTATCGGGTCTGCTGATCACCACCGAAGCAGCGATTTCGGAACTGCCAGAAGACAAGCCTGCTATGCCCCCCATGGGCGGCGGCATGGGCGGCATGGGCGGTATGGACTTCTAAGTCCATCACCCAACGCTTTGTTGGAATTTGGGGGTCAGGGCCATGCTCTGGCCCCCTTTTTCATGCGTGGTTCAGGGGCGTTTTGGAATATCCCGCGCCTTGGACGCGCCGCAGGCTGGGCTTATGGGTTGGTCTGTGCATGGGGCACGCCAGCACATTGGGCTATTTTGCGGATTGTCATCGATGGCGGCTATTTCTAGCGTGGGGGTGTGATTTTGTTCCATTTTGCCTTTTTCGCCGCGGCTATGGTCGTCCCCGGTTTTCATGCCCCTGCGCTGGGCGATGAGTTTGGGCAAGCGGCTGGCTGGCCGAGCAGCGCCGCTGTGGCCGCAGCGCCCGCATCGGCCCCTGCATCGGCTGCCGTGCGGGTTCAGCAATGCGGTTATGAGGTGGTGGCGGAATATCCGCACGACAGCAGCGCCTTTACCCAAGGCCTGTTTTGGCATGATGGGCATTTATATGAAGGCACCGGCCAATATGGCCAATCGCGCCTGTCGCGCGTGCAACTGTCCAGCGGCAAGCCGCTAAAGACCCAGCCTTTATCGGACGATCATTTTGGCGAGGGGATTACGCGCTGGGGCGACCAGATCATCGGCGTGACATGGCGCAGCGGCATTGGCTATCGCTGGCGGCTCAAGGATCTCAAGCCGCTGGGCCAGTTCCGCTATGACGGCGAAGGCTGGGGTGTCACCATGGTCGGGGATGATTTGGCCCTGAGCGATGGGACATCGACCCTGCGTTTCTTTGATCCCGCAACCATGACCGAAAAGCGCCGTGTTACCGTGAATCTGGGCGGGCGACCCATTGCGATGATCAATGAATTGGAAACCATCCACGGTAAAATCTGGGCCAATATATGGATGAGCGACGCGATCATCCGCTTGGACCCCAGCACGGGCGCGATTGACCAAGTGGTGAATTTCGCGGGCCTGCGTGAAAAAGCGGGCGCTGCTGGGCATGATATGGTGCTGAACGGCATTGCGTGGGACGAGCAAGGCCAGCGCTTGTTTGTGACCGGCAAAAATTGGCCGAAATTATATCAGGTCCGCGTGGCGAATTGCCGCTGATCGCCTGATACTGCCATTGCTTCGGCTCTGCGGCGCCGCGCGGGGCTGAACCGCGGTGGCGCTGGGATAGGGCCGTGCTATCCTCAAATCGATAAAGGGCCGCTGTCCCATGGGGATGCGGCCCTTCGTTCAGCCATGGGTTAATGGCCCATGCTAGCCAAGAATTAATCGTTGGCTTTGGCTTTTTGGGTTTCGGTGGCGATCTTGTCACCGGCCTTGTTCACAGCATCGCCAGCTGCATTGACCGTGCCTTCAATGACATTGCCCGCATCACGGGCGGCATTGGCGGTGGCGTCAGCGGCTTTATTGGCGCCGGCTTCGATCTTGTCGCCCGCGACAGCAGCGTCATGGGCAATAGCATCACCAGCCGTTGCGGCATCCTGTGCAATGGCGTCACCCGCATTTTCGGTGGCTTGCTGGCTTTTTTCCGAGCAAGCAGCGGTGCCCAATGCAGCGACAGCCAAGGATGCGATCAACAATTTACGCATAGAGAAACTTCCCTTTTCCTGTTGCCGCGTCCGATCAGCGGCAAGTGGGGGAAATACTTTCGAACGCCAAATTCGTTGCATGGCGGTGCATCAGATTGTCCCTTGGCGAGAAAAAAAAGGGCCGCTGCTTGCGCAGACGGCCCTCTCTATCTCAGCCAATGGCTGAACGCGGCTTATTTCTTAGCAGCGTCAACTGCAGCCTTTGCAGCGTCGGCAGCTTCTTGAGCAGCGCCAGCAGCTTCAGCAGCCTTGTCGGTTGCAACAGCAGCGCCAGCAGCAGCAGCGTCCGTCGCAGCAGCAGCCGCGTCGGTTGCAGCAACAGCAGCGGTGTCAGCAGCCGAAGCAGCAGCGTCCAGCGCGCTGTCAGCAGCGCCTTCAACCGTTTCCGTCGAGGTGTCGACGGTAGCGGCTTCTTCTGCTGGCTTCGAGCAAGCAGCAAGGCCGAGCGAAGCGGCAAGGACGAGCGACAGCGTGATCGACTTCTTCATATGGGAATACCCCTCTTGATGTAACCGATCGGACAGAATTTCGGTCGAACTATTCAGGCCGCAAACCCGCCAATCAGCTTTTATATTTACTGGGGCCGTGGGTGGCGTGCAATGGCAATAATTAGGGCTAGTCCCTCCGTTCGTCGCAACTTTGGCATCACCGATAGCAATGAGCCGCTTTGAATCATCCCCTGTTCAGCTTGGGGCTGAATGGGGTGACGGCCCCAGATGGGCGACAATTGAAACGCCAAACCACAGCAGTGATTGACCTCATATAAAGAATTCTTTATGTGTGCCTTCATGGCTGAATTGATCGACATTTTTCGCGCCCTTGCGGACCCGACGCGCTTGCGTATGGTGTCGTTGCTGCGCGAAATGGATTTGGCGATTGGTGAATTGGCCGTGGTGCTGGACCAAAGCCAGCCGCGTGTGTCGCGCCATGTCCGCATTTTGGCCGAAGCAGGCGTGGTCGAACGCCACCGCGAGGGAAGCTGGGTGTTCCTGCGCGTTCCGCGCAGCGGCGCTGTCGCGGAACTGATGTCCGCCATCCACCATTGGCCCTATACGCCTCCCGAGGCGGCGCAAATCGCCCAAGATGCGGCGCGTCTAACGGCGGTGCGCGCCGACCGCGAAGTGGCCGCCGACCGTTATTTTGCTGAACATGCCGATGAATGGGACGCTATTCGGTCGCGCTATGTCGCCGAAAGCGAAGTGGAATCCGCGATCCTGACATTGATGCAGGGCCGCCGCATTGGCCATTTGCTGGACATTGGCACCGGCACGGGCCGGATGGCCGAAATTTTTGGCCAAGCCGCCGATCATATTACGGCGCTGGACCGCAGCCCCGAAATGCTGCGCATCGCGCGCACCAAATTGACCGCGCAAAATTTGCCGATTGATTTGGTGCAAGGCGATTTTCTGGCGCTGCCGCTGGGCGATAGCGCGGTGGATATGGTGGTGATGCACCAAGTGCTGCATTTCGCACATGAACCCGAACGGGTCATTGCCGAGGTTGGGCGGGTGCTGCGCGCTGCGGGCCATGTGCTGATCGTCGATTTCGCACCGCATAATGACGAAGAATTGCGCAGCGTGGCCGCCCATGCGCGCTTGGGTTTTTCCGACACACAGATGGAAAATTGGTTTGATGCTGCGGGTTTGCAGTTGGAACAGGTTGAAACGCTGGATGGGGGCACGCTCAGCGTCAAGCTGTGGCTGGGTCGGCGCGGCGTTGATAAGGGAAGAGAAGAATGAGCAAGATTTTGGATAGCGCGGCCGAAGCGCGGTTGGCAGCGGACAGTCCGTTGTTCGCGGGTCTGGCGGGCGACATTGGCGTCAGCTTTGAATTTTTCCCGCCCAAAACCGAAAAGATGGAAGCGGTATTGTGGGACACATTCCGCACGCTGGAGCCGCTGTGCCCGAATTTCGTGTCCGTCACCTATGGCGCAGGTGGCACGACCCGCGAACGCACGCATAATACCGTCGCCCGCATTGCTGCCGAAAGCAAAGTCCCCGCCGCCGCGCATTTGACCTGCGTCGATGCCACACGCGATGAAATTGACGCCGTGGCACAGGCTTATTGGGACGCAGGCGTGCGCCATATTGTGGCCCTGCGCGGGGATATGCCCGCTGGCGCGCCCTATCGTCCCCACCCCAATGGCTATGAAAATGCCTTGGATTTGGTGGCGGGCCTGAAAAAGATCGCGCCCTTTGATATTTCGGTTGCGGCCTATCCGGAAATGCACCCCGACAGCGCCAATGTGCAGGCCGATATCGATAATTTGAAACGCAAAATTGATGCGGGCGCAACCCGCGCCATCACGCAATTCTTCTTCTCGCCCGACACGTTCCTGCGTTTCCGCGATGCCGCCGCCGCAGCGGGCATCACTGCGCCGATCCTGCCCGGTATCTTGCCCGTGTCGAACGTGTCGCAAACCCGCCGCATGGCCGATATGTGCGGCACCGATATTCCGGCATGGATGGTGCAATTGTTCGAAGGGCTGGACGATCTGCCCGGCTCGCGCCAATTGGTCGCCGCCACCATCGCGGCGGAAATGTGCCGCAAGCTTTATGCGGGCGGCGTGCGCGATTTCCATTTTTACACGCTGAACCGTGCGGAACTCAGCTATGCTATTTGCCACTTGCTGGGCCTGCGCCCGCAATCGGCCCATTTGACGGAGAAAGCGGCATGACCAGCGCCCCCAAATCCAGCGCCCGCCAAGCCTTGCTAGCGGCCGCAAAAGAACGTGTCCTATTAACCGATGGCGGTTGGGGCACACAGATTCAATTGCGCAAATTGGTCGAGGCGGATTATGCCGGAAATCTGGGCCTGTCCCATGATCAAAAGGGCAATAATGACATATTGGCGCTGACCCGCCCCGATGTCGTCACCGCGATCAGCGATGCCTATTTTGCCGCAGGGTCGGATATTATTTCCACCAACACCTTCAGCGCCAATATCATCAGCCAAGCCGATTATGGCGCGGCACATCTGGTCAAACAGATCAACCATGAAAGCGCGCGTCTGGGGCGCGAGGCCGCCGACCGCTTTGAAGCCCAAGATGGCCGCCGCCGCTTTGTCGCTGGGTCGGTTGGTCCAACCAATAAAACCCTGTCGCTGTCGCCGGACGTCAACAACCCCGGCTACCGCGAAATTGATTTCGACCATCTGAAGAATGTCTATCTGGAACAAGTGATTGCGCTGGCCGAAGGCGGCGCGGATTTCATCTTGATCGAAACCATTTTCGACACGCTGAACGCCAAAGCGGGCATCAGCGCGACCTTGGAGGCCGAGCAAATCTTGGGCCGCGAATTGCCGCTGATGATTTCGATGACGCTGACCGACCTGTCGGGCCGCAATCTGTCGGGCCATACGGTGGAGGCGTTTTGGTGCGCTGTGCGCCATGCCAAGCCGCTGACCATCGGCCTTAATTGCTCCTTTGGTGCGCAGCAATTGCGCCCGCACGTCAAGCTGCTGAGCGAAATCGCCGACACCCTCATCATGGTCTATCCCAATGCGGGCCTGCCCAATGAATTGGGGGAATATGACGAACTGCCCCCCACCACCGCCGCCTTTGTGCGCGAATGGGCAGCGGCGGGTCAGGTCAATATTTTGGGTGGCTGCTGTGGTTCCACACCGGCGCATATTGCGGCGATGGCGAAAGCGGTGGAGGGGCTGGCGGGCCGCGCCATTCCCGATGTCCCCGTGCGCACCCGCCTAGCGGGCCTCGAACCCTTCATCATGGCGGCCTAAGGCCATGAGCGGAGGGGCAGGTTGGACATTGCGCGAAGCGGGGGCAGCGGATGCCGCCGCTTTGGCCTTGGTCGGCGCAGCGACATTTTTGGAAAGCTTTGCCGGCGTGATCGACGGTGATGCGATCATCGGTCATTGCGCGCGCCATCACCAAGCCGATGCTTATGCGGCCTTGTTGAACGGCGGCGCGCGGGCATGGTTGGTGGAGGCATCTGATGGTGGTGCCCCCTTGGGCTATGCCTTGGTCGGCCAGCCCGATCTGGCCGTGGCGCAAGACGGCGATGTGGAATTAAAACGCATCTACAGCCTGTCGCGCTTTCATGGGTCCGGCATGGGGGCCGCCTTAATGGCCGAAGCGGTGAAGGCTGCTGCGGGCTATCAACGGCTGCTGCTCGGCGTCTATCATGGCAATGCCCGCGCTCTCGCTTTTTATAAAAAACAAGGCTTTACCCAAATTGGCACCCGCCAATTTCAGGTCGGCCCTCGGCTTTATGACGATTATATTCTCGCGCGCCCCGTGGCAGCCTGATTTGGACAGCGGAACATTATATTTATGACTGCGGCATTTAACTCTTCCAGCTTCGTCAATATCGGCGAACGCACCAATGTCACCGGCTCGGCGGCCTTTAAGCGCCTGATTCTGGCAGGCGATTATACCGCCGCCGTCGAAGTGGCGCGCCAACAGGTGGAAAATGGCGCGCAAATTATCGACGTCAATATGGACGAAGGCCTGCTCGACGCCGAAGAGGCGATGACCACCTTCCTGAAACTCATCGCCGCCGAACCCGATATTGCGCGCGTGCCGATCATGATCGACAGTTCGAAATGGTCGGTCATCGAAGCGGGCCTGAAATGTGTCCCCGGCAAGCCGATTGTGAATTCGATCAGCATGAAGGAAGGCGAAGCGGCCTTCCTCGATCATGCGCGCAAATGTATGAATTATGGCGCGGCCATTGTCGTCATGGCCTTTGATGAAACGGGTCAGGCCGACACGCAGGCCCGCAAGATTGAGATTTGTGAACGCGCCTATAAGCTGTTGATGACCATCGGCTTCCCACCCGAAGATATTATCTTTGACCCCAATGTCTTCGCAGTCGCCACTGGCATTGAAGACCATGATAATTATGGCGTCGACTTTATCGAGGCTGTGCGCGAAATCCGCGTCCGCTGCCCGCATGTGCATTTTTCGGGCGGCCTGTCGAACCTATCGTTCAGCTTCCGTGGCAATGAAACGGTGCGCCGCGCGATGCACAGCGTCTTTCTTTATTATGCCATCCCCGCTGGCCTCGACATGTCCATCGTCAATGCGGGCCAACTCGACATTTACGACCAGATCGACCCCGAACTACGCTTGGCGGTTGAAGATGTGATTCTGAACCGCAAGGTGGAGGGCGAGGAGCTAAGCCCCACTGAACGCCTCATCAACCTTGCTGAACGTTATAAGGGCAAGGACGCGGCCCAAGAAAAGGCCGCCGAAGAATGGCGTAGCTGGCCGGTGGCCAAGCGTCTGGAACATGCGCTGGTCAAGGGTATTGACGCCCATGTGGTGGCCGACACCGAAGAAATGCGTCTGGAAATGGCCCGCCCTATCGAGGTCATCGAAGGTCCGTTGATGGACGGCATGAATGTCGTCGGTGATCTATTTGGTTCGGGCAAAATGTTCTTGCCCCAAGTGGTGAAATCCGCCCGCGTGATGAAGAAAGCGGTGGCCCATTTGCTGCCCTTCATCGAAGCGGAAAAAGAACCGGGTGCCAAGGGCAAGGGCAAGATGGTGATCGCCACTGTCAAGGGCGATGTGCATGATATTGGCAAGAATATCGTCGGCGTGGTGATGCAGTGCAATGGCTTTGACGTGGTCGATCTGGGCGTCATGGTGCCTTGGCCGACCATCCTCGAAGCCGCGATTAAAGAAGATGCCGACATCATCGGCCTGTCCGGCCTGATTACGCCGTCCTTAGACGAAATGGTGACGGTCGCCGAGGAAATGCAGCGCGCGGGCATGAAATTGCCGCTGATGATCGGCGGCGCGACGACCAGCAAAGTCCATACCGCGCTGCGCATTGACCCTGCTTATGACGGCCCTGTCATCCACACGCTGGATGCCAGCCGCGCCGTGGGTGTGGCGACATCTTTGGTGTCCGACACAGGCCGCGACGCCTATGTCGCCAGCTTCAAGGATGATTATGAAAAGATCCGCGTCGCCCGCGCCAATCGCGGCCAGAGCGAGCTGATCTCCATCGAAGCCGCGCGTGCCAACGGCTTTGCTTATGACGAGACAGGCAAAGCGCCCGCGCCATTACAGGCGGGCCAGCATGTGTTCCCCGATTGGGATTTGGCCGATCTGGTCGAATGGTTTGATTGGACGCCTTTCTTCCGTTCATGGGAATTGGCGGGCAATTTCCCCGCCATCCTCAGTGATGAAGTCGTCGGGGAAAGCGCGACCAGCCTCTATGCCGATGCCCGCGCGATGCTGGACCAAATTGTCAGCGAAAAATGGCTGACCGCCAAGGGCGTCGCCACGCTCTGGCCCTGCCACCGCGAAGGCGATGATGTGGTGCTGGACGGCGAAGGCCAGCATGCCGGAACCCGTTTCCCCTTCCTGCGCCAACAAATCAACAAGCGCGAAGGGCGCGCCAATATGTGCCTGACCGATTTCATCAGCCCAAAGGATGACTGGATCGGCGGATTCTCGGTGGCTATCCACGGCATTGACGACCATCTGGCCCGCTTCAAAGCCAATCATGATGATTATAATGACATTTTGCTCAAAGCTTTGGCCGACCGTTTTGCCGAAGCTTTTGCCGAACGTCTCCATGCCCATGTCCGCACAGATCTGTGGGGTTATTCGGCGGAAGAGCAGCTGACGCCAGAAGCCATTGTTCGCGAAGAATATCGCGGCATCCGTCCCGCCCCCGGCTATCCCGCATGTCCCGAACATAGTTTGAAAACCATCTTGTTCGATCTGCTGGACGCCGAAAATACATCGGGCGCGATCCTGACGGAAAGCTTTGCGATGTTGCCAACCTCGGCGGTTTCGGGCTTTTATTTCGGCCATAGTGATTCCAGTTACTTCGGCGTCGCCCGCGTTGGGGAAGATCAATTGGCCGAATATGCGGTGCGTCGCGGCGTCGATTTGGAAACAGCCACCCGCTGGCTGCGCCCAAATCTCGACTAAGGACACGCCAAGAACAAGGGGATAAGGGATGGGAAACAAGCTGTTGGCGCTGTGGTGGTTGCCTTTGGCCTGCGCGCTCATCCCCCCCGCTTTGGCGCAAAGCAACGCTCCAGCCTCCTCCAGCAAAGCCCCCTCCACCAAAGCTTTCGTCATTGTCGAAAGCGGCCAAGGCTTTGATCAATTACAACAGGCGGTGGACGCCATTGGCGCGGGGCGCGGTACCATCCGCATCGCGTCGGGAACCTATCATCAATGCGCGGTGCAGGGGGCTGGCCGCATCAGCTATGTCGCGGCCCAAGCGGGCGGCGCGATTTTTGAGAATCAATTGTGTGAGGATAAAGCGGGCTTGGTGCTGCGCGGCGAAGCCGCGCGGATCGATGGTGTTATTTTCCAAGATTATCGCGCGTCCGGCGACCATCCATTGGGCCGGATCAGCGCCTTGTCATGGGAAGGCGGCACATTGAGCATCGTCAACAGCCTGTTTCGCAGCAGCGATGCGGCCTTGCTGGGCCGTCATCCGGCTGGAACGG
This sequence comes from uncultured Sphingopyxis sp., assembly GCA_964542975.1. Classification (GTDB taxonomy): domain Bacteria; phylum Pseudomonadota; class Alphaproteobacteria; order Sphingomonadales; family Sphingomonadaceae; genus Sphingopyxis. Next base: position 162,461 of record CAZIVW010000001.1, read on the forward strand.
ACACCCAATTGACCATCAGCCAGTCCAGCTTTTCGCAATTGGGCGGAGCGCCCGCGCTGATGCCGCCATGTCCCGCCGATCAGGCTTGCAGGGCGGGGGTGGATATTGGTCCCATCGCCAAATTCCGCATGACCACCAGCCATTTTTCCGGTGCTCCGCTGGCGGTGCGCGCTGTGCAGGTGGATATGGAAGATAATTTGTTCGAAGATCAATGGGACGAAGCCGTCGCGCCGTCCGACGATGAAGCGCCTGCGCCATCCCCGCCCGCTCCAACATCGCTCGCTCCAACATCGCTGGTGCAAGCAGAGCCAGCACTGCCGCTATTTTCCATGCCCTTTGGCGGGGTAGGGCGGATTCAGCATAATGAGTTTCGCGTGCATCACGGCGCGCCAGACCCCACGATTTTGATCGCCGTGGCGCTGGATGATCGCCGCCACCCGACACGCGGCTTGGTGGTCAAGGACAATCGGGCCGCCTTTGCCACGGGCGCAGCGGGTGCTACGGCGGGTCGGGCCATTTTCTTGATGGATGGCAGCGGCGACGGCGTGATGGTGGGGGATAATCAATTGGGCGCTGGCCTGGTCACCTATCAACGGCAAATGACACAGCGCCCATAAAATCTGACCGAAAGGCGGGCGACCTAGGCCTCGCCCCGCGTTTCTATCAGCGATGCGGCCAGCGCTTCGGCGGGCGATTTTCCGCCCCACAGCACGAATTGGAACACAGGGTAAAAGCGTTCGCATTCATCGATGGCGCTTTCGATCATCGTTTCCGCCAATTCCAACGACAATCCGCCGTCAGGGCCCAGCAACATGCCGTGGCGGTATAAAATCGTGCCGCTGGATGACCAAAGCTCAAAATGGCCCAGCCACAATTGTTCGTTAATCATCGCCAAAGCCTCATAGGCCGCAGCGCGTTTATCCTCGACAACCCGAATATCAGGAAATGCCAATAATTGAATCACCCCATCGTCGGGCCGCCAAACCGCCCGCATTTCATAGCTGGTCCAACTGCCTTGGGCTGTGGCGACAATTTCATCTTCGCTGACCATATCATGGGGCCATTCATGGGCAGCGAAATAATGCGCCAGCATTTCCATAGGCGCTGAATCTTGGCCGTCGTCGTCATACAATGTGTCGCTCATAGATGCCCTATAGCAAAAGGCACGAAAGAAGCGAACCCTCGCTCTTCCGTGCCTTTGGGAATATCCAATGCGGGTAGGGAATTGGGGCGCAGTGCCCCTTTCTCCCTTGGTCCGTCGATTGATGTTATCGGTCCGTCAAGGCCAATTTGCGCCCCAATCAGGCGGTGGGGGCATCTGTGGTGTCTGCCGCATCTGCTGTGCTGGTCGCGGCCGGTGCGCTGACGCCTTCCAGCTTGTCAAGGCGGGCTTTCAAGGCGTCGGCTTCTGCACGGGCGTTGGCGGCCAATTCTTTGACGGCGTTAAATTCTTCGCGCGTCACGAAATCCAGCGTGCCAATCCATTCCTTGGTGCGTTCACGCAGTGCTGCTTCCGCTTCGCGGCCTGCGCCAGCCACCGTGCCAGCAATGCCGTTCACGACTTTGGCCAGATCGTCAAAAATGCGGTTATCGCTTTGCATATCATATTCCTTTGCGGGGAGAGTGCCCTTGCATTCACCTCATTTGGGATGTCGAGGCGTTGGGCACAAGTGTTTCTGCATCAGGATTTTGTCGGTCGATCTGAAAATTGAGGATCGAGGCAAAGCACAGCCATGCCATATAAGGCACCAACAGCCATGCCGCCGCTGGGCGAATACGGCCAAAGGCAAAGGTTGTGGCGACCGTCACCATTAATATGAAGATGATCAGATACAGGCCCAAAGTCACTTGATGAGCGCCAAAAAAGACGGGCGACCATGCCAAGTTGGCGATCAATTGCACGAAAAAAAGGATGAGGGCGAAACCACGGCCGCTCGCGTGACGCGCCGTCAAAATCATCGCCAGCGACAGGGCCATCAACACATAGAGTAACGGCCAAACGGTGGCGAAAACCCAGCCCGGCGGCGTGATGTCCGGCAAGTCGAGCGCCGCAAACCACAAATTGCTATAACCGCTATTCGACAAATATCCCATCAGGCTGCCGAGAATGACAATGATCGGCACAGTGATAACGGCGGTTCGCCAAAAGGCTTGGCGCTGCTGTCCGTGGCGCGGTGTGGAAAATTGGCCCATCAATCAGCTCCTTGACCCAGATGATGTCGACGGCAGATGACGGGAATGTGACGGGAAAGCCGTGACGGGTCAAGATAGGGGCGGCACATGGGCAATATGCATCGGCCCATATCGGTTTTCAGCATCAGGCTGCAGGCTTTTGGGCGCAAATCAAAAATTCCACATTGCCTTCGGGGCCGGTGATCGGGCTGGCGACCAAATGTTCCACCACCCAGCTTTGGGCGGTCAACCAGTCGCGGATTGCGCCGCAAATCCGTTCATGCACGGCGGCATCGCGCACCACGCCTTTTTTCCCTACCTCGTGCCGTTCGGCCTCAAATTGCGGTTTAATCAGCGCCACCATGCGCGCGCCGTCCCGCGCAAAGGACATGGGCACCGGCAAAACCTTGGTCAGCGATATGAAGCTGGCATCGCAGACGATCAGGTCGATGGGTTCGGGAATATGGTCGGCTGTTAAAATGCGCGCGCTGGTTTGTTCATGCACAATCACGCGCGCGTCTTGGCGCAATTTCCACGCCAATTGGTTGGTCCCGCTGTCCACCGCATATACCCGCGCCGCGCCGCGTGTCAGCATCACATCGGTAAAGCCGCCCGTCGAACTGCCAACGTCGATGGCGACCAATCCGCTGATGTCCCAGCCCAAATCCGCCAACGCATGGTCCAGCTTAATGCCGCCGCGCGACACCCATGGATGGTCGCGCCCCTTCACGATCAGGGGTTGGTCGTCGGCTATGCTTTGTCCGGCCTTTTCAATCTTGCGGTCGCCCAAATAGACCAGCCCCGCCAAAATCAGGGCTTGGGCGCGGGTGCGGCTTTCCGCCAGACCGCGATCGACCAACAATTGGTCGGCGCGTTGTTTCGCCATTATCTTTGTCCTTTGGCTGCATGGGCCAATTTGGCGCGTTCCAACAGCATGGATGGGGTTAAAATTTGGGGTAAAATCTCAGCCTCTTTGGCGTGCGGCGGATACCATAGATAGAGCGGCACGCTGTTGCGCCCAAATTCGGCCAGCTTGCGGGTAATATCGGCATCGCCATTGGTCCAGTCGGCAACCAAAATTTCGACATGGGCGTCTTTCATCGCCTGTTGCACGGCGGCGCGGTTAATCGCGGCGGCTTCATTGGCTTTGCAGCTAAGGCACCAATCGGCGGTGAAATAGAGGAACACCGCTTTGCCGCTGGCCCGCGCTTCGGCCAGCGCGGCCTCGCTATAGGCTCGGCCATCGCTGATCTGCGGGCGCTGCGCGGCATGGAGAGGGGCATAGGATAGCGCCAGCGCGCCAAGGCTGCCCAGCGCCAATAATGACGCCGCGACTGCATGTCCCCGCGCCCCGCCAGATACACCGCGCTGTTTCGCGCCAAGCTGCCACAACGCCGCTGCCAAGGCCGCCACAGCGATGAACGGCAAGGCCAAGGCAAAGCCGCCCGTCTGCCGCCACAATAACCAAGCCAGCGCCGCCACCGTCAAGGCCATAGGAACGGCCATGATCTTGCGAAACCGATCCATCCACGGACCGGGTTTGGGCATTTTGCTGCGCAGGGCGGGAAGGAAAGCAATGGCCAAAAAGGGCAGCGCGAGGCCCAATCCCAGCGCGCCGAAAATCGGCAAAGCCGCCCATGCGGGCAGCGCCAATGTCGCGCCCAGCGCCGCGCCCAACAATGGCCCGCTGCACGGCGTGGCCACGAACGCCGCCAAGGCGCCGGTCCAAAAACCGCCCGCAACGCCGCCTTGACGGGTCAGTGCATCGCCGCCGCCAAAGCTTGGCAGATGGAATAGGCCCGCCAAATTGGCGGTGATGGCCAGCGCCAACAGCAACAAAATCAACACACTGAAAGGATGTTGCAATTGGAACGCCCAGCCAATTTGTTCGCCGCTGGCCCGCAGCGCCAGTAAAATACCGCCCAGCAACAGCGCCGTCACCACCGCGCCCGCCGTATAGGCCAAGGCTTCCTGACGGGCGGCGCGCCCATCGCCGCCGCTGCGCGCCAAAGACAAGGCCTTGAGGCTGAGGATCGGGAAGACACAGGGCATCAGATTCAAAATCAACCCGCCCAGCAGCGCGCCGCCCATCGCCGCCCAAAATAGGCCGAGCGCGGCGTTCGATTGCGCCGGCGTAATCGGCGTGCCCGCATCGGGCACTTTGCCCGGCGCAAAGCGAAGCGAGAAGCCGCGCCCTTCGGATATTTTCAGCAAGCCGTCGATTTGGGGTTGGTCTGTATCCAAGGGGCCGCTGCCCTTGGCTTTCCATTCGACGATAATCTGTTCGCCATTGCGGCTGATGCTTTGCGGAGCGGCATAATCGGCAATGCCGTCGGTAGCGATGAATAAATGCGGTTGGCTGATCGTCACATCGCGGGGCAGCGGTATCGCCAAGCGCAGCTTGTCACCGCTGCGTTCCCACAGGCCGCTGCTGCTGAGCGGGCGGGGCAGGGCGGCGCGCCACAGGTCGAATTGGCTGCGTGACTTTGCGTCAATATGCCCATCACCCGCCTTCATGATGGCGGAAATGACGGCCCGTTCGGGCACGCAAATTTTGTCGGTGCAGGCCAGCCAATTGGCCACGCCGCTGATCGTCAAATCGGTGCCCGCTGGCACGCTGTCTGCCACCCGCACCTCGGTTAACAAGGCATAGGGATGTTCATAGACATGATTCATCATGCCAAATAAAATCAAGGCTTCGGGAACTGGATATTGCACCGGACCGACAATGACGCCGTCGGGCAGATTCCATTCGATATTCATGCCAAATCCGGCGTCGCCGCCATTCAACCAATATCCATGCCATCCGGCACTGGGCGTCATCTTGATCGCGGCCATTGTGCCACCGCCCGCGCGGGGGGTGGGGGTTTCCAACAACAGTTCGGCGCGAATGTTGTTGCTATTGGCCACGGCAGGGGTTGCGGCCACGACCAGAAGGGCGCAAAGCGCCGCCAGCGCAAGCGCTGCCTTTTCGAACCCACGAATAATGGGAAGAATCATGGCTTTCCTATCGGCGGAAGACGGATCAAATCATGCCATATAGGGGGGTTTTGACCAGAGGAAAGCCCGCGTTCGCGATCAATATAGGAGAAACTGTCTGTGAAGCTGAAACATCCATTGCTCGCTATGGCGACGCTTGCCAGTATCGGCGGCGTCAGTCTGGGTGGTGTGGGTATCGCTATGGCACAAGGCGCTGCGTCATCGCCAACCCCCAACGCGGCGACATCTCCATTGGTTCCAGCCCAAACGCCCAGCAAAATGAACGCGCAAACGCCGCCGCCGAAATTGGTGATTATGATTGCGGTGGATCAGTTCTCAGCCGATATTTTCTCGGAATATCGCGGCAGCTTCACTGACGGCATGGCCCGCATGACATCGGGCGCGGTGTTCCCATCGGGTTATCAAGCGCATGGCGCAACCGAAACCTGCCCCGGCCACAGCACGATTTTGACGGGCAATCATCCGGCCCACACCGGCATTGTCGCCAATAATTATTTCAACCTGTCCACCAGCCGCGAAGACAAGCGCATTTATTGCGCCGAAGACGAAAGCGTCGCAGGCACATCGTCGCGCAGCGGAAAATATTCGCCGTCGATCAAGCATTTGCTGGTCCCCACTTTGGGCGACTATATGAAAAACGCCAACCCCGCCGCCCAAGTGGTGTCGGTGTCCGGCAAGGACCGCAGCGCCATTATGATGGGCGGACGCAAGGCCGATGAAACCTATTGGTTGGTGCCCGGCGGCCTGACATCCTATCCCGGTGTCGCGCTGTCGCCCACAGCTCAACAAGCCAGCAATGTGATTGCGGCGGCAATTGCCAGCCCGCGTGCCGGTGTGGCGCTGCCCGCCGATTGCGCCGCGCAAGATATTGCGATTGGCCTTGATAATGGCCATTCGGTCGGCACGGGCCGTATGGCGCGTGATGGCGGCGATTTCCGCCGCTTTTTGGCGTCACCCGAAGCTGACGGATCGGTCTTGGCCACGGCTGCCGCCCTGCGCGCGGTTCGCAAAATGGGCGAAGGCGACACGACCGACCTGCTGATCATCGGCCTGTCTGCGACCGACTATGTCGGTCATGGAACGGGGACCGAGGGTGCGGAAATGTGCCTGCAAATGAAGGGTCTGGACCGCGAAATGGGCGCGTTTTTCGCGCAAATGGACGCGACTGGCATTGATTATGTTGTGGCCTTGACCGCCGATCATGGCGGGCATGACTTGCCGGAACGCAACCGTCAAAATGCTTGGCCCGACGCCGCCCGCGTCGACCATAGTTTGGACGCCGAAGTGCTGGGCCGCCAAGTTGCGGAAAAGCTGAAATTGCCCCAGCCGTTGTTGGTCGGCGAAGGCGGGGATTATTATTTCAGCAAATCCTTGACCGCGCCCCAGCGCAAGGCCGCCTTGGCAGAAATCCTGCCCATTCTGCGCGCCCATCCCCAGGTGGAAGCCGTGGTCACGGCCGAGGAACTGCAAAAGCACAACATTTCCAAACGTCCTGCCGATGTGTGGACATTGATGGACAAATTGCGTGCTTCTTATCATCCCGACCAGTCGGGTGATTTCATCATCGCGCTGAAACCGCGCATCACCCCCATTGCGGAACCGGGCATCGGCTATGTTGCCACCCATGGTTCGGTCTGGGATTATGACCGCCGTGTGCCGATCTTGTTCTGGCGCAAAAATCTGGCAGCCTTTGAACAACCCAATGCGGTGATGACGGTGGATATCATGCCAACTTTGGCATCGTTAATCGGCCTGAAGATTGATGCCGACAAGGTGGACGGGCGTTGTTTGGACCTGATTTCCGGTCCGGAAAATAGCTGCCACTAAGGGGGCGGCTTGTGACGAAATATCGGGGTATAATGTGATGTTAAATGGTTTTTCTGGCCGCATTTTGCTGGTTGGATGCGGCAATATGGCAGGGGCCATGCTCGATCGTTGGTTGGCGGCCGGATTGGCTGCGGATCGCGCGGTGGTGGTGGACCCCTTTGCCGCGCCGCGTGACCAAATCGCCCATTACAAGACATTGGCGGAATGGAGCGATGCTGGCGAGTCGGCGGATTGGATCATGTTGGGCATGAAACCCCAACAATTGGGCGATGTCGCGGCGGAATTGGCACCGCATATCAGCGACCAAACCCATTTGCTGTCCATTTTGGCCGGTGTCTCCTTGTCCGATTTGTCCGATCGTTTCCCCAGCACCCGCGCCATTGTGCGCGTGCTGCCCAATTTGGCGGCGCGTATCGGCGCAGGGGTCACGGCGCTGGCCAGTGTGGGCGATGCCGACCAAGCCACCGTCACCGCGCTGATGGAAACATTGGGCGACGTCATCAGCCTGAATGACGACAGCAGCATGGACCTGATCACCGCCTTTACGGGCAGCGGTCCGGCCTTTGTCTTCCGCTTCATCGAATCCTATGCGGCGGCGGGCGAACGACTGGGCCTGCCAGCCGCCGATGCTCTGCGCTTTGCCAATGCCACCTTTGCGGGGGCGTCCGCATTGCTGGACGATAGCGGCCAAAAACCGGGCGCGCTCATCGCCCAAGTGGCCAGTCAGGGCGGCACGACGCAGGCGGGGCTGGATGTGCTGGACAGCGACGGCCAACTGGCCGCCTTGCTGACCAACGTCTTGCGCGCGGCCCGCGACCGTGGCCGCGAATTGGCGGATATTGCGCGCGGCGCCGCCTGAGCGAGGCTGATCCGCCGTCATCCGGCGATGAAATTTATAAAAAGCGGCGCGGCCAACTGGTCTTGCCGCTTTTTTACTGGCCGCGCGGGATTTTGTGGGCACGACTGCGCGCTATCAGGCCATATCTGACGGTCGTCTGGCCCGATGCGCGCGACTCACATATTATTTTGATTGGCCCAAGGCGATCATGCGCGGGCGTTCGCGTGGCGGCACCAATGCCTCGCTGACTTGCCAAAACCCTGTCACTGCTTGTTGGCCTGCGTGGCTATAAGCACGGCTCATCGCATCGCGCAGAGCTTCGAACAAATGGGCTTCGACGCGGCTGCCCGCGTCCGTCAGGCGCAATTCCTTTTGCCGCCGATCCCGATTGCCGGGGCGGGTGATCAGATAGTCTCTTGCTTCCAGTTCCTTGACCACACGGCCCAATGATTGTTTGGTAATGCCCAAATATCCCAGCAATTCTGCAATCGACAGGCCGGGTTGGCGCGCGATGAAATAGAGCGCACGATAATGGGCGCGGCCCAAATCCTGTTCCGCCAAGCGGGCGTCAATCGCCCGCCACAGCGCGCCATGGGCGAAAAACAGAAATTCAATTCCCCGACGCACCTCTTGTTCGCGCAAGAAAAGTGCAGAAGCGGCGGGAACTTTTGGAAGAAAATTTTCCTCGTTCATGGCGACTACCGTTGCGCTGTGCGCTCGGCTTTGGCAATAGGCGATTTCAATTTCCTTCAATATTCACAGGTAAGACTCATGTCATCACTTGCATTCACCCATCTGCCCCATCCCAATCCAACGGCGGACGATGTGCGTGTGGCGGCGATTGCGGACCCCGCATTCGGACGTGTGTTCACCGATCATATGGTGTCGATTCGGTATAAAGAGGGCAAGGGTTGGTATGACGCACAGGTCATGCCGCGCGGCCCGTTGATGCTGGACCCTGCAACCGCCGTCTTGCATTATGCACAAGAAATTTTCGAAGGGCTCAAGGCCTATCGCACCGACAATGGCAATATGGCGATGTTCCGCCCCCATGCCAACGCCCAGCGTTTTAACGCCAGTGCGCGCCGCATGGCGATGGCCGAAATCCCCGAAGATTTATTTGTCGAGGCTTGCAAAAAGCTGGTCGAAGTTGACAAGAACTGGTTCCCTGACGTCGACGGCGGCGCGCTCTATCTGCGCCCCTTCATGTATGCCAGCGAAGTGTTTTTGGGCGTAAAGCCTGCCAGCGAATATCATTTTCTGGTCATCGCATCGCCTGTCGGCAATTATTTCAAATCGGGCGCGCCTGCTGTGTCCTTGTGGGTGTCCGAAGAATATACGCGCGCGGCGCGCGGCGGCACGGGCGCGGCGAAATGCGGCGGCAACTATGCCTCCAGCCTGATCGCCCAGCAACAAGCCATTGCCCAAGGCCATGACCAAGTGGTGTTTCTGGACGCGGTGGAACAACGGTGGATCGAAGAATTGGGCGGCATGAACATGTTCTTCGTCTTTGACGATGGCAGCTTGGTCACACCGCCGCTGAATGGCACTATTTTGCCGGGTATCACTCGCGACGCCATTTTGACCTTGGCGCGCGAAGCGGGCCTGACTGTGCGCGAAGAACCCTATGCGATGGATCAGTGGCAGGCGGATGCCCAAAGCGGACGGCTGACCGAAAGCTTTGCCTGCGGCACCGCCGCTGTTGTGACGCCGGTTGGCAAGGTCAGCCGCGGCGCGACCGAGTTCACCATTGGTGCAGGTGGTCCGGGCCAAGTGACCCAAATGTTGAAAGAAAAGCTGGTCGGCATCCAACGCGGACGCGTTTCGGACGATCATCAATGGGTTTTGGCGCTATAAAATGCGCTAAAATTAAAATAATGTCATAACGCCGCTTGCCAATTAAAAAGGAGGCGTTATAGACCCCCTCGCACCGGAACATTGGGGCGTCGCCAAGCGGTAAGGCAGCGGCTTTTGATGCCGCCATGCGCAGGTTCGAATCCTGCCGCCCCAGCCATCCGGTGCGACATAATCTCCCAAAATTACCCTTATTGGGCCACATTAGGCCATGTCGCGCAGGGCGGTCTATTCTTTCTGTGATGCCGACACATATGTTGATCGCTGTTCAGGCGATGGTCGGGCTCTGCCACCAATTTACGCGGAAAAATCATCTGGACAATATGGACGGAATCCCGACCCAGTTGTTAACCATATCCGATGACCCTTATATCATCATCCCGTTAAGATAGGCTCTGATGTGATTGGGCCTTATACCGTTCCCCCTATACGGATGCGGCGAATGGCATCCGTCCATGTCGCAATTATAAGTGTAAAAACCGAATATTTTCTATGATGGAGCGTGATTTTGCACGGCCGTTCCAGTCAATTGTGTCGTTGATCGGGTCGTCTGCCATTCATGGGCAATATGAGCAAATTTAGTCTTTTAAATTTAATGCTCGATATGGTTGCTAAGTTTAATAGTTATCATCCAATATGATGAATATTCCGATTATGGAACAATAACATACTGTCCATATCTTATATAGTCTGCGGATATTCACTCTCAAATTGATTGGTGTTGTCCTCAGCCGAGGATGCCTCTTGCTTGGCAGGAGGAGGAGGAGCGTCGGGCGCAATTGTCCAGCCTTCTGCACTGCATAAAAGGGTGGAGCACAGATATGAACGTTGAAATTTTTGCAAAATCGGGCGGTGATGCTGCAACGGCTGCCTTTGATAGCATCAAATTGGATGCCCCATCGATCATCCGCGTTCAAATGCTGCGGTCCGACATCCTTGCTATGGAACGGGTCGACAATAATTTAATCCTCAAATTGGCCAATGGTGAAACCATCACCATCCCAAATTATTTCACGCCGAACGAAGCGGGCAGCGTCCATAATCTGGTGATTCAGGAACCGGGCGGTGAAATGTGGTTGGCGCGTCCCGATCTTGGGCCAAATTATTATGAACTCGCTAATTGGGATGAACTGACCGAACCGACGGCGCTGGCCGCTGTTGTCGGCGGCGGCCTTGGCAGTGCGCTGCCCATCGCGGGCGGTGTCGGCGCCGTGGGTGCTGCGGCTGCGGCTGCTGGCGGCGGTGGCGGCGGTGATGGCGACGGAAATGGCAATGGCGGGGGGGGTGACGGCGGCAATGGCGGCGGCAATGGCGGAACGCCCGATACCACGCCGCCCGCAGCGGCCACCGACCTGTTGGTCGCGCGCGGCGGGGCCAGCATGACCGGCAGGGGCGAGGCAGGGGCCACAGTCACCGTCTTTGCGGCGGGCACCACCACGCAGATCGGAACAGGCGTCGTGGGCGCCAATGGCAGCTTCACCGTCACCCTCAGTCCGGTTCAAAATGCATCCCAGCCCCTAGACGTCTTTTTAACCGACGCGGCGGGCAATCGTTCACCCGTGGCCAATGCTTTGGGCGCAGATGGCGTCCCACCGAATGCCGCCACGGATTTGGCCGTTCCTGCGGGCGGTGCCACCCTGACGGGTAAGGGCGAAATTGGCGCGACGGTAAAAGTCTATGCCCCCGGCATCCTTGCCCCTGTCGGCACGGGCGTGGTGGGCAATAACGGCAATTTTACCGTCACTTTGACGCCGCCGCAAAAGGACGGCAGTGTGCTGACCGTGGTCCTGACCGATGCGGCGGGCAATGATTCGCTGCCAGCGACCATCGACAGCCCTGATGAAGTTGCCCCTCTGCCAGCGGATGATTTGGTGGTGGCCGATGGTGGCGGGTCCGTCAGCGGGACGGGCGAGCCGGGCGCAACCGTAAATGTCTATGCCCCCGGCAATCCCATCCCGGTTGGGACGGGCACGGTCGAGGATGATGGCACGTTCGAAATTACGCTGTCTCCGCCCCAAAATGACGGGGGTTCGCTGAGCGTGATCCTGACGGACGCTGCGGATAATGACTCCGCCTCTGCGAG
>CAZIVW010000001.1:174334-236624 GCA_964542975.1 uncultured Sphingopyxis sp.
GCGTTGTCACGCCCGATGAAGTTGCCCCCGACCCAGCGGATGATTTGTTTGTGGCCGCTGGCGGTGAGACGCTGAAGGGCACTGGCGAACCAGGCGCGACGGTGAATGTCTATGCCCCCGGCAATCCCATCCCGGTTGGGACGGGCACGGTCGAGGATGATGGCACGTTCGAAATTACGCTGTCGCCGCCCCAAAATGACGGGGGCGCTCTCAATGTTATTTTGACGGACGCCGCAACGAATGATTCGGGTTCTGCTTCGGTGCTAACCCCTGATGAAATTGCCCCCAATCCCGCGACCAATTTGGCGATCACCCCAAGCGGCGTGACCCTGACGGGCAAGGGCGAAGCTGGTGCAACTGTTGCGGTGCGGGTCGATGGTTCGCCAACCGTCATTGGCACCGGTACCGTGAATTCCTCTGGGAATTTTACGATCACCTTGTCGCCGATCCAAAATAGCGGGGCCAAGCTTTCTGTCATTTTGACCGATGGCGCGAATAATGCGTCGGGTCCCGCCACCATTGACAGTTTCGATCGTGTACCGCCTGATCCCGCTACCAATTTGGTTGTTGCGCCAGACGGCTCCGCCATAACTGGCGACGGCGAAGTGGGCGCAAGTGTCACGGTTCGTGTGCAGGGCACAAATATAACGGTTGGGGTCGGGACGGTTCAATCCAATGGAAGCTTCGAGGTCCCTCTACTTCCTGCTCAGAATGAAGGGCTGATCCTAGAAGTCATCTTAACCGACGCGGCGTTGAACGCCTCCGGTCCGGCATCTACACCAAGTCCGGATGGGATTGCACCAGACCCCGCGGAGGATTTGCTGGTCTTGCCGGGCGGTGGGACGTTGACGGGTACGGGCGAAGCTGGCGCTGCCGTGGAAGTGTATACATTCCCGGGCAATGTGCTGATTGGTACGGGCACCGTGAATCCCGACGGAAGCTTCTCCATCCCGCTCAGCCCCGTGCAAAATGCGGAAGAGCCGCTGAAGGTGTTCCTAATCGACGAAGCAACAAACCGCTCGGATCCGGCAGACGTATTGGGTGCGGATGGTATCCCGCCGCTGCCTGCGGATAATCTGGACGTGTCTGACGACGGCTTGTCCGTCACCGGCGAAGGCGAAATTGGCGCGACGGTTATTGTGCGCGGTCCCAATAATGCAATTTTGGGGACCGGCACGGTCGGCGCGAACGGCATCTTCACTGTCGACATTTCCCCAGCACAAGTTGGCGGAGAGGAACTGTCGGTTACACTGCGTGATGCTGCGGGGAATAACTCCCTTCCTGCGACCGTTTTTGCGGATGACTTGCCGGGGCCGGGTGCTGTTCAGGATTTGGAAGTCAGCGCAGATGGGGGCATTCTGACGGGCGTCGGACAGGTGGGGGCAACCGTAACGGTCACCACATTGGTCGGCGGTATTGTCACCACCATTGGTAGTGATGTTGTGGACCTGAATGGCGAGTTCGAGATCACACTGACCCCACCACAACGGGATGGGCAGATATTGGACGTCATCCAAGCCGACGGATTGGGCATATCCCCATCGGCGGCGGTCACGGCACCGGACTTGCTCATTGCTTATGACAATAGCGCCGATGCGGTAATTGATTTGGTGCCGGTCACCACAGATTTCCCCAACCAGTCGCAATCATATTTGGCCGTCGTGAATCTGTTGGGCCTGACCGATAATTTGCTGAACGGACCCACCAATTTGCTGGGAACGCCGGCTGTTCAATTCACGGTCGAGCCCGGTACGACATTCGAAGCAGATTTTGCTTATGGTGCCGTGCTGAATCTAGGGGTGATCGCGGATTATGGCGTCATGGTTCAACAATATGTGAACGGACAATGGCAAGCTGTCGAAGGGACCGGAAGCTATTCGCTGTTGCAGCTGAATTTGCTGGGTGGATCACCGGGCGTGACCGCCGATTTCGGCCCTGGCGAATATCGGGCCTTCATGGTCTACACAGGTGCCGTTGGTGTCGGATTGATCGGTGCGATGGTGTTGGATGGGAATATATTGGACTATACCCAAAATCCCAATGTTGCAGGGGTTAACTTGTCCGGCAATGTGATCACCGACGTTAATGGTGACGGGGATGCTGACGTTGTGATGGACAACACGGGCATATCCAATATCGCCAATGCGGGGTCGTCGTGGCCGGTGGTTGCTGGACCGGTCGGCACGCCGATCGATGGCGATTATGGGGTGCTGACCATCAAGGCTGATGGCAGTTACACCTATGTGCCGAACGCCAATATCGCCAATAATGGCCTGACGGACAGTTTCACCTACACGCTCACCGACTCCCTCACCGGTGAAACCGAAACGGCCGTTTTGACCATCAGGGTGACCGTGCCGGAAATTACGGCGGTTCCCGATGCGGTGAGTGACGAAGGCATAGCCTTGGCCAATTTCGTGAATGTAACCGATGCGCCAATCACCCGTGACAGTGTGGAATTTATGGATTTTCCGCTGATCTCCCTCGGTTACACGGTCAAGGAAAGCTATGGCATTACCGTTGGCGCCAATCAGACTGGCGACTTCACACTAAATGCCCGCGTTGTGGGCGCGCTAACCGTCGGGCAAACCTTGTCGATTACGGTCAAGGACAGCGGCGGCGCTGTGATATTCCATGATAGCGGCATCGGGCTGGTCAATCTTCCGCTGCTGGGCTTTGCTGGTGCGTCGGTTTCGATTGGCTCGGATTTGCCAACCGGAAGTTATACGGTCGAGGTCACATCCTCGGTTGCGGTTGGGGTTGGTTCCGATATTCGTTTGGACAGTGTGGAAACCTTCACCCATTTGGATCAATATACGCCGTCTGGCGTGACGGCGTCGACCGGCAATATTTTCGACAATGATGATGTGGGTAGTCTGTTTGCCCAGATCATCGTCGATCCGGATGGTGCCGGTCCGCTGGGACCGATCACCATCGGCACCACGCCGGTGGAGTTGATCGGAACCTATGGCAAGTTGGTGCTGAATGCGTCGGGTGATTATAGCTACACCCCCAACAGCAATTTGCCGCACCAAGCCACGCCATTTACGGACAGTTTTGACTATAGCATCAAGCTGCCGAATAATGAGACATCAACCGCCACATTGACGGTGACGACCTATGTGACGGACCCAACCACGCCTGCGCCGATGTCTGGCTTCTCGATGATGTTTGACGAAGGCGGCATGGACAGCTTGGTGGATGACGGATCGTCCAGTGCGTTCCATTATCTGGCCGCGAATGACGATCAGGATCAAATGAGTCACGCTTTCCAAGTGTGATGACAATGTGATGGTCGTGTGACCATCACGATCCGCATCAACCACAAAAGGGCGCATGGGCAGCGATGTTCATGCGCCCTTTTGCGTGACTGGGCGCATGGCAAGCGCATGGTCACGGGACGAACGGCGTCAACGGGGAAAGCATTTGCGAAGAAAAGAAGCTGGTCCGCCAGTTGGTGGGGGGGATGGGGGTGCGGACCAGCCAAAGGATTTCCTTCATGCTCATCAGGCGCTGCAATGAGGCGGTTCGGCTCTATTTGCTGGACTGGTCATCATGCGCGGCCATCCGAACATATGATGTGGCGAACACGATTTTTGCGGCGCAAATCGGCCGGAGAGGTATCAAACCATTTTGCACAGGCACGGCGCAGCGAACGCAAATCCTGATATCCGACCTCGGCGGCAATGTCGGCCAACGGGGTGGCGGTATAGAGTAATGCTTCCACGCGTTGTTGGCGGTGACGGTCGATGACCGCGCGAAAACTGGTGCCAGCGGCGGTCATACGGCGACGCAGCGATGCCGTGCTCATGCCCAATTCCTTGGCGATTAAGGGTTCATGAAACATCGACTGCCGTAACAGGTCTTCGACCCGCTGAACGATGCTGATGGGTGGGGGCGGGCTATCCACCCCTTCCGATGGGGTGATGTGATGGGCAAATAATTCGCGAAAATACCCCATTTCTTGTCCCGCCCATGCACCATGGCGGCGGGGGGTGATTGGGCGGTCGCCATCGGCATAGCTATATTCCAGCGTCACGCCGCTGCCGCTGCGCGTGATCTCGCATCCCAGCCATGACAAGAGGGATGGTCCATCAATGCCGCCCGCAAAACGTCCATCGCGCGGCGCGCGCACCGACACGGGCATTAAGGGACCGTCGATCAAGGCGCGAAAGGCGCAATGGGCGGTGATCGCAAAAATTTCCGTTTCCAACTCGGCGCTGGCGGCCATGACGCGGCGGGGGTTGATCGACAGGCACAAGCTGCCGCGCCCACAGCGCACGCTGGCGATTAAATCTGGGCGCAGACGCTGCATAGACCGTGCAAATTGCCGCAGCGCATCACCCAGCGTATCGCATTGTCCCGCTTCGGTAACCAACATGGTAAAGGTGCCAAAGGCTATTTTTTGCCCCTGTTGCAGCGCTTCATTTTCATGGGTCCGCATATGATGGTGGACCAAGCGCAGAAAATCTAATGGATGGATAGATGCGGCCAAATCATAAATTGGCTGGGCCATCATGGCGAGCTGCCCCATCGCCCATGCATCGGATGACAAGGCAGCCAGATAATGGCCCGGCACCATGAAATCTGGCCGGATGTCGGTGGCTGCGGCAGGCTCTGTTCCTGGCTCTGGCACAGAGCGTGCCGCGGGATGGGAAAAAGGCTGGATGGGCGATGGACCCAAGCCGTCAAATGCGGGCGTAGGCGCCAACCCCTGAAGAATGGAGGCTACATCCCCATATGGATCCGCAGTAAAGCTAATGTTTCCAAGCTGCTGCATGTCTCTACTCCATCTTCCCAAACTTCTCTTAGAAAGGAAGACGCAGCCCGATGACGATCATGCACCCCATATTGGAATTTTTTTTGATGTTTTTCGAAATAATTTCTATTTAATTGTATTGTAACGGTTAAATTTTCCTTTTTCTGATCAGGGTAACATGAAGTGGGGTGGATGTTATCAGTAATGACTAATTTAACTGTTGGTTTTAATGAATTAAGGTTCATTATAGAGTCATGGCATGGGGGACATCGCATATCACCCATTCTGAGGGGCTGGATCCGAAGCGGTGTATGACATTGCTTCGTCCCTATGTCGCGCGCCACGTCCAGCGCGATGATATTGAGGATGTGTTACAAGAAACGCTGCTGCGGCTGCACCAGCGGCAATCGGACATCTCCGTTCAGAATGAAAGGCTTATGCTTTTCAGACGGTGCGCAGTGTGCTGGCGGATCGGTGGCGGCGTGCAACAGTCCGGCACCGCGATTCCCATACCGAATTGGATGAAATGCACCACCCTGTTGATACGGTAACACCGGAACAGGTGATGGCAGGCCGCGAAACGATGGAGCGTTTCATTCAAGCGCTTGAAGAAATGCCGTCCCGCACACGGGACATTTTCGTGCTCCAACGATTCGACGACATGAGCTATACAGAAATCGCAGATCATTGCGGCATCTCGCTCAGCGCGGTGGGCAAGCATATGGTCAAGGCGTTGCGCTTTTTGGCGCAGAAGGATTTGCCATGATCGACGAAGAGATTTTATACCGCGAACGACGCGAAGTGGCCGAAAATATTGCGGCCGAGCATCTGTCGTTGCGTCTGTCTGGTCAGGCCACCGCCGAAGACCATGCGAAATTTGACCAAGCCTGTGTCGAGGATGCGGAACTGGATTTGGCGTGGCAACGACTGAGCATCATTTTTGATGCCAGCTTGAACGTCAAGGAAGACCCCCGCGTGGCGGCCATGCGCACCCATGCACGCGCCGCGCGCCCTGCTGCCCGCCGTTTCAACCAATTTAACGCGTGGAAATTCAGCCTCGATAATTGGCGTCCGGCGGCGATGGCGGCGGCCTTGGCGGTCGCTGTCGGCTTTTCGGTCAGCAGCGTGACCGGATTATTCGGTCCCAATGGCGGCGGCGATGCAGTGGAAATGGCCAGTTGGTCGGCCCCGCAAAAATCGACGTTGGGCAAGATTGAGGTACTGAAACTGGCCGACGGGTCGAACATCAAAATGGGCGGCAATGCCGTTTTGCGCACCGCCATTGGCGCAAGCAGTCGCCGCGTCGACCTGCAGCAAGGCGAAGCCTATTTCGAGGTCGCGCATGACGTCGATGCCCGCTTTACGGTTGAGACCAATGGCGTGACCGTCACCGCCTTGGGCACCGCCTTTGCCGTGCGAAAAGGCGATGATGGGGTCAGGGTCATTTTGACCAAAGGGTCCGTGCGGGTGGACAGTCAGGGTGAAAATGGCCTGCCAGCAGGGGCGACGACCCTGACGCCGGGTCAACAATTGATGGTCACCCCCGCTGGCTTTGCGCGCAGCGAAGTGGATACAGCGCGCGCCACCAGTTGGACTGGTGGAATGCTGGATTTCCAACGCCGCCCGCTCAGCGAAGTGGTGGGGGAGATGAACAATTATCAAACGCAGAAAATTATTTTGCGGGATGATGCGCTGAAACAATTGCCCGTCACGGGCATTTTCCCATTGGGGAACCCGAATATGCTGGTGCAATTCCTGCGGGAACAAGGCGGGGTGCGTATTGTTCAGCAATCGGGGGATCAGATTGTGCTGGCGGCCCGATAGGGTCTTGATCTTAGAATTTTTTGCTCGCGCCTAACGCAAAGCTACGCGGCGGGTTGGGAGTGTAAACGTCTCTATTTTGCGCGGTATAATAAAATGGATTGCCGCCATCGAAACTATTGTTCGTATTGTTCAATATGTTGCTGACTTTAAACCAAAATGCATATTCGCCATTTGTAACGCGGACTTCCGCCCCAATTTCTTCACGCGGTTTGGTGGGGCCGCGAAATTCCCCATAAACTTTGCCGCGATATCGGATGGCGCCGCTCAAATTTAAATCCCACTGATGGTCCAAGGGGACATCATATTGCATCCCCAAGCGCGCTGTTAGTTGTGGTATATTTGGCAAATATTGTGGCTGCATAACATACCAATCGGGAAAATGAGGCGGCCTTGGCGGCGTGTAATGGGGCAGATTATTAATCGCGATACCGGAATTGATCCGAAATTGGGAACTGACCTTCCAATCCACGACGGCGTCACCGCCCCATATTTTGACATCGCCGGTATTATTGGGCGCAAAGCCGCCCACCAGAAAAATGATGCTATCGGTGTTTCTGCTGTACCAATGAATATAATATCCATTCACCGTCAGGCTGAATTTGGATGATCCGCTAAAGCGATATCCAGTTTCGATCATCCGTATTTTGTCCGGCTTTGGTGGAATGCCATAGCCGCCTGTCAGGCCCAAAAATGATGGGGGGAACATGCCGCTGGACCGAAATCCCTCACGATAGGCGGCAAATATCAAATGACCGGTACCGGGTTTCCATGACAGCGAAGCCGATGGCAGAAAATCCCATCTCTTTTGAATGGAATGGTCGCCCCGATCACCGATGGTGAGTGGTGTGATGCTTATATCTTCATGCACTCTGGCCAGTCTGGCCCCCAGCATGGCCGTGACATTGCTACCCAGATCGCGTCTCACTTCGCCAAATAAGGCGTTTTCATGGGTCGTAATTTTGCTGACGCGATTATAATCATAACCTAGATCAAGACCGATATTCTTGTCGATGGTCACCGATTGGTTTTTCAACGTGCTGAACCCCATGATGAGGTTCCACGCGCCCAAATCGGCCGTCGCGCGTGTTTCGTGCGACAAAATGAAAATGTCGCGATCCGCCGTCAGATATCCGACGCTACCATTATAATATACTTGGTAAAAAAGCTCATCCGTTCGTTGGTCGATCCAGCCTGAAACAGACGTAAGGGTCCAATCATCCCATTGTTTGCGATAAGTTAGCGACCGCATCAAAAAGTCATTGCTATAGGGTTGCAGCATGGGCGCATCAATTTCCAAGCGCGGCGGGGCGATGCCCGTATGGGAAATGTCGCGGCCGGCAATGCTTTGATAAGCGAAGCCAAAATCCAATTGGTTGCTGTCGTCCCATTCCCACCTGAGCGCCGCGCGTGCGCCGCGAATGGTGATGCTGTTGCTGTTTTTTGTGGTGATGGCCGGCATGTCGTCAAACTCTGGGACATGGTCCAAATATCCCGGATCAAAAACTTGATAGACCACGGCCCGCAGCGCGAGCCGATCTGTCACCAGCGGTTGGTTGATCATCGCGCTGATCGTGCCGCCGCTGCCGCCTTGGGTGACGGTGGTGACTTCTGCCAATATGGCAGCCTCTCTGTCCGCCAATTTGGGGGCTGTGGGTTGAATACGCAGCACGCCGCCCAGCGCGCCGGACCCGTATAAGGTGCCATGCGGGCCCAGCAAAACCTCCACACGGTCGATATCGAACAATTGTAAATTGGGGTCTGGCGCGGAATATCCCAAGCGCTGTTCGCCCAGATACACACCCAAATTGCTTTGCATGAAGCCATTAAAGCTGCCGTCCGAAACCGCGCGGCCATAAATTTTATTGCGGCCCGCCCCCAAGCTGGACGACGCCAGCATCGGCAATAATTCGACCATCGCATCCGAACCGCGCCCTGCGCCCGCGCGGATTTGGTCATCGTTCACCGCTGTGACATAGGCTCCGCCTGCATAATCACTCAACGGCGTATTATTTTTGCTGGCCGTGACGATAATGACATTGGGGTCGGCGAAATCATTTTCCTCTTCATCCGCATGGGCGCGGGGGGCTTTTGCGGCGGCGGTGGCCGTTGGTTTTTTCGGTGCCCGTGCCTGTTTGGCCCGCTCAATCATATAGGTGCCATTGCTGGTTTTGCGGTATCGAAACCCCGTGTCCGCCAGCAATAATTTCAACGCCTGATCGACCTTCATCGTCCCGCGCACGGCGGGCGTGCGGATCAGCGGCAGGTCGGAAATCAGCGTGGCAACGGGGGTGCTGGATTGCCGCCCCACCTCGATAATCGCCAGCGACAGGCTGGTGGACCCAATATCAAATTGGTGGCGCTCTTCGCGGGCGGCGGCGGGCGATGTGAAGGCTAGGCTGGTCGACAGCAACAGCGCGGCAGCCCATGGATGGGCGGATTTTACGGGCCATGCTGCGATGCGTTTCTTCATATGTCCGTCACCAACTGCGCCGAAATGGATAAAATATCTTAAACTATATTTGCCTAATAACCCGTCCGACCTTTATTGATGCAAATATCATCGCATATATTGATATACTCATAATCCTTCACAAAATGGGATTGGATATTTCAACTAATCTATCCAATTTTGGACCTAATTCTGCCGCGCACCGACAGGCGGGTACCGCATCGCGATGCCCATGGCGGTTACAGCGTGATGGGCACATGTTCCGCGAGATCGCGCAAGGCTTGTTCGCCGCTGGTCACTTTAATCGCCTGCATACCCAGCATGGCGGCTGGTTTACAATTGACGCCCAAATCATCCAGATACACACATTCTGCGGGCGTGACGCCCAAGGCATCGCACATCATTTGGTAAATGCGGGGGTCGGGTTTGCGAACGCCCACTTTGCTCGATTCAATCACATGGTCGAACCGCGCCATAATCGCGCTGATCTCGGCGGCGGCGCTGTCGCTGCGGGCCATGCCTGCGCCTTGGCCGCTGGGCACATTGTTGGTGATACAGCCCAGACGATATCCGGCGTCCCGCAACTGATCAAGCGCGGCGACCATGGCGGGCCGCACCGCGCCCGCCAACACCGCCAATACGGCTTCGCCTTCCAAATCATGGCCTTGCGCTTCTGCTTCCGTGCGGAACAGTTGGTCAAATGTTGCGGCGTCAATTTCGGCGCGCTCGAACCGCGCCCATGCGTTGGTGTCGGGGTTGATGCGGTTGACGCCGCGCACAAAATCATGGGGCAGGCCGCGCTGCGCTTCCAATCGGTTAAAGGCTTCAAAGGGGGACGAGGTAATCACCCCGCCAAAATCGAAAATTACCGTGCTGATGGTCATGAAAATTCTTTGGTCTTTCATCAAGAAAATCGGGACAGCGGACGGCGCAGGGACCAAGCCCCGCGCTGCCCATGGGGGCTGCTTTATGCGTTATAATGCAGGGTCAATCCGGCGCGTTCCCAGCGGCATTTGACCAGCCGCCCTGTGCCGGACAGGGTGATATAAGCATCGCGCCCATCCGCCCCGCCAAAGGCGATGTTGGTGGTGAAAATATCGTCGGTGGCGACAAATTCGACCAATTCGCCGCTGGGGGACACTACGCTGATGCCGCATTCGCCGATCGTCGCCACGGCAATATTGCCATTGGCCTCCATCCCCAAACTGTCGAAAAATTTATATCCAGCAGGTCGATAGAGCGGAATGCCCGCCCCGCCGGGGCCAGCGGCGTCATCGACCTTGCCCGGCGCGGTGATGTTAAATTTCATCAGGCGGCAGGTATAGGTTTCCGCGGCATAAAGGGTCTTGCCATCGGGCGACAGGCCAATGCCATTGGGATTTTGCGATGGGAAAATCACTTCTTCGATAAAGCTGCCGTCGGCCTTGGCGTAAAATATGCCGACAATGTCGTGACAGCGGCTGGTATAATCCGCCTTGCCATGGTCGGTGAACCAAAAGCCGCCTTGGTCATCAAACACAATGTCATTCGGCCCGCGCAGCACCACGCCATGATCGCCGCTTTGATACAGAATCTCGACAGCGCCGGTTTCCAAATCAATGCGTTCAATGCGCCCGCCGTCATAATCATTGGCGATGCCATGCGGGGCCAACATGCCATTGCTGCGGTTCCACTCAAATCCGCCATTGTTACAGCAATATAGCTTGCCATCCGGCCCAATGGCCAAGCCATTGGGACCGCCGCCGGGCGTCGCGATCACTTGTTTGCTGCCATCGGGCAGGCAGCGGGTAATACGGCCCGCCTCAATCTCTGTTACGATCACGCTGCCGTCTTGCATGACCACGGGCGCTTCTGGAAAGCGCAGTCCATCGGTGACCAATTCCATCTTTGGCATCCTCGTCTCCCTTGCTTCTTGGCTTATGCTATGCTTTGCGACCACTATGCCTGTTCGATCTTTATTCGCCACCCAATTTTACCAAGCTTTTATCGGCAACCCTGCGTTGCTGGAGGAATTGGAAGAAAGCTGCCGCCTGTTTGCCCAAGAAGATAGCGCGGGCCGCCGCTGGAGCCGCGATCATGGCTATCGCGGCTATACCAGCTATGCGTCCTTGGGCGATCTGCCCACGCGCGATCCGGCCTTTGGTGATTTGAAGCGCCTGCTGGACAAAGAGGTCAAGAAATTCGCGGCCGCCAGCCATTTCGACCTTGGCAAGCCTTTGCGGATGGACAGCCTGTGGGTGAATATTTTGAAACCGGGCGGGATGCACAGCGGCCATATTCATCCCCACAGCGTGGTATCCGGCACATTTTACGTCTGTGTGCCGGACGGTAGCGGCGCGTTAAAGCTGGAAGACCCGCGTTTGGCGATGCTGATGAACGCGCCTGGCCGCGACGATGACGCCCCCGAACATCTGCTTCCCTTTGTTTATGCCGAACCGGCGGTCGGCAGCATCTTTTTGTGGGAAAGCTGGCTGCGGCACGAGGTTATGCCCAATATGGGGAAACAGGACCGCATCAGCATCAGCTTTAATTACAGCTGAAACTGATTATATCTAGGGGGTAATCACCCCGAAAGGATATGCCATGACCGCCAGCTATGACGCCGACCTTCAACTGTTTATCGCAGGGGAATGGCGGGGGACAGAGGGGCGGGATGCACGGCCGGTCTATAACCCCGCCACGGGCGGCGTGGTCGCGGACTTGCCTGTCGCCACGGCGGCGGATTTGGACGAAGCCTTGGCAGCGGCCAAGCGCGGATGGCCCGTGTGGCGCGCCAAAACGCCGCAGGAACGCGCCGCCTTGATGCACAAGGTGGCGGATAATATCCGCCAACGCGCCGACCATATCGCCACGCTGTTGACGCTGGAACAGGGCAAGCCCATCGCCGAAGCGCGGGGCGAAGTGTTATCCGCCGCTGCTTTGTTCGATTATTTCGCCGAACAAGGCCAGCGGATCGAAGGCCGTGTGGTGCAGCGCCCAACGGGCCAGCGCGCCATGGTGCTAAAACAGCCTGTCGGGCCGGTCGCGGCCTTTTCGCCGTGGAATTTTCCGGTGAATTTGATGGCCAAGAAAATCGCCCCCGCTTTGGCGGCGGGCTGTGTGGTCATTTCCAAAGCGCCAGAGGAAACCCCCGGATGCACCAGCGCCGTCATGCGCTGCATCGCGGATGCGGGCATTTCGGGCGATGTGGTGCAATTGGTCTATGGCGACCCCGATATGATCAGCCGCCATTTGCTGGCCAGCAGCACGATCCGCAAGGTCAGTTTCACCGGCTCAACAGCGGTCGGCAAACATTTGATGAAGCTGGCCGCCGACAATGTGCAGCGCATCACCATGGAACTCGGCGGTCACGCCCCTGTGCTGATTTTCGACGATTGCGATTTGGACGCCACGCTGGACAAGGTGGTGGCCCAGAAATTCCGTAACGCGGGCCAAGTCTGCGTCTCCCCCACCCGCTTTTATGTGCAGGAGGGGATTTATGACGCCTTCGTCCAAGGCTTTGCCCAGCGCACCGCCAAGGTGCAAATCGGCAGTGGTCTGGACGCCGCCACCCAAATGGGCCCGCTGGCCAACAGCCGCCGCGTCCCTGCCATTGAAAAGCTGATCGCCGATGCCACCGCCAAGGGTGGCCGCATCATCGCGGGCGGCGAAGCCACGGGGGAGGGGTATTTCTTCCGCCCCACCGCCATTGCGGACGTGCCGCTGGACGCCGATGTGATGACCACCGAACCCTTTGGTCCCTTGGCGCTCATCCGGCCCTTCGGCACAGAGGAAGAGGCGCTGGAACAAGCCAATCGCGTGCCCTTTGGCCTTGCGGCCTTTGCCTTTACGGAAAATGGCCGCCGCATCAACCGCGTGGCTGACGCCATTGAAAGCGGCATGGTCGGCATCAACGCCTTTGCCATTTCGGCGCATGACATGCCCTTTGGCGGCATCAAAGAATCGGGCTTTGGCAGCGAAAGCGGCCCCGAAGGCTTGGACGGCTATTTGGTCCCCAAGGCCGTGCATATTTACTAAGCGCTAATATGATCAGCGCTATGCCGATCAGCGGCGGGGCAGAAATGCCCGCCGCTGTTTTCAATCCCGCGCCAAATTCACAAAATCGCGGTCAAAGGCGGCCAAATGCGCCCCGCCATCCACAAAGATGGTCTGCCCCGTCACGGCTTCCGCGCCCGCCAGCCATGCCACGGCATCGGCAATTTGTTCGGGCGTGGGCAGGGCGCGCAGCGGCATAAGCTGGGCCAACCGCTCCATCTGTGCGTCGCTATAATCTTCGGTCGGCAGGGTCAGGCCGGGTGCCACACCATTAACCCGCGCTTTGTCGCCAAAGGCCACGGCCAGCGTGGTGGTCGATTGCCACAAGGCTTGTTTCGACAGGCTGTATGCCAGTTGATCGGGCACTGGATTCGCCACGCGCTGGTCCAATATATTCACAATGGCGGGGCGGCGTGGCCCTTGATGCGCGGCGACCATGGCCTGCGCCAATAATACGGGCGCATGATGGTTGACCTGCATGGTGTCGGTCAGGCTGGAGGGGGACAGGTCGGGCCATTGCCCGTCGATAAACAGCGACGCATTATTCACCAACACATCGGGCGCGCGGCCAAAATGGGCGATGACGGCGGGAATCAATCCCGCCACATCATCGCTATTCGCCAAATCGGCGACAAAGCATTGGCAGGCCGCGCCGGTTTCGCGCAGCGCGCGCACCAATATATCATCGGCCGCGCCGCCGCTGCGCTGGTGAATCGCCAACGCATAGCCTTCGCGCGCCAGCCGCGCCGCAATGGCTGCGCCCACGCGGTGTAACCCTCCCGTCACCAACGCAAGCGGCGCTTCGCTCATTTTTTGGACCGCCGCATGGTGATGCCAATTTCCTCGTCTTTTTCTGCAATCGCCAGTTTGACGATCTTCACCTCAATTTCCTGCACCTTATCATCCTGCAGGAACAGGCTGTTCATAATATGATCGGCCACGCTTTCAATCAGCACGAAATGCACATCCTTGGGGATGCCGTCGGTGGCGGCGAATTTCAGATCCATATAATTTTTCGACGCGCTCAGCGGGGTCGATGGATCATAATGGTCCGCCATTTCCAATTTCGCGCGCACGGTGATGCGCAGCGGCTGCGGCAAATGGGTTTCTTCTGAATAAATACCCGTCAAAACTTGGACGATCAAACCGTCCACTTCCAGCCACAAACTATCGGTCACGACAAAATCCTATGATATGGATCGAATATTCAGCTTTGCATCTGACATGATCGACCCTAAAGCGCCGCCCCATTAGCGAAAGGTTTGGTGTTGGTCGAGTTACTTCCCTTAATGAATATAGAAGCGCAATCCGTCGAGGATTTGCTGGACGCGGCCTTTGGGCCAGATCGTTTTGGAAGAACCGCGTATAAAATCCGCCAAGGCTTGTTGCCTGTCGATGAATTAAGCTTTGCTATCCAAGGGGATGACGGCCTGATCGGTGTCATTCAATGCTGGCCTGTCGCCCATTTGGGTGCGGATAATGTGACGACACCCTTGGTCATGGTCGGCCCTGTTGCGGTGCGGCCCGATATTCAGCGGGGTGGTCATGGCCGCGCCTTGATGGACAAAATGGTCGAATCCGCCCGCACACGCGCGGACGGCGCGTTGATGATGATTGGCGATCCCGAATATTATGGCCGTTTTTGGGGTTTTGACGCCGATGCCACCCACGCATGGGACTTGCCGGGGCCGTTTGAACAGCGCCGTTTGCTGGGCTTGGCGGTGAACGGTCATGATATGCCGCGCACGGCCGGTATGATCGGCCCCCGCCCAGTATAACCCCGTCATATCATCCATCACGGCGCGGATATCGCGCCGCTGACGGACGAAAGGCTGATGGAAAAGCGCGCTGGCCCTTGCACAGCGGCCTGATCGGCCTATGTCTTTTTTATGGATCGTAAAACGCCCCTGCTTTCGCGTGATTTTTCCTCGCTCAGCTTGGAACAAGCTGCCCAGATGTTGGCGGATCGCTCTTTGCCGCCCGTCGAGCAATGGCATCCCGAACGCAGCGGCGACAGCCATATGGAAATTACCGCCGATGGCCGCTGGTTCCACGAAGGGGGCGAAATCAAACGCCCTGCGATGGTCCAGCTATTTTCCACCATTTTGCGGCGGGAATCGGACGGCAGCTATGCCTTGGTCACGCCGGCGGAACGGCAATCGATCGTCGTTCACGACCTGCCATTCCGCGCTGTGGAACTGAAAAGCGAGGGGCAGGGCAAGGACCGCAAGCTGGTGTTTCGCCTGAACACCGACGAATTGGTCATGGCGGGGCCGGACCATCCGCTCAGCTTTGGCGCGGACCCCGACGCGCCCGACCCGCGCCTGCATGTGCGGGGGCCGCTGGGCAATGGCTTGTCGGCGCGGCTGGACCGCGCGCTTTATTATGAACTGGTCGATATGGCGCTGGCAGATGCCGCTGACGCGCCAGACGCACCAGAAACCTCCCACGCGCCCCGCATTTGGTCCAATGGTGCGGCCTTTTCCTTGGGCGGCGAATGATGTTGTCGGAAAAATTGCGCGATGCGCTGGACAATTTATTGCCCGATGACGGTATGGACGAAGCCCATTTGTTTCGGGGGCAAAGCCTGCGCGACGCGGCGGTGTTGATCGCGCTGACCGACCGCAAAGACCCCGGCGTGATTTTAACCCAGCGCCCCCAATGGCTGCGCGCCCATGCCGGACAAGTCGCCTTTCCGGGCGGAAAAATCGACCCAAGCGACCGTGACACTGTGGACGCAGCCCTGCGCGAGGCAGAGGAAGAGATTGGCCTCCACCGCCGTGATGTGTGGGTGGCGGGGCCAACCCATCCCTATCGGTCGGGCAGCGGCTATCATATCACGCCGGTTTTGGGCGTGATTCCGCCGGACCTGCCGTTCGACCCCAATCCCGATGAGGTTGAGGCATGGTTTGAAGTGCCGCTCGACATTTTGTTCAATCCCGACAATTACGACGAACATCATGTGAATTGGGACGGCATGGACCGCCGTTATTATGAAATGTTTTGGCAAGGACGACGGATTTGGGGCGTGACGGCGGATATCATTATCAAATTGGCGCGGCGGCTGCCCAGCGGCTGGTATTGCTGACATGACGGACATGATGTTGCCCGCCGCCGATTGGCGCGGCGCGGACGGTTTGGCGCGCATTTTGGGGGCGTTGGGCCGCGATCATATGCGCGTGGTCGGCGGCGCGGTGCGCGATACGCTGCTGGGTCATCATGTCACCGATGTGGATATTGCCACGACTTGGTTGCCGCATCAGGTCGTCGAAAAATTGGAATCGGCGGGCATCAAGACGATCCCCACCGGCATCGAGCATGGCACGGTGACGGCGGTGGCATCGGGCAAAAGCTATGAAATCACCACGCTGCGCCATGATGTGGAAACCGATGGCCGCCGCGCGACCATCGCCTTTGCCAGCGATTGGCGCGACGATGCCGCACGGCGCGATTTCACGATCAACGCCCTTTATGCCGATCCGGTCAGCGGAAAGATTGACGATTATTTCGGCGGTCTGGCGGATTTGGACGCCGGACGCGTGCTGTTCATCGGTGACGCCGCGACTCGCATTGCCGAGGATAATCTGCGCATCTTGCGCTTTTACCGCTTCGCCGCCCGCTTTGGCGACACGCTCGACCCCATCAGCCATGCCGCCGTGGTGGCGGCGCGCCAATCGCTGAAAAGCTTATCGCGCGAACGTATCTGCGACGAATTGCTGAAAATACTGTCACTGCCCGACCCGCGCCGCATCGTCGGCCATATGGCGGCGGACGATATTTTCGGCGTTTTATTGCCCGAAATGCAGCCGCTTGATGTCGCGCTGGCGCTGCTCGATCAACTGGTCCGCAATGAACAAGCCGTGGCTGACCAAGGCACAAACAGCACCGCACAGGCTTATGTGGCGGGTCTTCGCCGTTTGGCGGCCCTGCTGCCTGCGGATGACGCCGCGGCGGAACAGGTCGCCAGTCGCCTGCGCCTATCCAAGCGCCAGCGGGGTCATTTGCGCTTGCTGGCCGTCCACCGCGCCGATGGCGGGGTCCCTATTCGCCAACTTGCCTATCGTATCGGCATGGACGCGGCACGGGATGCGGCGTTGCTGCGCGGGGACAGGGCGGGCGCGCTGGCTGATGCACAGGCGCTGCACGGTTGGTCGGTGCCCGACATGCCGCTGAAGGGCGGGGATATTGTCGCGCGCGGCCTTGCCAAGGGACCACAGGTGGCGGAACTGTTGAAAGCGGTGGAAGCGCAATGGCTGGCCGAGGATTTTCCCGACCAAGCCCGCGTGATGGCCCTATTGGACCAAAAGGCCGTGGAGCAAAAGGCAGGGGCGCAAAAGGCAGGGGCGCAAAAGGCGCTGGACCAAAAATAAGCCCTGCGATGATCGCTGATCCCAATCGGGAATTAAAACACCGGTTTAATCAGCGATCGCCGCCAATATTCCAGCGCGGCATTCCCCTCCATCGGGCGGGCGAAATGATAACCTTGGGCGAAATTATACCCGAGCGCCGACAATAGACGGGCTTGGTCCACGGTTTCCACACCCTCGGCGGTGGTTTGCAAATTCAACGCTTCGGCCAAGCTTTGGATGGTGCGGACAATCGCCACTTGCTCGCGGTCATGCTCCATCTGGTCCACAAAGCTGCGGTCGATTTTCAGCACATCAATCGGCAGGCGCTGTAAAAGGGCCAGATTGGAATAGCCGGTGCCAAAATCATCCATCGCTATCCGCACGTGCAGCGCCTTGAGCGCGCTGAGCACCTGCAACGCATGGTCAGGGTCGCCGACCACCGCGCTTTCAGTCAATTCGATCATCAACCGTTCGCCGCTGACCTGATATATGTCCAGCGCATCTTGTGTGACGCGGACAATATCGTCGCGCAGCAATTGAATGGGCGACACGTTGACGGAAAAATAGCAATCGACGCTTGCCCCTTGGGCGGCGTCCCATTCGGCCATGATGCTGACGGCTTTGTTGATGGCCCATTGCCCCAATGGCACGATCAAGCCGCTGTCTTCGGCGACCGGAATAAATTCGCTGGGCGAAATGGGCATGCCATTGTCGTGCCAGCGCGCCAAGGCTTCAAATCCCGCCACCGCGCCCGTCGACAGGCTGATCAGGGGTTGAAACACCAGCGACAGCCGGTCCGCTTCAATGGCATCGCGCAGCGCGGTTTCCATGCTGAACCGGTTGTGTGACAAATGGGCCGTTTCCGGCTTGTAAATCTCAATCTGTCCGCTGCGCTTGGCGCGTTTTAACGCGATTTGGGCGTGGCGAATATCGTCGGCATGATTGGGGAACTGGTCCGGCGCGCCGCGCCATGTGGCACAAATCGCCCCGCCAATGGCGCAATCAATGCTGACGTTTAAATGGCCGATGCGAAACGGGTCGGCAAAGCAGCTTTGCACCCGCCCCGCCAATGCCAATATGTCGGGGTGGGATGACCCGACCGGAAAGGAAATGCCAAATTCATCGCCGCCGGTGCGCGCCACCACATATTCGTCGCGCATATAATTTTGCAAACGGCGCGCCACGGCGATGACCAATTCGTCCCCCGCCATGGGGCCAATATGTTCGTTAATACGGCTAAACCGGCTGAGGTCGATCAGGAAAATGGCATGGGCTTGCTGCACATCAACGCGGCGGCGCTCATCCAATATGGCGGAAAATCCCGTGCGATTGGGCAGGCCGGTCAGCGGATCGGTAATTAATTCCAACCGCAAATTGCGTTCGGTCCGCAATTCCTGTGTCCGGTCGATCAGCGTTAACAGCGACAAACCTTCGGCGGAAATATCGGTGCCCAAGGCCTGAATATGGCCCTGCATGTCAATCGCCATATCCCCACGATGAAAAACGCAGGAAAAAGCCGCCTGCCCATCGGGCGCGTCGATGGAATCAGCTACCGCGCGGGTCAGTTCGACGGGGGCGTCAATGCCAGCGGGGCTTAATGCCAATTCGGCAAAGGCGGCATTGCTGGCGTGCAAACGAAAATGGCCACCCGCGGCGGGGCGAATCAGCGCCGCTGCAATGGGCAGCGCATTGATCCAGCCCAGCGACGCCGCATGATGCGCGCCATTGGGGCCTTTCTCGGCGTCTTTGGACGAAAAGGCGGTGGTTGGGTTTGCCATTAGGACAGGCCTAAACGCATGGAAGTAAACAAGCTATTTACAGCCACCGGAAAATTAGAACCTAGGCGAAACGATTGTTGCGCGGAAAGCCTGTTGGCGGCATCCGGCCCGATGCACCGCGCGCCACGCGCCATGGTTTTACGTCGGTTTCGGTGCGAATCCGCCCCGTATCGCCGCCCATCGGCCAGCTCAGCCCATCGGTGAAGGTAAAGGTGATAGTATCCGACAAGCCGCCATCGCGATACCGTTGCAGCATCACCCCTTGGCCGCGTGTCATGATCGGCACTTCGGCCAGCGGGAACACCACCAATTTGCGGTTTTCGCCAATCACGGCAATGCTGTCATGCACATCGGCGATGACCCGCACGACCAGCAATTGCGATTTGGCCTTCAGATTGACGACGTTGCGCCCCTTGCGGGTTTCGGCAATCACATCCTGCATTTGCGCGACAAAGCCATGGCCGCTGGACGATGCCAGCAACAATCGCCCATCGGCCACAGCGGGGGTCAGCGCGACGATTTTGGCGTCGCTATCAATATCCACCATCACGCGCAGCGGTTCGCCAAATCCGCGCCCGCCCGGCAATTTGTCGCCGCCAATGGTGTAAAAACGCCCGTCACTGGCCGCGATCAACAATTTGTCGGTGGTCTGGGCATGAACGGCAAAGGCCAATTCATCGCCTTCTTTAAATTTAAATTCCGACCATTGTTCCGGCGCGACATGGCCTCGCTGGGCGCGAATCCACCCGCGCTTCGACAAAATCACCGTCAGCGGTTCTTTCTCGATCATCGCATCCAGCGGAATCTCGCGGGTCGGTGCGGCTTCGTCCAAGGTGGTGCGGCGCGCACCCAGCAACGTATCCAGCCCATAAACTTTGCGCAGCGCGGTCAGGTCGCGTTTCAAACGGGTGCGCTGGCGGGCAGGGCTTTCAACCAGCTTAGCCAATTCCTCGCGCTCGGCGGCCAGCTCTTCTTGCTCGCGCTTCAACTCCATTTCTTCCAGCTTGCGCAGCGAGCGCAGGCGCATGTTCAAAATGGCTTCGGCTTGCCTGTCGGTCAGCTCAAATTCCGCGATCATCGTCGCTTTGGGTTCATCCTCATAACGGATGATTTCAATGACACGGTCCAAATTCAAAAAGGCGATCAGATAACCGGCGACCAATTCCAATCGGTCGTCAATTTTCGCGATGCGATGTTCCGCGCGGCGAACCAATACGATGATTTGATGGGCCAACCATTCGGTTAACAATTGGTGCAGGCCCATCACCTTGGGCGTGCGCGTGGCGTCCAGCACATTGAGGTTCAGCGCAAAACGATTTTCCAAATCGGTCAGCCGATACAGGCTGTCTTTCAAAATATCAGGATCGACATTGCGGCTTTTGGGGACCAGCACAATGCGGATGTCTTCGGCGCTTTCGTCGCGCACATCCTCAAGGATCGGTAATTTCTTGTCCGCGATCAAATGGGCGATTTGTTCGATCAACTTGCCCTTGGCGACGCCATAAGGGATTTCGCTGATCACCAATTGCCACATTCCGGCGGTTTGTTTTTCTAGTCCCGTTTCTTCCCAGCTGCCATCTTCCAATCGTCCGGTGGAAAAACGCGCACGCACGCGAAAACTGCCGCGTCCGGTTTCATAAGCATGGGCAATGGTTTCCGGCCCGTCCGGCAAAATGCCGCCGGTGGGGAAATCAGGCCCCTGCACATGGGCGAGCAAATCGGCCAGACTGGCATCGGGGTTGTCAATCAACACCAAGGCCGCGCTGATCACCTCTGCCGCATTATGCGGCGGAATATTGGTCGCCATGCCAACCGCAATGCCGCTGGCGCCATTAGCCAACAGATTGGGGAACAGGCCGGGCATGATTTCCGGCTCATGATCTTCGCCATTATAGGTTGGCTTAAAATCAACCGTGCCTTCGTCCAGACCGGACATCAAATCAATGGCGACGCGGGTCAGCCGCGCTTCGGTATACCGATAAGCAGCGGCATTATCGCCGTCGATATTGCCGAAATTGCCTTGCCCATCGACCAATGGGTAACGCAGCGAAAAATCCTGCGCCAAGCGCACCATCGCGTCATAAACAGCGGTGTCGCCATGGGGATGGAAACGGCCAATCACATCGCCGACGACACGGGCGGATTTTTTATAGCCTTGGCTGGGGTCGAGTCGCATGGCGCGCATCGCCCATAACAAACGGCGGTGGACGGGTTTCAAACCATCGCGCAAGTCCGGCAAAGAACGGGCGGTAATCGTCGATAGCGCATAGACCAAATATCGCTGTGACAGCGCACTGCCAAAAGCGGTGTCGATGTATTCATCGGGATTCGGTGTGGGGTTATCGTCCGTCGGTGTCGCCATTGCGGTCAGGCGATAGCAAGGCTTGGCCATCAAGGCAAAGCCGTATGCCATGAAAAATGCCGATTGGCGCGCGACGCGGCTAATTTACACCGCTGACAGTCTTTCTACGCCGCATTTTAGAAAAACATGCGTTGCATGGCGCGGCTTGCTGGGGCAATTCGGGCAGCAACGCTCTTATATTCTGGGCTTGCGGTTGTGCGCTTGGCTGTGCCGGACAGGGATTGCCCCCATCAAGCACATGCTTTGCAAATGACTCGCAACGACCTATAGGGGCAAATCATGTTTCGCCGCGCATGTGACAGGTGCACGGCAGGCTGATTAATGGTCTGCGATGATGCGGGCGCTGGTGCCTTGATGATGGCACCGATGCTGGCATCGTGCGACCTTTTGATCGCCAAAGCCGTTTTTTGTCGAATTTTCATCCGTTTGGAAACATCAGGAACATATATGATGAGCGATAATGTCGCTGTAGCAGCCACTTTGGAACCCACCACCGCCCTGTCTGTTGAAACGGTATTAAGCGTCCATCACTGGAACGAATTTCTGTTCAGCTTCACCATCTCGCGCCCCGCATCCTTCCGTTTCCGGTCGGGCGAATTTGTGATGATCGGGCTTCAGGGTGACAATGGCCGTCCTTTGCTGCGTGCTTATTCGGTCGCCAGCCCTGCTTATGCCGATGAATTGGAATTTCTGTCGATCAAGGTCGAAGACGGGCCGCTGACCTCCCGTTTGCAAAATATTCAGCCAGGCGATCAGGTCTATCTGGGCCGCAAGCCGACCGGAACTTTGGTGACCGACGCATTATTGCCGGGCAAGCGTTTGTTCATGCTGTCGACGGGTACGGGCCTTGCCCCATTCCTCAGTCTGGCGCGCGATCCGGACGTGTATAATATGTTCGACCAAGTCACGATCGTTCATTGTGTGCGCCGCGTCAGCGACTTGGCTTATGATGAATTATTGGCCAGCCAGCTCGAAGGTGACCCGTTGCTAGAAGATGACGCGCGCGCCAAATTCCATTATATCCCCACGGTGACGCGGGAGGAATTCCACACCACGGGCCGCATCAATACATTGATCGAGGACGGGCGTTTGTTCCAGCATCCGATTGAGGGCGAACCCAAATTCGACCCTGCCACCGACCGTATCATGATGTGCGGCAGCATGGCCTTGATCAAAGATTTGTCGGCCTATTTTGAATCCATTGGTTTCAAGGAAGGCAGCAATGCCGCGCCGGGCGATTTTGTGATCGAACGCGCTTTTGTTGGCTGATTAACCAACCCTTTCTGAACAAGCCGCGCTGTCCCATGGGCTGCGCGGCTTTTCTATTTTGGGTCAAGCCAATTTGGCCCAGCTATGCTACAGGCACAAAATGACTGATAAAACCGACACTCCTGCCGCCAGTTCGCTGTCGGATGCGGCGTTGCAACGCCAAATATTGACCGATGTGGCGCGTCAGGGCCGCTATATCACTTATGCGGATATGCTGAAGCAATTGGGCTATCGCTTCACACGCCCCAAAATGCGCGCCCTGTGCCAAACTTTGGCGGAGGTCGACCGCCAATGCGTCGCGGATGGCGAACCCGAATTGGCGGTGCTGGTCGTGCGGGCCGAAGATAAAATACCTGGCCAAGGCTGGTGGACCGCCAATCCTGTGGTGCTGCGCGATTATCTCGGCCCATGGGAAGGGCGGGAAGCTGGACAATTCGTCCGCAGCCAACAAGCCTTGGCCTATGATTATTGGAAAGACCGCCCCGCATAAACGCACGGGCGCCATTTTGTACCCATCAACAAAAAGCCTCGCTGGACATCCCAGCGAGGCTTTTTGTTATGGGGTCATGACCCAAGCCTTATTTCTTCAGGCCAATTTCCCGCAGGCGCTGCTGCAAATATTCGTCCGCCAAAATGGGCGTGGGATAAAGGTTGGGATGGTCGGCATCGATGCAATTTTCCAGCGTTTCGATCGGGAAGTCCGACCGGAAATGCAGG
Source organism: uncultured Sphingopyxis sp. (assembly GCA_964542975.1). GTDB lineage: Bacteria > Pseudomonadota > Alphaproteobacteria > Sphingomonadales > Sphingomonadaceae > Sphingopyxis. The sequence goes on from CAZIVW010000001.1 coordinate 197,877, forward strand.
AAAAAGGGCATGGAATAACGGGCCACGCTGGCGCGGCCTGCGTCGGGGTTGGCGACGCGGTGGGTGGTCGATGGTAAACGATTGTTGGTCAGGCGCTGCAACATATCGCCAACATTCACGGCTAGCGCGCCAGCAGGCGGCGCGACGGGCAGCCAGCTACCATCCTTATCGAGGATTTCCAGACCCGCTTCTTCGGCGCCCAGCAACAAGGTGATGGTGTTAATATCTTCATGGGCTTCGGCGCGAATGCCCTTGGCGGGACCAGCGACAGGGGGGTAATGCAGCAAGCGCATCACGCTGTTGCCGTCCAAAATCGTGTCGTCAAAATAGTCGGGCGACAGATTTAAATAACGCGCAATGGCCGACAATAAGGCCCCGCCAACACGGTCAAATTCCGCGAATAAAGCGTCAAAGGTCGCGCGAAATTCCGGCACTTCGCTGGGCCAGACATTATTGGGCTGCTGCGCCGCCAAGCGGTGGCCAGCGGGCAAATCGCGGCCCACATGCCAAAATTCCTTCAGGTCGACTTCTTTTGCGCCCTTGGCAATTTCGGTGCCAAAGGGGGTGTATCCGCGCGCACCGCCCAATCCGGTCAGATGATAGGCGCGCTTTTCTTCCTCGCTCAGGGCGAAAAAGGCCTTGGCCATCGCCCAAGCGCGGTCGATCAAATCGGGGTCAATGCCATGGTCGCTAATCATCGCGAAGCCAAAGCGTTCAAAGGATGCGCCAAAATCATGCGCAAATTTTTCGGTGGGCAGCGCCATCGAAATCACAGGAACAGATGCTGTCATTGGTAAGGGAATCCGGTTTTCATCCTTGGGGAAGAATCGACAGGCCGCAGCCTTGGGCGCAAGCGTCGATATACATAACTATATATTTACTCCCCTTCGCGATCAGAAGAAAGGGAAAAGATGGTTGCGCAAAAAAGGCGGTTTCCCGCGCCGATAGGCTGGGCTAAACATGGCGCATGAGCAAGCAATATTGGTTGATGAAATCCGAACCCGATGTGTTTGGCTGGGATGATCTGGTCAAGGATGGCAGCGGGATTTGGGACGGTGTCCGGAACCACAGCGCCAAGCTGAATATGAAGGCGATGAAGGTCGGCGATGAAGTGATTTTCTATCACAGCAACATTGGCCGCGAGGCGGTGGGCATTATGAAAATCACCGAAGAAGCCTTTCCCGACCCCACCGCCGACGAAGGATCGCCATGGGTGGTTGTGCGGGTGGAACCGCTGCGTCCGTTGAAACGGGCCATCACCTTGGCCCAGTTCAAGGCAGACCCGCGTTTCCAAGATATGGATTTAATTAAATATATGCGCCTGTCGGTCGGCAAGATTAAGCCCGATGAATGGCAAGCGATTATGGAATTGGCGGGCGAGACAGGCTGACCCGCGCGGGCCTATGCAATCCAGCGTTTTGGGGCCTTATTGGCCCCATTCGCGGATCAGATAATCGGACACCGACGGGTGCAAAGGCTGGATAAATTCGCAGCCATGGTCATTGCCATTGGTCCGGCGGATCACCGCCTCCATCGACCGAAGCCCCGGCAATTGCACCCAAATATGCGTTCCCACCGCCGGACGGCCAAAGGTCGTCATGCAGAAACCCAGCATCGACAAATCGGTCAACTCAACCTCAAAGGCGCTGGCCCCCGTTTCGCGAAAACGGGCATGGGCTTTGATTTTTTCGCGTTGGATGCGGCGCTTCTCTGTCACGTCGGACGCGGGAACAGATGCTGTGTCCGGCCCAGCGCCAGCGTGGCTTGCATCCATGGCATCTGATTCGTTCATGGGATGATGGTCCTCTCTACCCCCGCACTATAGTGACGTAAGAAGGCAGCATCTGCCTTATTCCGATCGCGCCCATGATGAAAGCCATGACGGGCCTTTTCCCCTATAATGTAGAATATTCTGGACCGTGCGCCATTATATGTCCGTTTCTTGGTCGAATATTCCCAATATGGTTCACTCCACCACCATATATTGGGCGGGCCATGGCTGCACCAGATTTTGCGCGCTTTTCCATTCCCCGCTCAGCCATTGGTCATAATCATCGGGGGCGATAATGACGGGCATGGGCGCATCGCGGTGCGCGCGCAGCAAGCGGTTGGGCTCGGTGTGCAAAATGGCAAAGCTGGGCCAATCCTCGGTTTGCCGCATGATCGCGGCAAAAGCGAACAGCGGCGGCCCATCGATGCGCACCCGATATTGGCGGTTCTCCCCCGTGCGCGCCGACCATAAGGCAAAGCTGGTGGCGGGCACCAAACAGCGTAGTTCCGCATGGCGCAAAGTGCCAATCCAAAAGGGGCTTTTCAGGTTGCGGACGCTGGTAATTGGGCTGGTCCCCGATGGCGGCGGCGGCACGCCCCACAGGCGCGGTTTCACATAGCGCCGCCCGCCCTCGCGCCCGTTGGAAACCACCACCGGCGCGGGGTTCAGCGGGGAAATATGCCCGCCGCTCCACGGGTCATCGCCCGCATCGGCGCGAAACGCCCGCGCAATGGCGGCGGCATCACAGTCCAGATGATACAGGTGCACAGGGGCAGTCCTTCAGTCCATCCGCACCCGCCCGCGTCCGGCCTTCACCGTGCTGCGGGCTTTTTTGCCATCGACTCGGCGGGCCTTGGCGGCTTTGCTGGGCTTGGTTTTGATCCGCCGTTCGGGGCGTTTCATTGCCTCGTCAATCAGGTCCGACACGCGCTGGCGGGCATCGGCCCGATTTTGTTCTTGGGTGCGATAGCGCCGCGCAATGAACAGCAATTCGCCGTCATTGGTCATCCGGCTGCCCGCCAATTCTTTTAATCGGCGATAGGCATCGGGCGGCAGGCGCAGCGCAAAAACATCGACCCGCAATTGGCATGCGGTGGCGACTTTATTGACATTTTGCCCGCCGGGGCCCGTACCCGCCAGAAAGCGCTCGCTCATCGCGCTTTCCGGAATATCAGCCACGGGTTGGCGCAGCGCCTTCGGGCGCAGAGAAACCCAGCTTCACAAAGGCATCGGGGAAGGGCGCTTCGGCGACAATCGCGGGCTTATTATCCCGTGCCACCTCAATGCGTTCGGCATGCAGCATGGTGCGTGTTTTCTTGTTGCCGCTGCCATAAACAGGGTCGCCGACCAGCGCAAAGCCCAAGCCTTCAAGGGCATGGACGCGCAATTGGTGGGTGCGGCCCGTTTCGGGGCGGAAACGCAGCAAGGTGCGGCCATCCAGCACGGCCAGCTTTTCCCAATGGGAAATCGCCGCCTTGCCGCGCAGTTCTTGCGCCGCATCGCCGACCATCCGCCAGCCGTCCTCGGCGGTGGAAACTTTGGCCAGTGGCAAATCGATGGTGCCGCTGTCCCCTTCGACCACGCCGTCCAGCACCGCCAGATATTGTTTCTTGACCAAACGGTCTTCAAAAGCGCGGGTAAAGCGGCCATGCGCCTTGGGGTTGCGGGCCAGCAACAAACAGCCCGATGTGTCGCGGTCCAGACGGTGGACGGGCAAGGGCCAACGGACAAAGCCAAAACGCAGGCTGTCCAGATGATTTTCCAAACTAAGGCTGCCGTCGCGCGGCGGATCAACCGGCAAGCCCGATGGCTTGTCGATTACAAGGGCTTCCCCATCAAGGAAAAGAACACGGTCGGATAAAAGCATGGGCGGCCTATAGGGGAAAGCAGCGCAAAGGCCAATGGCGCACAGCGGGTTGATGTGCGCCAAATTGGTCCGGTCATCGCGTCCCGTGGCGGCCTGCCTCAATCCGTGACGCCAAAGGCATAAACATCCATCGCCAACATGCCATAAGTGGTGCTGTGGTGCAGGCGCTTGCCCGATAATGCACCGCCCATACTGCCCGCGCCCATGGCGACATGCAGCGGCAAAATATGGTCCATCGTCGGGTGATTTTCGTGGCCATAAGGGGCGCGGTCGACGATATGCAGCAAATCATCGACGGCATCTTCCGCCACTTTTTGCGCGGCCCAGTCGGTAAATTCGCTGACCCACGGCGGGGCGGGCGCATCAATGGGCAGGGCGGCCCCGAAAACGGCCCGCAAATTATGGGTCATGCTGCCCGATCCGATAATCAACACGCCATCCTCGCGCAGCGGGGCCAGCGCCTGACCCAGCGCATAATGCCATTCGGGCGGCGCGCTGCTATGGATGGACAATTGCACCACCGGAATATCGGCGTCGGGGTAAATCAGCGACAAGGGCACCCATGCGCCATGGTCCAACCCGCGCTTGGGGTCGGCGTCAATATCCAGCCCATGGTTCGCCAATAGCGCCTTCACCCGCATCGCCAAGTCAGGGTCGCCGGGGGCCGGGTAGCGCATGTCAAACAAGGCTTGGGGGAAATTGCCAAAATCATGCACCGTCGGCGGGGCTGGGCTGGCGGTAATGCTGGCCCGTCCGCCCGTCCAGTCGGCGTCATGATGGGCCGAAACAACCAATATCGCGGTCGGACGGGGCAGGGCTGCGCCCAAAGCCGACAGATAATCGCGCGCTGCACTCGGCTCCAATGCCATCATCGGCGAACCGTGAGAGATAAAGAGGCTGGGCAATCGCATGAATGGGTCCTTTCAAGGGTGCGGATCAGCTCCCCGACAGGGAAGCTGATCCGCCAAGGGATTTAGGCCGTTAATTTATTGGCCGTGCGGGCCACGCGTTCGCCCAAATAGCGCGCGCCGCCCAATTCGATTTCGCTGGGTTGGCGGCTGCCGTCGCCATTGGCGATGGTGGTGGCCCCATAAGGCGCGCCGCCCACCACTTCGTCATTGTTCATCTGGGCGGTGTAACCATAATCCAGACCGACCACGGTCATGCCGAAATGCAGCATTTGGGTGATGACGCTGAACAAAGTGGTTTCTTGGCCGCCATGCTGGGTTGCGGTGGACGTAAAGGCTGCGCCGACTTTTCCGCCCAGCAGGCCCTGTGCCCACACACCGCCTGCGGTATCCCAATATGCGGCCATTTGGCTGGACATGCGACCAAAACGAGTCGGTGTGCCAATGATGATGCCGTCATATTGGGCCAATTCGGCGGGGCTGCCAATCACCGGATGGGCGGTGTCGGTTTTAAACCCTGCACCGGCCACCACTTCGGCAGGCGCGGTTTCGGGCACGCGGCGAATATCCACCTCGGCTCCGGTCGCCCGTACGCCTTCGGCCACGGCTTCGGCCATTTGTTCGATATGGCCATAGCTGCTGTAATAAAGCACCAAAATCTTGCTCATGTCGGTCTCCGTCTAAAAATTGGGAAAAAATATGGGCCGCCGCCAAAGAGGGGGGCGGGCGGCGGCCCAAGGGCGGACAGCGGGGTTATAGGCTGTCCACCAATACCAGTTCGGCATCGTCCACAGCCTCGACCGTGATGGTGCCCGTGTCGCGCATTGCCACGCCGTCACGGGGGTCAACATCTTGGCCGTTCACCCGAATACGCCCCTTGGCGGACACCAAATATCCGTGACGGCCATCGGCCAGATCATAAGTCACGCGGTCGCCCGCCTGAACACTGGCTGCGGCGACACGGGCATTGGCGCGAATGGGCAAGGCATCGTCGCCGTCCATCCCGCTCGCCACGGTCACAAATTGTCCCGACCGATCGGCCTTGGGAAATTCGCGCTGGCCCCAACCGGGGTTGCCGCCGCGTGCATCGGGAATAATCCAGATTTGAAACAGGCTGGTGTCTTCATCTTCCAGATTATACTCGCTGTGGGTCACGCCGGTTCCTGCGCTCATCACCTGCACATCGCCCGCGCCGGTGCGGCCCATATTGCCCATGGAATCGCGGTGGGTAATCGCCCCGCTGCGCACATAGGTGATGATTTCCATGTCGCGGTGGGGGTGGGGCGGAAAGCCATTTTGCGCGGCGATGCGGTCGTCATTCCACACGCGCAACGCGCCCCAATGCACACGATCATCGTCGTGATAATCGGCAAAGGAAAAATGATGATGGGCGTCCAGCCAACCATGATTGGCATGACCCAATGTGTCGAATTTGCGAATGTCGATCATGGATCTATCCTTTCTTACCGCGCAGCATGGGATGGGAAAGCCTCTTGATCCTGCGCTGCCTGTTTGTGTTGATGCCAAGATAGACATTGTAATCGTTTCTTAAATAACCAATATTGAAACCCATCGTTTCCAATTGGGGCCTAATCCATGAAGCTACCCGATTATGAAGGCTGGGCCTGTTTCGTCGCGGTGGCCGATGGCGGTGGTTTTACGGCGGCGGCCCAGCAATTGGGCCTGTCCAAAGCCACAATTTCCAAGGCCGTGACGCGATTGGAAACGGTTTTGGGTATCAGCTTGTTCCACCGCTCATCGCGCAGCGTGACATTGTCCACGGCCGGATTGGGTTTGCTGGATGACGCGCGGGCAATGGTCGCCGCCGCCACCGCCGCCACCGAAGCCGCCTTGGGGGACCGTGCCGATTTGGCGGGGGCGATCCGCATGGCAGCCCCCATGAGCTTTGGCATCCGCGTTTTGGGGCAAGCCTTGGCGGAATTTATGGCCCAGCATCCGGCCATCAGCGTGGATTTAACCCTCAGCGATGAACGGCATGATTTGGTCGCCGACGGATTTGATTTGGCGCTGCGCATATCACCGCTGACGGACAGCAGCTTGCTGGCGCGTATCATTGGGCCAATTCCCATGCATGTGGTCGCCAGCCCCGCTTATTTGGCACGGATGCCCAAAATCAACCATCCCCTCGACCTCTCTGCCCATCGTTTGTTCGGCTATGGTCATCGGGGGAAAAGTCATACGATGCGATTCGCGCGTGGCAGCGAAGAAGCCTCTATCACCGCCACGGGCCCCTTATTTGCCAACAATGGCGATGTCGCCGTTCCGATGCTGTTGGCGGGCGAAGGGGCTGCCTTGCTGCCCGAATTTATCATCGCCCAAGAATTGGCCGATGGCCTGTTGGTGCCCGTGTTAACCGATTGGCAGTTGCCGCAAAATTTCCTGCACCTGCTGTCCCCACCATCGCGCCTTCGCCCCATGCGCGTGCGGGCGCTGGCCGATTTTCTGGAACAAAGGTTGAAACAGAGCTGCTTTAACCAAAAAACGCAGAAAAGCGTGAGATTAAGTTAATATTAACCTTTTTCTTTCATCGCTTTCTTGGTTAATAGATTGTCGTCGACGCACAGGGGGTGGGTCAGCGCGATGAAATTTGGCCCAGATGTGGACAGACAAACATTAATAGCAAGGGGTGCCCAATGCGTGTTTTGCTGATCGAGGACGAACCAACAACCGCGAAAGCCATCGATACGATGCTGACCAGCGAAGGGTTCGTGGTATATTCCACCGATCTGGGCGAGGAAGGCCTCGATCTGGGCAAGCTCTATGATTATGACATCATTTTGCTGGATCTCAATTTGCCCGATATGCACGGCTATGACGTGCTCAAGAAATTGCGCACCGCCAAGGTGCAAACACCCGTCTTGGTGTTGTCGGGCATTTCCGAAATGGACACCAAGGTTCGCAGCTTTGGTTTCGGCGCGGATGATTATGTCACCAAGCCATTCCACCGCGACGAATTGGTCGCCCGTATCTATGCCGTTGTCCGCCGTTCCAAGGGTCATAGCCAAAGCGTGATCCGCACCGGCAAGCTGGCCGTGAATCTGGACAGCAAAACGGTCGAGGTTGACGGTGTGCGCGTCCATTTAACCGGCAAAGAATATCAGATGTTGGAATTGCTCAGCCTGCGCAAATCCAACACGCTGACCAAGGAAATGTTCCTGAACCACCTGTATGGCGGCATGGACGAACCCGAACTCAAGATCATCGACGTGTTCATTTGCAAGCTGCGCAAGAAATTGGCGCTGGCCTGCGGCGGCGAAAATTATATCGAAACCGTTTGGGGTCGTGGCTATGTGCTGCGCGACTTGGACGAAAATGGCGAACCCGCCGAACTGGAAGTCGCCTGATATTGCCTGCATTTTGATGCTAAGCAGTAATGCGAAAAAAGGCGCTGGGGACATGTCCGCCAGCGCCCTTTTTGTATCGGTCCTTTCCGCCTTAGCGGCGCTTCAGGCCCGAAATTTTCACGTCCTGAACACGGCCATATTTGACCTCGCAGGTAAAGCGACCCCGATCATAACGGTCATTGCCATAGCGGCCACGGTCATAACGGTCGCGATCACGGCCATAAAAATTCCGGTCACGGCCTTGGTCGGCCACCACTTCACCGCGCAGGCGATAACCATCGCGTTTGCGGTCGATGCTGGTGATTTGCGTCACCTGCGTGCGGCCATATCGGCGGGCATCGCGTTCCACGGCGCGGGCGCATTGGTTTACGGCGGCGCGGCTGTCACCATAGCGGCGATAATCATAACCATAGCCATAGCGAGCGTCATTGCGGTAACGATCATCGCGATAATAGCGATCATCACGGTTGTTACCGCTCGACAAAATGGCGGCCAATCCGCCCAAAACGACGACACCGGCAATCACTTCACCCGCACTGATACCGTCACGATCGCGGCTATAATCGCGGCTTTGTGCGGCGGCGGGCGCTGCGCTCATGGCCATGCTGGCGATCAAGGCGGCGCTCATGGCGGCCTTGGGGACAGGCATGTTAAACAATTTGGCCATCGGGCTTCTCCTAATCCGTGAAACGCGGGGGGAGGGGCGTTTCCTATGACAGCAGGTTTAGGCTGATTCGCGTGACACGTTGCTGAATTGCTCGCTTATCTGTCGTTCATATAATCAAGGCCCCACAGATGTCTGCGGGGCCTTGCTTATTTTACGCATGGGGGCGGGGCTTATCCCGCCAAGGCGGGCGCAACACGCGCGATCAATGCCTCTGCCCCCGCTTGGTCCGCCACGGTGAAACGGGCGGGCAAGGGGCTGTCCAAATCCAACACGCCAATCAAGCGGCCATCATGGACAATGGGCACCACCAATTCGCTGCGGCTGGCGGCGTCACAGGCGATATGGCCTGGAAAGGCATGGACGTCCTCGACGCGCTGGCTTTCCCTTGTGCGGGCCGCTGCGCCGCACACGCCCTTGTCCAGCGCGATGCGAATACAGGCCGCCTTGCCCTGAAACGGACCCAGCACCAATTCCCGCCCATCAAAGCGGTAAAACCCCGCCCAATTGAGGTCGGGCATCGCCTGCCAGATCAATGCCGAGATATTGGCCATATTGGCAATGGCGTCGCGTTCGCCGTCCACCAAGGCCGCCGCGCCGTCCGCCATGTCGGTCCAAATGGTGGCGGCGTCGGCGCTGATATTCGAAAAATCCCATGACATGGGGCTTATTGCTCCTTGGCTGTCAGGGTCAGGCCCGTGAAATGCGCGGCAAAGGCATATTTGTCCGATGCTTCTGCAATAATCTTGTCCACAGGTTTGCCCGACCCATGGCCCGCGCGCGTTTCGATGCGGATCAAATGCGGCGCATTGCCAATGTTCGCGGCTTGCAGCGCGGCAACATATTTAAAGCTATGCCCCGGCACCACACGGTCATCGGTGTCCGCCGTGGTCACCAAAATGGCCGGATAATTCACGCCGCTACGCACATTATGATAGGGGGAATAGGTGCGCAAATATTGGAAATCGCCCTCAACCTCGGGGTTGCCATAATCGTCAATCCAATAACGGCCCGCTGTGAATTTGTGGAAACGCAGCATGTCCATCACGCCCACCGCTGGCAAAGCCGCTGCGAACAAATCGGGGCGCTGGTTGGTGACAGCCGCGACCAGCAAGCCGCCATTCGACCCGCCCTCAATCGCCAATTGGCCCTTGCCGGTGGTGCCGCTGGCGATCAAGGCTTCGCCCGCGCCAATGAAATCGTCGAACACATTTTGCTTGTTCCGCAAACGGCCCGCATCATGCCATGCCTTGCCATATTCGCCGCCGCCGCGCAGATTGACCATCGCCAACACGCCGCCTTGCTCCATCCATGACAACCATGTGGGCGAGAATGTCGGCGTCAGCGGCACGTTAAACCCGCCATAGCCATACATCAGGGTCGGCGAACCCTTGGTCCGGTCTACACCCTTTTTCATCACCACAAACATCGGCACTTTGGTGCCGTCCTTGGATGCGAAAAAGCGCTGCTCAACGCTATAATCATCGGGGTTGAACGCCAGTTTTGGCGCGACGAAAATCTCGCTTTTGCCGGTTTTGCTGTCGAAGCGGTAAATGGTGGCGGGGCGGGCAAAGCTGTAAAAAGCGTAAAAGCTTTCGCTATCCTTGGGGCTGCCGCCAAAACCAGCGGCGGACCCAATGCCCGACAGCGCGACTTCACCCGCAGGCTTGCCGTCCAGCGTCACCATTTCAACGACGGACTTGGCATCCTGCATATAGCTCAGGACCAAACGGTCGCCAACGCGGCTGGCCCCCGCCAAGGTCGCCTCGCGCTGCGGCACGATTTCGGTCAATTGCGTGGGTTGGCTCAGATCGAAAGACACCAATCGCTCGCGCGGGGCATCTTTGTTGGTTTGGAAAATAAAGCGCGTGCCTTCATTGGCGACATAGGTCCAGCTATGCGCAAAATCGCTGAACAAGGGAACGGCTTTGCCCACGCCCTTTGCGCTGATGGGATAAGCCCACACATTATAGCGCGCGTCCGTGCCCTTGCTGGCATAAGCGAGCAGATATTGGCCGTCATCCGTTACATGGGCCGTGTTGTTCAGTTCGGGGTCGTCGGGCGTGCTATGTACCAAAATGTCCGCACTTTGCGCCGTGCCCAGCCGGTGGAAATAGACGGATTGGTCACGGTTCAAATCCTGAAACGCGCCCTTGGCGTCCGGCTCTGGAAAACGGCTATAATAAAAGCCGCTGCCATCTTTGGCCCAGCTCAGCGCCGAAAATTTCACCCATTTGATGTCGTCGGACAAATCTTGTCCGGTGGCGACATCCTTGACCTTCACGGTGCGCCAATCGCTGCCGCCATCCTGCACGGCATAGAGCAGATATTTTCCATCCTCGCTGGGTGCCCATTCGGCCAATGCGGTCGCGCCATCTTTCGCCCACGGATTGGGGTCAATCAGCACACGGCCTTCGCCCTTCAGCCCGTCACGGACATAGAGCACGGATTGCGGCTGCAACCCATCATTGCGGCTGTAGAAATAGCGTTCCCCCGCCTTTTGCGGCAGGCCATAACGTTCATAGTCATAAAGCTGGGTCATGCGCTGTTTCAAAATCGCGCGGCCCGGCAGGGTGGCCAAATAAGCATCGGTCACGGCATTTTGCGCGCCCACCCATTCGGCGACCTTTGGGTTCACCCGCACATCATCTTCCAACCAGCGATAAGGATCGGCAACCGTCACGCCAAAATGCGTTTCATTTCCATCATCGCGCATGGTGGCGGGATAGGTGATGGGGGCAGGAGCGGGGGAGAGGTCGGCCGCGTTGGCCGATGGGGTTGTGCAGGCTGTCATGGTCAAAGAGATAAGCGGCAATGCCAAAAGAACAAGTTGTCGGCGCATGGGGGGACCTTATTTGGGGGGATAAGTTACAGATGAACCTAATCCATCGGTTGCGGCGCGCCAATCATCTTCGATAAAATTAATGCTCCGCCCTATGAGCAGCCGTTTTCAATCGGGCAAAGGGCGCGGCTGGGTGGTCCTGACCCTAGCACATAAAAAAAGGCCCCGCGTTGCCGCAGGGCCTTTCTTATTCCGCAGGTGCGGCAGCAATTAAGCTGCGTCTGCTTCGTCACCCAGAACCGGACCGGAGTCCTGACCCTTGGCAGCAACGTCACGGTCAACAAATTCGATGATCGCGATAGGCGCAGCGTCCGATGCACGGATGCCAGCCTTGATGATGCGGGTGTAACCGCCGTTGCGGTCCTTATAGCGTTCAGCCAGAACGTTGAACAGTTTTTGCAACTGTGCATCGTCCATCAAGCGGCTTTGGGCCAGACGGCGGTTTGCAAGGCCACCACGCTTTGCGAGCGTGACCAGCTTTTCAACATAGGGACGGAGTTCTTTTGCTTTTGCAACCGTGGTCGTGATTTGCTCATGCTTGATGAGCGAAGCCGACATGTTACGGAACAACGCGATGCGATGTGCACTGGTGCGTTGCAGCTTACGACCGCCAACTTTATGACGCATAATCCATTCCTTTGTTTGTTAAGGGCCCGTTTTAGGTAGCCCAGACCTGGCCCGCTTATGGGGGAGCCAATTTCCCTTTCTTGGCTCACGGCTTCCGCCGAACGCCAATTTCCTGTCCTTGGCTAACGGCTTCCGCCGAACGCCAATTTCCCGTCCTTGGTATCAAGCTTGCGCCCAACACCAAATCGGCACCCCAACCGAAATTGGGGTGCCGAATTTGATTAACCCAGCAGCTCTTGTTCCAGCTTCTTGGCCATTTCCTCGATATTCTCGGGTGGCCAACCGGGGATGTCCATGCCCAAACGCAGACCCATGGACGACAGCACTTCCTTGATTTCGTTCAAGGACTTGCGGCCGAAGTTCGGCGTGCGGAGCATTTCGGCTTCGGTCTTTTGAACCAGATCGCCGATATAGATGATATTGTCGTTCTTCAGACAGTTTGCGCTGCGGACCGACAATTCCAACTCGTCCACCTTCTTGAGCAGGTAACGGTTGAGCTGGTTTGCATCCGATTCTTCGCTCGACTGCGAAGGCGCTGCAACACCGATCATGCCGCTGTCGCTCATCGCGTCTTCGAAGTGGACGAACACTTGCAACTGGTCTTGCAAAATGCGCGCTGCATAAGCCACGGCATCTTCCGGAGTGACCGTGCCGTCGGTTTCGATGGTCAGGTTCAGCTTGTCATAGTCAAGCTCTTGACCAATACGGGCATTTTCCACCTTATAGGCGACCTGACGAACAGGCGAGAACAGCGCATCAATCGGGATCAGGCCAATCGGCGCGTCGACGGGACGGTTGGCTGCTGCAGGCACATAACCTTTGCCGATGTCGGCGGTCAGTTCCATGTTCAGCGTCGCACCTTCGTCAAGATGGCAGATGACATGATTGGGATTCATCACTTGCGTGTCGCCCGACACCATGATGTCGCCAGCCTTAACGGTGGCGGGGCCAGTCGCCGAAAGCTGCAGGCGCTTTTGGCCTTCGCCTTCCATTTTCAGGGCGATCTGCTTCACGTTCAGAATGATGTCGGTGACATCTTCCCGGACGCCGGCAAGGCTAGAGAATTCGTGGAGGACATTCTCGATTTTGATCGAAGTAACAGCCGCACCCTGAAGCGACGACAGGAGAACGCGGCGCAGCGCGTTACCAAGCGTCAAGCCGAAACCGCGCTCGAGCGGTTCAGCAACAAAGGTTGCCTTGCGCTTGCCGTCGCTGCCGGCCTTGATTTCCAGATTGCTGGGTTTCTTCAATTCCTGCCAGTTCCGGATATTGACAGTCATAGACTTCCCTTTGCGTTGGGCGGGACCAGCGGCAGATGTGCTGCCAGTCCTGCGGTAAGTTTTGCGACGAAGCGGCGGTAAAAATAATTACCGCCGTTTCGTTGGGATATCAGACGCGGCGGCGCTTGGCCGGGCGGACACCATTGTGCGGGATCGGCGTCACGTCGCGGATCGACGTGATGTGGAAGCCAACCGCTTGCAGGGCGCGCAGAGCCGATTCACGACCAGCGCCAGGACCCTTAACTTCAACTTCCAGCGTGCGAACGCCGTGTTCAGCGGCTTTCTTGCCAGCGTCTTCAGCGCAAACCTGAGCAGCATAAGGGGTCGACTTGCGGCTGCCCTTAAAGCCCATCATGCCAGCGCTCGACCAGGAAATGGTGTTGCCCTGTGCATCGGTGATGGTGATCATGGTGTTGTTGAAGGTCGCGTTGACGTGGGCCACACCCGACGAAATATTTTTGCGTTCGCGCCGACGAAGGCGCTGTGGTTCACGAGCCATTGTATAATCCTACCTAAATTCTGAAGCAAACCGACGCGCCGTAGGTCCAGCATATCGGCGAAAAAATAAGGGGGTCTGCCAATCAGGCAAACGCGCCAATCTTACTTCTTCTTACCAGCGATCGGCTTCGCCTTGCCCTTGCGGGTGCGAGCGTTCGTGTGGGTGCGCTGACCGCGAACGGGCAGGCCCTTACGGTGACGCAGGCCACGGTAGCAAGCGAGGTCCATCAAACGCTTGATGTTCATCGCGGTCTGGCGACGCAGATCGCCTTCTACGGTGTGGTCAGCATCCAGCGTTTCGCGGATTTGCAGAATTTCGGCATCCGACAGCTCGTTAACACGACGCGCATGGTCGATGTTCAGCTTGTTGGCGATATCAACAGCGGTTTTAGCACCAATGCCGTGGATGTAGGTGAGCGCGATGATTACGCGCTTGTTGGTGGGCAAGTTAACGCCCGCAATACGTGCCATGTGAATCTTTCTCCTGCTCCACAGGTTCCTCTGGCAAGGAGGTCCTATCTCAAAGCTTTGAATTCCAACGCAAAAAACGGACCACCGCAGCGCCATAGGCCTGCCGTCGTCCGGTCATCACATCGGAACGGATGGTCGTTAAGGTGAGTCGGCCCAAATGTCAAGCAAAGCAACAGCTTTTCCCTGCCATATTGGCCGTTGCGACAGGGGGATATTGGCCGCTTACTATGGCGTCAACGTAGAACGGTTTTTGCCAGCAATGGCCCGATCGTGCAAGCGGTCGACCGCCGCGCTATGAATGTCGGGCGCGCAGGCAATCACGCCAAAGGCTTGGGCGCGGGCGGTATTAAATTGTAACGGATCACCAAAAGCATCGGTGACGCGGGCCCCTGCTTCCATGGCGATCAGCGTGGATGCCGCAACATCCCATTCAAAACCCCAGCGCAGCGTTGCCACCAAATCGGCGCGTGCGTCCGCCACCATCGCCATGCGCAGGGCGATGCTGTTGGGTTTTTCGACCATCACCAGATCGGAATCGATTTTCCCCAATATATCCGACGGCACGCGGGCCCCCGCAAATTCGCTGCGCTGGCTGGCGACCAATGGGGCATCGTTCAGCGTCGCCCCCTTGCCGTCCATCGCAACATATAATTCATCGCGGGCGGGGGCATAAAGGGCGGCAAGGCGCGGCAAGCCATCGCTAATCAGTGCCACAGACACCGCCCATCCGGCGCGCCCCCGTATGAAATCACGGGTGCCATCAATGGGGTCAACGCACCAAATATGGCGGTGCTTCAATCTTTCTTTATTGTCGGCGGTTTCTTCGGACAGCCAGCCAGCCTCGGGCAAGATCGCGCCCAGCACGGCCTTCAGCCGTTCGTCCACGGCCAAATCCACGTCGCTGACAGGGTTGTCGGGGGATTTGTCCCAGACCTGCACGGTGCGGCCTTCGCCCCGCCAGCGCGACATGGCCATATCCCCAACTTCTCGCGTTGCGGCGATGACGGCTTCCATATTGATGTCCGTCATGCCGCCCTCTTAACTGCTGGCGACGGTCATGCCGTCAATTCGCAGCGTTGGCGCATTGGTGGCTTGGCGGAATGTCAAATCGTCGGCGGGGGTGATGGCGGCAAACATGTCCAGCAAATTGCCTGCAATGGTAAATTCGGCAATCGCGCCGACCACTTCGCCATCTTGAATCAGGAAACCTGACGCCCCGCGGCTATAATCGCCGGTAATCGGGTTGACCCCTTGGCCGATCAGCTCGGTAACGATAACCCCGCTGGGGATGTCGGCAATCATGTCGGCGCGGCTGATGTTGCCAGCGGCCAAGTGCAAATTGCTGGCCATGACGCCCGACGATCCGCCGCCACGGCTGGCGTGGCCGGTGGGTTGCAGGCCCAATTGCTTGGCCGATGATGTGTCCATCAACCAGCCGGTCATGCGGCCATCCCGCACAATGTCCCGTGCATCGGTGGGCAGGCCTTCGCCGTCAAAGGCGCGGCTGCGTAAACCGCGCAAGCGGTGCGGTTCGTCACGGATTAACAGGCTGCTGTCGAACAGCTTTTGATCTTCTTTGCCCAGCAAGAAGCTGGTGCCACGCGCCACGGCGGGTCCGGCCATCGCGCCCAAAATATGGCCGATGATGGTGCTGGAAACGCGCGGATCGAACAAGATGGGCAATTTGCCAATTGGGGCCTTGCCGGGGTTCAGCCGCGCCACGGCGCGGTCGCCTGCGCGGCGGCCAATCACCTCGGCGCTTTCCAAATCGGTCAAATGGTGAGCGCTGTGCCACCCATAATCGCGCTGCATATTGGCGCCTTCGCCCGCAATCACACTGGCCGACAGGCTGTGGCCGCTGCTGCCATAGCCGCCTTCAAAGCCGTGGCTGGTCACCAGCGCAAAGCGGGTGCGGCTGTGGCTGGCGCTGCCGCCTTCGCTGTTGGTGACACCGTCAACGGCGCGCGCGGCATCTTCGGCGGCCAACGCCGCTACGCGCAGCGCGGCGGGGTCGGCCTCGCTCTCGTCATCCAGTTCCAGATCGGGGGCTGGCCCGCGAAACAGCAATTCTTGGGGGGCTAGCCCGCAATAAGGATCTTCGGGGGCTTGCTCGGCCATGGCGACACAGCGTTCGACCAGCTTTTGCAATTCGCCGGCGTCCATATCGGCGGTGGATACGCTGGCGCTGCGTTGGCCCACAAAAACCCGCAGGCTGATATCTTGGGTTTCCGACCGCTCAACATCCTCCAACGCACCCAGTCGCATGGATACGGATGTGGAGGCGTTGCAATAATAAAGGGCGTCTGCAGCATCTGCGCCAGCCTTGGTGGCGGCATCACAAAGCAGCCGAGCGCGATCGAGGGCTTCTGAAACTTTCAGCATCTTCCCGCCCTATACGCCGCAGGCAGATGCGTCAAAAACAATCATAAAATCCCTGTTGGAAATTCTATCCAAGGCGCGGTGCTGCAACATGGCATATGGTTCAGCGGCCCGTGAACGGTCCGTTCGGCAACGCTGGGGATGGGTGAAACCGCCGATCAGGGCAAAATGGCGGCAATGGCATCGCCCGCAAAGGTCAGCGGAGCCAGCCACAAAAAGGGCACGCAAAAGGCCCCAGCCCATAACATCCGCACATCGCGGCGAAACCGGTCATGCAGGCCCGAACTGGCGAGCGCCTGACGGCTGTAATTGTCCCAGCGGCGATCCATCGTCAAGGTGATGGGCACGGCCAGCGCCGCCACCATCAGCAAGGCGATAATCCACAGCGCGGCAGAATATCCGCGGTCCATGGCCAAGGACACCAGCCAGATTTCCCAGATGGAAAAGGCAATCAGCGACAGGGCGGCATGAATGCTCATGCGTTTACCAAGACTGCGCGCAGCAGGAACGCGCGCCGAGCAGCGCCGCCAAACCCCCTGTTCAAATGTCGAAGCCATTACCCCGCCTCCGTCTCGGCGCACCCAATATGTATAGGATTTCCGCCATTTTCGTCCTGAGTCAAGTCAGGCTGACAGGCAAAGGTTAAGATTTAACCCCGCTTTCGGTCGGATTGGGGACTAACTGCCTTCTGGCTGCGACGAGCGCATTTTAACGCCCTGTCTTCCCAGCGGAATTTTCATCCATTTTTGCTATGTTGCGCAGGCAGCATCAGCCGAAAAGGCCTGCCATAGGCGCGGCCAACGCTGCACGGATCGGCTATTTCGTTATGCGGGTGAACCAATATATGGCTGCACCCGCCATTTCGGACCTTATTTTTGACGCGGCGGGACGGTTGGCAAGGGCGCATCAGGTCCCGAGTCGCTGCTTGGGGCCGGCAATCGCACGCCATTGCCTTGCGCTTCCAATTCGGCGGCGGCGCGGCGGCGTTCTTCCATGGCGCGCTCTTCGGCCAGCACGGCATTTTCGACTTCTTGGGCGGCTTGGTCAAATCCGGCCACGCGCTTTTCGCGCTCTTCGCGGATCATTTGCAACCAGTCGGTCTTGCTCGACGCGGCCTCTTCGGCCCGCGCGCCCGCGACCAAGGCCTGTGTGCATCCGGTAAAGCCGCCAAGGCCAACGGGCGAGCAGCTATCGGTGCCAAAACGGCCAATGCGCTCTACGGCCACCACGCGGTTCATCCATGCTTCGTTGCGCGGGTCCAGCGGGTCGCCGCCACGGAAAATCTGGGGCACGCGATAGCGGTCGCCTTCGGGCAAACGATTACACACCACAATTTCATCGTCGCTGCTGGGTTTGCACTGGTCATTGCCATAGACGATGACCTGATTGACCTTTTCCTGTTGGGCCATTGCCGCAGGGGCAAATAATCCGCCCATCATGGCCAAAGGGATGAAAGCCAAGGCGTTCAGGGGCAGGCGGTTCATGCTATGCTATCCTTTACTTTGCGCGGTTTTTGGCACGATGTGCGGTATAAAATCCCATTCCAATCCGGTGCATTTCACCTTTTTGGTCCACCGTGTCGCCACCCATATTGGGACCATTATTGGCGCGCATTGCCTGCATCCACGCTGAACGCTTTGGCCTTATACGCGCTTGGAAATCGCAATGGCGGCGCGGCATCCCGCCCTGATCGCCAAGCTTAACAACGGATAGGCTGGGGCGCTTTCTGCCCCCGCCGCAATCGCTGCGTCGCGATGTTCCAATTCTTCGGCCCGAAATTCCGCCACCGCTTGGCTTAATTCCGGGTCGCTATCGCCCAAGGCTTCTAGCTGTTCTTGATAATGGCGGTCGATTTCGGTTTCCACGGCTGCCGTGCAGGCCATGGCCACGCGCGGCCCCATCGCCGCCGTCACTGCGCCCAGCGCGAAACCGGCGACATTCCAAAAGGGTTGCAGTGCGGTCGGGCGCACGCCGCGGCGCGGCAAAATTTCGTTGAAAAAGCGCAAATGCCGTTCTTCTTGTTCGGCCATATGGGCGATATCACGGCCCATCGGGTGACGGTCGCCCATCACCGCCAATTGGCCAGCATAAATACGGGTCGCACCAAATTCGCCCGCATGATCCACACGGACCATCGACGCAATATCTTTGGCGGAGGGTGTCTGCGCCGCATGTGGGGCGGGGGAGGCCGTCTCTTTGCTCATCACACAGATGTGCCCCCAATTTTCCACCAACGCAAGATCAACGCCGCACCCAGCCACGACACGATCATATTCATCGCGGCCATCGACAGTCCCATAAAGGTCCATTGCGGCACGTCACAGCGAATAACCGGCGCGGCCATAATGTCGTTCAGCGAAATGGGCCCGCTGGGTCCGGTGCTGCAACTGGTCAGCCCTTGCCAAAATCCCTGCTCAACGCCCCAGTGAAACAGGCCGATCATCCCGCTGGCCAGCACGGCGAGCGCCGCCAACAATGTCAATATTCGCGCCGCCGACACATGGTTACGCAAGATGAGCGCCAACAGGCCCAAGATGATCGCCGCTTGATGCGGCCAGCGCTGCCAATAACACATTTCACATGGGTGCAGGCCAAAACCAAATTGCGCGATCAACGCGCTGCCATAAAGGGCGCTGGGCACCAAAAACGCCAATAGCGCGGCGGTCGTCACAGAGGATGCAGGGCGGGTCGCGGTGCTGGTCATGGGTGTTTTGGGTCCAGATCGTCACAAAAATAAGGGTTGCAGGGGGTTCATTTTCAAAGGGAATAGGTGCGCCCAATCCTTTTGGAATGTTGCTTATGGGCGGCGAACCGCTGCAGGCTTGGCCACTTGCGCTGCCATGGCTTGCGGGCTGATGCGACCAATCGTCTGCAAGGCATAATGTAGCTGATAATCCTCAATCCCCTTGGCCTTTAATTCGGCGGGGGTGGCGGTAAAGCGCGGGTCGGGCTTGGTGTCTTTTTCCAACACGCTATTATCGATCTTGGCTTCGTTAATCAGGTGGCGGCGCAGGTCGCTTTCGCGGAACTGGGGCCGCGAGGCATAATCTGGGTCCGACAATTGCGGCACGCGCAAATCGGGTTCAATCCCGCCTTCCTGCACGCTGCGCCCCGATGGGGTATAATAGCGGGCGGTGGTCAGGCGCAAAGCGGTTGTCTCGCTCAGCGGCAAGACGGTCTGCACCGATCCTTTGCCAAAGCTGCGCTCGCCCATCACCACGGCGCGGTGCTGGTCTTGCAAAGCCCCCGCCACAATTTCCGATGCCGATGCCGAACCGGCGTCAATCAACACAATCACGGGTGCGCCTTGGGCCATATCGCCGGGCTGGGCGAAATAGCGCTCAATGTCGCCCTTGCGGCGGCCCCGCTGGGAAACAATTTCGCCTTTTTCCAAGAAAATATCGCTGACGCCCACGGCTTCGTCCAGCAAGCCGCCGGGGTTGGAACGCAAGTCCAAAATCCAGCCGCGCGGTTTCTTGCCCAATGATTTTTCCACCGACGCCATGGCAGCTTCCAAATCGCGGGTGGCATTGGCGGAGAAGGATGTGATGGTCAGCACGCCGACACCGTCCTGAACTTCCCACTTTACCGGCTTCACATCAATGATTTCGCGGGTCAGCGTCATTTCCAGCGGCTTTTGCTGGCCTTCGCGCACCACGGTAATCGCCACGGTGGTGCCGGGGCGGCCGCGCATTTGCTCGACCGCTTCGTCCAGCGACATGCCGAACACCAACACTTTGTTGATATGGGTGATATAATCCCCAGCCTTAATGCCCGCACGGTCCGCAGGGGTGTCGGCGGTCGGCGCGATCACTTTCACCACGCCATCTTCTTGCGTCACCGACAGGCCCAAGCCGCCATATTCACCGTCCGTTTGGGTGCGCAGCGTGGCAAATCCGCGCGCGTCCAAATATCCGCTATGCGGGTCCAGCGACGCCAACATGCCGTTAATCGCGCCTTCGATCAGCTTTTCGTCGTCGACGGGTTCGACATAATTATTTTTCACTTCCAGAAAAATATTCATGAAACGTTTGAATTCGGCGGTGGTCGATGCGTCCACCTTGGCCATAGCACCGGTTGCCAAGGGCACCAGCGCCAGCGTGCTGAGCGCGGCGGCGGCCTGCCAATAAGCAAAGCGGCGGCGCGGGGCCGAAGGGGTCTTCATCGAATCAGTCATGCCAGTCTTTCCGTCATCACAGCACTTGGCTGCTTCGCTCACTATAAGGCGCAGTTTGCCAAGCTCCAACGCATTTGCGCGCGGTGCCATGCTGCCTTGGTGCTGGGCCGCGGTCGCTCAACTGATCAGCGCCATAATATCGACGGGTTTTCCGCCGCGCCGCAATTCCACCAATATGGCATCGCCCTGTGCACCCGCGCGGCCCAGCGGTGCGTCCGCATCCAGCGTATCGCCCACCGCCACCGATAAAGCGATCATCCCCGCGACCATCGAAATCCAACCATCGCCATGATCCAAAATGACAATTTTGCCATATCCGCGATATTCGCCCGCATAGCTGACCCGCCCATCCGCAGGGGCGACCAATTGCGCGCCTTGCCCCGCCAGCATTTTGATGCCGCGCGACCGAACACCGCTGTCATCCAGCTCGCCAAAACCCGTCAACACCCGCCCCACCACGGGCAGGCGATAAGCGACTTTGGTCGCGGCGCGCTTGCTGGGCGGCGGCGTGGCGGTGACGGCGGCGTCAACATGGGCCGGACGGGGCAGGGGACCCGCCAGTTCCGCCAAGGCTTGGCGCGTTTTGCTGTCATCCTCTAGCGCCGACATCAGCGCGCTAATGTCCCGCGCGCGTTCGCCCAGCCCCAGCGCACGGTCCGCCTCCATCCGCGCGGTGCTGGCCAATTGACGGGCGCGGGTGCGGCCCGATTGTTCCAGCTTGCCCAACATCGCCCGTTCGGCGTTGCGTTTGCTCTGTGCGGTCTCCAGCGCGCGAATTTCGGTGCTTTGCTGGCGCAATGTCCCGCGCAGCAACGCCAATTCGCGGCGCATGGACAGGGATTTTTCCTCGACCACCGGCGTAATGGCTTCAATCACCGCGCGGGCGTGGACCAGCTCGTCCAGCGACCCAGGCTGGGCCAAGACCGTCACCGGTGGTCGGCGGCTTAGCTGCTGTAACACCGCCGTTAATTCCATCAGCGGCTTTTGCTGGCGCGCCAGCTTATCCTGTTGGACGGTCAAATTGCGATTGATATCGGTCAGCTTTATCTGCGCGGCCTGAATGTCGGCCTCCGCCGATTGGATGCGCGCCGCGACCGCCATCGCCTGAATTTTCAGCTTCTCCGCCTCATCTTCGGCTTTGGCGGCATCTTTTTCCAATTTTTGGCTGCGCGCGATGGCTTCAGCAGATTGTTTTTGCGCGGCCAGCAAATCGCGCTTTTCTTGGCCCGCCAATTGTTCGGGATTGAAAATCTCGTCGCCAGCCCCGTTGCTGCGGCTTTGCCATATATGCACGCCGCCCCAAATGGCGCTCAGCAAGACGACAGCCGCAAGGGCGATCCACAGGGCCTGTTTGGGGGCGGGGCGCGCCAGCTTCACTGACGCCCTTCGCGGTGATAGGGGTGGCCCGCAACGATGCTGGTGGCCCGCCATAATTGTTCGGCCAACATCGCCCGCGCCATTAAATGCGGCCATGTGGCGCGGCCAAAGGCGATGATTTTATCGGCGCCTTCGCGCTCGGCTGGGGTGAAACCATCGGCTGCGCCCAAGCAAAAGCGCGTTTCCCGCACCCCGCTGTCGCGCCATTTTTCCAGCAATCGGGCAAATTCCAGCGACGACATTTGCTCGCCGCCTTCGTCCAGCAAAATGGTGCGGCCCTGTTCCACGGGCGCGGGTGGGCGTCCGCCGATATCGGGCAATTCGGTGATTTTGTGCGCCCATGTCACGCGTTTCATATAACGCTCGACCAGCTCCGCTTCCGGGCCTCGGCCAATGCGTCCGCGTGCAATTATGTGTAACAACATGTCGCCCCACTTTATGCGGCGAACGGCTATGTGAATCCGTCACCCCACCAATATCGCTTTTTGCGTTTGATCCGCGTGTTGAACAGCGGAACAAACAGCCCGCACCCTCGGCAAAGAGGGTGCGTCTGATATGGGTCACTAGCCCGATCGGGCCAGAGGCGTCAATTTGCGTATGGCGACATCGCTGGCGTTGCCGGCGGTGGCGGTGCATCGCCAAAGGACCACATGCGTTCCAAATTATAGAAGCTGCGGACCTCGGGCCGGAACAAATGCACAATCACATCGCCCGCGTCGATCAAAACCCAATCGGCATTGGGCAGACCTTCGACGCGAACAGGCTGACCTGTTTCTTGCTTGATCCGCTGGGCCAATTTGTCGGCAATCGCAGACACATGGCGCGTCGAACGGCCACTGGCGATTACCATGTAATCGGCAATGTTGCTCTTTCCGGCAAGCGGGATGGAAATGGTTTCCTGTGCCTGATCCTCATCCAATTGGTGGAGGATCAATGCGTGAAGGGCTTCCACGCTGTCATTCAGAGGAGCGGCGCCGGGCGCGGCATCCTTACTGGCGGCTGTCAAGCTTTACCTTTCCTTATGCCTTGGCCGAGCAACCTATGCGTAACCGGATCGCGAATAACGCGCCGAGCATAGTGTTCGAGCCAGCGGGGGTCTGCCTGCCGTATAGTGGTTGCGGATCGCGCGTCAGGCGAAAAACGCAGGAACACGAGGGCAGGGGTTCTCCAATTCGTCCAATGCAATTTCTGGTCAGCGGGGCGGACATAAGGCCGCAGCCAGCCCATCGCCTGTGCAGCGTGGGTTCGTCCATTATAGCTTGGACGAGCGATAACCGCAATCGGCATCAAATGCGCGATTCTGCGCCATTCCCGCCATTTTGGTAATTGGTGCAAATTATCTGCACCCATAATCCAGATAAAACGGCGATTCGGGTATCGGCGTTTCAAGGCCGCCAAAGTATCGACCGTATATCGGGTGCCCAAATCTTGCTCGATGGTCGTCGCTTTGATCGGCGAGCGGCGGCTTTGCTGCTGCGCCGACGCCGCCCGCACATGCAACGGGGCCATGTCGGCGCTGGCTTTCAACGGATTGCCGGGGGACACCAGCCACCATAGCTCATCCAGCCCCAACGCCTTCATGGCGTTCAGGCTGATCGCGCGGTGGCCGCCATGGGCGGGGTTAAAGCTGCCGCCCAGCAATCCGGTGGTGATCATCGCTGGGGGTCGTTCATTCGCATTAAGGGCGCAATTGCCCCGTGCCGCGTACCTGCCATTTATAGGTGGTCAGCCCTTCCAACGCGACCGGGCCGCGTGCGTGCAACCGGCCCGTGGCAATGCCAATTTCCGCGCCCAAACCAAATTCGCCGCCATCGGCAAATTGGGTCGACGCATTGTGCATGACAATCGCGCTGTCCACTTCGTTCAAGAAACGGGCTGCATGGTCGGCATTTTCCGTGATGATCGCATCGGTGTGACGGCTGCTGTGACGGTCAATATGGGCCAAGGCCCCGTCGACACCATCCACCACCGCAATGGACACAATGGCGTCCAAATATTCGCTGTCCCAATCATTGGCATCGGCAGGGGTGACATGCGGGCTGATGGCGACAATATCCTTGTCGCCCCGCACTTCGCAGCCGGCGGTAATCAGCGCGTTGACCACATCTTTTTTGGGGCCATAGGCACGGTCGATCAAGATAGTCTCGGTCGATCCGCAAATGCCCGTGCGGCGCATTTTGGCGTTCACCACCAAGGCAATGGCTTTTTCCGCATCGGCATCGCCGTCAATATAGCTGTGACAAATGCCGTCCAAATGGGCCAGCACGGGCACCCGTGCTTCGTCCTGCACGCGCTTTACCAATCCTTTGCCGCCGCGCGGAATGATCATGTCGATCACCCCTTGCGCGCGCAGCAAGGCCCCGACCAAGGCGCGATCCTGATCGGGAATTAATTGCACCGCGGCGGCGGGCAGGCCCGCTTCGCTAATACCAGCGGCCAAAGCGGCCTCAATGGCGCGGTTGCTATTCACCGCTTCGCTGCCGCCGCGCAAAATCACGGCATTGCCCGACATCACACCCAGCACGGCTGCGTCGGCGGTCACATTGGGGCGGCTTTCATAAATAATCCCAATTACGCCCACGGGCACGCGCACGCGGCGCAGGTGCAGGCCATTGGGGCGCACCGCTTCATCCATCACGGCGCCCACGGGGTCGTCCAGCTTGGCCACCGCTTCGACGGCGCTGGCAATGCCTTCCAGCCGTGCGTCATCCAGACGCAGACGATCCAACAAGGCGCTGGTCAGGCCATTGGCCTTTCCGGCTTCCATATCCAGCGCATTGGCGGCCAAAATTTGCGGGGCCTGTTCGCGCAATTTCGCGGCTGCCGCCATCAAGGCTGCGGCCTTTTTCGCGGTCGGCGTCACCGCCAATATTTTGGCTGCCGTGCGGGCGCGTTGTCCCATTTCGGCGATCAGATTATCGGCATTGGGCAGCGGTGATTGAGAAATGGGCTTTACAGTCATGGCCGCGCTCTATCATGCTTTATGTCCGCGATGAAAGCCCCGTTGCAGCCTGACTTTGGGGCGATTAGAGCGGCCTGAAATGTAATTTAAGATATTATGAGATTTCATGCAGGATATTATCGTTCCGACTGAAAGCGTTGATACCGACGCTGCGCCACCTGAGGCGCGGGAAATCTGTCAGAATTGCCAGACGGCGCTGCGCGGTCCTTTTTGTCATCACTGCGGCCAAGACGCGCATATTCATCGCAGCTTGGCGGAAATTGGCCATGATTTCTTGCACGGCGTGCTGCATTTCGAAGGGCGGCTGTGGACCAGCTTGCCGCTTTTGCTGCGCCGTCCGGGGGAATTGACGCGCCGCTATATTCACGGCGAACGGCGGCGTTTCATGTCGCCCATTGGGCTGTTTTTATTGGCGGTTTTTCTGACCTATGCCGTTTTTTCCTTGGTCGGTTCGCGCGGCGCGGAGGTGATGGTGGCCACGCCGGATGCCGTTGCCGACACGGTCGGTGCGGATTTGGGCCTGCCCAACGCATCCGGCACGCCATCCCGCGCGCCCGATGCCAGCACCGCGACCGCCGTCGCCGCCAAAAATGTCAGCCAATATGTGGATTTGGGCCATGATGCGCTGAACGAGCGGGTGGCCGAAATTGAAAAGAATCCCAAGCTGATGCTGTTCAAGCTGCAAGCCAATGCTTATAAATTCGCATGGGGGCTGATCCCGCTGTCCACGCTGGTTATGTGGCTGTTATTTCCCTTCAGCCGGCGCTTTCGCCTCTATGATCATTTTGTGTTCGTGACCTATTCGATCAGCTTTGTCTTGTTCGTCTCTGTCTTGTTGCGGCTGATCTCGCTGACCCCATTGGCGTCCATCGGTCTGTTCGCGGCGGTGTTGGCGATACCGGTCCATAATTTTGCCCAGTTGCGCGGGGCTTATGACCTGTCAGTCGGCGGAGCATTGTGGCGCACCATCGCTTTGTTGATCCTCAGCCTCTTTGTCGCGCTGGGCTTTTTGGCCGCTTTGGTGCTGACAGGGGCCAGCGACCTCTAATCTCTACTATTGGGGAACGGCAAAGCAGACGATGCCCTGCCGTTCCCCAATTCTGTAGGCCCGATCAATAAGGGGGCATATCCTCAAATTCTGCGAAATAGGGGTAATCATCGGCCACGCTGGCTTGGAAATTCGGTTCGCGCTTTTCCAAAAAGCTCATCACCCCTTCGGCGGCATCGGGGCTGCGTCCCCGCGCAAAGATGACGCGGCTGTCCCAACGATGCGCGCTCATCGGGTGCGGCGCGCCCAACATGCGCCACATCATATGGCGGGTCAGGGCGATGGAAACGGGCGCGCTATGCTGGGTCATGTCGCGGGCCTTGGCGATGGCGGCGTCCACCAACATCCCCGGTTCATGCAGCGATTGCACCAAACCCTTTTCCAAGGCTTCTTCCGCGCCAATCAGGCGGCCGGAATAGCATAGGTCCACCGCATTGGTGATGCCGATCAAGCGCGGCAAAAACCAACTCGACGCCGCTTCCGGCACAATACCGCGCCGCGCGAACACAAAACCGAAACGGGCGTTGGTGCTGGCCAAGCGGGCATCCATCGGCAGGGTCATCGTCACGCCAATGCCCACCGCCGCGCCGTTAATTGCGCCCAGCACCGGCTTTTTCGATTCAAAAATCCGCATCGACACCCGGCCACCGCCATCGCGGACCAGTGGGTGGGTCCAATCAATCGTGCCATCATCCGCGACGGGGCTGGCGGGCCGGCCATCGGGCAGAAAATCTGGCTTGTCGGCATGCTTGTCATAATTAAATGTTTCCGCGCCGCTGCCAAGGTCCGCGCCCGCACAATAGGCGCGGTCGCCCGAACCGGTGAATATCACGGCCCGAACCGCATCATCGGCATCACATTCGTCCAGCGCAGCGATGATTTCGGCCATCATCTGTCCGGTAAAGGCGTTCATATTATTGGGTCGGTGCAAGGTTAAAATGGCAATGCCATCTTGTTTATCGAGGCGAATCTGCTCGAAACTCATTTTTCTCTCTCCCATTTTGTTGCATTTCTTTTTGCAACGGAATGGGGCGGGCGCAAGTCGCAAGACGGGATTTTGCAAAATATAGGCTTGGAAATCCGTTTCTTGCGGTGGCGGATCTGCGGCTGTTGTGCCGCGCCATTGGCGCACGCCCGGCCTTTGCTCCGTCTTTTTTCGCGCGACAGCCTGTTGACCTATCAACGGATGATGACGTGCGGCCCCTTTGCCGCTATGGGACAGCCACGTCGCCCCGTCATCGCATCTCGTCGTTGAGTCGCTATGACGGGGCCTAGTCATTTTTGGTTCGACAGAAAGATTGCGCCCATGGCCCGTCGCCGCCAGATTTATGAAGGCAAAGCCAAGATCCTTTATGAAGGTCCTGAACCCGGTACGCTGATTCAATATTTCAAGGATGATGCCACCGCGTTTAACGCGCAAAAGCGTGGCACGATCAGCGGCAAAGGCGTGTTGAACAACCGCATTTCCGAACATGTATTTACGTTGCTCGGCAATATCGGCGTTCCGCATCACTTCATTCGCCGCTTGAACATGCGCGAACAATTGATCCGTCAGGTGGAAATTGTTCCCATCGAAGTGGTCGTGCGCAACGTGGCGGCCGGTTCGCTGACCAAGCGTCTGGGCGTTGAAGAGGGCACGCAATTGCCCCGCACCTTGATCGAATATTGCTATAAAGACGATGCCTTGGGTGATCCGCTGGTCGCCGAAGAACATATCGCCTGCTTTAACTGGTGCACGCAGGAAGAACTGCATGACATCCAAGACATGGCGATCCGCATCAATGATTTCATGAGCGGCATGTTCGCGGCTGTTGGCATTCGTCTGGTCGATTTCAAGCTGGAATTTGGCCGTCATTATGACGGTGATTTCAGCCGCATCATCTTGGCCGACGAAATCAGCCCCGATGGCTGCCGTCTGTGGGACATGACCACCGGCGAAAAGATGGACAAGGACCGTTTCCGCCGCGATTTGGGCGGCGAGGTTGAGGCTTATCAAGAAGTCGCCCGCCGTTTGGGCCTGATGCCCGAAAATGAAGAAACGGCTGTGCTGGACCTCGACGAGCATCGCAAAAAGAAAAATTAAGGCCGGGCGCATGACGCGCTGGCTTTGAACGAAATCAGGGGCAGATGGCGACCAGCCATTCTGTCCCTTTTTCGTATAACCATTTGTTTTTGCATATGTTGCGCGGGCTGACTCACCCCTTGACCTGATGCAGGCAAGCGTCCACTTTCGCGGCATGAAAGCTTATTTTTTCCGCCGCCTGTCGCTGGCGCTTTCGCCCTTTGCCTTGTTGGCCGTCACCCTTGCCCCGCCGCTGCGCGCCGCTGACAGCGCGGGCAGCGCCGACGCGATGGGCAACACCGCCCGCCAGCCCGCAAACCCGCAAAGCGACGCCGCCCGCGCATGGAAATTTGCGGACAGCGATGTCATCGCCGACCCCGCCGTTTTGTTCGGCGTCCTGCCCAACGGCATGAAATATGCCATTATGAAAAATAGCACGCCAAAGGATATTGTCGCGCTGCGGATGCAGGTGAATATCGGCAGCTTGGCAGAGGCAGAGGACCAACGCGGTCTGGCCCATTTCTTGGAACATATGGCCTTTAACGGCAGCAAATCTATCCCAGAAGGCGAGATGATTAAGCTGCTCGAACGCAAAGGTTTGGCCTTTGGCGCGGACACCAACGCCTCCACCGGCTTTGATGCCACCGAATATAAGCTGGATCTACCCCAAGGCAGCGATGATCTGATCGACACCGGCCTGATGTTGATGCGCGAAACGGCCAGCGAATTGACCATTGCGGACGATGCGGTGAACCGCGAACGCGGCATCATCTTGTCCGAACGCCGCGCCCGCGACACTTATGCCCTGCGCAATTTGGTCGAACAATTTCGTTTTCTCTATAATGGCATGACCTTGGTGGACCGGATGCCCATCGGCACCGAGGAAGTGATCCGCAATGCCCCCGCCCAGCGCCTGCGCGATTTTTACAACGACTATTACCGTCCCGAACGCACCACCTTGGTCGTCGTCGGCGATATGGACGCGGACGCGATGGAGGCCAAGATCAAGGCCCGTTTCGCCGATTGGAAACCGCAAGGGCAGGGCGCACCGGACCCCGAATTGGGCCTGCCGGATTTTACCCGCCCCTTGGCCGCCGACATTTTCGTCGATCCGGCGATCCAAGATGTGGTGTCGATCAACTATCTGCGCCCCTATCGCGAGGAACCTGACAGCATGGCCAAGCGCAGCCGCAGCGTGCTGGAAAATATCGGCCAAAATATCATCGCCCGCCGTTTCGGCAAAATCGCCTCCAGCGAAGATGCACCGATCATGGGCGGCGGCCTCAGCGACAGCAGCGGCTGGAAGAGCTTCGACCAAATCAGCCTTGCCGCCGCTGCCCGCGAAGGCGAATGGAAAAGCGCGCTTGAATTGCTGGAACAAGAACAGCGCCGCATCCTGCAATTTGACGTCACCGAAGCCGAAGTGCAGGAACAACTCGCCAATCAACGCACCGCCCTACGCAACGCAGCGGCCAACGCCGCCACCCGCCGCAGCCAAAATCTGGCCGCTGGCTTACTATCTGCGGTGCAAAATGAGCATGTCTTCACCCATCCCGAAGAATCGCTGAAATTGCTCACTGCCTTGGAACCCAGCATCAATGCACGCAGTGTCACCGATGCTTTGCGCGCCCAATTGAAAGACTTGGGCCAACCGCTGATCCGCATCACGTCGAAAAAGGCCATCGACGGCGGCACGCAAGCTGTCCTCGCTGCTTATGAAGCATCCAAAGCCACGCCTGTGGCCGCCGCTGAAGAAAAAGCCGTCGCCAAATTCGCTTATGAAAATTTCGGTAAGGCTGGCAAAATCAAGTCCGACGAACGCATCGCCGATCTGGGCATCCGCCGCATTCGCTTCGCCAATGGAGTCATGCTGAACATTAAACAGACGGATTTCCAAAAAGACCGTGTCGCCATTTCGATGCGCGTCGACGGCGGCAGCTTAATGGCCACTCGCGAAGACCCCACGCGCGTCGCCTTGGCTGCTACCTTGGCCATCGGCGGCCTCGAAGCACATAGCTATGATGATCTACGCAGCATTTTGGCGGGCCGCACCGTGGGCGCGGCCTTTGGTATGTCCGCCGAAAGCTTTGGCGGAAGCACCACCACCACGCCTCAGGATTTGGGCCTGCAAGCCAAAGTCATGGCCAGCTATTTGCAACATCCCGGCTACCGCGCTGACGGATTGGCGATGATGCGCCGCATGTTCCCCCAACAATATGCCGCAATGGACGCCACACCCGCCGCTGTCATCGGCCGCGACCAAGACGCCATATTGACCGGAAATGATCCCCGCATGGCCACGCCGCCGCTTGAAAAAATGATGTCGCTCGATTGGGCCAGCTTGGCCCCCGTCATCGCGGATAATTTGAAAAATGGCGCGTTGGAAATCGGCATTGTCGGCGATGTCAGCGAAGAGGATGCTATTAAGGCGGTCGCCGAAAGCTTTGGCGCGCTGCCCAAACGCCGCGCCGCATTCGACCCGCGCACTGCCGCCCGCGATGTGAAATTTACCACGGATTTCCGCGAACATGTGCTGATTCACAAAGGCCCAGCGGATCAAGCCGATCTGCGCGTTCACTGGCCCGCCACCGATGACAGCGATCTGACGGAAAATCAGCAACTTCAACTGCTAGGTCGTGTCTTGTCGCTGGAACTCACCGAAGAGATCCGCGAGAAACTGGGCGAAAGCTATAGCCCCAGCGCCGGCGTCAGCCTGTCCAGCATCTACCCCAATTTTGGCCGCATCAGCGTGGCCAGCAATGTCGATGTGAAACAAATGGCGGTCACGCAGCAGGCTATCTTTGCCATCGCCAAGCAATTGCGCGACCAACCGATCAGCGAAGATTTGCTCGACCGCGCGCGCAAACCTTTGTTGGAATCCAGCGCCAAGGCGCGGCGCGAAAACAGCTATTGGCTCGCCTATGTCAGCACCGCGACCAGCAAAGCCGACCGCCTAGACCGCATCAATAAAGCCGAGGATGAACTGCGCAAAACCACCCCAGCCGACATCCAACGCTTGGCCCAGCTATATTTGTTGGATGACAAAGCCGTGGTGATCAAAGCGATCAGCGATAAATATCAACCCGACGCTGCGGCCCAATAACAGCTGGCTCTGCTCGCCTCGGCGGGCAGAGCAGCAGGGCGTGATCTTATTTGGTGGCGGACGGCGATGATAAGGTCCGGACCCTAGCGGTTTTTATGGGCCAGAACGCCGCCGCTTGTCATGGCTATATGATGGTTTAATGAAAGCTTGGCGGTGCGATCCGCAGGAAATTTTGCATACAGGCGAACAACATATCGCGTTCGTCGGGGTTCAGCATTTCGGCGCTCATCCGGTCAAAGCTGAAACGGTCTCCAAAATAGGTCGCGCTGACCAGCGATGCCAACAAGGCCTCGTCAAAGCTGACGCGCGAACAACAGGGCGGCGCAATGGCAAAGGGGTCGGGCCAAATATGGCCAATCGCCTCAATTAAAACATGAAAACGGCGGGCCGCCATCGGGCTGCCCCAGCGGCGCGACAAGTCCGGCACAGGGTCATGCCCCGTTTTGCGGCACAAGATGGCATAGCGTAGCGCCAAGACCGTTTGGGCCGCCAGATGGTTGAGATCGCGAACAAGCGGTTGTTCACTCAGCAGGCTGGTCAATGTCTTGCTTTCCATATCGCCTCTCTCTCGCATGTTCGGGCCATGGCGGCGGGTCGGGACGGATGGTCTCCAACCAAAACGGTCCCTTCATTCCATATTGTCGGGGGAAAAAGATGCCGGTCATCAAGGCGATGACCGGCAGGAGGGGACTGCCTCATCTTGCTAATGAGAATGACTCTCAAGATCAAACGAAAAATGAGCAACCACGCATTTTTTTGTTATTCACAAAAATATTTTCAGATCGGTCGGTCTCATCGCTCTGCGGGCGCGGGCAGCAGGTGTGCCGATTGAAACGATAGGCGCGGCTGGCGCACGCGACCACGCTAGCGGTTCAGCCAGTCGGCCAGACCAGCCAAGGTCTGCATTCCATATTCGACCGCGCCAAAGCCTATGACCGCCTTTCGCCGTTCAGGGCTGGGGTGAAGTTGGCGCATGGTGAGCACGGTCTTGCCATCATCTTGTTCATCGAACGTCACCATCATGCGGAATCGGTCCGGATCGTCGGCGTCGGGCGTTCCATAATCCACGATGATCCGTTCATTGGGTATGATTTCCAAAAAGCGCATCAAATTCGCAAAGCGCTGTTCCTTGCCCTCGAACTGGCCGACCATCTCAAAGCGCCAATGCCCACCTTCACGAATATCGGCTTCATGATTTTCGATGCCGAGACTTGCGGGGCCATACCATTGGGCCAGCGCGTCGGGGTCCATCCAAGCTGCAAATACTTTGTGCCGAGGGTGATGAAATAGCCTCGTCAGCACGATCTCGCGGTCAATGGACCATGTGTCTATTGGATGCACCATATCACGTCTCTCCTGTTTCTGCGGCGTCTAAATAAAGTTCCAATCGGTCGAGGCGTTGGGTCCAGCGGGCCCGTTCCTCGGCCATCCAGCTTGCGGCTTCGTCCAGCCGCTCGCGTTCCAACCGGCACCAGCGACTTCGGCCGCGCTTCTCGCTGCTAATCAAGCCTGCCGCCTCCAGCACTTTGAGATGTTGAGCGAAGGAGGGCAGGGCCATGTTAAACGGTTGGGCCAAGATAGTGACGGGTGTTTCCCCTTGGGCGAGCCGCGCGATCACGGCGCGGCGGGTGGGGTCGCTCAGGGCATGAAAAGCCGAATCTAAGGCGCTAGAAAGGTAAGGCATGTGACTAACTAATGCGCAAAATCGGTGCACGTCAATGATATAAAGGTAATTGCCTTACTGTTTTAGCCAAAGCATCATGCGGCGATGCCGCGGGGAAAATGGCACATAAAAAAGGGTGCCTCCCTGATGGGGGCACCCTTTTGTTCCTATTATTTAGGCTTTATCTATTGGCCTTATGGCCGCTTATTCCGCGACAGGGCGCGATTGTAGCTGGATATAATTTTCCAGACCCATGCGCTCGATCATCTCAAACTGCTTTTCCAGTTCGTCGACATGATGTTCTTCGCTGCGCAAAATATCGGCAAACAGGTCGCGGCTGCCATAATCGCGCACGCTTTCCGAATGAGCGATGGCATCGCGCAGCAAGGGAATCGCTTCATTTTCAATGGCCAGATCGGCGTGCAGAATTTCTTCCACCGTTTCGCCCACGCGCAAACGGCCCAATAATTGGAAATTGGGCAGGCCGCCCAAAAACAAAATGCGGTCGGCCAAACGGTCGGCATGTTTCATTTCGTCAATCGACTCTTCGCGTTCGAAAACCGCCAGACGCGTGACACCCCAATTGTCGAGCAAGCGATAATGCAACCAATATTGGTTGATCGCGGTCAGCTCATTCTTGAGTGCCTCGTTCAAAAATTCGATGACTTTGGGCTCGCCCTTCATGGTCGTTTTCCATCTTGTAACTGGTGTTTATCGTGCCACCATTATAGGCGGACTTGCCGAATCAATCCAGTTCAAAAATGGCGGAAAACTAAGGGAAATTAAGCCTCTGCGTCCAGCTCGCTGATGATATTGCGAGCGAATGGCAGGCACTGACCACATTTGGGTTTGCGACCCATTTGCGCATAGGCCGCTTTCGCACACCGCAATCCGCCACTTCGCGCCACGTCGCGCAAATCACGTTCTTTAATTGCGTTGCAGACACAAACAACCATATGCGAATCCTTCTCAACAATGCTCTGTTACGGCTAGTGCGAGATATTCGCAACAAGAAATATGCGAATGGCTCGCATTTTAATCAGGCAGGATTTGCACGGCATATTTCTGGGCTTTTGCCGCTTGCCCCCTTGCCCGTCATCTGATTCGCGGGCATAGGCGCGCCATATATTCCGCCCCCCTAATGAAAAGGCTCCGCCCCATGAAAGTGAATGTCTATGTGACGCTCAAGCCGGGTGTTCTCGATCCCCAAGGCAAGGCTATCCACAATGCGTTGGAAGGTCTGGGTTTCGAAGGTGTATCGGACGTGCGCGCAGGTCGCTTCATTGAACTGGACGTCGCCGACACTATATCGGACGCTGACCTTGATGCTATGTGTGCCAAATTGCTGGCCAACACCGTGATCGAAAATTATCGCATCGAACGCCCCTGAAAGGGAGAGTGTCCATGAAAACCGCTGTCATTGTTTTCCCCGGCTCCAATTGCGACCGCGATATGGCTGTGGCGTTGGAACAGGTGACGGGCCGCGCCCCGTCCATGGTTTGGCACCGCGACACGGCCCTGCCTGATGGTGTTGAATTTATCGCGCTGCCGGGTGGTTTCTCTTATGGTGACTATCTGCGTTCCGGCGCAATGGCGGCCCGCTCGCCTATTTTGCAGGCCGTAACCGCCGCTGCGGCGCGCGGTGTGCCGGTGCTCGGCGTGTGCAATGGCTTCCAAGTGTTGACCGAGGCGCAATTGCTGCCCGGCGCTTTGATGCGCAATGCTGGGCTGAACTTCATTTGCCGCACGGTGGGCCTGACGGTCGAAAATGATCGTTCGCTGTTCACCTCTGCCTATAAAGCGGGCGAAACGCTGAACATCCCCGTCGCACATCATGACGGCAATTTCTTTGCGGACAGCGAAACGCTCGACCGCATCGAAGGCGAAGGCCGTGTGGCGTTCCGCTATGCCGAATCCGTCAATGGTTCGGCGCGCAACATTGCGGGCGTGCTGAACGAAGCTGGCAATGTGCTGGGCATGATGCCGCACCCCGAACGCGCGATTGACGCGGCCCATGGCGGCACCGACGGGCTGCGCCTGTTCGAAGCGGCGCTGCGCGTCTTGGCATAATCACCCGCCCAACTGGGTTGGACAAGAAAGGCTCTGCGCACAAAGCGCGGGGCCTTTTCTTTATGATGGGCGCTTTGCTTGGGCGCGGCGGCTTTGCCAATGAGCCGCCAGCGTCAACAGCATCGGCCAGATGCAGGTGTTAAACAGGTCGGACAGATGATCGGGCCAGTCACAGGCTTTGTGGATGCTGCGTTCATAAATATGGTCCCAAGTCTCCGCCCCCAGCGCGATGATCACCACCAGCCCAAGTGCCACCCACGCGCCGCGCTGTCCCCGAATGGCCAGCCACACGGCGAAAAAGATCAGCAAGCCAAAATGAATATGCAGCGCATCGCGTTGCAGACCGAGCGCCGCGACAAGGCCATTTTTCATGTCGCCAAAACCATGCGCTGTCAGCAGGCTGATCGACAGCATGTCCATCCTCTATCCCCCATCACGGATTGTCTAATCACCCGCTCACCTGATTACAGCTTCGCCCGAAAGGGCGAGAAGTTCGTCCCTTCGTCATACACATCAATCCCCTCGCGCCGTTTCAGCATATGCACCGCCCAATAGGTAAAGGGCGTCAGTAACGCCTCCCACCCCGCTTTGATCAGCCATTGCGACACGATCACCTGCCACAATTGTTCGGGCGGCCAGCCAGCCAGCCCATAAAAAGCCAGCGGGTAAAATAACAGGCTGTCCAATCCCTGACCGACAATCGTGCTGCCAATGGTGCGTGCCCATAAATGCTTGCCTTTGGTCCATATTTTCATGCGGGCCAGCACATAGCTGTTGGCAAATTCTCCCGCCCAAAATGCGGTCATCGACGCAGCGACAATGCGCCAGCTATTGCCAAATACAAATTCATAGCTTTCTTGGCCCGGCCATCCCGCCGCAGGGGGCAGGGACACCACCACCCACGCCATAAAGGCCATGAACAGCAAGGCCGCAAAGCCGGTCCAAATCACCCGCCGCGCCCGCGCATAGCCATAAACCTCGGTCAGCACGTCGCCCAAAATATAACCGATCGGAAAGAACAGCACCCCCGCGCCAAAGGCCCATTGGCTGCCATCGGGCAGGGCGATATAGCTGGGTTTCGACGCGCCAATGATGTTGGATAACAGCAGGATGGTGACAAAGGCCGCCATGACAAAATCATAATAGCGCAGCTGCCCAATCGCCGATGCCGATATCGCCACCGGCTTTTGCGGCGACCCATCCGTCTGTCCAAAGGGCGGGGG
Source organism: uncultured Sphingopyxis sp. (assembly GCA_964542975.1). GTDB lineage: Bacteria > Pseudomonadota > Alphaproteobacteria > Sphingomonadales > Sphingomonadaceae > Sphingopyxis. The sequence goes on from CAZIVW010000001.1 coordinate 234,234, forward strand.
CTGGCCGTTATCAAGGCCGTGTTGGGGGCTGGTATCGATGCTGTTATCGGGGCTGGGGCTGGTCATGCCGCCATGCTTAACCCGCTTTTCCGAACAGGCAATGGTGGGTTTGACTTGCCATGGCCGCCCTTATGGCGCTAGCGAGCATTTGGCTGGCCTGATGGGCCATGCACGGCCCCGTAGCTCAGCTGGATAGAGCACTCGCCTTCTAAGCGAGTGGTCGCAGGTTCGAATCCTGCCGGGGTCGCCACTATAGCGTTTCTAAACAGTCTAATCTGTTGCGAAATTCACAAATATACATTGATATTTTTGGATTTTCCTGCCCTACTGGTTTCTTATCGTTTCATGCAAGCCCGCTTGTGTTGGGGGTAAACTTGGGGGTATGGGGTTCCCATGCTTACCGAACTGGCCTGCAAAAACGCGATTCCCAAGGAAAAGGCTTTCAAGCTGTCCGACGCAGGGGGCCTTTACCTTTTTATATCGACAGCCGGATCGAAAACGTGGCGGTGGAAGTATCGCTTCGGCGGCAAGGAAAAGCTGCTGTCAATCGGACGCTACCCGGCTATCTCATTGAAGGAGGCGCGGCTGCAAAGGGACGCAGCTCGAGTGATGCTGGCGTCTGGACTCGATCCGGCAGCGGAAAAGCAGGAAACCAAGAAAGCGGCGCAGTATCGTCGCGAAAACAGTTTCGAAGCCATTGCCCGACAGTGGCACAAGCTCAAGGAAACGAGTTGGCTTCCGCGCTATGCCAAATTCGTATTGGCGCGGATGGAAGCGAATGTTTTTCCCTATATTGGGAAAATAGCGATCGACCAAGTTACCGCGCCTCAGATGCTGGATGTAATCAGAAAAATCGAAGCGCGGGGAGCCATGGATCTTGCTCATCGAATCGCCAATCATGCGTCAGACATTTTTGTCTTTGCAATATCGTCAGGGGTAGCGACACAAGATCCAGCCGCCACCATTCGCAGGGCATTGGCACCGACGGACCCGCGTTTGCGTCCAGCTCTGGTGAAAATGGAAGAATTGCGGCAGTTGCTTCGCGACACGGAAGCGCGCCCACTCGTGCACTGGTCAACATTATTGGCATCTCGGTTGTTGGCGTTGACCGCAGTACGGCCCAGCATGGTGAGGTTGGCGGAGTTTCTGGAATTCGAGGATTTGGATGGAAAAAATCCTATTTGGCGAATTCCCGCACACAAAATGAAATTGACCAAAACCAAGAAGCGGGACGCGGGTTACGATTTTATCGTTCCCTTGTCTGCTCAGGCGGCCGCCGTTGTGAAGGCAGCACGTTTGGCGAGCCCGTCACCAATTCACCTTTTCACGGGTGTGGGGAGTTGGTTGAGGCCGATCAGCGATTCAACGTTATCCAAGTTGTATCGGGAGGCAGGATATACAGGGCGTCACGTACCGCATGGCTGGCGCGCGGCTTTTTCAACCATCATGAACGAACTGGCCTCCGTCGAAGAGCGCGAACAAGATCGCAAAATTATCGATCTGATGCTCGCCCACGCACAGGCTGGGGTCGAGCCAATATACAATCGCGCGGCCTATATGCCTCGACGGCGGGAACTGGCCCAATCATGGGCCGATATGCTGATGGATGGATGCTCGCCGCCGGAGGCGCTGCTGCCATCGGCGGACAAGCTGCCCATCAGGGAGGCCGCGCATGAGCGTCTTCCAGATCGGCCAGCTCGTCGCCAACCTCAAAGCGCCAAAGGTCCGCCGCAGCGGTGAACCTGTCTGGCGCAACAGCTATTATGAAGGCCAGATAGAGGGGCGCATTTGGCGTCCATTTGAGGGCGGAAACCGCAGAGGCGCGAAACGGCGTATCGGTGCAGTCCTCAAAAGTGCGCGCGAGTTGGAAAAGCGAACGCGCCTTCAGCGTCAGGCAGAATTGCCCGGTGCCCGCAATGGGGTGCTGGGCCAAATTGCGTTGGACGTTCTCGATGCCCTATATAATCGTTTTCTCGATTATCGCACTGGCAGGCTTGATCCATCGGTCTCGACCATCTCGGCGGCAGTCGGCCACAGCTATGATGCCGTTCACCGTGCGTTGAAGCGGTTACGCGCCCATGGATTTTTGCATTGGGTGCGCCGCAGCCGCCCAACCGACAATGAAGGCGCTGGCCCGCAGGTCGAGCAAATCTCAAACGCATATGTTTTGCTGGTCCCGTCGATCATCAAGAAGATGGTGACGCATCTGCTGGGCCGACCACCGATGCCGGACGACGAGCGCCAGCGCCGCGACCAACACCGCAAGGATTGGCAAGAAATGCTCAACAGTTTGACGGCCGCCGAATATCTCCATGTTACGTGGGATGGCGACAGCGCCGCTGGCGAAACCCTTGCGAGGATAGCTGCTGCAATCGACGCGCGCGACTTGAA
>CAZIVW010000002.1:0-191284 GCA_964542975.1 uncultured Sphingopyxis sp.
AAGGGGACGGGCGGGGGCGATGGGTAAAAGGCTTTGCGGGCCAAGTGCAGCATGACTGCGCTGTCCTTGCCAACCGAATAAAGCATTACAGGCTTTTCAACCTCTGCCACCACTTCGCGCAAAATATGGATGCTTTCCGCTTCCAATCTTTGCAGGTGCGTGAGCGTCTGCGTGTCCGTCATTTATCCTCTATCCTCACCATCATTATGAGCTTTCATTCCAACAAAATATGACACCCCGTTTTTCACACTGGACCTCCCATATGGGAGGTTCTAGAAAAGAGTGATGATAAGGCCCAACGACAGCAATCTGCTGCTAGCGCTGCATGACGGTGCATCGGAGCAACCCTATTGGGGTGTGTTTTTGGATTTGCTGCGGGAACGCACGAAAACGACGCTGACCTCGATCATCTTGCGCCATGAAGCCGAAGGGCAAGCGGTCTATTTTTTTTCGGGCGAGCATCCCCCGCCGGATCAGCAAAGTATTTTTCGGGAAAAATTTTCACGCGCTCCCGCGCCGTATCAAAATATGCGGGAAGGGCGGGTCTATGCGTTGGAGGAATTGCTGGATCCCGCCAATGCCGACCACCGCGCCTTATATGACGAACTAGTCTTGCCATGGGATTTGCCGGAAAGTCGGACGATGCGGGTCAAGGTCGATGGAGGGTTAACCTTGTGGCTGGGCTGCGCAGGTGGGCCGGGCATTGGCTGGGCCGCGATCAGCACGTTGATGGCCGCATTGGCCCCGCATTTGAAGGTCGCCTTTCGCAATTTTTCTGCGCTGGAAACCGCCAATATGCGGGTTCATGTGTCGTCGGAAGCGTTGGAGCGCCGCGACTTTGGCTGGGTCACGCTGGACGCGCGTTGCCGTGTGGTTGATGCCAGCCCGCATATGGATGATTTACTGCGCCGTTGCCATGCCTTGCAACGCGACCGCTATGGCCGACTAACGCCCAAATCGCCCGCAATTGACCGAGAATTGACCGCTTTGGTCAAAAGTTATGCCGACACAGGGGAGGGGCCGACCAAGGCGATTCGGATGAGCCATGATCCCCAGATGGAAATGTTGGTTCGGCCCATGAAACATGGTCCTTTATCGACCGCATCGCCGCCCGTCGCCATTGCTTACATCAGCGGTGATGGCTGGTCTCATGCAGATCGAGTGGATCAGTTGGTGGATTTATTCGGACTATTGCCTAGCGAAGCGCGTTTGGCATGGGCGATGGGGCGCGGCATGTCGATTGCCGAGGCGGCGGATGAACTGGGCCTGCAAGTGGAAACCGCCCGCTATTATAGCAAGAAAATTTACGCCAAAACCGGCGCGCGCGGCCATGCCGAATTGGTGCGCTATATTTTAACCAGTGTTTTGGCGATGGGATAAAGAGTACGGGCGATACAGGAGCACCGCAGTGACGGCAAAGGGGTGGGAGCGGATCAGCTATATTGATTGATCCCGCCCAAAAACAGGTCGACCGCCAATACGGCGTGGCGCTGCTGCTCATCACGGGACGGAATATGCACACCCAATGCCGCTGCGCGCAGGGGGCCGGCCAAAATCATATCTTGCAACATCAACATCGTCCGCCGTTTTTCGTCGCTAGTCATGCTTTGGATTTGCGGCGCACGGTCGAGTAGGGTCAGCAAGGCCGCACGGCCTGGGAAATGTTCGTCCTGATCGCTGAGCCGCGCCAATTGCGGAAAACGGCTGGCCTCCGCCAAAATAATGCCGTGCATACGGATTAATTTGGGGTCCAAGATCGCGGTTAAAATTTGCTCGGCCACCTGAATTAAGGCATCGCGCAAGGGACGGTCGCTGGCCGATATCGGGTCAAAACGCGGCGCCAATAGCCGATTGCTCACCGCGATGAACAGCGCCTCTTTGGTTCCAAAACGGGCATAGAGCGTTTGTTTACTGGTCTTTGCTTTGGCCGCGATGGCATCAACTGCCCCGCTGCTGAACCCTTGTTCCAGAAAAATATCCTCGGCGGCATCCAAAATCGCGATCTGCAATTTTTGGGCGTCAGCGCGCGGTGGGCGGCCACCCTTGCGGCGCGGGGGCGGATTATCGTTCATCATCGGACCTCAATAACTTGACTCATAGTTAAGTTTATTTTTATGATCTGTCTAGCACATAGGTCGCAACATCGCTGCACGCACGGGTGAATGTTGGGCGGAATGGAAAAGGTAAATAAAATGAACGAGATTAAAGGCGCGGCCTATATTCCCCCCAACCCATGGCAGAGCGATCGTGTGGTGGCTCCGCCGCCGCCCGCCGGACAAGATATTCGCCAATGGGGCTTGGCGATTGATGCCCCGCTGGTGTTGGACAATCCCGATGCGCATGATTGGCATGACAGCGCGGATATGGTGGTGGTGGGGCTGGGCGGCGCAGGGATTGCGGCGGCGCTGGAAGCATTGGAAAATGGCCTGAGCGTGACGGCGCTGGACCTCTATGACGGCGGCGGTTCATCGGCGGCCAATGGCGGCGTATATTATGCGGGAGGCGGAACCTCTATTCAACAAGAGGCGGGCGTATCGGATGATGCCAAAGCGATGGAGGATTATCTGCGCTTTGAAGTGGGCGATGTCGTATCCCCCGAAACATTGACCGATTTTTGCCAGCAAAGCGCCGAGACATTTGAATGGCTGCGCCATCATGGCGCGCCGTTCAGCGCGACCCTGTATAGCAAGAAAACATCCTATCCCCCGCTCGACAAATTTTTATACCACCCCGACAGCAGCTTGGCTGGTCCGTTCCGCGACCTGACCCCGCCCGCCGCGCGCGGGCATCGCACGGTGCATCGCAATGGCAAAAATCCCTTTGGCTTGGGCGTGGGAATTTATGCGCCATTAAAGGCGGCTGCTCTGGCTAAGGGGATGCGCTTTCATGATCATGCCGATGTGCGCCAATTGGTGAAAGATCGCACAGGTCGGATCATTGGCGTGCGGGTGGAGCGTCTGGCGGACCCACAGGTGCGCGCCGAACATGCCCGTTTGATTGGCAAGGCCAGCAAATGGATGGGCATGTTGCCATCCACTTTGCCCGGCGCACAAGTGACCACCCGCATTGGGTATCGCTATTTGGAAAAGGCCCATAAATTGGCCAATGCGGCGCGGACCAGCCTGTGGATCAGGGCGCATAAAGGCGTGGTGCTGAGCGCGGGCGGATTCATCTGTAACCCCGCGATGGTCCAACATTTTGCGCCAGATTATGCGGCGGGTCTGCCGAACGGGACCTTGGGCGACAATGGCAGCGGTATTATGCTGGGTGTGTCGGTGGGCGCGCAGACGGGTTTGATGGAGCGCGTATCGGCATGGCGCTTTTTATCGCCGCCCAAGGCATGGGGGCAGGCGATGGTCGTCGACGGCACTGGCCAGCGTTTCTTGAATGAAAGCTGGTATGGCGCGCGTATTGGCGACGAATTGGTCGAACGGCACGCAGGGCGCGGCTATATTATTATGGACCGCAAATTGTGGAAACAATCGCTGAAAGACGCCTTTGGTGAGGGGGTCTTGACCTTCCAACGCGACATCACCTTGATCAACGGCCTGTTCGGTGCGGCAAAAGCCAAGACGCCGCAAGCCTTGGCCGCGAAAATGGGTTTTGACCCGCAAATATTTGCGGAATCTTTGGCGGCCTATAACCGCGCGGCGGATGGCGCAGAGGCCGACGCCTTTCACAAAACGCCGGACGAAATGGCGGTGCTGGACGAAGGGCCTTATTATGCGGTCGATATGTCCATCGATGCGCGATTATTCCCCTTGTCCTGCATGACCGTGGGCGGCTTGGTCGTGGACGAAAAAACCGGCGCGGTGAAGGACCAAAGCGGTGCGCCCATTGAGGGCTTATATGCAGCGGGCCGCAATGCGGTTGGTATTTGTTCGAACCTATATGTCAGCGGGCTGAGCTATGCAGATTGCATCTATTCAGGGCGGCGCGCGGCGCGGGCGATGGCGTGATCCTATCGCTGCCTTTTTGCAAAATAACTTTATGTATATATTTGTAATCGAAATAGCTTTTGGTTCGGTCAGGGCCTAGTCGCGATATATCGAACAAAATTTACCTAAAAAGGGAGGGACTATGTCCGCAGAGATTGAAAAGATTTTGGCGCGTTTGGACCAATTGGAATCCAAAGAGGCCATCCGCGAGTTGAAGTCGCGCTATTTGCGCGGATGCGACACCAAGCAGGTGGAGGATATTCGCGCCACAATGCTGCCGAATGTCGAAATTGATTATGAAGGCTTTCCTCCATTTTCCGACCGTGAAGCCTTTTTGGACATATACCAGCAAATGGCTTGCCAGCCCGGGGTTTATGACATCCACCATGCGACCAACAGCGTCATCACCTTCCATGGTCCTGACGAAGCGGTCGGGCTTTGGTCGCTGAATTTCCGTTCGGTGATCTTGTCGATGGACCTGATCACCCAATTGGGTGTGGAATATGAAGACCGTTATGTGCGCGTAGACGGCGAGTGGAAGATTGCGGCCACCCAGTCGCGCCGGACGTCCTGTTTGATGCAGAAAGTCGATGAACAAGGTGCCAGCCGCTATATTGCACTGGGTGCAGCTCCAGCGGCCTATGGTGAAGACGCCGCATAAAATCACGCCATGCAGCGGGTTTGACGCCGCTGCATGGTTTTTTTGCAACATTTTTGAATAAGTTTAACGCAATATTGTCAAATTTATTGATAATATAGTCGTTATGCGTATATGATTCCCTTGTTCGCTATGCATTGCATATGTGGTGTTAAAAGCAGCTGACTAACGTGTCAGGGCTTTGTCAAGGGAGTGGATTGAGGGGGCTAGTGCGCGGGAGCGGGGGGCAATGGTCGTTCCGAGCCCAAGGAGGCACATAAAATTAGCCCGATCACTTGTTTGCTGACCGCTGTTCACGCCCTGATATCAATCGGTTGATCCGATCTCCTGCGGCATATTCCATGCATCCATTTTTCCACGCATCTATTTCCTGCGGAGGGGAGAGAGCTATAATGAAAATATTGAAATCCACATCCTATTCCATTTTGGCAGCGGCCATGTTGGCGTCTGCGCCGTCCGTGCACGCCCAAGAAGATGACGGCGGCATCACCGATATCGTCGTAACCGCCACCAAAATGGGTGAAACCCGCTTACAAGACACGCCGATTGCGGTGACCGCTTTGTCCAGCGACGATATGGCGTCGCGCGGCATTCGTGACGTGCAAGACCTGAAGGCCTTGGTGCCCAGCCTGCAAGTGGCTGATCTGAGCGGCTATACCCAAATGTTCGTGCGCGGCATCGGGTCGAACATCGTATTCATCGGTTCGGACCCCAGCACGACCTTGCATTTGGACGGCGTCTATCTGGGCCGCCCCATGTCCTATATGAATGACTTTTTGGACGTAGAGCGCGTCGAAGTGCTGCGCGGTCCGCAAGGGACCATCTATGGCCGCAACTCGGTTGGCGGCACGGTCAACGTCATTTCGCGCAAGCCCAGCACGACCCCATCCATGGAAATGCGCGCCGAATATGGCACCTATGACCGCTATGCTTTGAAAGCCTATGCCACCGCGCCAATCGGCAATGGTGGCGCAGCATTCAGCATCGCTGGCGACGTTTCGGGCCATGATGCCTATCGCGAAAATATCTCGACCGGATCGGACATGGAAAGCCTGCGTTCGCGCGGCGTTCGCGGCCAGTTGCTGCTGCCATTTGGCGGCCTACACAGCCTGACCCTGCGCGCCGATTATGGCCATCAATCGGGTTCGATGGGCGCTTATCCCAAGCTTCTTGGTCCCATTGGTGATGACGCAACCGATGCCATTTTGGGTGATCCTGATAAAGTCGCGCTGGATGCACCGGCCCACACCGTTATGCGCAACTATGGCTTTGCTGGCGAATTTGATATTGCGGTCAGCGATGATATCACGCTGCGCAGCGTGACGGCCTATCGCGGCCTACGCGGTAACATCCAAAATGACAGCGACAGCAGCCCCTATTCGATTTTGCCGATTAATATTGGTCCGATCCGTCAAAATCAGTTCAGCCAAGAAGTCAACTTGATCGGTAAAAACGATCTGGTCGATTGGGTTGTCGGCGCATTTTACTTTGACGAAAAGAATCGTGAAGATTTGACGCTGGCGGTTGTGCCTAAGAATTTTACCCATGTTCAGCGTCCGCATCTGCGCGCAAAATCGCTGGGCCTGTTCGCGCAAACCGAATGGCATTTGACCGAGCAACTCTCCTTTGTGGCCGGTCTTCGCTACACCAAGGAAAAGAAGAGCTATCAACTGCTTGACAAATATGTCGACGGCTTGTTCACCGACCCCGGCCAGGCAGACCGTGCGCCGACCGCAATAGTAGAGGTCAAGGTTCCATTGCCAGATGGCGGCGAAGAAACCCTCTATTTCCCAATGATTTTCAACGTGGACACCAGCCGCAAGGATGATGCCTTCACCCCGAAATTTGGCCTGAATTACAAGCCAAATGACAATGTATTGATCTATGCGTCGGCCACGCGCGGTTTCAAGAGCGGCGGTTATGACTTTGGCGCGCTCAACTATGAAAATTCCGTTGCTGGTTTCGCACCGGAAAAGCTGTGGTCCTATGAAGCAGGGATTAAGTCCGATTGGTTTGGACGCCGTCTGCGTGCAAACCTGACCGGCTTCTATTATGACTATAAGGATCTGCAGGTTCAGGGCTATTTGAACGATGGTCTGGCCTTTGGTGCCACGACCAACAATGCCGCGACCGCCCGCGTGAAGGGTGTGGAGTTGGAATTGCTGGCCCGTCCGCTCAGTGGTTTCAGCCTGTCGGCCAATTTGGCCTATTTGGATGCAACCTATAAAGACTTCACTGACGCGTCGGTGGGCAATTTGAAATTTGACGCATCGGGCAAGCGCCTGAACAATGCGCCGAAATGGGCAGGTACCATTGGCGCAGCCTATGAACATGGCTTGGCTGACGGCAGCCGCATTGAAGTGGGTGCGGACCTGCGTTTCCAAAGCAAAATTTATTTCACCGCTTTGAACGGCGGCGGCAATGTGATGGATTACACCGATGCTGATAATCCCGTTGACCGTGTTATCGCAAACTATCTGGAACAGCAGCGCGGCTATGAAGTCGTAAGCGCGCGTATCGGTTGGAAGGACGCGGATGATCGCTTCGGCATCAATTTATTTGCGTCGAACCTGTTCGACAAAAACTACATTGTCGGCACCGCCAACTACACGCCGGCCATTTCGGCACGTCAGGGCCGTCCGCGTGAAATCGTGGGCCAAGTCTCGATGAAATTCTGATCGGTCATGTCGAAAGGAAAAGCATAGGGTCACGCGCCGTGCCTTTCCCGTTCTGATCGAGGGAAATAAATAATAAGCCGCTTGGCCATAGGCTGAGCGGCTTATTTTTATGTGTCTCAATTTTGTGGTGGATGTGCAAGTTGTGTGGGCTTGTGACAGAGGCCTAGTGGAACAGTGCGATATTTGAGCGGGCCGCGAGATTGGGCTGCGTGCTTCCCCATGCCTGCTTCCCAATGCCTGCTTCCCTCGTCATGAACCATGATGTGGCCGCTGGCGGCTTGGCAAGCATGGCGACAGGAGCGGGGGCTCAATCGGCAAGAGGTTTGCATTGGAAGAGAGATGATCTAATAAATTTACGGATGGATAAATATAGGAAATTTACAGTTACCAATTAATATCTCATATTATTTTTTCATGAGCATTATTATTTGTATTTTTCAAGAAATTATAAGTAAATATCAATTTTATGAGGATTGGTTAATGTTATGATGTTATGCATTACTTGAAAAATATTATTATACATAACAAATATAATAAAGGGTTGACCTTTATTATATTTTCTACCACCTTGGGGTGACGCGCAAGCGGGGCTGGGTCGCAGTAGTTTCGCATGTTCGGCAGGGGGACAGGTCGCATATTCTTGTCTCGTTGGCCAACGGGATATAGAGGGGCAGCGGCTATGGACAATTTTTCTGCACCCAATTCTAACTATATGGACGACTGGCCAGATGAAAATGGTTTGGCGGACGATTATATCGCGAACCATTATGCGGACATCCGCCATGCGATCGTCGCTAAGCCGAAAAATTATGTCGAGGCCGCACGGCGCCTGTTGGTGGCGCGGCAAAATATTGCCAAGATCATGCCCCGCAATTTATTCCGCGATTCCGCGTGGGATGTGATGCTGGAACTTTATATTGGTACGGCGGAACAGACCGATGTCTATGTAAAACAGGCAATTATCGCGTCCGGCGAATGTCCCGCCACCGCCATGCGTATCATCGCGAGGCTAGAAAAATCAGGTTTTCTCTGCCGGGTGGGGGACCCCAGCGATCAACGCCGTGTTGTGGTTTCCTTGTCCCAAGCCGGGATGGAGGCGATGGAGATGTTGCTGGAGGAATTGGACGGCGGGTCGCTAAAACCGGCGGTTGACGTCTCTCCGGCTATGGACGATCCGCGCGCGGATTAAGGCGGTATTTTGATCGCTTTATATGGTTTTGGCCAAAATGGCGTCATTATCGGCGCTGTTTTTGGCTGAGCCTCTGGTCTTTTTGGAAAATTTGATCACTTTCTTCTCTTGGCCGTCCACCACGGGGCGATGCTAGGGGGAGGGACGTTATGGCCAGCGTCAGATGTGATCTGCTGCGCAGGGTTGCGCTGGGCGCGGCCGTATGACGGCGGCATCGGGCCTGTTGCTATGGCTGGCGGCGACCGGTCCGTCTGCATCCCCAGATGTGGCGGATGGCAGCCGCGACAGCGACATTGTGGTGACCGCCCAGCGCCACGGCGAAGCGCGGATCGCCGCTGATCGGGAATTGGATGAGGGGCAGATTGCTGGATATGGAGCGGAATCCATCGATCAATTGTTGGAACGGGCGGCCCCTTGGATTGACGCATCGGGTGATCCGCCGCTGATATTGATTAACGGGAAACCCATTGGATATGATCAATCCATCCTAAGCTATCCCGCAGAGGCGCTGACGCGGATGGAGGTGCTGAAGGACGAAGCCGCCGCCGAATATGGCCATCATGCGGGCGGGCGTGTGCTGAATTTGGTGCTAAAGCGCCAGTTTAGCAGCCTGACCATGGACCTTGGCTATGAACAACCCACGGGCGGGGGCAGCAGTGGGCAGCGGCTGTCCTTTGGGCGGACGGCTATTCAAGGCGAATGGCGATGGAATGCCCATCTGCGGCTGAGCCGTGATAGCGCTTTGCTGAAAAATGAGCGCGATCTTGTTCGGCGGGATGGTTGGTTCGATCAAAATGGCATTATTGGCGGGGTGAATGGCGGCGAAGTGGACCCGATTTTGTCCGATTTGCTGGGATATGCGGCGACGATTTTACCGCTGCCCAGCGGCGCTGGCCCGTGGACGATGCAGGATTTTGTGGATGCCGACGTGGATTTTCGTCCCATCGACCCCAGCGCTTATGAAAGCGTGCAGCCCAAACGCCGTTCGGCATCGCTGAATGTCGGTGTGACCAGACCGATTGGGGATTTCCAATTGTCGGCGAACCTTCGCGCCAGCCGGTCAGCCAATTTGGCGCTGCGCGGCCCCGCGATGGCGCAATGGATATGGCGAGCGGGGGACGACAATGACCTATTTACGAATGATGTGCAGATTATTCGTCCGCTGACGGGTGTGTCTGCATTGCGGGTAAGGGGAGAGAGTCAATCTGTGGGGGCGTCGGTGAACCTGAATGGCAAGCTGCTGGGCTGGCAGATGTCATTGGGGCTGAATATCAACCGCAGTTGGAACGAAAATAGCGTCGACAGCGGGGTGGATCTGGCACGGTTGCAAAGCCACGCGGATGATGGGCTGTTGCGGCCATGGGACGATATTGGCTCTGAATGGCTGCTGCATAATATAAGCCGTGGCCGGAATGATGTGATGGCAATTCAAGCCAATGCGAGCCGCAGCCTGTTGCAACTGCCTGCTGGGCCTGTGAACCTTGCGATATCGGTTAATGGCAATCGTTCGTCGTCGCAGCGCAGCCAAAATGGGCAAGACCAACAGGCCGTGAACCGTCAACAAGGTCAGGGGCGGCTGACGCTAAACTTGCCCATCAATCGGGGCGGGGAAGGGCTGCTGCCGATATTGGGGGATTTGACGGTGGATATGGGCGTCGGCATCCAGCGGATGAGCGGCAGCCGCGGGCAAAATAGCTGGTCCTTGGGTCTGAACCACCAACCATGGCCGTGGCTGCAATTGCGCGGGTCGTGGGACTTTAGCGATGCGGCCCCCTCGTCGGAACAATTGGATGGTCCGATCGAGCAAAATGTTCAGCGGATATTTGATTATGCGCGGCAAGAAGTGGCTGAAATATTGTGGGTTGCGGGCGGAAATCCCGCGCTGCGGCGTGGGCAAAGGCGGAATATGATGCTGAACGCGGTGGTGCGGCCAACATCCGCTTTCTCCTATCAATTGGGATATCGCGAGGGTGTGTCGCGATTTGGCATTGCCAGCTTGCCCGAATTAACACCGATGATAGAGGCCGCCTTTCCGGATCGTTTTTTTCGGGACGATGATGGCCGCTTGGTGCGGGTGGACGCGCGGCCGATCAATTTGGAACGGCAAAGCGACAGCCAGCTTAGCCATGGTTTGACGTGGACTTTTTCCCAAAAGGGTGCGGGGGGCACAGTCGGCGTTGGCACGACATGGAATATTCAGGCGTCCTTGACCCATAATATACGACTGAAATCCACCTTGCTCATTCGTGCGGGCGTTCCTGTGATCGACCAGTTGGGCGGCGATAGCGGCCAAAGTCGGCATGATCTGTCAGGACAAATTGGTGTGTCACGCAGCGGCGCGGGTTTGACGGTGCAGGGAAATTGGGCCAGCGGCGGGCGCTTGCGGGCAGAGGAAGGCCAGATGGGACTGCGCTTCAAGCCGCCCTTGACCCTGAACCTCACCAGTTTTTTAGAGCCGGAAAAATTCTCGTCCCTTCGGTGGATGAAGGGGATACGCTTTAGTTTGGACGTGCAAAATCTGACGCGCCAATATCGCCGTGTTTTTCGCGATGATGGCAGTGTGCCGGTCGGATTTGGGCGAGATGATGTTGATCCTGTTGGTCGCACGATCCGCTTCACGGTTCGCAAAAAATTCTGATGATTTGAATGGGAAAAGGGGCGGGATGGGCCAGCCGTCAAGGGCGGTCCACGCACCGCCCTTGGTTTTACAGCCTATTGTCCGCTTTGGTTCTGGCGTTAAAAGGCCGCGATGCCTGTGATAGCGCGGCCCAAGATCAGCGCATGCACATCATGCGTGCCTTCATAGGTGTTGACGGTTTCCAAATTCATGGCGTGGCGCATCACCTGATATTCGCCGCTGATGCCATTGCCGCCGTGCATGTCGCGGGCGACGCGCGCGATATCGAGGGCTTTGCCGACATTGTTGCGCTTGATGATGGAAATCATTTCCGGCGCAAAATGGCCGTCGTCCATCAATTGGCCCACGCGCAGGCTGGCTTGCAGGCCCAAGGCGATTTCGGTTTCCATATCGGCCAGTTTTTTCTGCACCAATTGCGTGGCGGCCAGTGGGCGGCCAAATTGGTGGCGGTCCAGCACATATTGGCGGGCGGCGTGAAAGCAAAATTCCGCCGCGCCCATGCTGCCCCAGCTAATGCCATAGCGCGCGCGATTGAGGCAGGAGAAGGGGCCTTTTAACCCCTGCACATCGGGCAAAATCGCGTCTTCGGGAATATCGACATCATCCAATTGCACCATGCCGGTGATGGAGGCGCGCAGGCTGAGTTTATTTTCGATTTTGGGCGCGCTCAGGCCCTTCATCCCTTTTTCCAGCACAAAGCCGCGAATGGCCCCGCCATGCGCGTCGGACTTGGCCCAAATGACGAAAACATCCGCTATGGGTGCGTTGCTGATCCATGTCTTCGCGCCATTCAGCCGATATCCGCTGGCGGTTTTGGTGGCGGTGGTGCGCATGCCGCCGGGGTCCGACCCCGCGTCCGGTTCGGTCAATCCAAAACAGCCGATAAATTCTCCGCTGGCCAATTTGGGCAAATAGCGCTGCTTTTGCGCTTCGCTGCCAAAGGCATAGATGGGATACATGACAAGGCTGGATTGCACGCTCATCATCGAGCGATAGCCGCTGTCCACCCGCTCAACCTCGCGGGCGACCAAACCATAAGCAACATAGGATGCGCCAACCCCGCCATAGCTTTCGGGAATGGTCGGACCGAGCAATCCTAATGCGCCCATTTCGCGGAATATACTGCTGTCGGTGGTTTCCGTGGCGAAAGCGTCGATGATGCGCGGTGCCAGCTTGTCTTGTGCATAAGCGCGCGCTGTGTCGCGGATCATGCGTTCGTCGTCGGACAGTTGGTCATCCAGCAAAAATGGGTCGGCCCAATCAAAAATTTGCAACATCTCATCCTCTCGCCTCAGCGCTTTGAAGCGCCCTTTGCGGCATGGTTGCGGATTGCAGAGCGCGGCGCAAGGCAAAGCTAAAAGGCCCGCCACATTGCTGCGGCGGGCCTTACTTGGCGTTAAACTTGGGGAGAGCCAGCGTTAACGCAAAAGGGGGACGGGATCAGAAGCGCAGGTTGGCGCTGACCCACAGGCTGCGGCCTTTGTCCTTGTTGTTATAATCGTCATAGAACAGAGTTTCGTTACGGCCCGACCCGCCGATGTTGGTGTCGACATAGTCGCCATCATTGTTCAGGTCGCGGAACTCCGTGCGATAGGTCGTATAGTCTTTGTTGAGTAAATTGTTCATGCGAACATTGAGTGTCAGATTATTTGTGGCTTCATAAGCAGCGCCCAAGTTGACGATATGATAGGGGCGATAGGTCAGTTTTTTACCCGTAATCGGATGAATGCTGCGATAGCGCTGGGATTGATATTGACCACTCAGTAAGAAGCTGAGTTTATCTGTCGCTTTCCAATCAAGTGATGCATTGGCCATATGGCGTGCGCTTTCGCCCAGCGGTAAGCCTTTTTCTGTACCACTTTTCTGTTCGCTGTCTGTTAACGTATAATTTGCGCGAAGGCGCAGCTCTTCCGTGAGCGTCGCACGAGCGGAAATTTCAATACCTTGAATGACAACCTTGTCGATGTTCGTTGAACGTGTGCTTCCCGTGCCATAGCCAATGTCGGCATAATCGCCTGCGGATGCACAGGGTTGGATTGCGCCAATGCTGCTACCGCATGGCTGGTTGGCAATTTTGTCTTCGAAGCTGTTGTGGAAGGCGGTGATGTTGATGCCATGGCCGTCCGGATGTTGCCAGTAGAGTGCGATTTCTTTGCTGGAGCTGGTTTCAGGCTTCAGATTGGGATTGCCATACATGGGGCTGGTCCCTTGGCTGCCAAAGCCGACAATGCCGTCATAGAGCTGTGTCGTTTTTGGCGTTTTGAAGCCAGTGCTGATGCCGCCCTTCAGTGTGAACTGATCAGAAATGTTCAAAACACCATAAAGACGTGGGCTGATGCGGCTGCCGAATATCTCATGGTCATCATAGCGGATGCCGCCCGTAATTGCGAAAATCTCGATCGGGCGATAGGTGTCTTCGATGAACAGCGAAAACATATTATGCTTTTGTGACTTACCGGCTTGACCCGTTTCCAAGCCAAATACGCTGTCATTTAATTTCCCGCGGATCAACTGGCCGCCAACAACCACATTATGTTGGCCACCCCATTGGAATGGCATATCCATTTGGGCGTCCAACGTATATTGTTCGCTTTCCAGCGTGCGCTTGGGGCGCGGCAAATAGCTTTGCAGGGCGTTCAACTGTTCTGGTGTCAAATTGTCGGCCATTACGGCCATCTTCTGTGCTTCAGATAGGTTGTTCCAAGCGTTTGTATTGCGATAGCCCATGCTTGGGGTCACAGGGCAGAAGCCTGCTCCGCTAACTTCGCCGCCCATGCTGGCGCAGGCATCGTTCCACAGCAGTTGCAGGCTTTGACGTTCGGCGACGGAGAAGGGGAGGGTGCGGCCGTTGTTGTTTGTTGAAACATGCGAGAGCGTTACGCGACTGTTACCGAAAGACCAGTCGCCTTGGTGTGTAACGGACCAGCTGTCGCGTGTGAATTCTTGCTCCGGCGCGTAGCCCGCGCGCGGTTCAATGCGACCAGTGTCGCCGATCCGAAGCATGGCGCCAAGGTTGTCGACGGTTCCCACCGGATATTCTTCGACGCCGGCATCGTTGATCTTAATGGCGTTGTCATATTTCTGACGATAAACGTCATAGTCAAAGATGATGCTTTGATTATCGGTTGGCGTCAAAGTCAGGCTGAAACCTGCAGACCAATTTTCATTGTTTACAGTCTTGCCACCGCTACCAAAGCCTAAGGTGCGGTCTACTTCATCGCCATTGGGATCTGTGATCGAAGAGAAGGTGGGGTTTGACGCATTGCGCTTATACCAACTGCCGCGTGCGGTCAGGTCCAGTAAACCCTTGATGATTGGTCCGTTCAAATAGGCATCGATGGTGCTGTCGTCGCCATAATCTTTGCCTTCAAAAGTTCGGCTGGCAGTGAGCGATCCATTCCAGCGATCCAAATTGCGTTTGGTGATGATGTTGATCACGCCGCCCATCGCGTCCGATCCATAGAGGGTCGAGGCGGGGCCACGGATGACTTCGATCCGCTCAATCGCGTCGCGGGGCGGGATGTGGTTGAATTGGTTACCGCCAAAGCTGTTGGGGTAAATGTCGCCATTGTTGTTTTGACGACGGCCGTTGATCAGGATCAGCGTATAATCGCTGCCCATACCGCGCAAACTGATGGTGCCTTGGCCCGTTTTGTCGCGTGTCTCGCCAATGTCCACGCCCTCTAGATAACGGACTGCGTCCAGCAGGGTTACATAAGGGCGACCTTCCAATTCTTCGGCCGTGATCACGCTGATGCTGGCGGGGGCTTCTGTGATTTTCTGTTCAAACCCGGCAGCCGTGACGACGATGTCGTTACCGGTTGGTTTGTTTGCATCGTCCGCAGCGATGGCGGTGGTGCAATAGCTTATGCTCAACGCGGCTAGGCTGCTCCGGATAAGCCAATTGCGGCGTGCCGAGCGGCAGGTTTGGAAAATCATCAACAACCCCTTTTTAAGAATGATTATCATTCCCAGTCGAGGTGCATCTGATGGAATTGTCGCGGCTTGTCAATTAAGAATTATTGTCATTAGCATGATGGCTTTTGAACTGGATGGTAAGCGCAGGAGACGGGCTTGTGCCGCGTGCCTGCGAAATCATTGCTTGGTTGGTCAACGGGCCGGACGTGTGGCCCAATCGATATTATGCGTATAGATTTGAACGTGAAAATAGGCAGGGGCGCAGTTTGAAGGAGTCCATTAGGTCGGTCACGCGAGCGATGGGTTTCATCCGCCCTATCGCCGCTATCGCCGCTATCGCCGCCATCGCCGTTTCTGCCCTGAATTCGCCTGTGTTCGCCAACTTGCCCGCTCGGCCCGAAAAGGCGAAATTGCGGCGGCTGTGCTGTTGAACAAGGATTTTGTGTCTTACTCCCCCAGCTGCGTAACACGGGAACTGGTGCGATTTCTTATAGCAATCGCTTTGCCAACAATTAGGAACTGCCCCGTTTATGGCTGTCAGCGAATGTGGATTTCTGATCGCTTTGGGTGTCGGGGTTGACGGGAGGGGCAGGGAGAGTTGACCGGACCTGACCTGACCAATGAACCCGATGCGGTGCAGGGTGGGAGTTATAGGATATGACCCGAAATGCCAGTCCCTAGTGACGCGGCAAATAAAGAAAAGCGGCAGGGATTTCTCCCTGCCGCTTTTTTGTCTCATCCAATGAATGGAAAATTAGAAGCGCGAACGAACCGTTACACCATAAGTGCGAGGCTCTTCGGGGAAAGCCACGCGGCTGCGCTGACCTGCTCCGCCGCGAAGCGGGGTGTTGGCAGTGATACCACGCGTGACCTCGTTCGACAGATTGGTGCCCCATACTTCAAAGGTGAACTTCTCGTCAGGCGTGGTAAAGCCCAACCGAGCGTTGATCTTGAAATAATCTTCCTGCCAATCGAGTGGAAGTGGCGCAAAGGGGGCAGAAGTTTCTGTCGGTGTGGTGCTGGTGCGACGCTTTCCGCTGTAATTTACGTTGACGTTAGCAAGTAAACCCCAGCCAGAACTGTTGAGTGGCCCGTCGTAGGTAACGCCTGTAACGCCAGCCCATTTTGGGGCATTGGTAAGTTGTTGGCCGCACAGCGTAAGAACTGTTGGCAGGACACCAGCGGGAACACCATCGTCACAGTTTTTCGGGTAGCGGGCATCCGTATAAGCCAATGCAAAGTTGACGATCATATAGGGGTGGAAGCGCCCCAAAAGTTCCAATTCTGCGCCGGTCGACTTTGCCGCGGCGACGTTAAAGGTTTGGAACTGGGTTCCAGTAAATTCCAAAACTTGGAAATCGGTCATGTCCATATGGAAAACCGCAAGGTTTGCCGTAAGCTTATTGTTTAAAAGCGAGGATTTGATACCGATTTCATATGAGTCTATCTTTTCGGACCGGAAACGCGGATCGCCACCCGACGCAACCGTTGCGGAGGCTGGGTCAAGGTTGAAACCGCCGGATTTAAAGCCATGTGAGAAGCTGGCATAGGTCAGCAAACCAGCATTATTATTATAGGCGATTTGACCGGTGTAGGTTAATTCGTCATCCTTGAACCGGCGATCAAACTCGCGCGGGATTAGAGCGGATCCGGGAACGGCTGTAACGCTGGCGGTCGTAACCTGAGTTGCAAATGGGAAGCAGGACAGAGCCAAGGCACCGCCAGCTAGTGTCCTTGCTTGAGCGCTGACCGCATTGGCGAGTTGTGTAGGTGTGAGAGCTGCACCTTGAGGGGTCGCCAAGATTGCCGCCTGAATTTGTGGTGACATAATCCCAATGATATTGGCCTGCCCAGTTGTGATGGCGTTACAAGCGGGCGAACTGGCGGCTAGCTGCCTAAAGGACCCATCTTTCTTTTCGTCAACATAGCGTGCGCCAAGTGTCAGGCTGATGTTATCGGTTATGTGGAAGGTGTTATGTGTGAAAATGGACCAGTTTTCAGAATCTTGGGTGAAGCGATTGACCGCGTAACTGCCTGCGGAGTTGATGCCGGTCCTCGTGAATGCATCGGTCAAGCTGGTGGCTTGTGCAATCTTCGTAAGGGCGAAGAGTGGATTTGGCCCCAGAAGTCCGAGAGAGTTACCCAGAGAGTTGAACAATTGCGTCGAAGCGTAGGCTTGGTATTGCGCCCCCAGTCGCATGCTTTGAATTTCGTCAATTTTTTCCGTGGAATAATAGCCGCCGACCAACCAATCGAGCTTGTCATCAAATGCCGTGCCTTGCAAACGAAGTTCGTGGCTCATGGTGCGGTTGCGTCCGCCGTGCGGTATGTCCCCATTGGGTAGGGCGTGCGGTTCGACATGATATATATCAAGGCCTATAAAGCTATCTTGAGTCGATCCGGCTTTGAATTTTCGATAGGCTCCAATATAGGTCAGTTCAGTATTTTCGCCGAGCCCCCATTTTAGCTCGCCCGAGATGCCCCATTGTTTGGTTTTGTTGGTAAAGCCCGTGTCGTTGGAGCGCATGTTACGCAGGGCCAAGGGGCCGCTTGCTCCAACTCCGCCATCTGCGGGCAGTCCATAAGCCGTGAACGCATTTTGCGAAGCGAACACGGGTGTGCTCCCAGGCAACCCAGCTTGTTGAACTAGGCGGAACCGGCTCAATTCCGTTTCACGCAGTACGACCGCGGAGCAGCATTCTTCGTCTGTTTCGGCATAATCGCCGATAATGCGAAGGCTAATGTCTGCGCTAGGTTCCCACAGCATTTGGCCGCGCAATATGTAGCGGTCACGCGTGCTACTTTCGGCGTCACTATTAACGCTTTTTAAGGTTCCATCGCGTTTGCGATAGGCACCGGCGAGGCGGACACCCAATGTGTTTTCAACCAATGGGGCGCTGACACCCGCTTGGATGCCATAATAGTCATAATTGCCATAGCTGGCGTTCACAAAGCCTTCGACTTTGGTGAGGTTGGGGCGCTTGGTTGTGATATTCAATGCGCCCGCAGAAGTGTTGCGTCCAAACAGTGTTCCTTGTGGGCCGCGAAGAATTTCCAGACGTTCGATGTCCAGCAAATCGCCCAACGCTACGCCGGGGCGGGATTGGTAAACGCCGTCAATAAATACGCCGACCGAGCTTTCGAGGCCGGTGTTGTTGCCGGTTGTGCCGACGCCGCGAATGCGAATGGATGTACCCTGCGTTTCGCTCTGCGAGGATTGGAGGTTGAAGCTGGGGGTGATGGAGCCCAAGGTGCGGATATCCTGCACATTTTGGCGTTCCAGTTCATTGGGGCTAACGGCCGTAACAGCAATAGGAATATCTTGGACGTTCGCCGCGCGAAGCGTTGCGGTGACGATGATGACATTATCGTCGACTGTGCTGTCATTTTGTGCGTAAGCGGGCGTCGCAACGGCCATCGCCAGTGCTGAAGTTCCAATGAGCGCCTTAAACTTCATATCCAACCTCCCTGTATGGCTGCATTCATTGTGCATGCCGTCCAACAACAATTGCGTAGGGATGGATTTCAACAGTCAAGCGCCAAGGACCGATTAAGCATCGGTTTTATCTTTGTTTCCCTGACGCCAGATATACTGGCTTGATCCTCTCCCGCCAGTGTTGGGGAAACGCACTGGCCTATTGGGTTACTGGCCCTTATAGGGTCTTTGTAACAGGATCAGGTTGCGCTTAGTTGTTTGCGCCGTCAAGCAACTTGTTGGCCCGTTGTGAAGTAAATAAATTTTCTTTCCGCAATTGGTAAAAACTGTAGCTTTCCGTGGCGTAAAGGCACAATTCGGTGGCGCGATCTTTTGCTTATGGGGTTGCTAAATTGCGCCGGAAGGGCGAGATGTGCGGCAAGTTAGCAACAGTTAGGGTGGTGAGATGAACCCCGTGGATTTGGATACGGACGGCAAAATATTGGTGCCGGATCATGTGTTGGAGGCCGTGCGGACGTTGATTGACTGGACGGGCGAAGATACCAGCCGCGAAGGTCTGCGGGATACGCCGCGCCGCGTTGCACGGGCGTGGAAAGAATATTGTCAGGGCTATGACGAGGACCCATCGGTCCATTTGTCGCGCACCTTTGAGGAAGTGGGCGGCTATGACGAAATTGTCCTGCTGCGCGATATTCCCTTTCAGTCGCACTGCGAGCATCATATGGCACCGATTACAGGCAAAGCGAGCATTGCCTATCTACCGCGCAATCGCGTGGTAGGGATCAGCAAATTGGCGCGCGTATTGCACGGCTTTGCCCGCCGATTGCAGGTTCAAGAGCGTCTGACCGCCGAAGTGACCAATTGTATTTGGGAACATTTGCAGCCCCAAGGCGTGGCGGTGGTCATTGATGCACAGCATGGCTGTATGACCGGACGCGGCGTGCGGACGCCGGGTGTCGGCATGGTGACCAGCCGGATGCTGGGTTGTTTTCTGGATGATCAACGCAGCCGCAAGGAAGTGCTGAGTTTGATGGGGTATTAAGCGGCTGTTGCCCTGACCTTATGGGCTAGCACGAAGTCTGAAACAAAAAGGGCGCGGCCAATCGGTCTGCGCCCTTTTTCTATCTGGTGTAATTGCTCTGACTTGGCGCGTGTGAAGGCGGCAAGGCGGGCATAGAAAAAGGCCCCGAAACCGAAGTTTCAGGGCCTTTCTTTTATTCGCTAAAGCGACGAGGCGATTAGGCTTCGTTTGCTTCTTCGGCAGCAGCTTCGCCTTCGGCGGCTTCGCCGTCGAATTCGTCTTCGCTGTCAGGTTCCAGAGCCGAAGCAGCAGCTTCTGCTTGGTCTTCTTCGAACATCGCTTGGATGACGTCGATGCCTTGCTTTTGCATTTCTGCTTCGTCAGGCGAACGGGCAACGTTCACGCCGATGGTGATCGCAACTTCAGCGTGCAGCTTAACCTTGACGTCGGTCAGGCCCAGAGCCTTGATCGGACGTTCCAGTTCAACCATCGCCTTGGTGATGCCGGCAACGCCGTTTTCAGCCAATGCGTCCACGATGTCGCGCACAGCAACCGAACCATAAAGCTGGCCGGTGTTCGATGCTTGACGGATCAGAACGATCTGCGTGCCTTCGATGTCGGTCGCGCGTGCTTGAGCAGCCGTGCGGCGCTCTGCGTTGTCGGCTTCGATCTTGGCGCGGTTGGCTTCGAACAGCTTGCGGTTTGCGTCGTTGGCGCGAAGAGCTTTGTTGTTCGGCAACAAGAAGTTGCGAGCATAGCCATTCTTTACGGTAACAACGTCACCGATGCTGCCCAGCTTCTCGATACGTTCGAGCAGGATGATTTGCATCTGAGTGCTCCTTACTTCACAATGTAGGGGAGCAGGCCGATGTGGCGTGCGCGCTTGATTGCGCGGGCCAGCTCACGCTGCTTTTTGGTCGATACCGCGGTGATACGCGAAGGAACGATCTTGCCACGCTCCGACAGGTAACCCTGAAGCAGACGAACGTCCTTGAAATCGATTACCGGTGCGTCCTTCTGGCTGAAGGGGCAGGTCTTGCGGCGACGGAAAAAGGGTCGTGCCATGTTAATCGCTCCTTATTCTTCGCCGTCGCGGTCACGGCCACGGCCGCCACGACGTTCCTGCTTGCGCATCATCACCGACGGGCCTTTTTCGACCTCGTCCGTGCGGATGGTCAGCCAACGGATGATATCTTCGCTGATCGCAGCTTGACGTTCGATTTCAGCAACGGCTGCGCCGGGAGCTTCGATCGTTACCATCGCATAATGACCCTTGCGGTTCTTTGCGATTTTATAAGCGAGCTGCTTCAGACCCCAGGTTTCGGTCTTGTGAACCGTGCCTTTGAATTCCGTAACAATGTTGGCGACGCTTTCCGCCAGCGCGTCGACCTGAGCTTGGCTCAGATCTTGACGCGCAATAAATACATGCTCGTAGAACGGCATGATGCGCTTCCTTCCTTTGGCCGATCGTTGACCTGTGCCAATCACAGGCCCCTCCGGCTGTCGTCTCACTTTGCGGGTTCAGGCGCATAGCAATAGCATGACGAACCTTTGCAGTTCGCCATGAATGACAGCGCCCTATACAGATTCGAGGGGATTAATCAAGCGCGGGCGGCGAGTTTGTCCAGCAATTGCGCGGCAAATTCGGTCAAGCTGTCGTCCCGCGCGCCCAAGATGATGATGCGGTCGCCGCTGCGCGCTTCCGCCAATATTGCGGCGCCGCAATCGGCGCGGTCCGATAGATGGTGGGAATGTCCACCCAAGGTCTTGATATCGTCTGCTAAAGTGTCGCTGCCGATGCTGCGGTCCACTGTTCCGCCGAAATAGACGGGGTCGCAGATATAAAGCCGATCGTCCGCGCCCATGCCATTGGCAAAGCTGGCGGCGAGTTCGCGGCCCATTTGGCGCAGCGGGCCATAGCCATGGGGTTGGAAGAAGAGCAGCAGGCGGCCTGCCACATCTTTGGCCGCCGATAATGTCGCAGCGACTTTGTCGGGGTTGTGGCCGAAATCGTCGATGACGGTCACGCCAGCGGCTTCGCCCAGCACTTCATAGCGGCGGGCGAGGCCCTTGAATTTGGCCAAGGCGGAGGCGCTGTCGGCTAGGTTGATACCTAGCGCGGCGGCGGCGGCCATGGCGGCGAGCGCATTGGCGGCATTGTGGCGGCCTGGCATGGCGAGGCGGACCTGTGCGCTCTCACCTTTATAATGGGCCGTAAATGCGCTGCCGCCAGCCAGCGGGGTAAAGTCGCTGCCGCGCAAGATGGCGCTGTCTGCAAAGCCAAAGCTGGTGACATTGTCGCCGCCCAGCAAGGGCGCGGATTCGGCGTCATCGGCATTGATGATGGCGGTGTCCGCCTTGGCGGCGAAATCGCCGAACAGGGTATGGAGTTCGGCTAAGCTTTTATGATCCAAGCTGATGTTGGTCACAATCGCGACGGTGGGCCGGTAAAGTGCAATGCTGCCATCGCTTTCATCGACTTCGCTGACATAGCATGACCCATCGCCTGCCAGCGCGCTGGCATAAGGATTGTCGGCACCGGAAAAATTGCGCATCACCGCGCCATTCATCACCGTGGGGTGGCGGCCCATGCTGTTCAAAATCCAGCCGATCATGCCGGTAACGGTGGATTTCCCGCTGGTTCCGCCAATGCCGATGCTGTGCGGGGCGGTGTTGAAAAGCCGGGCGTTGAGTTCCGCGCGGGTGATGCGGGGCAGACCGAGCCGTTTTGCGGCGGCGACATCGGGCACGCTGTCTTCAACGGCGGCAGAGGCGACGAGGATTTGGCCTTCGCGAATGCCGCTGCCATCTTGGGGATGCAGGATGATGCCTTGGCTTTGCATCCAGCGGAATTTATCCGCCGATCGGCCTTGGTCATAGCCGCGATCGCTGCCCAGCACATCATGTCCGCGCGCTGCCAAAATCATCGCGAGGGGGAACATGCCCGACCCGCCGATACCGCAAAAATAATAGCAATTGTTTTCCGCCATGATGCGGCGTTATGGCCTTCATCGCTGCTTTGCAACTTTGCCATAAGGATTTTCGTCCATGCGTATCGCTATTACCGCCCCCGCAACGGCGATCACGCCCGATGATGCAGAGGCCGTGCAGGCGCTGGCGATGATGGGTTATCCACAGGTGGAGCTGATTTTCGACCCCCAATGTTTCGCCGCTCATGGCCATTTTGCGGGCGATGACGCGCAGCGTTTAACGGCGCTAGTCGATATGGCGAACAGGCCGGATGTTGACGCCATTTGGTTTGCCAAGGGCGGCTATGGCGCGTGCCGCATTGCGGCGGAAGCGGTTGCGGCGATGGGACCAGCGGCGCGGGGCAAAGCCTTTTTGGGTTATAGCGATCAGGGCAATATGTTGGCGGCGCTATACCGCGATGGCTTTGACCATGTGGCGCATGGCCCGATGGTGTCGGACATCAACCGCGAAGGCGGGGATGAAGCGATCATGCGCGCGCTCGATTGGTTGGTGTCGCGCGATCCAGTGGCGGTCGCGCCGGAATTGCAGCATGGGGTGCGCTATGCGGCCTTTAATTTAATGACATTATCGATGTTGCTGGGCACGGATTTGGAACCGGACTTGGCGGGCCATATGGTGGTGGTCGAGGAAGTGAGCGAATATTTATACGCCTTTGACCGTGCCTTTTTTCATGTCGCCAGCAATTTGGCGGCGCGCGGCGCGGCGGGGATTGCGCTGGGGCGGGTGAGCGCGGTGCCCGAAAATGACCGGCCTTTTGGGATGGAGGCCGAGGAAATTGCCCCATATTGGTGCGCGAAAATGGGTCTGAGCTATGGCGGGCGGGTGAGCATTGGCCATGATGCCGATAATCGCATCGTCCCGTTCGGCTTGCATCGCGCACGGTGAACGAATAGGCGCTGGGCCAAATAATCTTTTTTACCATAGTCTTTTTACCAACGCAGGGGACGCAAAATGCGTGCATTCATCTTTCCAGGTCAGGGCAGCCAGTCGGTTGGCATGGGCAAGGCCTTGGCAGACGCATCGGTTCACGCCCGCGAAGTGTTCCAAGAAGTGGACGACGCGCTGGGCCAAAATCTGTTCAAATTGATGAGCGAAGGCCCCGAAAGCGATTTGACGCTGACGGAAAATGCCCAGCCCGCGATTATGGCCAATGCCATTGCGACATTGCGCGTGCTGGAAATCGAGGGCGGGGTGAAGCTCGCGGAGAAGGCGCAATATGTCGCGGGTCACAGCTTGGGCGAATATACGGCGCTATGCGCGGCAGGGGCGTTTGACCTGTCGGTCACGGCGCGTTTGCTGAAGGTGCGCGGTCAGGCCATGCAGGCGGCGGTGCCCGTTGGTGTGGGCGCGATGGCGGCGTTGCTGGGCGCGGATATTGATATGGCGCAAAAGCTGGCTGATGCGTCTGCCGCCGAAGGCGAAATCGTTACTGTCGCCAATGATAATGACCCCAGCCAAGTGGTGATTTCGGGTCATAAGGCGGCGGTGGAACGCGCTGTTGGCTTGGTAAAGGATTTTGGCATTAAGCGCGGCGTGTTGCTGCCTGTGTCCGCGCCTTTCCATTGCCCATTGATGCAGCCAGCCGCCGAAGCCATGGCTGTTGCCTTGACCGAAAATGCGCCCACCGCGCCTTTGGTGCCCGTAATCGCCAACGTAACGGCTGCGCCGGTCAGCGATGCCGAAACCATCCGCAACCTGTTGGTGCAACAGGTGACGGGCCGCGTGCGTTGGCGCGAAAGCGTGCGCGCGATGGAAGACATTGGCGTCGCGCATTTCGTGGAATTGGGCGGCAAGGTGCTGACCCCGATGGTGAAGCGCAGCGCCGCTGGCGAAGTCGAAACGGCCAGCATCATCAGCATGGATGATATCGAAGCGCTGTTAAAAACACTGTAAGTTGCAAGATTTTTAGGAGAATTTGCATGTTCGACCTGACGGGTATGACAGCATTGGTAACGGGCGCTTCGGGCGGCATTGGTTCGGCTGTGGCACAAGCATTGGTGGCGCAGGGCGCGCGCATTGCGGTATCGGGCAGCAATGTTGAGAAGCTGAATGCGTTTCGCGACAGCTTGGGCGGAGATCATGTCGCGCTGCCTTGCAACCTTGGCGATGCGGCGGCTGTCGATGCGTTGGTGCCTTCGGCTGTTGAAGCCTTGGGCGGCAAGCTGGACATTTTGGTCAATAATGCGGGCGTGACGCGCGACAATTTGATCCTGCGTATGAAAGATGATGAATGGGCGGATGTCATCCGCATCAATTTGGAAGCCACCTTCCGTCTGGCCCGCGCTGCCGCCAAGCCGATGATGAAGGCCCGCCATGGCCGCATCATTTCGATCACCAGCGTGGTGGGCGCAACCGGCAACCCCGGCCAAGCCAATTATGCAGCATCCAAGGCTGGCGTTGTCGGCATGAGCAAGGCGCTGGCACAGGAACTGGCCAGCCGCAATGTGACGGTGAACTGCGTGGCCCCCGGCTTTATCGCCACCGCCATGACGGAGGTGTTGCCAGAGGCGCAAAAGGAAGCGCTGAACCAGCGTATTCCGGCAGGCCGCATGGGTGAGGGTAGCGATATTGCCGCTGCTGTCGTCTATTTGGCATCGCGCGAAGCGGGTTATGTCACCGGCCAAACGCTGCACGTCAATGGCGGCATGGCGATGATGAGCTAAGCCTCTCGTCTGACAGATAAGAAAAAGCCCGCTGCCTTATATAAGGCAGCGGGCTTTTTATTTGGGTTCGGGGCCTTAGAAAGTCGCCCGCGCCGACACGCGGACATCGCGGCCTGCCAGCGGCACATAATCCTTTGTAAAGCTGGCGTGGCGGCGCGCCTCGACATCAAAGATATTGTTCGCCGACAGCGACAGCGTCAGATTTTGCTGATCGGGCAGGGGACGCCAATCGATGGAGGCGTTGACCATCGTAAAGCCCTTGGTCTCTGTTTCATGGGCGCCAACGCGCTTTTGATCGTCGCTCCATTCCACTTCGCCGCGCAGGGTCAGATTGTCGCTGGTCATCGCCAATCCGCCCAGCAAACGCAGCGGCGGAATGCGCGGGGCATGGTCATCGACATTGCCCTTGATCTTGGCGCGGGTCATGTCTGCCACACCCTCTGCGCTCAGCTTAAACGCGCCAATGGTGGCAAGGTCGGCGCTGGCTTCGGCCTCGAAACCCCAAACATGGGCGTCTTGCTGCATATATTGAAAGACGGGAAGGCCATGGTCCGTCTCGCCCGTCGCGGATGAAAAGATGAAATCGTCGAACCAGTTGGAATAGCCGGACAGCGTCAGGCTGACCCCATCCCCGCGCAGGCGCAGATTGGCTTCCGCGCCCCAGCTTTTTTCGGCTTTCAGGTCGGGGTTGCCCAGTTCATAGGCTTGGGTCGCGATATGCGGGCCGCTCGAATAAAGTTCCTCGGCAGAAGGGGCGCGCACGGTGCGGGCCACGGTGACGCCCAATTTCACCTGATCGGTCAGCTTGACATTGCCGCCCAAGGCCGCCGAGAAATCGCCGAAATTGCGGTTATATCCCATGGTTGGGGCCTTGATACGGGCATGTTCATAGCGTGCGCCCGCTTCCAAGCCAAAGCGGCCCAAATTCCATTCTTGCAGGGTGAAGATGGCCATATTCTCGGTCAGGTTACGCGGCACAAAAGCCTCGGCACCCACGGCGTTAAAATCGCGGTGGCTATATTGCACGCCGCTGGCCCCGCGCCATCCGCCGCGCGCATTTTGGCTGAGCTCCAACCGGCCTTCGACGCCTTGGTTCGTAAAGACGGTGCCGACTTCTGACCCTTCATATTCGGTGTGGCGATAATCGGCAAAGGCGCCGCGCAGGCGCAATTTGTCGAAAAATCCATCGCCCAATTTCAATTCGCCGCGCACATCGGCGCGCCATTGTTTCAGGCCAATGGTCACGGCTTCGTCGCCATGATGATGGCCATCATCATGATCATGATCATGATCATGATCGCCGCCACCATGATGGTCGGTAAAGCTGGGGCGCAGCGGCACGCCATAATCGCTGTTATAATGAGCGACGGACAGGCCCAATTGGCCGCCTTCGTTGATCAAGGCAATGCCGCCGCCAACGGTCCATGTCTGGCTGGCGGTGTCCGCTATGCGGCCTCGGCGGTTGGCGGCGCGGGTCAGATCGGCTGCTTCGTCTGGATGGCCGTCCTCTGCCTCATGCTCGGCGGCGTGCAGCATGTCGCTGCGCAAATCGCTGGCGATGATTGGGCCGCCGGTGCGCAGATCATCGCTTTTGCGCCAGCTTCCGTCCAAATGCATGGCGATATTGTGGCTGAGCGGAATGTCGATGGACGCGCCCATGCTGCGGTCTTTGGCGGCCGTGCCATATCCGGCAATGGCGTGAACATGGGCATGGTCGGCGGGCACATCGCGGGGAATGCGGCGGTCGAACAAATTGACCGCGCCGCCAATCGCTTGGCTGCCGAACAGCAGTACGGCGGGGCCGCGCAAAATTTCCACCCGTTCGACGGTCAGCGGGTCAAGCGTGACGGCATGGTCGGCGCTGTTGGCTGATGCGTCGATCGACCCGATGCCATCGGTCAAAATCCGCACACGGTCGCCCGAAAATCCGCGCAAAATGGGACGCGATGCCCCCGCCGTAAAGCTGGTGGCGGATACGCCCGCTTGGCGGGTCAAGCTGTCGCCAATTTGCCCGCGCATGTCCCGCGCCAATTCATCGCCTTCGATAACGCTGACATGGCCCAATATATCAAGGCCGGATACATAAGGCGCGGTGATGACGATATCGTCGGCGGCGTGGAAATCATCTTTTGCGGGTGCGGTTTGGGCGTGGGCGGACAGCGGGGCGGCGAAAAGCGCAATAAGGGAAACAGAGGCAGCAAGCGGAAAGCGCATGGATAATATCCTGATTTTCGGGCGTTGTTGCACCTCTGTAATGATATACTATATCAACGGCAAATGCTTTTTTACACTTTTTGATGGCGGGCAGGGTGTTTTGGCGACTTGCGGGGGCGGCGATGGGTGCTTAAATCAGTTGTTATGACTATTGCCACGAACAGCTTAGACCTGATTGGAAACACCCCGCTCGTCCTGCTTAAGGGACCAAGCGAAGCGACCGGATGCGAAATTTGGGCGAAATGTGAATATGCCAATCCGGGCGGCAGCGTGAAGGATCGGGCCGCGCTATATATTGTGCGCGATGCCGAAGAAAATGGCAGCTTGCGCCCCGGCGGAACGATTGTGGAAGGTACGGCAGGGAATACCGGAATTGGCATTGCTTTGGTTGCCAACGCCTTGGGATATAAGACGATTATTGTCATGCCGGACAACCAAAGTGCCGAGAAAATGGCAACCATTCGTGCGCTGGGCGCGGAATTGGTGTTGGTTCCGCCAGCGCCCTTTGCCAACCCTGGGCATTTTGTTCACACCTCGCGCCGCATTGCTGAGGAACGGGACAATGCCATTTGGGCCAATCAGTTCGACAATATTGCGAATCGCAAAGCCCATATCATGGGCACAGCCGAAGAAATTTGGCAGCAAATGGATGGCCGTGTTGATGGCTTTACTTGTGCGGCTGGCACGGGCGGTACGGTCGCGGGCATTGGCTTGGGCTTGAAGGCCCATAATCCAGACATCGTCGTGGCCTTGACCGACCCCCATGGGGCGGGTCTGTATAATTATTATAAGAATGGCGAATTAAAGCCCGAAGGCAGCAGTGTCGCCGAAGGCATTGGCCAAAACCGCATTACCGCCAATTTGGAAGGTGCGCCGATCGACACCCAATTCCGCATTTCGGACGAAGAAGGCTTGGCTGTCGCGCGGGCTTTGCTGCGGGATGAGGGGCTGTGTGTGGGCCTGTCGTCCGGCATCAACGTGGCGGGCGCGATGGCCTTGGCCCGCGAATTGGGCCCGGGAAAACGCATTGTCACCGTTCTGTGTGACAGCGGCTTTCGTTATTTGTCCACACTGTTCAACCCCGAATGGTTGGCCAGCAAGGGGTTGCCACTTGACAGTTCGCCTGAACAGGGTGGCGCGGCCTGATGCCGTTGTCGCCCGATCATATGGGCGCCGCGCCGCTCGCCTCAGCATCGACGGCACCATCATCTGCACCCACGGGGCATGACACCATGCGCCGACTGCAAATTGGCATTGGCGGTGTGTTGATCATTTTGTTGTTGGTCGCGATGGCGGGCTTGGCCAGTGATCGCGCGCGGGAAAATGTGCAAGGGGCGGCCGTTTCGGCGCAAGATATGATGAGTGCTGGCGGCGTCAACAATGCCCCGCTGGAAGAATTGGGTGTCCAGCCCGTGTCCAAAGATGGCGCGGCCCCCAAGTCGAATGTTGCCCAGCCCCTGCCGTCCGATGATGGGCAAATGATGGCCAATTCCGGACGTGGCAGCGTGCCAGATTTGGAACCAGACCCTGAATTGGAACGGGTGCGGCAGCTTAAGCCCTGATGCGGTCCGCGCCCATCGCGCCGCCCGTCGCGCCGCCGATCGCGCCTATCTCACTGCGCCGCCTTGCCCGATGCGGTGTGGCGGGCGCTGCGGCGGTCATGCTGCTGCTCGCGTCCGCATGGTTTATGGGGTGGCAGCGCGATTTGGGGCGGTTGGACCCTGCTTTGGTCATTCCTTGGTTGTTGCCGCTGTTGCTGTGGCTGGCATGGTGTGGGCGGGGTTGGCATGTTCGGGCGCGCTTGGCCGGCGCGGCGGCTGTGTTGCTGCTGTTGCTTGGCGCGCAGGCCATCGCCATATTGCTATGGGCCGATGCCTCGGTCGCGGTCGTGGTTCCGCAATTGGCGGGGGTGGCCTTGGCCTATGTCGTCGGCTGGGCCGTCAGCGCTATGGTGCTGCACTGGCTGCGCGGTCCGCTGCTGCTGGTCCTTGCGGCATTTTCATTGCTGTCGCTGATGTGGATGGTGGCCGCTCATGGGATTTTGTCATGGGCCTATAGTCCTGCCTCCGCCCGTGCAGGCGCTGCGCCCGTTGTCATGATGACCAGTTTGCCGCTGCGCTGGGCGGGCAGTGATGATTTTGCCGATATTTTTTCGGGGCGCACCCGCGATGATGTTTTTCTACAGAAATTAGAAGCGCTTGGCCCTGTTTCTTTGGTGGATAGTTTAGA
This sequence comes from uncultured Sphingopyxis sp., assembly GCA_964542975.1. Taxonomy (GTDB): domain Bacteria; phylum Pseudomonadota; class Alphaproteobacteria; order Sphingomonadales; family Sphingomonadaceae; genus Sphingopyxis. The sequence continues at coordinate 29,574 of CAZIVW010000002.1, forward strand.
TGGGCTGCCCCTGTCTGGGGCGGGGACAGTGTTTCTAGCCCATCCGCATGCGATGACGCCGCAGGATATGGTGGCTGTGGATGCGCATGTGCGTCGGGGCGGGCGGGCGCTGATTTTGGCGGATGCTTTATCGTCTTGGCCCGCCGTCCATCCGCTGGGTGACAGGCGCAATCCGCCGATTACCAGCTTGCTGACGCCGCTGTTGGACCATTGGGGGGTAAGCTTAAACGCCGCCGCGCATGGCGAGGGTGGGGCGGCTTGGTTTGGTGGCCGTGATCGGGGGTTGTGGCTGCACAGCAGTGGGCGGTTCGGTGCATGGCCGTCCAATTGCCAGATGATCGGCGACAGTCGGGCGCTGACCTGCCGCATCGGGCGCGGCAATGCGGTGATTTTGGGCGATGCGGATTTGCTATACGCCCCCATGTGGCAGGCGGACGGATGGGACGCCGCGCATTTGATGCGGTCTGACGTCATATATTGGACCGTGCAGCAGCTATGGGGCCGCGATGCGGGGCGGCGCTTGTTGCAGCCGATATGGATGAAGGCAGAATATCGGCGGCCTGCGGATCCGGACCATGGGCATCCCTAAAATATCTGCCTGCTTGGGGTGGGGGTTGTAGCCGCAAGGGCCGCATAAGCCGTTGGTGCTTGCTGCGGGCCGGACATTTTCATTCGATTTACCGGACCAAGGCGTGGTGAGCGCGCTTCGCGCGATTACGCCTGCGATCAGGGGGATTGTGGGCGGCAAGCTGCGTCATCGGGCGGTGGGTGAGGGAATCTGTCCGCAAATTGGCGTTTGGAGCGCGGGGGATCGGCAATTGCATCCGAATTTGTCGTCATTTGTGCCGATCTTGGGGTGAGCGCCCCACATTTGCGATTTTTTCCAATTTTTTCGTGATTTCAAACCCTTCCTTGTGCCGCACTTGGGGCGGTGTGGCGCGCATGCCCCATAATGAAATCAGTTTTTGCGACGAAATGGAGCTTTGGCCCCTAATTTCCCTAATTTACCCCTTTTCACCCCGATTAACTGTTGATACTCAGGTGACGGAGAGGGGCAATCTCCACCTGACTCGATGATGCTTGGAATTCGGCATGTGATTTTCCGAGGCGGGAAAGTTTTGCCCTGTGGCGCGTAGGACGGGGGGCTTCATCGATGGCTGTTGTGACCCCTGGTCAATATGCAGGCACCAACTTCGCTGCGATCGACGGCAAGGGGCGCGTAGCTGTGCCCTCTCAATTCCGCAATAATGTGCCCCTCAATGCGGATGGCCAACGGGTGTTATGGGTTGGTTTCCATGAAAAACTGCCGTGTTTGGTTGGCTATGGTCAGGATCAATATGATCGGCTGAACGGCGAAATTGAACGCGACCGTGAAACCGCCCGATTGCGCGACATTGATTTTGATGAAGATGGTGAATTTAAAAAGCGCTTTAGTTATACCGAACCCTATGCCCTTGATGATAGTGGACGTTTTCTGCCCAGCTTCATTCACCGTGACCGCGTCGGCGATGCCGGCGCTGCGGCATTTGTGGGCAGTGGTCGGCGCTTTGAAATTTGGTGGCTGCCGACTTTGGCAGAATGTGTCGAGGCTGACCCTGTGTTGAAACGTCTGGCCGCCGCATGGGCGGACACCAAAGGGAAGGGCAAGAAATGACCGACCTTCCTCGTGATCCGCGCCATGACCCTGTTTTACGCGACGAAATTGTGACGGCGTTGCAGATTTCCGCTGGCGAATTGCACGCCGATGCGACCTTTGGTGCGGGTGGCTATACCCGCGCTTTGATGGCGGCTGGCGCGCAGGTTGTGGCCTTTGACCGCGACCCTGACGCCATTGCCGAAGGGCAAGGCTTGGTCGCGGAAGCGAATGGCCAATTGCGCCTGATCCATGGCCGCTTTGGTGAAATGGACCAATTGCTGGCCCAGCATGGCATTGGCCAGTTGGACGGTGTGGTGTTCGACATTGGCGTGTCGTCGATGCAGCTTGATCGCGGCGAACGTGGGTTCAGCTTTCAATCCGATGGTCCGCTGGACATGCGCATGGCGCAGGACGGCGAAACGGCGGCGGAATGGCTGAACCGTGCGGACGAAGCGGATATTGCCGATGTGCTGTTCCATTATGGGGATGAGCGCCAGTCGCGCCGCGTGGCCCGCGCCATTGTGGCAGCCCGTCCCCTAAGCCGCACGGCGGAATTGGCGACCATCATTCGCAAGGCGCTGCGCCACCCGCCCGGTGCGCCCAAAGACCCTGCGACCCGCAGTTTTCAGGCCATTCGCATTCATATTAACGGCGAATTGGACGAGCTGACGGCTGGTTTGGAAGCGGCAGAGCGGATGTTGAAACCCGGTGGCCGTCTGGCCGTGGTGACATTCCACAGTCTGGAAGACCGCATCGTCAAACGCTTTTTCAAAGAGCGCAGCGGCAGCATGGCGGGCGGATCGCGCCACATGCCCGTCGCCAAGGGCAATGAAAAGGCCCCCACTTTTGGGACGCCCGCCAAAAAAGTGCGCCCCAGCAAAGCCGAAGAAGCGCGCAACCCACGGGCGCGTTCGGCCACGCTGCGCAGCGCCATTCGCACGGATGCACCCAGTTGGGGCGGTGATAGGGACGGCGGCGCAGCCGACGCAAAGAAGGAGGCAGGATCATGTTAATGGCAGCCCGCAAGCTTCAGGGGATCGGTCTGGTCCTGCTGGTGCTGATCTTTGCGATGTTCCTCTATCCCGTGTCCTTGAAAGTGGCGGCCAAGCGCAGCGAATTGACGCGTATTGAGCGCCAAATCGTCGCGTCGCGCGACAATATCCGCTATTTGGAAGCCGAATTGGCTGTGCGGGCGTCGATGCGCCAGTTGGAAAAATGGAATGCCGAAAGCTTTGGCTATGGCGCGCCAACAGCGGACCAATATTTGTCGAACGAACGGCAATTGGCGTCGCTGGACCGTCTGCCCCATGCGGTGGGCGCCAATGATGTCGAGCCAGTGTTGATGGCCATGGTCAGCCCCGTGGATTTGAAGGAAGCCAAGCCCTTGCCGCAATTAGAAGGGCCGGGCCGTGCGAATAATGTCGGGTTGAACCGTGCATCATTTGAAATTGCCAGCGATGCCTCGCCCCAGATGGTCCAGACGCGCCGCCGCGAACAATTGCGGATGATCGAGGATCAACTGCTTGCAAAATCCACTTTGGCCCAATTAAAGGCCGAGGCCGCCCGCGAAGCCGAGGCGGGTAAAGCAACCCAATGACCACATTGGTCGTCCGTCCTGCACGGAGCCAATCCGTTGGGGCGCGGCAGCAAAATTTGCTGACCGCGCAGCAACGCTTGATGATCATGATGCTGTTGTTCATCGCGGCCTTTGTGCTGATCGGTGGGCGCTTGCTTTATTATGGCTTGTTCGATGAAAGCGCCGCGCGCAGTGGCTATTCTGGCGCATTTTCCTCCGTTCGGGCGGATATTGTGGACCGCAATGGCGTGCCCTTGGCGCGGACGATCAATGGATATTCCATTCGCGTCGACCCCAAGAAAATCTTGAACAATCCAGCCTTTTTGGCGGATGAGTTGGTCAAGATTTTTCCCGACACGCCCCGATCCGAATTTTACGCCAAGCTGACGGGCGAACGGTCCACCTATTTGCGCCGCCGCGCTGTGCCCGACGAAGTGGCACAGGTGAATGCCATTGGGGAAATTGGCATTGATTTCCCGCGCGAAATGGAACGGCTGTACCCACAAGATAGTTTGGCGGCCCATATTTTGGGTTTCACCGATGCCGATGGACAGGGTGTCAGCGGCATCGAAGGCGCGTTTAACGAGCAGTTGACCGACAAGGCGACCCGTGGTCAGCCCTTTGCTGTGTCGTTGGACAGCCGCGTTCAAGGGGTGTTGGAAAGCGAATTAACGACCGCCGTCAACAATTTAGAGGCCTTGGGCGGTGCGGGTATTATCTTGGACGTGCACAGCGGCGAAGTGTTGGCCATGTCGTCTTTGCCCACCTATAATCCCAATAAATTGGCGGGCAGCAGCATGGCGGCGCGCCGCAATGCCATGACGCACAATTTGTATGAATTGGGGTCGACGTTCAAGCCATTGACGGTGGCGGCAGCGATTGACGCGGGCACCATTACCAGCATGGCCCGCCGTTATGATGCGACCCAGCCCTTGGCGATTGCGGGTTTCCGTATTCGCGACAGCCATTCGGCAGGGCGTTGGTTGAATGTGCCCGAAACCTTGATGCAAAGCAGCAATATCACCACGGCGCGCATTGCGGACGAAATGGGCCGAGAGAATATGGAACATATGTTCCGCAACCTGAAATTCGATAGCCGCCCCGAAATTGACATTAAGGAACGGGCCTTCCCGCTGTGGCCGCGCCAATGGGGGCGTTTGACCACGCTGACCACCAGCTTTGGTCATGGTATTGCGGTGACGCCGCTGCATTTGGCCAATGCTTATGCGGCGATGGTCAATGGCGGCATCTACCGTCCCGCCACCATCCGCAAAGTGGGCGATGGCGAAGCGCCCAAGGGTGTGCGGGTGTTCAAGGAATCGACCAGCGCCCGTATGCGCCAATTGCTGCGCCTGATTGTGTCGGACGGCACGGGACGCAAAGCCAATGCCCCCGGTTTTCGGGTCGGTGGCAAGACAGGCAGCGCCGAAAAGCCGGGTGTCGGTGGTTATCGCCGCAGCAGCGTGGTGGCCACTTTTGCATCGGCCTTTCCGATGGATAATCCACGATATGTCTTGATCGTGATGATCGATGAGCCCAAAGGAAATGCCTATAGCAGTGGTCAGCGCACTGCCGGTTGGACGGCGGCACCTGTGGTGCAAAATGTCGTGATGCGGGCAGGGCCAATGCTGGGTGTGTTTCCAGATGAAAGTCGCGATGTGGACGTTTCCGAACTGACTCCTTTGTTGAACAAGGGCGCGGAGGGAATATGACGCCGCTTTCAGCCTTGCTGCCCACCGGATTTAGCGTCAGCGCAGACCCGTTGATTACGGGCTTGGCGATCGACAATCGCAAGATAACGTCGGGCAATATTTTCGGGGCCTTTGTCGGCGAACGGGTGAATGGCGAGGATTATATTCCCGCCGCCATCGCGGCGGGGGCCAGCGTCATTGTTGCGCGGCCAGAGGCGCGGGTTGACGGCGCGGTGCATGTCGCATCGGATAACCCCCGCCAGCTTTTTGCCCAAATGGCGGCCCGTTATTTCCGGCAATTCCCCGCAACCTGCGCAGCGGTGACAGGAACCAACGGCAAAACATCGATTGTTGAGATGACCCGCCAATTGTGGCGCATGGCGGGCTTTCATGCTGCGTCCATCGGCACCTTGGGCATTACCAGCGGCGACGACCGTGTGGTGACGGGCCTGACCACGCCGGATGTTGTGACATTTTTGGCGAATATGGCGGGTTTGGCAGCCGAGGGCGTGACCCATGCGGCCTTTGAAGCGTCCAGCCACGGCCTGCATCAATATCGTATCGAAGGCTTGCCCGTCCAAATTGGCGCATATAGCAATTTAAGCCATGATCATCTGGATTATCACCAGACGATGGACGCCTATTTTGATGCCAAAATGCGCTTGTTTAGCGAAGTGGTGGTAGACGGCGGCGCCGCGGTGATTTGGGCGGACGACCCCCGTTCCGCACAAGCGGCTGATATTGCGCGCCAGCGCGGGCTGCAGGTGATGACGGTGGGGGCCAAGGGCGATGATCTGCGCCTGATGGACCGACAAGTGACCGCGCTGGGGCAGATGCTGCAACTGCGCCATGCGGGCAAGGATTATACGGTCAGCCTGCCACTGATTGGGGCTTATCAGGTCGCCAATGCGATGGTGTCGGCGGGCATTGTCATCGCCAGCGGCCAAGATGTGGGCCGCACTTTGGCGGATTTGGAACGGTTGCAACCTGTGCGGGGACGCTTGGAACGGGCGGGGATCAGCCGCGCGGGTGCGCCCATCTATGTGGATTATGCCCATACGCCCGATGCCTTGGCAGCGGCGCTGGATGCGCTGCGCCCCCACGCCGAAGGGCGGTTGATTTTGGTCTTTGGCGCGGGCGGGGACCGCGATCAGGCCAAGCGGCCCGAAATGGGCCGTGTCGCGGCGGCCAAGGCCGATGTTCAAATTATCACCGATGATAACCCGCGCGGCGAAGACCCCGCCGCCATTCGCGCCGCCATTGCCGCTGGCGCACCCGATGCCTTGGTGATTGGCGACCGCCGCCAAGCCATTGCCCAAGCTATTGCCTTGGCGGGCGGACAAGATATCGTCTGCATTGCTGGAAAAGGGCATGAGCAGGGCCAAATTATTGGGGCTGGTGCGGATGTGCGCTTGGTCCCCTTTGACGATGTAAGCGTTGCAAGAGAATGTGCCGCATGACGCCATTATGGACATCCAAAGCCATTGCCGCCGCAACAGGCGGTGTGACCAGCGGGGATTTTACCGTCAAGGGCGTGGCCTTTGACAGCCGCGAAGTGCAGGCGGGTGATTTGTTCATCGCCATGAAGGGCGAGGCGAGCGACGGCCATTTGTTCATCGACAAAGCCATATCGGCGGGCGCGGCGGCCATTTTGTGCGAAACCGACATTGATCACCCACATGTCAAGGTGACGGACAGCGTGGCCGCGCTGAATGCACTGGGTATCGCGGCCCGCAATCGCAGCCATGGGCATATCATCGGCGTGACAGGGTCGGCGGGCAAAACGGGCACCAAAGAGGCATTATTTGCTGCGCTGGATCGTTTCCGGCCCCACCGTGCCCATCGGTCGGTGAAAAGCTATAATAATCATGTCGGTGTGCCGCTCAGCTTGGCGCGCATGGGATCGACCATGGATTATGGCGTGTTTGAAATGGGCATGAACCATGCGGGCGAATTGGCGGCTCTGACCCGCATGGTGCGCCCGCATGTCGCCATTGTGACCACCATTGCCCCCGCCCATATGGAATTTTTCGCCGACGAAAGCGCCATTGCGGACGCGAAGGGCGAGATTTTTGAAGGGCTAGAGGCCGGTGGCACGGCCATTTTGCCCTATGACAGCCCGCATTATGCGCGTCTGCGCGCCAAGGCAGAACAGCATGCCGCCCATATCATCAGCTTTGGACTGGGGGAGGGGGCGGATGTGCGCGCCATGGATTGGCTGTCCGACGGGCAGGGCGGCTCCATTGTCACCGCGCAGGTGCAAGACAGCTTGCTGTGTTACAGCATCGCGCAATCGGGTGCGCATTGGGTGGCCAATAGCTTGGCCGTGCTGGCCGCCGTCAAGGCTGTGGGTGGGGATTTGCCCGCTGCCGGCCTAGCCTTTGCCGATATGGCTGGTCTGGCGGGGCGCGGCGCGCGCCATCGTATTTCGCTGGAACGCGGCACGGCGCGGATCATCGACGAAAGCTATAACGCCAATCCCGCGTCGATGACGGCGACGATCAAGCAATTCGGCGACGAGTCGGGTGGACGTCACATCGCCATTTTGGGCGCGATGAAAGAGCTGGGCGCGGATAGCGAGCGTTATCATAGGGAACTTGCGGCTCCACTCATCGCCGCATCGGTGCAATTCGCCGTCTTGGTCGGGCCAGAGATGGCTCCGCTGGCCAAAGCGCTTGAGGGGCGCATGGATTTCGCGCATGTGGCCGACCACGCAGCCGCCAAGGCGCTGCTGCGTTCCTTGATTCAGCCAAATGATATTGTGTTGATCAAAGGGTCGAACAGCGTTGGCCTGTCGCATGTGGTGACCGCGCTGACCAATGGGGAATTTTGATGCTATATTGGCTGGCGGAATGGCTTGATTTTCCGGGCGTGCTGAATTTGTTCCGTTACCTGAGCTTTCGTTCAGGGGCGGCGGTTGCGACGGCGTTGATTATTGGTTTGCTGATTGGCCCCCGCTTTATTGCGATGCTGCGGATGCGGCAGGGCAAGGGTCAGCCGATCCGCGAAGATGGTCCGCAAAGTCATTTGGCCAAGCGTGGCACCCCCACGATGGGCGGGTTAATGATGCTGATATCCTTGATGGTATCGGCCTTGTTGTGGATGGATTTGTCCAACCGTTTCGTCTGGGCCTGTATTTTCGTGACCAGCGGCTTTGCGATTGTCGGTTTTGTCGACGATTTGGACAAGGTCACCAAGTCCAGCCATCGCGGTATTCCGGGCCGTGTGCGCTTGTTGATTGAATTTGCCATTGCGGGCGTGGCGGTGTTGTTGATCGTTTCGCGCACCGGCACCGACCTATATCTGCCGTTTTTCAGCGATGTGATGATCCCGCTGGGGCCGCTTTATTATGTCTTTGCGATGGTCTTGATCGTCGGTTTCGGCAATGCGGTGAATTTGACGGACGGCTTGGACGGTCTGGCGACCTTCCCCGTCATGATCGCCAGCCTGACCTTCTTGGTGATCGTCTATCTGTCCGGCAATGTGAAATTCGCCGATTATCTGGGCATTCCCCATGTGGCGGGTGCGGGCGAATTGGCGGTATTTGCGGCGGCGATTATCGGGTCTTGCTTGGCGTTCCTGTGGTTCAACGCGCCGCCAGCCGCCGTATTTATGGGCGATACCGGCAGTTTGGCCTTGGGCGGCGCTTTGGCGACCATTGCCGTCACCGCGCAGCATGAATTGGTGTTGGTGATCGTCGGCGGCCTGTTTGTGGCCGAAGCCTTGTCGGTGATTATTCAGGTGTTCTGGTATAAGCGCACGGGACGGCGGGTGTTTAAAATGGCCCCCATTCACCATCATTTTGAACAAATTGGCTGGGCGGAATCGACCGTGGTCATCCGTTTCTGGATTATCTCGATCGTCTTGGCGCTCGCCGGTCTCGCGACGTTGAAACTGCGGTGATTATAGCGCGCGCCTTTGCGGGTCGCCGCTATGCGGTGCTGGGACTGGCGCGTTCTGGTCTGGCGACGACCGAGGCCCTGATTGCCAGCGGCGCGGGCGTGACGGCGTGGGACGACCGCGTCGATGCGCGCGATGCGGCCATGGCGCTGGGCGCGGATATTGGGGATATCCTTGGCATGGACCTGTCCGGCTTTGCGGGCGTGGTTGTGTCGCCCGGTGTGCCGCTGAACCGCCACCCCATTGCGGCCCATGCCGCGCGTTACGGCGTGAAGCTGTTGGGCGATACGGAATTATTTGCCGAGGCGCGGGCCGAATTGCCACCGCATAAATTGGTGGGCATTACCGGCACCAATGGCAAATCGACCGTTACGGCCTTGATCCATCATATTTTGCAGCAGGCGGGCTATCCGACCTTGATGGGCGGCAATATTGGTTTGCCGATCATGGCGCGTGATGCGTTGCAACCCAATGAGCGCGGCGACGGCGTCTATGTGCTGGAATTGAGCAGTTATCAGATTGACCTGTCGCACCATCTGGCCTGTGATGTGGCGGTGCTGACCAACATCACCCCCGACCATTTGGACCGCTATGACGGGTTCGCAGGCTATGCCGCGTCCAAGGCGCGTTTGTTTGGCATGATGAAGGCGGGCAGCCATGCGGTGATCGGCGTTGATGATGCGCCGTCACGGGCGATTGCGCATGGCGTGGATGCCCAGAAAATCCGCGTGCTACGTGTATCCGCGCTGGACGTTGACCCTGTGGATCAACAGCGTTGGCCTGCATTGCAAGGCCCGCACAATGCCCAAAATGCGGCCTGTGCGATTGCGGTGTGTCATGCGCTGGGGCTGACGGACGCGGAAATTGAACAAGGTCTGTCGACCTATACCGCCTTGCCGCATCGGATGGAGTGGGTGGCGGATCGGCGCGGTGTGCGCTATTTTAACGATAGCAAGGCCACCAATGCCGCATCGACCGCGCCCGCTTTGGCGGCGTTCCCGCCGCTGGACGCAGGGCCGCGTATTCATTGGATTGCGGGCGGTAAGCCCAAGGGCGATGGGCTGACCGCTTGCCGTCCATCCTTTGGCCATATTCAGCGCGCCTATTTTATCGGTGAAGCGATGGAGGCTTTTGCCGCCGAAGTGGGGGATGCTTTGCCCGTCGAGCGCAGCCGCACCATTGCCACGGCGGTGGAACAGGCCGCCGCGCAAGCCAAGGCGGGCGACATTGTATTGCTGTCGCCAGCTTGCGCGTCCTTTGACCAATTTTCCGATTATGAATCACGGGGCGCGGCGTTCCGCGCCGCGGTGATGGCGTTAGGCGAATGAATGGCGGTCCCGACCCCATAGAAACGGCGACGCCGCTTCGTCCCATCCTTCCCAAATCCCGCTTCAGCAAAAGGCGCGGGCCGATGCTGAGCCGCGCCGACAGTTCGCCACTGGGCCTGTGGTATTGGGAAATTGACCGTGTATTGCTGTTGCTGATGTCGGTGTTGATCGCCGTCGGCTTGGTCGCGGTGGCCGCCGCGTCGCCCGTGTCCGCGCAAAAATTATCGTCGGGCAAAGATGTTCTAAGCCCGCTTTACTTTTTCTATCGCCAGCTTGCTTGGGTTTGCGTCGGCGTTCCGGTGATGTTGGGCATTTCGATGATGCCCAAACATGTCGCTCGCCGCTTTGCCATTTATGCGGCGGGATTATTTGTGGTGCTGATGGTGCTTGTGCCGATTGTGGGGACAGAGGTGAATGGCGCCAAGCGTTGGCTGGGCAGCGGCGCTATGCGGTTGCAACCGTCAGAATTTTTAAAACCCTTTTTCGCCATTACCTTGGCATGGATTTTGTCCTTGCGGATGAAGGGCGAAAATCTGCCCGTCGTGTGGTTCAGTCTGGGCTTTACGGCCTTTATCGGCCTGTTGCTGATGTTACAGCCGGACTTGGGGCAGACGGTGATTTTTATGGCGACGTGGTTCGTCATGGTGCTGATTGCCGGATTGCCATTTCGCATATTGGGCTTGATGGGCGGGGCAGGGCTGGCGTCGCTGGTGGCGGCCTATTTCTTTTATCCGGTTGCGCAAAAACGTATCAATATTTGGTTGTTCGATACGGGCGACAGCTTTCAGGTGGACCGCGCCCATGCCACGCTGACAGCGGGCGGGATTTTTGGCACCGGACCGGGCGCTGGCTTGGCCAAGTTTAAATTGCCTGAGGCGCATACCGATTATATCTTCTCGGTGATTGGCGAGGAATTTGGATTGATCGCCTGTTTGGCGATCTTGGCGCTTTATGCGGCGATTATCATTTGTGTGCTGATCCGTTTGTTGGAAGAAGAAGATAATTTCCTAATTCTGGCTGTATCGGGTTTGGTCGCCCAATTTGGCGGGCAGGCGATCATCAATATGGCGGTGAACACGCAATTATTCCCGTCCAAGGGCATGACCTTGCCGTTCATCAGCTATGGTGGATCGTCGTTTCTGGCGCTGTCGATTGGCATGGGATTGCTCTTGTCCTTGACCCGCAGAAACCCCTATGCCGCTAGAATATCGATGACGCGGAGTTGGAATCGCAAATGACGGCCAAGCGCCACTATCTGTTGTCCGCTGGGGGAACCGGCGGGCATATGCTGCCTGCTTATGCCTTGGCGCAGGAACTGATCAACCGTGGCCACCGCGTGGCCTTGGTCAGCGATGATCGCGGGCTGAAAATTCCGGGTGCTCCGGCGGAATTGGAAACTCATGTGCTGCCCGCCGGGCGGATGAGTGGGGGGCCGCTTGGTTGGCTGAAGGCCGCGAATGCCATTCGCAAGGGCCGCCGCATGGCCATGAATTTGATCAAGGAATATGAACCGGCGGCCGTGGTGGGCTTTGGTGGCTATCCGTCTTTGCCGACCTTGTTGGCGGCGCGCGCCACGCGCACGGCTAGCGTGATTCACGACCAAAATGCGGTGCTGGGCCGGACTAATCGTTTGTTGGCGCGCGGCGTCAATGCTATTGCAGTGGCCTATCGCCATATCATTCGTCTGCCCGCATCCTGCGAAGATAAGGTTCATTTGACCGGCAATCCGGTGCGCGCCGAGATTGTCGATATTCGCCATGAAGGCTTTCCGCCCTTGCCGCAGGATGGTATTTTCCGCCTGCTGGTGGTCGGCGGCAGTTTGGGCGCGACAGTGCTGAGTGATGTGGTGCCCGCTGCCATTGCGTCCTTGCCCCCCGCCTTATTGGCGCGGTTGCAAATTGTTCAGCAATGCCGCGAGGCGGATTTGGAACGGGTGCGCGCAGCCTATGCCAAATTGGGCGTGGCGGCGGAAACTATGCCCTATATCAAAGATTTCCCCGACCGTTTGCGCTGGGCGCATTTGGTGATTGCGCGGGCAGGGGCGTCCACGGTCGCCGAATTGGCTTGTGCTGGGCGACCGGCGATTTTCGTGCCCTATCCCCATGCGATGGATGATCATCAGACGCATAATGTCGTCGATTTGGTGCAGGCAGGCGGCGCGGTGTCCTTTGCACAGGCCGAATTTACCGCGCCCCATGTCGCCAAACATATTCAGCAAATGGCGCTGGAACCGGGTATGTTAGAAGATGCGGCGCGGCGTGCTGCCAGTTGCGGCTTGCCCGATGCCACGCGCGATCTGGCCGATCTGGTGGAATCCATGGCCGCCCCGCCGATGATGGACATCATTCGCGTGGGCGCGCAAAAAACAAAATTACAGTCGGGCGGCATGGCTGCGGCCCGCAAAGGAGCATCATAATGCGCGGCGTCGCCACGGATATCGGAACCATTCATTTTGTGGGCATTGGCGGCATTGGCATGTCCGGCATTGCCGAAGTGATGCACAATTTGGGCTATCAGGTGCAGGGCAGCGACATTGCCGAAGGCTATGTGGTTGAGGGGCTGCGCAAACGCGGCATCAAGGTGGTGATTGGCCATGCCCCTGAAAATGTCGACGGCGTTGCCGTGGTGGTAACATCGACCGCTGTCAAACGTACTAACCCCGAAGTAGAGGCCGCCCATGCCCAGCGTATCCCCGTGGTGCGCCGCGCGGAAATGCTGGCGGAATTGATGCGGTTAAAATCCACCGTGGCGATTGCGGGCACGCATGGCAAAACGACGACCACATCGTTGGTCGCGGCCTTGTTGGATGCGGGCGGTATTGACCCGACGGTGATCAACGGCGGTATTATCAACAATTATGGGTCCAATGCGCGGCTTGGCGCGTCGGATTGGATGGTTGTCGAGGCGGATGAAAGCGACGGCAGCTTTCTGCGCTTGGACGGCACCATTGCGGTGGTGACCAACATCGACCCCGAACATTTGGACCATTATGGCAGCTTTGATGTCATCAAAGATTGCTTCGTCGAATTTATTGAAAATGTGCCCTTTTATGGCGCGGCCATTTTGTGTCTGGACCATCCAGAGGTGCAGGGCATCATTCCGCGCATTCGCGACCGCCGTATCATTACCTATGGTTTTTCGGCGCAGGCCGATGTGCGCGGCACCAATGTGGTTTCGGGCCCCGATGGCAATCGCTTTGATGTCGTCGTCCGCGACCGTGACGGCAATTTACGCACCCTAGAGGGGATTTTCCTGCCCATGTCGGGCCGTCACAATGTGCAAAACGCCTTGGCCGCGGTGGCCGTGGCGTTGCATATGGGGGTTGCGGAAGACAAGATTATTTCCGGTTTCCATGGCTTTGCTGGTGTGAAACGGCGTTTCTCGCGCGTCGGTGAAATATCGGTGGACGGCGGTGTGATTAGCGTGATCGACGATTATGCCCATCATCCCGTGGAAATTCGCGCCGTCTTGGCCGCTGCCCGCGAAGGGGCGGGGACCGGACGGGTCGTGGCGGTGGTGCAGCCGCACCGCTTCACCCGCTTGCGCGACCATATGGATGATTTCCAACAGGCGTTTAACGACGCGGACCTGACATGGGCGATGCCGGTTTATGCGGCGGGCGAGGCACCGATTGACGGTGTGGACAGCGCCGCCTTGGCCCAAGGCCTGCGCGATCGCGGGCACCGCAAGGCCGTGACCTTGGCGGGGCCGGATGCCTTGGTTGACGCGGTGAAACAAGCGATTGCGGCTGGCGAATTGCGCGCGGGCGATATGATCATTTGTCTGGGCGCGGGCGATATTACCAAATTTGCGGCGGGCCTGTCTGCGGCGGTGTCGGCGTGACAGCGGCTGTCCAGCCCATGCCCGCCGTGCGCGGTAAATTAACGGCCCATGCGCCGCTGGCCCCGCTGCTATGGTTTAAAACAGGCGGCGCAGCGGACCATTTGTTTGAACCCAAGGATGCTGACGATCTGGCCGATTTTCTGGCGGCGCTGGACCCCAGCGTGCCCATATTGGCGCTGGGGCTGGGGTCGAACATGATCGTCCGCGATGGCGGCTTTGCGGGCGTGGTTATTCGGCTGGGCAAAGCCTTTGCCAAGGTGGAGCGGTTGGATGATTTGACGCTGGCGTGCGGCGGCGGGGCGTCGGGCATTTTGGTGTCGTCCACAGCGCGCGATGCGGGCATAGCGGGGCTGGAATTTTTACGCTCCATTCCCGGAACCGTGGGCGGCTTTGTTCGCATGAACGGCGGCGCTTATGGCCGCGAAGTCAAAGACATATTGATCGATTGCGATGTGATTTTGCGCGATGGGTCGCGCCAGACCTTGGCGCTGGATGCCTTGGCCTATCGTTATCGTCACAGCGACTTGCCCGATGGCGCGGTGGTGGTGCAGGCCCGTTTTCGCGGTGTTGCGGGCGATAGCGCGGATATTCAGGCGGAAATGGACCGCATATCGGCCAGCCGTGAAGCATCGCAGCCGCTGCGTAGCAAGACGGGCGGATCGACCTTTAAAAACCCCGATGGCCATAAAGCATGGCAATTGGTCGACGAAGCGGGATGTCGAGGCTTGATGATCGGCGGCGCGCAGGTTAGTGAAAAACATACGAATTTTCTGATCAACACCGGAAGCGCTACCAGCGCGGATATTGAAGCGCTGGGCGAAGAAGTGCGTCGGCGCGTCTTGGCGACCAGCGGGGTGGATTTGCATTGGGAAATTCAGCGCATTGGCCGCGATGGCCATGCGGGCGTGGACAAGAAAGTGGAGCAAGGCGCATGAGCCGTGGACCGTGGCATGTTGCTGTATTAATGGGTGGCCCTTCGTCGGAGCGCGAGGTGTCGCTGAACAGTGGCCATGGCGTGGCCGATGCGCTGGAAAGCCGTGGCCATCATGTGACCCGCATTGATTTGGACAAGGATGTGGCGGTCAAGCTGTCGGCTGCCCAGCCGGATGTGGTGTTTAACGCGCTGCACGGTGTTCCGGGCGAAGACGGCACGGTGCAGGGGATGCTGGACCTGATGGGCCTGCCTTATACCCACAGCGGCTTGGTCACATCGGTAATTGCGATTGACAAGGAATTGACCAAGCAAGCCTTGGTTCCGCACGGCATCTCCATGCCGGTCGGCAAAATTGTGGCTTGTGAAACGCTGTATGACGGTGACCCCTTGCCGCGTCCTTATGTGCTGAAGCCGGTTAATGAAGGTTCGTCGATGGGTGTCGCCATTGTGCGCGATGACAGCAATTATGGCTCGCCCATTGCCCGCGACGCCAAGGGGCCGTGGCAAGAGTTTTCCAGCTTGCTGGCCGAACCCTTTATCAAGGGCCGCGAATTGACCGTGGGTGTGATGGGCGGCGAGGCGATGGGCGTGACCGAATTGCAGGTCCAGTCTGGCTTTTATGATTATGACGCCAAATATACCGCTGGCCTGACCCAGCATATTTGCCCCGCCCAAATTCCCGCCGATATTGCGGATCGCATGAAGCAATTGGCCGTGCAGGCCCATGATATTTTGGGCTGTAAGGGTGTATCGCGTTCGGATTTCCGCTGGGATGATGAATTGGGCTTGGATGGTATTTTCCTGCTAGAGGTCAACACCCAGCCTGGTATGACGCCGCTGTCGCTGGTGCCCGAACAGGCCGCTGCCAAGGGCATGGTCTATGCCGAATTGGTCGAACGGATCGTCGAAGAAGCCCTGACCCTTTCTGCATCCCCCGTTGAGGGGCGCCAATGAGCAGCACGCGCATTAAGCGCGGCAAAACCCCACCCAAGCGACCATCGCGCGCGCCCAAAAAACGCAAGACGGTTCAAAAATCGGCGCTGAATGCGGCGCTGAACCGTTTGCCCATCAGTGCGCGCCATTTGCAGAAAATCGCGACCTTCATCATGGGGACTTTGTTCCTAGTGGTTGTGATTGCAGTGATGCAAGTGACAGGAATTAATGCGAAAATTTCCGAATCATGGGCCGAAATGGTGGCCCGTGCTGGCTTTGAGGTGAAAAAGGTAGAAGTCGTGGGCGCGGATCGGATTAACCGGTCCAATGTCTATGATATCGCGCTCAGCCAAAAAGAACGGTCGATGGCGTCGGTTGATCTGGAAGAATTGCGGTCCGACCTGATGCGCTATGGCTGGATTAAGGATGCGCGGGTGTCGCGCCGCCTGCCGGATACGCTGGTGATCGACATTGTCGAGCGCACCCCTGCGGCCATCTGGCAAAATGCGGGGCGCTTGTCGTTGATCGACGAAGAAGGCGTGGTGCTGGAAGCGGTCACGGTGTCGACCATGCCAGATCTGCCCTTGGTGATCGGACCCAATGCCAATATGCGCTCGCAAGATCTGAGCCGCTTAATGGCGGAGGCCAGCAGCCTGCGCGAATTGATGGCGGGCGCGACATGGGTTGGCAATCGCCGTTGGGATTTGCGCTTCCGCAGCGGGGAAACCCTGTCTTTGCCCGAGGGTGAAGAGGATGCCAAAGCGGCCTTGGCCAAATTTGCGCATTTGGACGGGGCCAATCGTTTGTTGGGGCGCGGCATTTTACGCTTTGACATGCGCGATCCAAGCCGCTTTGTTCTGCGTCTGCCCCAAGAAGGGCAGGTCACCGCCGCTGTCTTGGAGGACGCACGCATCGCCGCCGAAGCCTTGAATGAGGCGCAGGCGGAAGGCGCGGCATCGGGAAGCGGTGGAGCGGCAAGAAAGGGTCCGGCTGTGGAAGCGCAAACGGCCGAAGAGGGGTAAGGCAAAGTGGCAGCGCCGCGGATTGAAAAAATCATCACCGCCTTGGATGTCGGGTCATGGAAAGTTTGTGCGCTGATCGCGGGGCAAACCGCCGATGGGCAATTGCATGTGCTGGGCACGGGGCAGCGGCAAAGCCGTGGCCTGCAGCGCGGGCGTGTGGTCGACATGGAACATGCCGAGCAAGTGGTGCGCGAGGCGATTGAACAGGCTGAGCGTATTGCGGGGCTGAATATCGACGATGTGTGGGTGGCCTGTTCGGCGGCGGGGCTGAGCAGCCAGTCCTTGCCGGTCGAAATTGACCTACGTGGGGACCAGATTGAACCCGATGACGTCGATCAATTGCTGGATTTGGGCCGCGCCCATATGGACCCTGGCACCCAGATGATTTTGCACGCCCAGCCCGCGCTTTACACGCTGGATGGACTGCATGGTGTGCGCAATCCGGTGGGGCTACACGCTGATCGGTTGGGCGTGGATATTAATATTGTGATGGCCGATGGGTCGCCCGTTCGCAATTTGGAAGGCGCGGTGCGGCAGGCGCATTTGGACGTAAATGCCGTGGTGGCATCGCCGGTGGCAGCGGGCCTGTCCTGCTTGACCGAAGAAGAGCGCGACTTGGGCGTGGCGTTGATTGAAATTGGCGCGTCGGTGACGACCATCTCGCTGTATATTGGCGGGATGTTGGCGATGCTGACCAGCTTGCCGGTCGGGGCGGGGGATATTACCGACGATATTGCATCGGCCTTTGGCGTGCGGCGCAGCGTCGCCCAGCGTTTGCAAAGCTTTTATGGGTCGGCCAATGCCAGCCCACGCGACAATATTGAAATGATCGATCTGGATGCCAATGCCCCAGCGGGCAGCGATTCGCCGCGTATCACGCGGGCGCAATTGGTGGGCGTGATCCGTGAACGGTTAAACAAAATGATGGATGAGATTGGTAAGGCGCTGAAAGACATGCACTTTACTGGTCCCGTCGGGCGGCAAGTGGTGCTGGTCGGCGGCGGTGCAGACCTGAAAGGTATGGCCGATTATACGCAAAGCGCGCTGGGCCGCGCGGTGCGGGTGGGCCGCCCCCAAGGGTTGATAGGTTTGCCAGAGGCCCATGCTGGTCCGGCCTTTGCCACATTGGCAGGGCTGGTTTTATATGCGGCATCGGGCGCGGTGGACTTGCGGGATTTGTCGCTGAATTCACCCGATGTTTTTCGGCCAAAGGGCCAAGGTCTGATCAACCGTTTCTTAGCTGCGCTGAAAAGCAGCTTTTGAGCGCGGATTTGCGGGTAGAATGAAATTTTTTGGATGATATTGGGTTCAATATCGTGCAATGCAGTGATTGAAATTCGAACGATTTATGTCATCGTCCGAAACCGAACGCAGGCTGAGTTTAGCGGCATCACGCGCCGCTGCAGGGAGAATGTTAGATGAGCATCAATTTGGGCCCGCCGACGGTCGACGAACTGAAGCCGCGCATCGCGGTTATCGGTGTCGGCGGTGGCGGTGGTAATGCCATCGCCAACATGATCGCGGCCCAAGTGCAAGGGGTCGACTTCATTGTGGCCAATACCGACGCGCAGGCGCTGAACGCATCGCCTGCCGAACGTCGTATTCAATTGGGCACGGTTGCGACCCAAGGCCTTGGTGCTGGCGCACAGCCCGAAATGGGCCGCGCCGCCGCCGAAGAAAGCATCGCCGAAGTGGAAGCGGCGCTGAACGGCGCGCATATGTGCTTTATTGCGGCTGGCATGGGCGGCGGCACCGGCACGGGTGCGGCACCGGTCATTGCCAAGGCAGCACGGGATCGCGGCATTTTGACCGTTGGCGTTGTCACCAAGCCGTTCAGCTTTGAAGGCAATCGCCGTATGCGCTCGGCGGATGCGGGCATTGCCGAATTGCAAGAACATGTCGACACGCTGATCGTCATTCCGAACCAAAATCTGTTCCTGATCGCCACCCCCAACACGACCTTCAAAGAAGCCTTTGTGATGGCGGACGAAGTGTTGCAGCAAGGTGTGCGCGGCATCACCGACCTGATGGTCATGCCCGGCCTGATTAACCTCGACTTTGCTGACGTGCGCAGCGTGATGCGCGAAATGGGCAAAGCGATGATGGGCACCGGTGAAGCAGAGGGTGATGGCCGCGCTTTGGAAGCCGCGCAAAAAGCCATTGCCAATCCGTTGCTGGATGGCGTGTCGATGGCGGGTGCCAAGGGTGTGATCGTGTCCATCGTTGGCGGTGACGACATGCGCCTGATGGAAGTGGACGAAGCCGCCAATCATATCCGCAACCTTGTGGACCCTGACGCCAATATCATTTGGGGCAGCGCGTTTAACGAAGATTTGCAGGGCAAAATCCGTGTGTCCGTGGTCGCCACGGGCATTGAGGGCGACGCCGACAATGTCGCGCCAGCGGTTGCCGCACCGGCCCGTGGTTTCTCCTTCCAACCCGGTCGTTCGACCAGCGCCCCGATTGCGCCGGTTGCTGCCGCTGCGGCGGCGCCCGCACCGGCACCAGCGCCAGCCGCTGTTGCCGCACCTGTGGCTCCAGCCCCTGCGCCAACGCCAGCCCCAGAAGCCGCCGCTGCGCCCGCCGCAACGCCGGATTTGGTGTTGGAAGAGCCGCTGGCCGCACCGCAGCCCGCGCGTTCGGCCTTTGGTCATGGCGCGGCGGTGGACGAGCCGATGGAATTGACCCAGCCTGCTGCGCAGGCGGTTCCTGTCTATGACGACACAACAGGCGAATTATTGTTGGGCGGCGCGGCGGTGGAAACCCCATTTTCGCTGAACACGCCAGCGGCCCCAGCATCGGCGGCAGCGGCTGCGCCTGTGGAGCAAGCCCCCGCAGCGCCTGCACCATCGCCGGAGGCGCGTCGTCCCGTGGGCGGCGGCACCTTGTTTGAACGTATGTCGCGTCTGTCGCGTGGTGTGTCCGCCAGCGACACGTCCGATGCGCCTGCGCCGACGGGCGGTGATATGCCGCGCTTTTTGAACCGTCAAAACAACCAAAAATAAGCATGATCAGCGGGGCCATAGCATTGGCCCCGCTGACGCTATCTTCCCCTATCCAAAACAGGCTGGATCGACCGCCATTTCGGGCACGGCGGACTGGAAACAGGATGACATATGCCCATGCGGCCCAAAAATTTGAAAAATAAGGTGGATCAACGCGCATTTTTGGTTCGCGCATGGCCGGCGGCCCTGTTGATGGCGGGCACATTGGCTGGCACCGCAGCGACGCCGGTCGCGGCCTTTCAAGCCAATCAAACCGATGCCGCCACCAAGGCGGCGATGGACAAGCGCGCAGCGGCGCGCACGCTGTTGACATCGGCGCTTGGCCGCATTGCAGCGAATGGCAATAATGCAGCGGCTTTGTTGGACGCAGGCAAGGCGTCAATGGCGCTGGATGATTATCGCGCTGCCTTGGGTTTCTTGTTGCGCGCAGAACAAAATTCGCCGCGTGACGGCACGATCAAAGCCGCATTGGGCACCGCGATGGTGCATCAGGAAAATCCCCAGCGCGCGCTGGATTATTTTGGTGAAGCGCAATTGCTGCGTACGCCGGAACGTTTGTTCGTGGCCGACCGCGCCTTGGCGCATGATTTATTGGGGCAGGTGGACGCGGCCCAGCGTGACTATGCCTTGGCGCTGACCAATGTTCGCGACGATGAAATTATTCGCCGCTATGCTTTGTCCTTGGGGATGGGCGGACAGCCCGACCGCGCGGTGGAATTGCTGACCCCTTTGTTGGAACAGCAGGACCGCAGCGCGTGGCGCACCCGTGCGATGGTGTTGGCGATGAATGGCCGCCAAGCCGAAGCCAAGAGCATTATTGACGCCACTTTGCCGCCCGCCTTGGCGCAGAATATTTGGCCTTATGTCGAACAAATGGACCGTTTGACGCCCGCACAGCAAGCGGCGGCGGCCCATTTTGGTCGTTTCCCATCCGGTCCCTTGGGGCCAAAACGTGCGCCCGTCCAGATGGCCGCCGCAACGCCCGCCGCCGCCCCGACGGGCAAAAATAGCGCCGCCACTGGCCGTAATGCGGGGACCGCAAATAGCGCGGCGGCATCGCGCAGCGCCAATGCTGCATCGCGGCAAAATGCACAGCCGCCCGCGCCGCAGCAGGCGGATGTTCAGCAACAAGCTGCGCCAAGCGCCAGCGGTGCGCCGATATTCACGTCGACATCGACCATTTTGCCGACGGCAACTGCCACCCCAACACCCGCGCCTGCATCTGCCCCGCCGGCCGCCGCAACGCCGCGCAGCGTGAACCTGCCAGATCCGGTGCGGGTCGCCAGCAATAGCGCGGCAGGGCGTGATCGCGGGCCCAATTCGACCGTGCGGGATATGACCGCCGCTGCCGCCACTGCGGATGCGGCCCGTTCGCGGGTTCAAAATGTTGTGCAGGCGCAAACCGCTGCGGCCAATACGGGCGTAAGGGGCGCGGTTGGTCCGGTGGACAGCGAGGCCCCGCGCGCTGCGGTGCAAACCCCGCCCAGCACGATGGCTGCCGCCCCCCCAGCCGCCACACCGCCAGCCACCAGCGCGGCCCATATGAGCAGCGCGGCCATGGTGCCGCCGCCGCCGCGCGCAACGGATGCGCCCTTGGCGGCCATGGCGTCGCTGAGTGATATTGTCGGGTCGCTGGAAATTCCGGCAGAAGAAATGGCGCGTTCGCAAAATGCCTTGAGCGCCGATGTCTTGGCACGGGTGCGCGAAGAAGGCCGCCGTGCGGAGATGGAGGCTGCGGCCAAGGCCCGCGAAGAAGCCGCCCGCGTCCGCGCCGAAGCCGCAGCAAAGGCCCGCGTCGATGCCGCCGCCAAAGCCAAAGCAGATGCCGAAGCCAAAGCCAAGGCCGAGGCCGAAGCCAAAGCGCGCGAAGAAGCGGCCAAGAAGCGCGCCAATCCGTCGCGCATCTGGGTGCAAATTGGGTCCGGTTCCAATGTTGGGGCGCTGGGCTTTACCTATGATCGCTATGCCAAGAAGCATGGGGATTTGTTCAAGGGCGTGAAGGGCGGACATAGCGATTGGGGCCGCACGCGCCGATTGTTGGCAGGGCCCTTTGCCAATCGCGCCGCCGCCCAGCGTTTTCTGGACAGTTTCAAGACTGCAGAAGGGGACGGTTTCGTCTTTACCAGTGCGGCGGGCGAAGAGGTTGAATGGGTGCGATGAGCCTGCGCGCCCTTGCCAGCGATCCGAACCAGTCCAAGGGACGGCGGTTTGACGAACAAGGGGGCGTGGTGCGCGGTCCGCGTGATATGTTCCAGCGCGACCGTGACCGCATTATCCACAGCATTGCCTTTCGCCGTTTGCGCCACAAAACACAGGTTTTTGTCGCGCCCGATGGCGACCATTGCCGTGTCCGCCTGACCCACAGCATAGAGGTCGCGCAAATTGGGCGCGGCATTGCGCGCGTGTTGGGGTTGAACGAAGATTTGACCGAGGCGCTGTGTCTGGCCCATGACATTGGGCATCCGCCCTTTGGCCATGCGGGCGAAGAGGCGCTGAAAAAAGCGATGATGGCGCATGGCGGATTTGACCATAATGGCCATACGCTGCGTACCTTGGCCCATTTGGAATCGCCTTATCCTTTGTTCGACGGCCTGAACCTGTGCTGGGAAACATTGGAAGGGCTGGCCAAGCATAATGGGCCGGTGCGGCACCCCGGTTGGGCGCTGCGCCAGATGGACGAAGAATTTCCGCTGGACCTTCGCCGTCACAGCAGTTTGGAAGCCCAAGTTGCCGCTGTGGCGGATGATATCGCCTATGATAATCATGACATTGATGATGGGCTGCGCGCCGGATTGTTGACGTTGGACCAATTGATGGAACAGCCATTTGTGGCCGCCAATTACCGCGCGGTCGAGGCGCGATACCCCCATGCGCCCCAAGATCGTTTGCTGCGCGAACTGGTGCGCGATCAAATTGGTGTGATGATTAATGATGTGATCGCCTCGACCTTGGCGATGACAGCCGAATCGGGTGTCCAAAATAGCGAAGATGTGCGCGGGGCGGGGCAAACATTGGCGGGCTTTTCCCCCGCCTTGGCCGCCGAAGAACGCAAGCTGAAGCGGTTCATGTATGCCAATCTCTATCACCATCCCGAACAATTGGCAGCGGCGGATGCGGCGGAGACGGTGGTGACGGCTTTGTTTGAAGCCTATCGCCATGATCCGCAGTTGATGGGCGCGGATTGGGCGGCGCGTGTGCCGGATGATGAACAAGGCAGGGTGCGCCATATCGGCGACTTTATTGCTGGCATGACCGACCGTTTCGCCATTGACCGCTTTGCGGAAATCCATGGCCGCGATAAGGTGCCGGACGCCATTCGCCACGCTTAGGGTCAGGACCCTAGGAATTGAGTCCGATATGATCCCCCGCGCGGTGATAGGGTGCGTCCATCGACGCCGCGCCTATGGCCACGCGAAATGGGGAGGGAAGCGATGACGAATGAACCCAAAGGACAGCCCAAAATATTGCTGATCGGTGCGACCGGCATGGTGGGCGAGGCGATGTTGGACCAAGCCCATCAGGCGGGCTTGTCGCTGACTTATGTGGCGCGGCGTACGGCCAAGCATGGCGCGGGGCATCATGCCATTGTTGCGGATAGCGACCATTGGCCCCAATATATCGCCGCCGCCCAGCCCGATGTGATCGTGTCCGCGCTGGGCAGCACGATGAAACAGGCGGGCAGCCAAGCTGCCTTTCGCGCGATGGATTATGATATTCAATTAAACGCGGCGCGCGCCGCTAAGGCGGCGGGGGCGCGGCAGATGATTTTGGTGTCGGCGGTCGGGGCATCGGCCAAATCCCGTAATTTCTATTTGAAAACCAAGGGCGATATCGAACGCGATGTGGCGGTGCTGGGCTTTGATCGATTGGATATTTTGCAGCCCGGTTTGTTGCTGGGCAAACGCATGGGACCGGCCCGTTTGGGGGAGGGTGTGGTGATGCGCTTGGCACCTTTGCTGGACCCGTTGATGATGGGGCGGCTGGCACCTTATCGTTCGGTGCGGGCGGGGGATGTGGCAGCGGCCATGTTGCATTTGGCCCATCAACAAGGCGGGGGACAATTCCTGCACAGCAGCGACCAGATAGCCCACCTCGCCGATTGACTTTGGCGCGCGCCGCCGCCAAGGCTGCGCTTGTTCGTCGGGTCTGGTAAACAGATTCGACCAACCGCGCGGGAGAGCGTGGGCCTTTGCTAAAGAAAGGCTCGCCACCGAAGGAGCAACCGCCCCGGAAACTCTCAGGTGCCAAGGACCGCGCCATGTTGGAAAGAACACTCTGGAAAGCGTTTTGGCGCAATTGGCCAAAACCACCGAAGGGGTAATCCCCCAGTCGTCGTCGGCTGGTGGTGAGAAACTCTCAGGTTCCCGTGACAGAGGGGGCATGGATGAAACCACGGCGTCTTGCTGTGGGTAAGCCATGTCTACACGGGAATGCGAAAATGAGCGACCAAGATCATCATCAAGACGAAGCCCTAACCCCCGAGGTGCTGGCTCTGCCGCTCGACGCATGGCACCGTGCGCACGGCGCGCGCATGGTCGAATTTGCCGGTTATCATATGCCCATTCAATATGAAGGCATTATGGCGGAACATAGCTGGACGCGCGAACAAGCGGGCTTGTTTGACGTCAGCCATATGGGGCAATTGAGCCTGACGCTGGATGATGGCAGCGATTTCGTGTCGGAAGACGGCGAAGTAGCGCTCCCCGCCAAGGCGATGACCGCCGAAGATTTGGCCGTGGTGGTCACGGCGCTCGAAGCCCTTGTCCCCGGTGATATTATCGGCCTGAAGGCGGGCCGGATGCGCTATTCGATGTTTTTGAACGAAGATGGCGGTATTTTGGACGATCTGATGATCACCAACAGCGGCACCAGCATTGATATTGTGGTGAATGGCGCGGTGAAGTGGGAAGATATTGGCCATTTGCGCGAAAATCTGCCCGACAATATTGTGTTGAACCATAAGGATGAGCATGGCTTGCTGGCGCTGCAAGGCCCCAAGGCGGCTGAGGCACTGGCGCGCTTAATCCCCGACGTGCGCGACATGATCTTCATGCAATATCGCGAATTGACGTGGCAGGGGCATGTGGTTGGCGTCAGCCGTTCGGGTTATACCGGCGAAGATGGGTTTGAAATTTCGGTTCCGGTCGCGGGCTTGGAAGAATTTGCCAATGCCTTGACCGCGATGGATGAGGTCAAGCCCATCGGCCTTGGTGCGCGTGACAGCCTGCGTTTGGAAGCGGGCCTGCCGCTATATGGCCATGATCTGGACGAAGTGACCACACCGGTGGAAGCCGATTTGGGCTTTGCCATTTCCAAACGTCGCCGCGAGGACGGCGGATTTTTGGGCAGCGACATGGTGTTGGCCCAATATGCGGGCGGCGCAGCGCGCAAGCGGGTCGGCCTGAGCGTGGACGGCAAATTGCCCGTTCGCGAAGGCGCACCAATTTTTGATGGGGAAACAGCCGTTGGTGTTGTGACCTCTGGCGGTTTCTCGCCCACGGTCGGTGCGCCGATCGCCATGGGTTATGTGGCTGCATCTGTTTCCGAAATTGGCACGGCCTTAACCGCCGAAGTGCGCGGCAAGCGCATCGCGGTGCGGGTCGTGGCCATGCCCTTTGTTCCCCATAAATATGTCCGTAAAACAGGAGCCTGAGTGATGGCGCGTTATTTCACCGAAGAACATGAATGGCTGGATGTTGACGGCGATGCCGCCACCGTGGGCATTACCGATTTTGCACAAGGCCAATTGGGCGATATCGTCTTTGTCGAATTGCCCGCTGTGGGATTGGACCTGAAACAGGGCGGCGACGCGGCTGTGGTGGAATCGGTCAAGGCGGCCAGCGACATTTATGCGCCTGTGGACGGCAGCGTGACCGAAGCCAATGACGCATTGGAAGCGGACCCGGCCTTGGCCAACAGCGACCCCGAAGGCGAAGGCTGGTTCTTCCGCATGACCCTGAGCGATAGCGCGCAGTTGAACGGGTTGATGGATGTTGCCGCTTATAAGACCTTCTGCGACAGCCTGTAACAGATGATCGGACCAACCGCCGCCACGACATGGGATGGCGGCTGGTCTGACCCCAAATTTGCCGCCGATGATTTGAGGCGGCGCAATATGACAGGGATAGCGCGGGGCAACCCAAGGCGCTTTCCCGAACCCCTGCGTGCAAGCTCGTTCCCTGTTGGGCGGGCTTTAGGAGTGATATGATGCGCTATCTTCCGCTGACGCCCGATGACCGCACCAAAATGCTGGCCAAAATCGGTGCCCAATCCATTGACGATTTGTTTGTCGATGTTCCCGCCGAAGCCCGTTTGAACGGCCCGATTGCCGATTTGCCCGCCCATGCCAGCGAATTGGCGGTGGAACGGCATATGGCGGCGCTGGCCCGTCAAAATCGCGCGGCGGGTGATGGTCCGTTTTTCTTGGGGGCAGGGGCCTATCGCCACCATGTGCCGGCCAGCGTCGATCATCTGATCCAGCGCGGCGAATTTCTGACGGCTTATACGCCTTATCAGCCCGAAATCGCGCAGGGCACGCTGCAAATGTTGTTTGAATTTCAAACACAAGTGGCGCGCTTGTTCGGCATGGATGTGGCCAATGCGTCCATGTATGATGGGTCGACCGCTTGCTGGGAAGCGGTGGTTATGGCCCGCCGCATCACCAAGCGCGGAAAGGCGCTATTTTCCAATGGCGTGCATCCCCATTACCGCAGCGTGGCCCGCACCATGGCCCATTATACCGGCGATGTGGTGGTGGACAGCGACCCCGAATTAAACGCGGGCAATGATTGGGCGGAATTGGCCGCTAGCGTGGACAAAGATACAAGCTGTGTCGTCGTGCAATATCCCGATATTTTGGGCCGCATCGACGATATGACCGCCCTGAGCGCGGCCTGTCAGGCGCAGGGCGCTTTGTTGATCGCGGTGGTGACGGAACCGGTGGCGCTGGGTCTGATCAAGTCCCCCGGTGAAATGGGCGCGGATATTGTCGTCGGCGAAGGGCAGAGCTTGGGCGTTGGCCTGCAATTTGGCGGGCCATATGTAGGCCTGTTTGCTTGCCGCCAAAAATATGTGCGGCAAATGCCGGGCCGTTTGTGCGGCGAAACCGTGGACGCCAATGGCAAGCGCGGTTTTGTGCTGACGCTGTCGACGCGCGAACAACATATTCGCCGTGAAAAAGCGACCAGCAATATTTGCACCAATGCGGGGCTGTGCGCCTTGGCGTTCAGCATTCATATGACCTTGCTGGGCGAGGCGGGGCTGCGTCAATTGGCGGCGATCAACCATGGCCGTGCCAAAAAGGCGGCGGCGGCTTTGGCGGCGGTGCCCAATGTCACCGTGCTGAACAGCGGATTTTTCAACGAATTTACCATCATCTTGCCGAGCGATGCCCGCGCCTTGGTGCACCGCATGGCCGAACGCGGCGTGTTGGCGGGTGTGTCGCTGGGGCGGCTTTACCCCGACAATGGCGCGCTGGCCAATGGCTTGGTCGTGGCCGTCACCGAAACGGTGACAGAGGATGATATCGCTGCCTTTGCCAAGGCATTGACGGAGGAACTGGCATGAGCACGCTGAACCCCGCCGGATGGCGTCCCGAAATGACCAGTGGCGAAGCAGGGGCGGGCGCTGTGCCTGCGACCTTTACTGGCAATCGCGCTTTGATGCTGGAAGAACCGCTGATTTTCGAAATTGGCACGACCGAAACCACGGGCGTTGATTTTGATGAAGTGGCCGAAGATTTCGACTTGAGCGGTCTGACGCGCAGCGCGCCCATTGGGCTGGCTGGCCTGTCGGAATCGGAAACCGTGCGCCATTATACGCGCCTGTCGCGCCAAAATTATGCCATTGATCTGGGCCTGTTCCCGCTGGGTAGCTGCACGATGAAGCACAACCCGCGTTTGAACGAAAAGGTCGCGCGCATGGCGGGCTTTGGCGATGTGCACCCCTTGCAGCCACAAGAAACAGTGCAGGGCGCGCTGGCGGTCATTCATGAACTGGCCGATTGGTTGGTGAAATTGACGGGCATGGCATCGGTCGCCATGTCGCCCAAAGCGGGCGCGCATGGCGAATTATGCGGCATTTTGTGCATTAAGGCGGCGCTGGAAGCGCGCGGTGAAGACCGGCGTGTGTTACTGGTCCCCGAAAGCGCGCATGGCACCAACCCCGCCACGGCCGCCTTTGCCGGTTTCACGGTGGAGGGCATCCCCGCGACCAGCGAAGGGCGTGTGGACAGCGATGCGCTGATCGCCCGCCTTGGCCCCGATGTGGCGGGCGTGATGATCACCAACCCCAACACCTGCGGCCTGTTTGAACGGGATATGAAAAAAATCTCCGACGCTGTGCATGCGGCGGGGGCTTATGTTTATTGCGACGGCGCGAATTTTAACGCCATTGTGGGCCGTGTGCGCCCGGGGGACTTGGGCATTGATGCGATGCACATCAATTTGCACAAGACATTTTCGACGCCCCATGGCGGCGGCGGCCCCGGTTCGGGTCCGGTCGTGCTGTCGGCGGCGCTGGCCCCTTATGCGCCCTTGCCCGTGGTGCAACAGGTGGACGGCAAGCTGCGCTTGGTCGAAGAAGAAAATGCCGCAGCTTATCAGCCAGAAAGCTTTGGCCGCATGACCGCATTTCATGGCCAAATGGGCATGTTCACCCGCGCGCTAACCTATATCCTCAGCCATGGCGCGGATGGTCTGCGTCAGGTGGCCGAAGATGCGGTGCTGAACGCCAATTATGTGCTGCGCAGCTTGGACGATGTGCTGGAAGCGCCCTTTGGCGCATCGGGTCCGTGCATGCACGAAGCTTTGTTCAGCGATCGCGGTTTGGCCGATGGTTTCAGCACCAATGACATTGCCAAGGGCCTGATTGACGAGGGCTATCACCCCATGACCGTCTATTTCCCCTTGGTTGTGCATGGCGCGATGTTGATCGAACCGACGGAAACGGAATCGCTGGGCGTGCTGGACCAATTTATTGGCGCGCTGCGCAGCTTGGCCGTGCGGGCGAAGCAGGGCGATGAGGCGCTGAAAACCGCGCCGCACTTTGCCCCGCGTGCGCGGCTGGACGAAACGCTGGCGGCTCGTAAGCCGGTGCTGAGCTGGCAGGGCGAATAAGCCCACCCCAAAATCCATGAAAAAGGGCCGCGACAAGATGATTGTCGCGGCCCTTTTTCTATCGGGATATGCGCTGGAATTAGGCGGGGATCAGCGCGATGGTCAGCGGGGCGCCGCCATTGGCAATATCCAGCAAAATATCGACATTGGGATGCGCGCCGGGGCGGTTTTTGGCGTCGATTGTGTGTTCGGCGAAAATCTCCAGCCCATGGGCCGCCGCATCGGCATGCAAGGCTGGGAAATGCTGCGCCAAATATTGATAGACGGCCAATGAGCCTTGCTTGCCAGCGGCATTGGGGATGGTGGCTTGGACATCGCCTTGTTCGTTCAACAGGTCGATGCGCAGCAGGCTATCGACGCTGGGCAATTGCTGCAAATTGTCTTTAAAAATTGTGCTGGCTTGGATCATGACGGGGCTTTCCAACTGCATAAGGACAGAAATTGGTCCGCGCTGTAACAGCAATAGGCCTTGGCAGCCATATGGGCGGAACAGCATGGCATAATAATAATATCCGGCCCCGCGCATTCCCCCTTTGCAAGCAGGGCCATGTGCGTCAGGGATAGGCGCTATTTTGCATAAGGGGGCTGTATGAGCTGGGAAACTTTATTCACGATTGCCAATGGCTGGGCGATGTTGGGCTGGCTGGCTTTGGCGCTGGCCCCGCGCAAGCCGCAGGTGTTGGCGCTGATCCTATATCTGGCCATATTCTTGCTTTGTTTGGCTTATGCCATTTTGTTGGTGATGCTGATGGGCGGCTGGGTTGATGCGGGCACAGGGGCGGGCGGCAGCTTTACATCCTTGGCGGGGGTCATGGCGCTGTTTTCCGGAAAAGCGGCGGTGCTGCTGGGCTGGGTGCATTATCTGGCGTTTGATTTATTTGTTGGCATGTGGATTGCGCGGGATGCGGATCAAAAAGGCTTTGGCCGCTTGGTGCAATTGCCGATTTTATTTTTGACGCTGATGGCGGGGCCGTTGGGGCTGCTGATCTGGCTGATCGTGCGCGACCGCCGCGCACGGCAGTTGAGTAAAGCGGCAGGCTGAGGCATGGGACCTGACGCTAGGGTCAGGACCCATTAATTTCGCGATCGAGGTTTGAGGTGATATGCCGCAGGGCGAGGAGAAAAGACGAAGGAATATGATAATATTTCAAGGTTTTTCGACGAAGCCATGGGGCATATCGGCCAAATCCCTACGGGACGCTGAAATGGCTTTGATCTCAGGCTCGTGCGTCCTTGCGGGTAGCGGTGCTACCCGCTGCGTCCACCCGAACCTGATACCTGCGCCATTTCGACGCCTCGAACGTGAAATTAATAGGACCTGACCCTAGATGAAACGATATGCCCCCGCCGCCCAGCGCAATATTGGTCCCATTGGGGATGTGTTGGAACAGTGGCTGCCTGCCTGCGGAACGGTGCTAGAAGTGGCGAGTGGGTCGGGCGAACATGGCTTGGCCTTCGCCCAGCGCTTTCCCGCGCTGCAATGGCAACCCAGCGACCCTGATGCCAATGCGCTGGCGTCTATTGCGGCATGGCAGGATGATCAGGGGACGGACAATTTCCTGCCGCCCGTGGCGCTTGACGCGGCCAGCGCGCTATGGCCTGTCGCCCACGCGGACGCGGTGGTGGCGATCAATATGGTGCATATATCGCCATGGGCCGCCAGCATCGGCCTGTTTCGCGGGGCGGGCCATATATTGGCACGGGATGCTCCTTTGATCCTTTACGGTCCCTATGTGGACCAAGGGGTGGAAACGGCGCCGAGCAATTTGGCGTTCGACCAATCTCTGAAAAGCCGCAATTCATCATGGGGACTGCGGGATGTGGCGGAGATGGACAGGCTGGCTGGCGACCATGGCTTTGTGCGTGAAGGGCGGACGGTGATGCCATCGAATAATATCATGCTGATATATCGGCGGGCGACTATGTCCGGATAATGGGCCGTGATGCTTTGCAATGATTATGATTTTGAGAAGGCTGAATTGACGAGGAAGAGATGATCGGCATTGCGGCCTTTGCGCCGTAGCGTCACGGCTTTTTATGCGATCCGGTCATACTGCCAATAGTGGCAGGATGACCTGATCGCGCCTTTACCTTGGGGCTGGTTTCGTTAGCCTTTGCGCGAAATTGCACGACATGATGCGATTCGTGGGAGAGTGGTAATGGCGCAAAGCATTGATGAACTGTTCACATTTGATGAACATCTCAACTATTGGGCGAAGGAACGACCCGATGGTCTTGCGATGCGCGAAGGCGATGTCACCTTTACTTATGGCGAATTGGATGAGCGCACAGCGCGTTTTGCATCCGCACTGATCGCCAAGGGCCTGAAGAAGGGCGACCGCATTGCGTGGATTGGCAAAAATGCGGCGCTTTACTTTACCATGTTCTACGGCGCAGCGCGGGCGGGCATCGTCATGGCGCCCATTGGTTGGCGTCTGGCCCCAACGGAATGGGCCTATATTTTAAACGATACCGCCGCCAAGATTATTTTTACCGGCGAAGGGTTTGACGATGTTGCCGCCCAGCTTGCCGGAAAGCTGGACCATGCCCCCGAAATTATCGGCCCAGCCGCGGCAGAGCAGTTAATCCGCGACACCCCGCGCGCTAGCTTTGACCCCGCGACCATCGATGAAGCGGTGCTGCAGCTTTATACATCCGGCACTACGGGCAACCCCAAGGGGGCGGTGCTGTGCAATCGCAACATGTTTGGCCTGCGCAAATATAGCAAGGAATTGCAATTACCCTATACGACATGGGAAGATCATGAAGCGG
The DNA here is from genome assembly GCA_964542975.1 of uncultured Sphingopyxis sp. Lineage (GTDB taxonomy): Bacteria > Pseudomonadota > Alphaproteobacteria > Sphingomonadales > Sphingomonadaceae > Sphingopyxis. Next base: position 61,330 of record CAZIVW010000002.1, read on the forward strand.
TGATGGTCGCCATGCCATGCGCCCATATTGGGGGAACGGGGCTGGGCGTCATGGCCTTGGGTTCTGGTTTGCCGGGTGTGATTTTGGCGGAATTTACGCCGGATGGCGTGTTTGACGCCGTGGAAAAATATGGCGTCACCCGCTTTTTCATTGTGCCCGCTGCGCTGCACATGTTGTTGCTGCACCCGCGCTGCACAACGGTGGATTATAGCCAATTAAAATATATCCTATATGGCGCGGCCCCCATTCCGTTGGAATTGCTGCGCCAATGTATGCAGGTTTTCGGCGCGGAATTTATCCAAGCCTATGGCATGACAGAAACTACGGGCACCATTTGCATGCTGCCCCCCGAAGATCATGACCCCAATGGCAATAAGCGGATGCGCTCCGCCGGTAAGCCATTGCCTGGCGTGGAAATTCGCATTTTGGGCGGCGATGGCGAAGAGGTTCCGCAGGGCGAGGTGGGCGAGGTCGTCACCCGTTCGACCAACAATATGTTGGGATATTGGAACCTGCCGGACGCCACGAAAAACACCATGACCAAAGATGGTTGGATCCATACCGGCGACGCGGGCTATATGGATGAAGACGGATATTTATATATTCATGACCGTGTGAAGGACATGATCATTTCGGGCGGCGAAAATGTTTATCCGGCCGAGGTGGAAAGCGCCATTTACGGCCACCCTGCCATTCAAGAAGTGGCGGTGATTGGCATTCCCGACGAAAAATGGGGCGAAACGGTGAAGGCCGTGGTTGTTCCCAAACCGGGGATGAGCGTGGATGAAGCGGATGTGATTGCATGGGCGCGCGAACGTATTGCGCCGTTCAAGGCCCCGCGCAGCATCGACGTCATTGCCGAACTGCCCCGCAATGCCAGCGGCAAGATTTTGAGGAAGGACCTGCGCGCCCCTTATTGGGAAGGGTATGAGCGCATGGTCAATTGACGGATAGACGCCATGACACAGAATGAATTGGAGGCTTTTCGCGCTGAAGTGCGCGATTGGTTGGCCGAAAATTTGCCCGCTGCATCGCGTAAAGCGGCCAGCCTTGCGACCAGTGTTTTCATTGAAAAACCTTATTCCTTGGCGTGGCAACAAATATTGCATGCCAAGGGATGGGCCGCCCCGCATTGGCCCAAGGAATATGGCGGCACGGGTTGGAACGACAGCCAGCGCCATATTTTCGACAGCGAATGTGCCGCCGCTGGCGCGCCCAGCCTGTCGCCTATGGGCCTGAAAATGGTGGCCCCTGTCATCATGCGTTTTGGCACGCCGGAACAAAAAGCCTATTATCTGCCCCGCATTTTGGCGGGCGAAGATTATTGGTGCCAAGGCTATTCGGAACCGCAATCGGGGTCTGATTTGGCCAGTCTGGCGCTGCGCGCCGACAAGGATGGCGATGATTATGTGCTGAATGGGTCGAAAATTTGGACCACTCATGCCCATTATGCCAATCGCATGTTCTGTTTGGTCCGCACCAATCGTGATGGCCGACCCCAGCAGGGGATTACATTCCTGTTGCTGGACATGGACACACCGGGCATCACCGTGCGGCCTATTTTAACCCTGTCGGACGATCATGATTTTAATCAGGTGTTTTTCGACAATGTGCGCGTTCCGCAATCAGGCCGCGTGGGCGAAGAAGATCAAGGCTGGGGCGTCGCCAAATATCTGTTGGAATTTGAACGTTCTGCTGCATATGCGGCCGGTTTGAAGGTTGGGCTGGACCGTTTGGTCGTTCATGCCTTGGCCCAAGATATGGGGGATGGGCAGAGCGTGCTGGACGACCGTTCGCTGCGCCAGCAATTTGCGCGCCTCTATACGGATGTGGCGACCATCGAAGCGGGGGAAAAGAAGATGATGGCCGCCATTGCGCGCGGCGCAAGCCCGGGACCCGCTTCGTCGATGCTGAAGGTTAAGGGCACCGAAACGCAGCAGGCTATTCAAGAATTGGCGATGGTCGTCGCGGGTCCATATGGCGCGCCGCATCAGATCGAGGCGCGGACCATTGGCAGCAACGCGGAATTTGCGGGGCCAGAGGAGGATCTGACGGCGTCGGCCCGTTATTTTAATGGGCGGGCGGCCTCCATCTATGGTGGGTCCAATGAAATTCAGCGCAATATTATGGCCAAGCTGATTTTGGGGTTGTGACCGCCCAAATATTCGGCGTGTAGGTTGCTGGTGTATGAAAAATCATGGGCGGAGGGTGCGTCATCCTCTGCCCATTTTTATGCCTTAATCCTTTTGCCGTTGGCGGGCGCGGGCAAAGGCGGGGCGGGCTTTGCAACGGGCCAGCCATGCGCGGGTGGCGTCGCCCAATACATCGCTGGCGTTCAATGTTTCCGCCAAAAAGGCTGCATAGCCAATGGCGATATCGGCAGCGGTAAAGCGGCCCGCGACCAGCCAGTCGCGCCCATCGGCCAAGGCCGCCTCAATGCTTTTGGCGCGGCCCGCGAAAAAGGCTTTATAATCATCCGTGGCTTGGGACAGGCGGCGTTCCGGCGGCTCCACCCGCGTATAGCGTATCATCACCGCCAAGGGAAAGGTGAGCGTGGCATCGCTGCGGTGCATCCAATTGCGATAGAGCCAATAATCCGCTTCATCGGCGCGGACGTCCAGCGCGCTGCCCTGCACAATGCGTTCCACGATGGCACCGGATTCGGTCAAGGTGACGCCATTTTCCACCCATGCCGGAACCGTCATCAGCGGATTGATGGCGCGATATTCCGGTGCAAAGGCACGGGGCGGAAAGGGGAGATTGTGTAAGTCGACATCCAAACCCACTTCTTCGACCGCCCATAAGCATCGCAAAGATCGTGCATCGGGACAGTGGTAGAGGATGGGTTTTGTCATGCGGTGATATCCTTTGGCCGTTGAACCTGCCGTCGATGTTCCCGCCATGCAATGAATAATCCGCTGAATATGATGATCGGCGCACCAATCCATGTTGCTTCGGCGGGGACGGTGCCGAACATATACCAACCCAGCGCAATCGCCCATAACAGCGCGCTATAATCCATCGGCAACACCACGGAAACGGGCGCAAGGCGCAGCGCCCCCGTCAGCGACATTTGCACGACCGCGCCGGTCAGGCCCAATCCGGCAATCAACAGCCATTGTTCAGCGCTGTGCGGGGTGTAAACAAAGGGCAGGGCAAGGCCCAAGGGAACCATCGACATCAGGCTGAAATAGAAAACGATGGTCGACGCATTTTCCGTGCGGCCCAAATCGCGAATGGCGATGCTGATGAGCGCGGTGGTGATCGCACCGGTTATGGCGATGATGGTGCCCAGGCCATGCTGGCCCGTGAAACCATCGGCAAAGCTGTTGCCGGGGTCCAACACAATGACCACGCCAATAAAACCCAGTAAAACGGCGCTCCATCGTTGCCATCCGATTTTCTCGCTCAACAAGATCGCGGCAAAAATCACGCCAAAAATGGGGACGGACAGGTTGATGGTGGTGGCCTCCGCCATCGGAAGAAAGATCATGGCGAGGAAATTGCAACACATGCCGGTCAGGCCCATGGCGGTGCGGCGCATATGCGAACCGAGACGGTTGGTGCGCAGCGTGTGAAAGCCCGCGAATCTCCATATCCAAAATAACAGGAAAGGCAGCACCAAGGCTTGCCGCCAGAACAGGCTTTCCAAGACATGGACGCCGCTTTCGTCCAATAATTTCACGATAACGAACATGAAAGACAGGCTGAACATCGCCAGCAAGCGCAGGGCGATTCCGCCTAGATAATTGGTGGATGTCGCCGGATCTTCGGTCGCGATGGCGACGCTGTTGGAACCGATTTTCTTCATATCCTACCCGAATATCAGGCATATATTTTCAAGCAAGCTGTCAAAACACTTGCCACATGCAAACAAGGGAGTTAGAGGCCCAATCCGGCTTAGGGGCATAGCTCAGCTGGTAGAGCATCGGTCTCCAAAACCGAGGGCCGCGGGTTCGAATCCTGCTGCCCCTGCCATTGTTTTACAATGGTTTAAGCCGCCGCCCATTTTGAAGAATGGGAGTATATCGCATCATTTCGTAAATGGTGCGCCAAGGTCCATTGCATGAAATGGATGTTTTGGGCTGACGCCCGCTGCACCATCGGTGGTTGCGCTGCGACGAATAACGGGTTTTCCCTGTTTTTCCTTATAATATTTGCCTGATAATGTTTGAATATCTCACCATTATTACATGAATAGGCTATGAAGAAAAAACGATATCTGACGGCCACGATGGCCGATGGCTATGTGAAAACCATTGGCCCGACGAGCCATGATTTCAGCCATTATTGGCGGATTGTTGCTGTGTTGGAAAATGGCAAGACCGAGGTGTTCTGGGGCCATAGCCGCAATTTGGCCGAGGCGAAGAAAAAGAAAATCGCCGCCGAAGAAGCCTGTAAAATGCGCGGCTGGCAAAGCTATGAATTGGAAATTGTTGAATTGGTCGAAAGCCGCGCTTGAGGGGGACGCACATGCCCCAGCGTGGCGGATTTTTGCTTGTTTTCGGGCCGATGCTGTTCTTATAAGGCGATGAAAGAGGCCACGTCCTCGCCCCGCCGCGCTGGCCATGCCGCGCCTTGCGGGTGTCAAGTCCGGGACGGCCCGGCAGCTTATGAGGGAAGCTGCATCATGGCTTGGGTTTATTTGATTATCGCGGGTGTTTTGGAAATTGTCTGGGCCTTTTCGATGAAAATGTCCGAAGGCTTTACCAAGCCCATCCCCGCCGCTGTGACGATTGTGACGATGATCGCCAGCTTTGCTTTATTGTCCATGTCGATGAAAAGCCTGCCGCTGGGCACGGCCTATACCATTTGGACGGGAATTGGCGCGGTGGGGGCGTTTGTGGTGGGGATTATGGTGCTGGGCGAACAGGCCAATGTCATGCGTATCGCCGCTGCCATATTGATTGTCAGCGGATTGGTGATGATGAAGCTGTCATCCCCCGCCTAAGCCAATTTGGCCCTGACTTTTGGCAGGGGTAAGCACGGCAATCGCTTGCCAAGTGCGGGCGGGACGTTTAAGGGCGGCCTATTCGGACAGATGCGCCGTTCTTATCCGCCTTTTGCTGGCTCTGTCAGTAAGGGTGGATGAACACTTGCCCAAAGCCTGCTTGACGCGGGGCAAAGAGCAACCCATTTGTTCGTCAGTATTGAACGCTTGAAGGACAGGACGATCGACATGGCACGGCCCAGCATCGGCGAATTCGTCAACCAGGTGAAAACGGAAACCGGCAAAATTGTTTGGCCGAGTGGCCGTGAAACCGGGCAGACGACCATCTTGGTTTTGATCATGATGACAATGTTGTCGCTATTCTTCCTTGGCGTTGATAGCTTTTTTAATATGATCGTCAGCTGGCTGACGTCGCTCGCGCGTTAATCGGCGCATTTCTTAAGAACAGGACGATACGCATGGCGCGCTGGTATATCATTCACGCCTATTCAGGTTTTGAAAATAAGGTGCGTGACTCGGTGGTCGCCGAGGCAGAGCGCATGGGCCTGACCGATTTTGTGGAATCGGTTGAGGTTCCGGTAGAAACCGTCACCGAAGTGAAGCGCGGCAAGAAGGTGCAGTCGGAACGGAAATTCTTCCCCGGCTATGTGCTCGCCAAGCTGACCATGACCGATGATGTTTATCACTTGGTCAAGAACACGCCAAAGGTCACGGGATTTTTGGGCTTTTCTGGCAAGCCGCAGCCGATCAGCGAAGCGGAAGCGGCCCGCATTTTGAACAGCAAAGAAGAAGCGGCTGCCCGCCCCAAGACCGAAGTGCGCGTCGATTATGAAATCGGCGATCAGGTCAAGGTTTTGGAAGGTCCATTCGCCAGCTTCAACGGCGTGGTCGAGGAATTGGATTTCGACAAGGCCCGCGTCAAGGTCAGCGTTTCGATCTTTGGCCGCGCAACCCCCGTCGAACTGGATTTCGAGCAGGTCGAACGCGTGAAATAATTTCCGCTGACCGTGGAAAAATGAAAAGGCCGTCCCATTGGGCGGCCTTTTTCTGTTGGGGTCTCTTTACTTTTATCCTGTGTCCGTAACATGATTGGGCCAACGGATAGATAATGATAAAGAGACAGGGAGCAGGATGGCTGCAACAGAAAATGGCCCATGGCTGAGTGACGCCCAAATTGCCGACCGATTGGCCTTGGCACAGGCCACACGGCAGAAAAATCCGGCAGAAAAAGTGGTCCATGTGACCAGCAAATTATTCCAGCTCCAGCCCAGCGCGGTGGAGGATGAGTTTATTTTTCCAGCCTTTCCGGTCGCCACGCGCGCGCGTATTTTCGGCGGGCAGGTGATCGCACAGGCTTTGGCCGCCGCGACGATGACCGTGGATGGGGCGAAGCAGGCCCATTCCTTACATGCTTATTTCCTGCGCGGCGGCGATGAGTTGAAGCCGCTGCATTTTCGCGTGCACCGCGATTTTGATGGGCGCACCTTTTCCAATCGCCGCGTGGTGGTGCGCCAAGATGGCAAGGTGATATTCAACCTGACCGCGTCGTTCCACGCGCCGGAGGAAGGGCCAGAGTTTCAGGCCGAAATGCCCGATATTTTGCCGCCCGAAGACTGTATGGATTTCATCGAGCATCTGGCGATGGACCCCAATGTGGACGAGGAGGATTTGGTCCGTTCCGCCCGTATGCGACCGTTTGACATGCGCACGAGCCGCCCTGTTTCGACGCAAATCGGGCGGTCCGACCATTATCAATGGTATCGCATGGCCGCCCCCATTGCCGATGATCGGGATTTACACCGCAATTTTCTGGCCTTTATGTCGGACATGGGCTTGCTGACCTCGTCTCTGCTACCCCATGGGCTGACATGGTCCACACCCGGCCTGTTTTCGACCAGCCTAGACCATGCGATGTGGTTCCATGATGATGTGCATCTGGACGATTGGGTGGTATTTGTGATGGATAGCGATTGGACGGGCGGCGCGCGCGGGATTAACCGTGGCCGCGTCTTTACGCGCAGCGGCAAATTGGTCGCCAGCGTTGTGCAGGAGGGCCTGCTGCGCATTGTGCCGCCCGCGTGACGGCGCGCTGGCTTGTGTTTTCTGCCTCTGTCGTCTAATGGCCCCACTTCGCAATCAGCATCAGCAATGATTCTGTGCGCGTTTCCGCGCGGGAGGAGGCCTGATAACCCTCTGTTTGACCGCTATACTTGAGAGAGTGGCTTGCCGCTCTCGATAGAGAGAAAAGGAGGCTATCATGGCCAAGAAAATTACCGGCTATATCAAGCTGAACGTACCGGCTGGCGCTGCCAACCCGTCGCCACCATTGGGCCCGGCACTGGGTCAGCGCGGCGTGAACATCATGGAATTCTGTAAGGCGTTCAACGCTGCAACGGACAAGCTGGAGAAGGGCACGCCCACTCCGACCGTGATCACCGTTTTCGCTGACAAGAGCTTTGCTTTTGCTACGAAGTCGGCTCCGGCGACCTACCTCATCAAGAAGGCTGCAAACCTGAAGTCGGGTTCGAAAGAACCAGGCAAGGTGAGCGCCGGAACGATTGCTCGTTCGAAGCTGTCGGAAATCGCTGAGATCAAGATGAAGGATCTCAACGCAAACGACATCGAAATGGCAACCCGCATCATCGAGGGCTCTGCCCGTTCGATGGGCCTTGAAGTGGTGGAGGGCTAAGTCCATGGCAAAGCTGACGAAAAAGCAGAAGAGCCTGGTGGGCAAGGTTGACAGCATCAAGCTGCACGCCGTTGATGACGCCATCAAGACCGTTCGTGAACTGGCTTCGGCTAAGTTCGACGAATCGCTTGAAGTTGCTATCAACCTCGGTGTTGACCCCCGTCACGCAGACCAAATGGTTCGCGGCGTTGTGACCCTGCCTGCTGGCACGGGTAAGGACGTGAAAGTTGCCGTGTTCGCACGTGGCGACAATGCTGAAAAGGCATTGGCTGCTGGTGCAGACAAGGTCGGCGCCGAAGACCTGATGGAAGACATGCTGGCTGGCAACCTCGATTATGGCCGCGTTATCGCAACGCCGGACATGATGGGCATTGTTGGTCGCCTCGGTAAGACCTTGGGCCCCAAGGGCCTGATGCCGAACCCGAAGCTGGGCACGGTTACCCCGAACGTTGCAGAAGCCGTGAAGGCCGCCAAGGGTGGTCAGATCGAATTCCGCGTCGAAAAGGCTGGTATCATTCATGCTGGTCTGGGCAAGCTGTCGTTCGGTGAAGAAAAGCTTCGCCAGAACTTCGACGCTTTTGTTGACGCGATCGTGAAGGCAAAGCCTGCTGGCGCGAAGGGCAAATATGTTCGCAAGATCGCCCTGTCGTCGTCGATGGGCCCTGGCGTAAAGATCGACACCGCAGACGTTGCTGGTGCATAATCTTTCCGCACGGAAATAAGGAAAAGGGCCGGAGCGAAAGCTTCGGCCCTTTTTCTATGCGCGCGATGCGCTGGTCTTGATACGCCGATACTGCTGATTATTCGCGCAGCGCCCGCAGCGCTGCTCCGGCGGCAAAGGGGCCGATGACGGTCAGCAGCAAGCTGGTGGCCATCAGCAATTTCACCGCGCCGCGCCCGGCGGGGTCCAACATGCCCGCCCCGAAAATCAGCAACGGAATGGCCAGCGGCAACAGCAACAAGCCGCCCAAGGCGCTGTTGCTTTTCATATGAGCGGTGAGTGCCGCGCTCATCACCGCCAGCGAGGCGAGGGCTGGGATAGCGATGGCGAGGCCGAGCGCCACCTGCGCCACGCGGGCGCTGTCTTGTGCCAGCAACACCGATGCAGGCAGCAAGGCGATAAGCAAGGGCAGGCCAAAGCTGATGGCATGGGCGGCAATTTTAATCGCCGCGATGCTTTCGTCCGCAAATCCGCGCACGGCCAATTGGTCGAGCATGCCGGATTCTTTGTCAGGGCGGATCAGCCGGTCGATGGGCATCAAGGCCGCCAGCAAGGCCGCGACCCACAACATGCCGCCACCGGTGCGGGACAGCAGCAGCCCGTCCGGCCCAACGCCAAAGGGAAAGGCTGTCGCGACCAACAGGAAAAAAATGATGGGCAGCCACATGGCCCCGCTGCCCCATGCGCGGCGCAGGTCGCGCCAAAACAGGGTCATGGACGGGATCATAATCATATAAGGTCCCCCAATGGCAATTCGCGGATCGGCCCCAAGCCCAAATCGACATGCGACGCCAGCAAGACGGCGCCGCCGCCCTGACGATGGGCCTGAATGGCGGCGACCAGCAAGGCGATGCTGGCGCTGTCAAGCCCATTGGCGGGTTCGTCGAGCAGCCAAATGGGCGCGCCGCTGGCGATGACACGGGCCATGGCGGCGCGTTTGCGCTGGCCCGTTGATAACATGGAAACTGGCACATCGGACAGGGTGGACAGGGCCATAGCCTCCATCGCCGCAGCCGTGGCTGTGCCATCAATGCCGTCGATGCGGCCCCAAATATTCAGGGCGGCGCGCAGCGGCAGTTCCGCGTCCAGCGCAGCCGCTTCGTCGATCAAGGCGCAGCGTTCATGGCGCGTCACGGTGCCGCGAAACGGACGCAGCAGGCCCGCCGCCATGCGAATAAGGCTGGACTTGCCGGTGCCATTGGGACCGCGCAGCCACAGCGTGTCTGTGCGCGACAGGCCAAAGGATAGATTCTTGAACAGCAAACGGTCGCCGCGAATGCAGGTGGCTTGGTCAAAACGGAGAAGGTCGCTCATGCGGGGGCCTGTGTGCGGGCGTCTTGGGTGCGGCTCATTTCTTCAAGGGCGTGCATATCGTCGTCCGAAAAGCCAAAATGATGCCCGATTTCGTGAATCAACACATGGCTGATCAGCCAATCCAGCCGTTCGCCGCCCTCCGCCCATTCCATCAATATGGGAATGCGATAGAGGGTGACGCGGTCCGGCATCGCCCCGCTCTGGTCGATGGACCGTTCGGTGAGGGGATAGCCTTCATAAAGGCCGGTCAATTCCAAGGGGTTGTCGATGCCCAAGCCATGCAACGTGTCGGCGTCGGCCATATCTTCGACAAGGATCAGCAAGTCTTGGATATGGGGTTGAAATTCGGTCGGAATTTTCGACAGCGCGGCTTCGGCCATTTGGAAAAAAGCCTCGGTGTCCGGCGGGCCGCCCGTCCAGCCTTGCGGCAGATTGGCCGCCGCATCGCTGGCGGCGGAACTGGCACTGCCATGGGCCGCGCTGGGGGGCAGGGGCGGTCGATCCGATGAGGCTGGCTTGTCGTTCATAATTTGCATCCTTATGGCGAGTGGTTCAGCATTGCCAGCGAGGAGACAAAGGATGGTTCAGAAACTTGATGACGCCGAACGCAGCAGTTTGCTCGCCCGCTTTCCAGAATGGCAATATGATCCAGAGCGTGACGCGGTGGGACGCCGGTTGAATTTTGACGATTTTGCCCAAGCCTTTGGCTTTATGACCCGCGTGGCGATTGTGGCGGAAAAAATGGATCATCATCCCGAATGGTACAATGTTTATAACCGCGTAGAAATCGTTCTGACGACGCATGATTGTGACGGATTGTCGGTGCGCGATGAAAGGTTAATGCAGGCAATTGAGGAAATGTTGATCATTTAAGCGGGGTTGAGCCGAAGATTATTCGGCCATAACTTTGATTTGCGGTCTAAGTTTCGGATCAGCCATAGTTTTTTGGCGAGGGCATTGCCTTTGGGCCGCGATTTGGCAACAGTCGGCCCGAAAACAAGGGATGCTGAAATGAGCCAGGGACTTTTACGTCGAAAAAAATTGGTCGTTGAGGCGGCGGAGGGGACGGGCTTGGTCCGGACTTTAAGCTGACCGCATTTGATCGCATTGGGTGTCGGGGCGATTGTCGGCACCGGTATTTTAACATTGATTGGCGTGGGCGCGGATAAAGCCGGCCCCGCTGTGGTGGTGTCGTTCGCGATTGCGGGCTTAATCTGTGTCTGTGCGGCCTTGGCCTATGCGGAAATGGCCACCATGATCCCCGCATCGGGCAGTGCTTATACCTATAGCTATGTTGTGTTGGGCGAGCTGATCGCATGGGTGATCGGCTGGAGCTTGATTTTGGAATATAGCTTGGTGGTCAGCGCCGTGGCGGTGGGCTGGTCTGGCTATGCCGCGCCATTGCTGGAGGCATGGGCTGGTGTGCCCATGGCGCTTATGCAGGGGCCAGATCTAGGCGGTATCGTGAATTTGCCCGCCGTCTTCATCATTGGCGTGGTTGCGGCCTTGTTGTTGATGGGTACGCGGGAAAGCGCCACGGTGAATGCGGTGCTGGTGCTGGTGAAAATTGCCGCTTTGGTGATTTTCGTGGCGGTCGCTTTGCCCGCTTTTAATGCTGCCAATTTCGAACCTTTCAGCCCTTATGGCTTTTCCAAGCATTTGGGGCCGGATGGCGTAGAGCGGGGTATTATGGCGGCTGCGGCCATCATCTTCTTTGCCTTTTATGGCTTTGACGCCATTGCGACCGCCGCAGAAGAAACCAAAAATCCCGACCGCGATCTGAAAATCGGTATCATTGGCTCGATGGTCAGCTGTGTCGTGATTTATGTGGGCGTTGCCGTTGCCGCTGTTGGCGCCATTACCTATTCCCGTTTTGCCAACAGCCCAGAACCTTTGGCCCTGATTTTGCGGGAATTGGGGCAGCCATTGGCCGCCCAATATCTGGCCGTATCGGCCGTGATTGCATTGCCGACCGTGATTTTGGCCTTCTTCTATGGCCAAAGCCGTATTTTCTTTACCATGGCGCGTGATGGCATGTTGCCTTCGGGTCTTGCCAAATTGTCGGCAAAGGGAACGCCGGTTCGTATCACGCTGTTTACCGCTGCGGTGGTGGCTGTGCTGGCTGGCTTCATTCCGCTGGGTGAATTGGCTGCCTTGGCCAATGCGGGCACATTGGCGGCATTTTCGGCTGTGGCCGTGTGCATGTTGGTGATGCGCCGCCGTGCGCCGGATGCGCATCGCACCTTCCGCGCGCCCATGCCTTGGTTGGTCGGCGGTATTGCGGTCTTTGGCTGCATTTATTTATTCTTCAGCCTGCCATCCTCGACCCAATTTTGGTTCATGGTGTGGAACATCTTTGGGATTGGGGTTTATTTCCTCTATTCCCGCCGCCACGCCAAGGCTGCGCTGTAAGGCCCTATCCTTACCAGAAGTGAAGCAAAAGCCCGCGCAAAGAGCCTAGGTCCTTTGCGCGGGCTTTTTGTCGGGCGGGGCAGTTTATCTTGCGGTTGAAGTTTCAACCGTTGCGAGGCGCTGACTTAAACCAATCGGCGAAACCCGTGTAACGTTTCACGTGATTCCGTTTCACCTTTCAGTTGACTCTGTGCCCAGACAAGCTAAAGAGCCTGCGACTTGTCGAGGTTCTTTGGACCTTTGCAAAGCCGTCCGAGACAGTTGGTGCAAGGAATTTGCCTTGCTTAATTCCCAACCGAGACGGGGAACAGTCTTTTTCGGTCGTCCGCCTTATGGTGATGCGACTTGACCGACCCCATCGGACATCGTTGCGTAAGTTATGGATAGGATTCGTCCTAAACATATTCTTGCGTGTGTTAGCCGCCCGATGGAAGCAAGGCCTTGGCCTTGATCCCCTCGGGCATGAGTGGAGAAACAGGCATGAATCGTTCTGAAAAGGCCGAAGCCGTAACTCAGCTTAACGCGGCACTGTCGGAAGCTGCTTCGGTTGTGATCGTTCGCAACTTGGGCTTGACCGTCGCTCAGTCGACTGTCCTTCGTCAGCAAATGCGCGACGCTGGTGCGAGCTATAAGGTTGCTAAGAACCGCCTGGCCAAGATCGCGCTCGATGGCACCCAATATACCGGTTTGGCAGATTTGCTGACCGGCCCAACTGCAGTCGCTTCGGCAACCGATCCGGTTGTTGCGGCCAAGATCGCAGTTGAGTTCGCCAAGACCAACCCCAAGTTGGAAATCCTTGGCGGCGGCATGGGTGACACCGTATTGGACGTTGAAGGCGTTAAGGCTCTTGCAGCCCTGCCGTCGCTCGACGAACTGCGCGGTACGCTTATTGGCCTGCTCCAGGCTCCTGCCACGAAGGTTGCTCAAATTGCAGCAGCCCCGGCTGGACAGCTGGCGCGTGTATTTGGTGCATATGCCGCCAAAGAAGCGGCGTAATCCTAAATATAATTGCAACAATTTCCCGAGCTTTGCTCGGTTCTGATGGAGAATACAAATGGCTGATCTCGCAAAGATCGTTGAAGAACTGTCGACCCTGACCGTATTGGAAGCTGCTGAGCTGTCGAAGCTGCTGGAAGAGCATTGGGGCGTTTCGGCTGCTGCTGCTGTTGCAGTTGCTGCTCCTGCTGCTGCTGGCGCTGCAGTTGAAGAAAAGGACGAATTCGACGTGATCCTGACCGGCGACGGCGGCAACAAGATCAACGTGATTAAGGAAGTTCGTGCGATCACCGGTCTGGGCCTGGGCGAAGCCAAGGCTCTGGTCGAAGGCGCTCCGAAGCCCATCAAGGAAGGCGCTTCGAAGGCTGAAGCTGAAGAACTGAAGAAGAAGCTGGAAGCAGCTGGCGCGACCGTAGAACTGAAGTAATTCAGTTTTCGGACATCGGCGGCAACGTCGATGAGCCTGAGATAGAAGGGCGGTTCCCATGGGGAGCCGCCCTTTTTCTATGTCCGTCATATAATCGGTGCGGGACTAGGGTCCTGATCCTAGGTGGGGGTGATATCGGCGCTGGGCACCCAATTGCCATGGAAGCCGGGCGGGATTTGATGGGGCAGGTGGATGACAGCCTGTGGCGGACCGGTGAAATCATCGGCCTTGAGGATATGCAATTCTGTCGTGCCCTGACCGCCATCTGGCGCGGTGCAGATGACCAAGCCGATCAGCCAGCCGTCGTCTTCGGCGCTGTTGGCGGTTTTGGGGGTGAAGACAAATTCGCCCGGATGGCGATGGGGGCCAAAGTCGCGGACCGATATGGCGTTGGTCTGCAGATCATGTTTGAACAGGGCGGTCCCTGCCAAATCCAATTCTTTGCGGGTCCCGTTGCTGCCGCTGCTTTCCACGCCGACACTATAGATATAGCGATAGGGCCGGGTGGTAAGTCGTTCATCATAAAGCGGAAATTCCTGCGCATGGGGGTTTAGGACTTGGCGCCTGCTTTGTTTTTTGACCGGATCAATGGTCCATCGTTCCAAGGCCGATGCCGCGCTGTCCGGCCCGCGAACCGAGCGGGCGAACATGCTGTCATGCGCCACCACATCGACCACCACTTGGCCATCGGCGGTTTCAAACGCATTGGCGGGGTGGAAAACATAGCATGGGTCCACGGGCACCCATATAACGTCATCACCCGAAGCGGTGCGGGGCAGCAAGCCGACGCGGGCAGGGTGGTCGGGGTTCCATTGATAGGGGAAGGCATAGCCCTTAATCAGGGCTTTCATTGAAAAAGTGACGGGAAGATCGAAAATTAGCACATGGTTTTCAGTGATTGCGCAGTCGTGGATTGATGGGCCGTGGCTGACCGCGACGGCTTCTTCGCGGACCACATGCGCCTGTTCGTCCATCACCACATGCCATATTTTGTTCATTTCTTCGCCGCGATAGGTGATGGCGTGATATTCGCGGGTGAATGGGTCAAAATGGGGGTGGGCGGTGTATCCCCCCGCCAAGGTGCCGTCGAAATCATTATGCGCCAGCGTGGTCAGTTGATCGTCCAGCTCGGTGGGCAGACCGCCCGCCTCGACAATCGCAAAGGTCCGTCCGGCTATGCCAACGACATTGGTGTTGGGGGCGTCGCTTCCCTCGCGGCGGGGGCCGGGGGGCAGGGGTTCGTTCAAATGGGCTGATGCTTCTGCGCCGCGCACCCAGCGGTTGCGATACCATAGCGCCTGCCCGTTTTCGATGGCGATGCCATGCACCATGCCGGGACCAGTAAACCAGTGATAGCTGGCGGGATTGGGGGTGCCGATGGGGTTGGGTCCGTTGCGCAGATAGCGGCCCGAAAGGGCGGCGGGGATCTGGCCTTCCACCCGCAGGTCGGACAATGTATATTCCTGCGTCAAGGGTGTGTGGATTCCGGTCAAATAGGGGTGGGAATCCGTTGGGATGGGCAAGCGTTTGCGGTTGAAATTGGAAATTTTACGCAAGGCGGCGGTTGCGGTGCCGCGAAGGATGGTTTCGATTGTGCTGGCCATGTGAATATGCCTCCTTCTCCCAGGGCTATTCGATGTGGACATGCGAAGATGGATCGGGGTGCCGACAAATTGGTTTTGCCGATGCTTTTTTGCTGATGCTTTTTTCTTGCCCGCCCCACTTGCGATGTTTACGGTGGTAACATGATGAATGCTGATGATGATGTCAATAGCCCTGTTGCGCCCATGGATGGCCCGCCGCCCGTCGAGTTTGTGGCGCTGAGCGAGGCGGAGCTACCCATCCCCTTGATGGGGGAGGAGACGATGGAAGATGTCATGGAATATGAGGAGCCTATGCCCGCAAAGCGCGGCGGCTATCATCATGGCGACTTGCGATCTGCCGTCATTGTGGCGGGTTTGGCGCGGCTGGCCGAGGGACCCGAGGCGGATTTGGGGCTGCGTGCGCTGGCGCGCGATGTTGGGGTGAGCCCGACGGCGCTTTACCGTCATTTTCCAGACAAAGAAGCGTTGTTAGACGCCTTGGCGGAGGAGGGGATTAGGCGTTTGGGCGCGACACAGGCCCAAGCATGGCTAAAGGCGGGCGGCGGGCGCGAGGGTTTTCGCGCCATCGGCATCGCTTATGTGCGTTTTGCCCATCAGGAGCCGGCGTTGTTCCGCCTGAGCTTTACGCGCCGTATGCCGGTCCGGCAGGATAATGTTGGCGTGGATGGCAGCGAAGTGGCCTATAATTTGCTGCGGGCTGGGGTGACGGAGGCCGCGCCTTGGGCGTTAAACCCAGATCGTGCTGCGCTGCACGCTTGGGCCTTGGTGCATGGGCTGGCGATGTTGGTGCTGGACCAGCGGGTGGAATGGGACGAGGCGATGGTCGATGATGTTGTGTCCATGACCTTTGGTGCGACGATATAAAGGATGGGATGGGGGCCATATCGGCATGATATACAGGCGAATATAGGGCCGAACAAAATTTGCGAATGGCGGGGCGGTTCATTGACTTCATGGGCCGCCTTTTCTATATGCAAACCATACTTTGATCATCGGGAAGCGTCCTGTCTTTGCGCAGCGGGTCACTAGAATGGATGGTCAAGGCACTGAGATGCGTGGAAGCTGCGGTAAACCAGTGATGGTTGCTTGCAGCTTTTTTGCGTCTTTTCAGCGCCCTGCGTTTGAATTTTTACAGGCGAGATGAATTAATGGCGATCAATGCGAATGCGGTGGGCAAGGCCCTCCAAGCGACCGCAAGCAAGCGAATCCGCAAGCTCTTCGGGAATATCCACGAAGCCGTGGAAATGCCGAACCTGATTGAGGTTCAGCGCGAATCCTATGAACAATTTTTGCGTTCTGATCCGGCGACCGGCTATGTGTCGGGCTTGGAAAAGACGCTGCGCAGCGTCTTCCCGATCCGCGACTTTGCGGGCACGGCGGAGCTGGACTTTGTTCATTATGAACTGGAAGAGCCCAAGTTCGACGTAGAAGAATGCCGCCAGCGCGGTATTACCTATGCAGCCCCGATGAAGGTGACGCTGCGTTTGATCGTTTTTGAAGTCGACAGCGAAACGGACACACGTTCGGTTCTCGATATCAAAGAACAAGATGTTTATATGGGCGACATGCCGTTGATGACGGGGAATGGCACATTCTTCGTGAACGGCACAGAGCGCGTCATTGTGTCGCAGATGCACCGTTCGCCGGGTGTGCTGTTCGACCATGACCGTGGCAAGACCCACTCGTCGGGTAAATATTTGTTCGCGGCCCGCGTGATCCCTTATCGTGGTTCGTGGCTCGATTTCGAATTTGATGCCAAGGACATCGTCAACGTCCGTATTGACCGCAAGCGCAAATTGCCGGTCACGTCGCTGCTTTATGCTTTGGGCATGTCGGGCGAAGAAATCCTGAACCACTTCTATGACCGTCTGGTGTTTGAACGCGCCGCTGATGGTTGGAAGGTTCCGTTCGTCGTTGAAAATTGGCGCGGTGCAAAGCCAGCCTTTGATGTTGTTGACGCGAACACTGGCGAAGTTGTTTTTGCAACCGGCCACAAGATCAGCCCGCGTTTGGCCAATAAGGCCGCCAAGGATGGTCTGACCACCTTGCTGATCCCGACCGAAGAAATTTTCGGTCGTTATTCGGCATATGATTTGGTGAACGACGCTACTGGCGAGATTTATATCGAAGCTGGCGACGAAGTGACCGCCGAAAATCTGGAAAAGATTGACGCGGCTGGCATCGACAAGCTGGTCTTGCTGGACATTGACCATAACAACACTGGTCCGTGGATCCGCAACACGTTGAAGGCGGATAAGGCCGAAGAACGCGACCAAGCGCTGTCGGACATTTACCGCGTGATGCGCCCTGGCGAACCGCCGACGCGCGAAACCGCCGAAGCCTTGTTTGCTGGCCTGTTCTTTGACCCCGACCGTTATGACCTGTCGGCGGTGGGCCGCGTGAAGCTGAACATGCGCCTGAGCTTGGATGCCGAAGATACGGTGACCACGCTGCGCAACGAAGATATCTTGGCTGTGGTCAAGGAATTGGTGAACCTGAAGGACGGCAAGGGCGAAATCGACGATATCGATAACCTTGGTAACCGCCGTGTTCGTTCGGTTGGCGAATTGTTGGAAAACCAATATCGCGTCGGCCTGCTGCGCATGGAACGTGCCGTCAAGGAGCGTATGTCGTCGGTTGACGTGTCGACCGTGATGCCGAACGACCTGATCAATGCGAAGCCTGCTGTTGCAGCGGTTCGTGAATTCTTCGGTTCGTCGCAATTGTCGCAGTTCATGGACCAAACCAACCCCTTGTCCGAAGTGACGCATAAGCGCCGCGTTTCGGCCTTGGGCCCAGGTGGTTTGACCCGCGAACGCGCTGGCTTTGAAGTTCGCGACGTTCACCCAACCCATTATGGCCGTATCTGCCCCATTGAAACGCCAGAAGGCCCGAACATTGGTCTGATCAACAGCCTGTCGACCTTTGCCCGCGTCAATAAATATGGCTTTATTGAAACCCCTTATCGCCGCATTATCGACGGCAAGGTGACCAATGAAGTCGTCTATCTGTCGGCGATGGAAGAGCAAAAGCACACGGTTGCTCAGGCGAACGCAGAACTGAACGAAGACGGCAGCTTTGCAGAAGAGCTGATCTCGGCGCGTGAAGGCGGCGAATTTTTGATGGCACCGCGCGATCAAATCACGCTGATGGACGTTTCGCCCAAGCAGTTGGTGTCGGTTGCGGCGTCGCTGATCCCCTTCTTGGAAAACGATGACGCCAACCGCGCGCTCATGGGTTCCAACATGCAACGTCAGGCTGTGCCGCTGCTGCGCTCGGAAGCGCCCGTGGTCGGCACCGGTATGGAAGCCACCGTGGCCCACGATTCCGGCGCGGCTATTGGTGCGCGCCGTGGTGGTATTGTCGACCAAGTGGACGCCACCCGTATCGTGATCCGTGCGACGGATTTGATCGAGCCGGGCAAGTCGGGTGTGGACATTTACCGTCTGCAAAAGTTCCAGCGTTCGAACCAAAACACCTGCATCAACCAGCGTCCGCTGGTGAAGGTGGGCGATGTGATCAACGAAGGCGATATCATTGCCGACGGTCCGTCGACGGATTTGGGTGAACTGGCCTTGGGTAAGAACGTGCTGGTCGCGTTTATGCCTTGGAATGGTTACAACTATGAAGACTCCATCCTGATCAGCGAACGCATCGTGAAGGACGACGTCTTCACCTCGATCCACATCGAGGAATTTGAAGTCACGGCCCGCGATACGCGCCTTGGCCCAGAGGATATCACCCGCGATATCCCGAATGTTGGTGAAGAAGCTCTGCGCAACCTCGACGAGGCTGGCATTGTTTACATCGGCGCGGAAGTTGGCCCGGGCGACATTTTGGCCGGTAAGATTACGCCAAAGGGCGAAAGCCCGATGACGCCAGAAGAAAAGCTGCTGCGCGCCATCTTTGGTGAAAAGGCTTCTGATGTTCGCGATACCTCGCTGCGTTTGCCGCCGGGTGTTTCGGGTACGGTCGTCGAAGTGCGCGTGTTCAACCGTCATGGTATCGACAAGGACGAACGTGCCATTGCGATTGAACGCGAAGAAATCGAACGTTTGAAGCAGGATGCTGACGATGAACGGACGATTTTGAACCGTGCAACCTTCTCCAGCCTGAAGGATCTGCTGATTGGTCAAGAAACCAGCGCAGTGCCCAAGGGCTTGAAGAAGGGTGACATTGTCACCGAAGATATGCTGGTCGAACTGGATCGTTCGGATTGGTGGAAATTGGCTGTGGTCGAAGACCGTGCGCAAGCCGCACTGGAAGCGATCAAGGCGCAATATGACGAAGCTATCAAGCGCATTAACGACAAATATGAAGATCGCGTCGAAAAGCTGCAACGTGGTGACGAACTGGCACCCGGTGTCTTGAAGATGGTCAAGGTCTTTGTGGCCGTGAAGCGCAAGCTGCAACCGGGCGATAAAATGGCCGGTCGTCACGGTAACAAGGGTGTTATCTCGCGCATTTTGCCGAACGAAGACATGCCGTTCTTGGAAGATGGTACGCCTGTCGACATCGTGCTGAACCCGCTGGGTGTGCCGTCGCGTATGAACGTCGGTCAGATTCTGGAAACCCATTTGGGTTGGGCTTCGCGCGGCTTGGGTAAACAAGTCACGCAGGCATTGGAAGAATGGCGTGATGCCAACCCAGATGCGACCGGCGGCGATATGCCAGAAGCGGTGAAGGCGTCGCTGGAACATGTCTATGGTGAAGAATATCTGGACGATATTCGGGCCCGTGACGCGAGCAGCATCGTCGAATTGGCAGGCAATCTGAAGGTCGGTGTGCCATTTGCAACACCGGTATTTGACGGCGCCAAGGAAGCAGACGTGTCGGCCATGTTGGCACGTGCTGGTTTGGACGAAAGCGGTCAGTCGGATCTGTATGACGGACGCACGGGTGAGAAGTTCGACCGTAAGGTGACAGTGGGCTATATTTACATGCTCAAGCTGCATCACTTGGTCGACGACAAGATCCACGCCCGTTCCATCGGCCCATACAGCCTTGTAACGCAGCAGCCGCTGGGTGGTAAGGCGCAGTTCGGTGGCCAGCGCTTCGGGGAAATGGAAGTGTGGGCGCTGCAAGCTTATGGCGCAGCTTACACCTTGCAGGAAATGCTGACGGTCAAGTCCGATGACGTGATCGGCCGTACCAAGGTTTATGAAGCGATCGTCAAGGGTGACGACAGCTTCGAAGCTGGTATCCCTGAAAGCTTCAACGTGCTTGTTAAGGAAATGCGCTCGCTGGGCCTCAATGTCGAGCTGTCGTCTTATGCCGACCAAGATCCGGATGAAGGTCCGGACGCTCTTCCCGAAGCCGCCGAATAAAATTTGCCTCACCCCTTCCGCTACCAGCGGAAGGGGAAGTGGAGCTTGAATATGAACCAGATTACCAACTTCATGAATCCGGCAGCGAAGCCCGAAACTTTTGACATGATCAAAATCGGCATCGCCAGCCCAGAGCGCATCCGCAGCTGGTCCTTCGGCGAGATTAAAAAGCCGGAAACCATTAACTATCGTACGTTTAAGCCCGAACGGGACGGCTTGTTCTGTGCGCGCATTTTTGGTCCGATCAAGGATTATGAATGCTTGTGCGGCAAGTATAAGCGTATGAAATACAAGGGCATCGTCTGCGAAAAATGCGGCGTGGAAGTCACCGTCACCAAGGTGCGCCGCGAACGTATGGGCCATATCGAATTGGCTGCGCCAGTTGCCCATATCTGGTATTTGAAATCGCTGCCTTCGCGCATCGGCTTGCTGCTCGACATGCAGTTGAAGCAGCTGGAACGCGTGCTTTATTTCGAAGCCTATATCGTGTTGGAACCCGGCCTGACGCCGATGGAAAAATTCCAACTGCTGACCGAAGATGAACTGCTCGACGCGCAAGACGAATATGGCGAAGACGCTTTTTCGGCTGGCATCGGTGCAGAAGCCATTCGCGTGCTGCTCGAAAATCTTGATCTGGAGCAAGAACGCGTTGATCTGATGGAAGAATTGGCGACGACCAAGTCGGAGCTGAAGCCCAAGAAGATCATCAAGCGCCTGAAGGTTGTGGAAAGCTTCATCGAATCCGGCAACCGTCCGGAATGGATGATCTTGGAAGTTGTGCCGGTTATTCCGCCAGAATTGCGCCCGCTGGTGCCGCTGGATGGTGGCCGCTTTGCAACGTCGGATTTGAACGACCTGTATCGCCGCGTGATCAACCGTAACAACCGTTTGAAGCGTTTGATGGAATTGCGCGCGCCGGACATCATCGTCCGCAACGAAAAGCGTATGTTGCAAGAAGCTGTCGACGCATTGTTCGACAATGGTCGCCGTGGCCGCACCATCACCGGTGCGAACAAGCGTCCGTTGAAGTCGCTGTCCGACATGCTGAAGGGTAAGCAAGGTCGCTTCCGTCAGAACTTGCTGGGTAAGCGCGTCGACTATTCGGGTCGTTCGGTTATCACCACCGGTCCGGAATTGAAGCTGCATCAATGCGGCCTGCCCAAGAAGATGGCGCTCGAACTGTTCAAGCCGTTCATCTATGCGCGCTTGGATGCCAAGGGTCTGTCGATGACCTTGAAGCAAGCCAAAAAGTGGGTGGAAAAGGAACGCAAGGAAGTCTGGGACATCCTCGATGAGGTGATCCGCGAACATCCTGTGATGCTGAACCGCGCGCCGACGCTTCACCGCTTGGGCATTCAGGCGTTCGAACCTGTGCTGATCGAGGGTAAGGCTATTCAGCTTCACCCGCTGGTCTGCGCCGCGTTTAACGCCGACTTTGACGGTGACCAGATGGCCGTTCACGTGCCGCTGTCGCTGGAAGCCCAGCTTGAAGCCCGCGTGCTGATGATGTCGACCAACAACATCTTGTCGCCGGCCAATGGTAAGCCAATCATCGTTCCGTCGCAGGATATGGTGCTGGGTCTCTATTACCTGTCGCTGGAGCGTGAAGGTGAGCCAGGCGAAGGCATGTTGCTGGCCGATATGGCCGAAGTGCATCAGGCTTTGCATGTTGGTGCCGTGACGCTGCATTCCAAGGTTTACAGCCGCGTGCCGCAAACCGACGAAGAGGGTAACAGCTATCTGAAGCGTTACGAAACCACCCCAGGTCGTATGTTGTTGGGCGAATGCCTGCCGCACAGCCACAAGGTGCCGTTTGAAACCGTTAACCGCCTTCTGACCAAGAAGGATATTGGTGACGTGATCGACGAAGTCTATCGTCATACCGGCCAGAAAGAGACTGTGTTGTTTGCCGACGCCATCATGGCGCTGGGCTTCCGTCACGCGTTCCGCGCTGGCATTTCCTTCGGTAAGGATGACATGATCATTCCGGCGTCGAAGGAAGGCATGGTCGAAGAAACCCGCGCCTTGGTGAAGGATTTCGAGCAGCAATATCAGGACGGTCTGATCACGCAGCAAGAAAAATATAACAAGGCGATCGACGCTTGGTCGCAGTGCGGTGACAAAGTCGCAAATGCGATGATGGACGAAATTCGCGCCACGCCAAAGCTGGAAGATGGCCGCCTCGCGCCCATCAACTCCATCTATATGATGGCTCACTCGGGTGCCCGTGGTTCGCAGGCCCAGATGAAGCAGCTGGCTGGTATGCGCGGTCTGATGGCCAAGCCTTCGGGCGAGATCATTGAAACGCCGATCATCTCGAACTTCAAAGAAGGTCTGACCGTTCTTGAATATTTCAACTCCACCCACGGTGCCCGTAAGGGTCTGGCGGATACGGCGTTGAAGACGGCGAACTCGGGTTATTTGACCCGCCGTCTGGTGGACGTCAGCCAAGACTGCGTCGTGGTCGAAGAAGATTGCGGCACCACACGCGGTATGGAAATGCGCGCCATCATCCAAGGCGGTTCGACCATTGCTTCGCTGGGCGAACGCATCTTGGGTCGTACCACGTTGGAAGATGTTGCGGACAAGGATGGCAACATCATTGCCACGCTCGGCACCTTGCTGGACGAACCGATGGTTGCTCGTATCGAGGAAGCCGAAGTTCAGTCGGTCAAGATCCGTTCGCCACTGGTTTGTGAAACGACCTTGGGCGTTTGCGGCAAATGCTATGGCCGTGACTTGGCCCGTGGTACGCCGGTCAACATCGGTGAAGCTGTTGGCGTTATCGCTGCTCAGTCGATCGGTGAACCGGGCACACAGTTGACCATGCGTACCTTCCACATTGGTGGTGCGGCGCAGGTGAACGAACAGTCAAACGCAGAAGCGATTTCGGACGGTACGATCCAATATCGTGACATGGAAACCATCGTCGACCAACGCGGTCGCCGTCTGGCCCTGTCGCGTTCGGGTGAAATCGCCGTGATCGACGCGGAAGGCCGTGAGCGCGCTTCGCACAAGCTGCCTTATGGTGCGCAGATCATGCACAAGGATGGCGAAAAGGTTTCCAAGGGCGATCGTATCGCTGAATGGGACCCGTTCACCATGCCGCTGATCACCGAAAAGAACGGTATCGTGAAATATCAAGATTTGGCTGACGGCAAGACGCTGGCAGAACAAGTCGACGAAGCGACCGGTATCGCGCAGCGCGTTGTGATCGAATATCGTGCGGCTGGCCGCAGCAAGAAGGAAGATCTGCAACCGCGTCTGACCTTGTTGGATGACGCATCGGGCGAAGCCGCGCGTTATCTGCTGGCCGTTGGCACCATGTTGTCGGTCGAAGATGGTCAAGAAGTGAAAGCCGGTGACATTCTGGCCCGTGTATCGCGTGAAGCATCGAAAACGCGCGATATTACGGGTGGTCTGCCACGCGTTGCCGAACTGTTTGAAGCGCGTATCCCCAAGGATAATTCGGTGATCGCGAAGATTTCGGGTCGCATCGAATTTGTGAAGGATTACAAGGCGAAGCGTAAGATCGCCATTGTTCCGGAAGAAGGCGATCCGATTGAATATCTGATCCCCAAGTCCAAGGTTTTGGAAGTGCAAGAAGGCGATATGGTCAAGCGCGGCGACGCCTTGATTTCCGGTTCGCCCAACCCGCACGACATTTTGGACGTGATGGGCGTGGAAGCTTTGGCGGAATATCTGGTCGCAGAAATTCAGGAAGTTTACCGTCTGCAAGGCGTGAAGATCAACGATAAGCACATCGAAACGATTGTTCGTCAGATGTTGCAAAAGGTTGAAATCACCGATGGCGGCGACACGACTTTGCTGCCTGCCGAACAGGTGGACTTGCTGGAAATGCAGGAAGTGAACGCCAAGCTGCCGAAGAATGGCCGTCCCGCCGTGGGCCGTCCGGTTCTGTTGGGCATCACCAAGGCAAGCCTGCAAACCCGCAGCTTTGTTTCGGCGGCATCCTTCCAAGAAACCACCCGCGTTCTGACCGAGGCGTCGGTTCAGGGTAAGGTGGACAGCCTGATCGGCCTGAAGGAAAATGTCATCGTGGGTCGTCTGATCCCCGCTGGTACGGGCGCAGCCATGAACCGCGTTCGCGTGGCGGCTTCGTCGCGTGACGCCGCGCTGCGCGCTGCGATGCGCGCAGCCAGCGCAGAACTGGTTTCGCCCATCGCGGAACCTGCTGCACCGGTGGCCGAAGAAGCGGCACCCGCTGGCGACGAATAATCGCAAAGCGGGTTAACAACCCAAAATGAAAAAGCCCCGTCAGAGCAATCTGGCGGGGCTTTTTTGTGGCGACTATGGCCGCACTTAGCTGCTGGGGGCCAGCAAGGCGATCAGGATATAAAGCAAGATCGGCAGGCCAAAGCCCAGCAGCGTCAACCCGACGAAGCCCAAGCGGACCCACAAAGCATCAATGGAGAATTGATCGGCCAATCCAGCGCAAACGCCAGAAATCATGGAATTTTCACGATTTTTGCGAAAGGGTTGGGTCATAAATCTACCTTCAGTCTTTTGGTCTGGCCCGCAAGCGGGCCTTGTGCTGGTTAAACGATCAACTGGCCAATTGGTGCCCCGTTGAGGCCCGCAATCGACAAGAGCATCACCAACGCCGTGGCAGAGGTAAAGGCTGCGATGGACAGGCTTTTGATGGAATCGAAGTGCAATTTGGTCATGGTCTGTGTCCCTTTTTTCTCGCTCCCGCCCTTTTGCATGGCGGTTGCTGTTGATGATTTGGGTATTGCAGAAGCCGTGCCAATTTTTGAAAATGGCGGAAATTCGTTGGTTTTCGGCGATGGGTTGATCGGAGCATTGTGAAAAATTTCCAAAAATGGAAAATTTCCCGAAAAATGAGAATAAATTCGCACAGTCAATGCGATGAGGCTGTTTTTCGGATGTGCTCTATCTGTGCCATCCTTCCTCTGGCGCAATGGGCGCGGGGCGGCTAGGCGGGAAGCAATGA
This sequence comes from uncultured Sphingopyxis sp., assembly GCA_964542975.1. GTDB lineage: Bacteria > Pseudomonadota > Alphaproteobacteria > Sphingomonadales > Sphingomonadaceae > Sphingopyxis. Next base: position 86,746 of record CAZIVW010000002.1, read on the forward strand.
CTTTGGCTCGCCTTTCTTTGACGGATTTTCGCAACCATGCTGGGGCCGAATTGCTGGCGGGGCAGGGATTGGTGGCGCTGTTCGGTGAAAATGGCGCTGGAAAAACCAATATATTGGAGGCTATTTCTCTGCTGGCCCCTGGGCGCGGGCTGCGCCGTGCCTCGCTGAGTGACATGGTGCGTGACGGCGCATCGGGGGGCTTTGCCATTTATGCCGATGTCGATGCGGGCGACGATCTGGCCCCCATCGCGATTGGTACGGGGATGGAGCCCAAACATCCGGGGCGGCGGATCGTGCGTATCAATGGCGCGGGCGCTGCGGCTGCGTCGATGGCGGAATGGCTGTCGGTGCTGTGGCTGACCCCCGCGATGGACCGATTATTTGTCGAAACAGCAGGCAATCGGCGGCGTTTCTTGGACCGATTGGTCTTGGCGTTGGAGCCGCGCCACGCTCAGCATAGCAACCGATATGATGCCGCGCTGCGCGCGCGGGGGAAATTGCTGGCCGATTTTGACCAAGCCGATCCGCAATGGATCAGCAGTTTGGAAGCCCAGCTAGCGGAACATGGGGCGTGGATGGATGCCGCGCGCCAGCGGACATTGGCCGCGCTGGGGCAAGAATTGGCGGTCCAGCCCGATACAGGCTTTGCGCGCCCCATATTGACCTTGGTCGACAGCGCGGGCCACGCACGGACCCGTCCATGGCAAGCCGACGAATTGGCTGCGATGTTCGCAAAATCGCGCCGCATCGACGCGGCGGCTGGGCGGGCGACCATGGGGCCGCACCGTGACGATTTGGCGGCGGTGCATGCGGTGCATGGGCAAAATGCCGCGCGCTGTTCGACGGGGGAGCAAAAGGCGATGCTCTTGTCGCTGGTGCTGGCCCATAGCGATTGTGTGGCGCGGCTGCGGGGGCAGCGGCCGATCTTGCTGTTGGACGAAGTGGCGGCCCATTTGGACCCGCATCGTCGTGCGGCGCTTTATGGGCAATTGGCCGATCAGGGCGGGCAAGCATGGCTGACGGGGACGGAGGCGGCGCTATTTCACGACATGCCGGGGCCGGTGACCCGTTATCATTTGGAACAAGGGCGCATGCAGCGCGCCTGATACCGCCCGCCTGAGCCGCGCTGATGTGGCTATATAGGCCAAGCGCGGATCGGCCAAGAAAAGGGGCGGCGGACAGGGCGGAAAATCGTCTCTGATCCCGTCACCCCCATGGTCCTGACCCTAGAGGATTTCATTCACTTTTTCTTGCGGGCGGCACAGGCGCACGCCCTTGTCCGTTTCCACAAAGGGGCGTTCGACATAAGCGGGATGATCTGCCATGGCCGACAAAATAGCCGCGTCATCGGCATCGGGCAAACCGCGTTCGGCGGCATCGGTACCGCGCAGGCGCAGGGCCTGTGCTGGGGTCAGCCCCGCGTCACGGATCAACTGCGCCAGCTTGTCGGCGGAATAGGGATGTTTCAAATATTCGATCACGGTGACGTCGGCCCCGTCCACATCCTGTAATTGGGCCAAGGTTTTGCGCGACGTTCCGCAATTGGGATTGTGCCAGATGGTGGCTTTCATCATAAATCCTGTCTTCAGTGAATGTGTCGGCCAAGGAAGGGGCCGGTGCGCTGGTTATGCGCTGGTAAAGCGCGGGGCGTGGTTTATTGCCCCTTGGCTTTCCATGTGGCGACGCGGTAAATATAGATAGCGACCAACAGGCCGATGCTGGCGATGGCGACGGGCCCGATAAAGCGTTCGGCCTGTGCGAATTGCTGGCCAAACCAATTGCCCGCGCCAGCCAAAGCGACGATCCAAATCGCCGATCCTGCGGCCGTCCAGATAATGAATTTTATCTGCGACATTTTGACCATGCCCGCTGGCAGCGAGACCATGGTGCGGGCGATGGGCAAAAAGCGGCAGAAAAAGACGATGCCCGAACCGTGCCGCAAAAAGAAATCATGCAGTTTTTCCACATCATTCCAATCCATGGTCAACCAGCGGCCATAACGGTCGATCAGCGGCTTGAGGCGGGCATAGCCAAACCAGCGGCCAATGCCATACCACACCCAATTGCCTATGGTGGTGCCGATGATCGCCACGCTGACCAATGTCCAAAAGTCAAAACGACCCTGAGCGACGCCCACGCCGCCCAAGCTCATGATCACTTCGGATGGAATGGGCGGAAAGACATTTTCCAAGAACATCAAAATGCCGATGCCCAAATAGCCCCAGCCTTGGATGATATCGAGAATGAAATCGGTCATGCTGGTGCCTGAAAATCCATAAGGTCAGAAATGATGCGTATCGCCATGCGGCGTTACGCCAATTTACGGGCGATAGCATCCCAAATCATGCCAGCCGTATCGCTGTTGTTAAAGCGATCAATGGCGACAATGCCGGTGGGCGAGGTGACGTTGATTTCGGTCAGCCATTCGCCGCCAATCACGTCGATACCCACGAATAACAGCCCCCGTTCCTTGAGGCGCGGACCCAGAACGGCGCAGATTTCGGCTTCGCGCGGGGTCAGTTCCGCCGCTTCGGCATAGCCGCCGACCGCGAGGTTTGAGCGAAATTCGCCGTCGCCCGGTTTGCGGTTGATCGCGCCTGCCACTTCGCCGTCGATCAGCACAATACGCTTGTCGCCTTGCGATACGCTGGGCAGAAATTGCTGAACCATGAAGGGTTCGGGCCAGACTTGCCCAAAAAGTTCGACCAAGGCGCCCAAATTGCTGCCATCTGCATCGACGCGGAACACGGCTTTGCCGCCATTGCCATGCAAAGGCTTGATGACCACCGCGCCAAAGCGGCTTTGGAAGTCCTTGACGGCATTCAGGTCGCGCGTGACCATGGTGGGGGGCATGAATTCGGGGAAATCGAGCACAAAGACCTTTTCGGGGGCATTGCGAACCGATGTCGGGTCATTGACCACCAGCGTATCTTTGGTGATACGCTCTAGCAGCCAAGTGCCAGTCAAATAGCCCAAATCAAAGGGCGGGTCTTGGCGCATCAACACGACATCAATGTCGCGGCCAAGGTCCAGTTGGACGGTGTCGCCAAAGCGATAATGATCGCCCGCTTGGCGCTGCGCCGACAAAATGCGGTGGGCGGGGGTGGTCAGATGACCATTTTCCCATGTCAGCCCTTTGACGTCATAATGATAAATTTCATAGCCGCGTTCCAACCCATTGAGGATCAGGTGAAAGCTGCTGTCTCCCGCGATATTGATGCTGTCCATCGGGTCCATTTGCACGGCGGCGCGCAGGGTCATGTCTTGTCATCTCCATATGTCAGCGGTCCGGCAGGGGCCAGAGCTGGCTATTTAAAGCAAGTTAAATTTGCCAAACATGCACCAAATGGCGTGGCAACCGCCATGGTGCAAGCAGCATCACGTCAATACGAACATCATCGCCCCGATCCGTCGCCCCCGACCGCCCCGACCGCATATAGCGCGGGGCCAGAATATGCGCCGCCGCTGCCACGCGGGTCAGGCGGCGTTTGTCGATGGCATCGGCCCATTGGGCGGCGTTGCGGCGATATTTGACCTCGACAAAGGTCAAGCACCGCCCGCGCCGTGCGATAATGTCCACTTCGCCCACACCAACGCTTATCCGCTGCTCAAGGATGCGCCAGCCGTGCAAGCGCAGCCACATGGCCGCCCAAAATTCCGCCCGTCGTCCGGCGGTTTCGGCGGCGCGGCGCGTCATTCGGCGGTCGTTATTTCTGTGTTTGCGCCTGCGCCTCCGCCTTTGATGGCCAATGCGCGGGCGTAAATATCTTGGCGTTCCAAACCAAAGCGTTTGGCCACAGCTTTGGCGGCTTTGGCCACGGGTTGATCGACCAAAGCAGCGCGCAAAGCGGCGTCGATGCTGCCATCATCGCCAATTTCATGCTGGTCGGCATCGGGTGGTCCAACCAAAATGACGATTTCGCCCTTGGGCGGGGCATCGGCATAGCGGGCGGATAGGTCGAGCAGCGTGCCCGTCACACATTCTTCGTAAAGCTTGCTGATTTCGCGCGCCACGGCGGCTTCGCGGTTGCCCAGCCCTTCGGCCAAGGCGGCGAGGGCGGCGGACAGGCGCGGGCCGCTTTCGTAAAAGAGCAAAGTGGCGCGCAACGCCTTAAATTCGGCGATGGTGTCGGCGCGGGCCTTGGCTTTATTGGGCAAAAATCCGGCGAACAAGAAACGGTCGCTGGGCAGGCCGGATAAAGTGATGGCGGCAATGGCGGCGCAGGGGCCGGGCAGGGTGGTGATATGACGGCCAGCGGCGCGGGCATCACGCACCAACTTATAACCAGGGTCAGAGATGAGGGGCGTGCCAGCATCGGACACCAAAACAATGACTTCATCGGCCATGCGAGCGATAAGCTGTTGGCGAATACGCTCGTCGCTATGGTCATGATAGGGCGTCATTGCTATGCGTAGGCCCAGATGGGACAGCAGCTTGGCTGTCACACGCGTGTCTTCTGCGGCAATCAGGTTCGCAGAGGCCAAGGTGGCCGCAGCGCGCGGGCTGATATCGCCAAGGTTGCCGATAGGCGTGGCGACGATATACAGTCCGGGCAAGGGAGATTTTGTGATGGTCGAATCCGGCATGATGTCGAAAATGGCAGAAACTTCTGCCAAGCGCCAAATTATTGCGCCCGCGCGGCAAATTAACCTGCGCGTGTTGGCGACAATTGCGCTGGGCGGCTTGCTGGCGGCCTGTCAGGTTGTGCCCAAAGCATCGCCCGATGTCGCGCCCCCGCCGCCGAAAACGGATGACAATATCGGGGAGGGTCTGCCCACCGATACCGACCGTCACCGCGTGGCGTTACTGGTTCCCCAAAGCGGGGCCAATGCCGATGTGGGCAACAGCATCGCCAATGCGACGACCTTGGCCTTGCTGGACAGCCGCGCCGACAAATTGCGCATCACCACTTATGACACCGCTAATGGCGCGGCCGCCGCAGCGCGTCAGGCGATTGCTGATGGCAATAAGCTGATCCTTGGTCCGCTGCTCAGCGAAGATGTCAGCGTGGTTGCGCCGATTGCGCGGGCGGCCCGTATTCCGGTCCTTAGCTTTTCCAACGACACCAGTGTTGCGAGCAATGGCGTGTTCATCATGGGTTTTGTGCCCGGCCAGTCGGTGGAACGGGTCGTGAAATATAGCCGTGCCAAGGGGCATCAGCGTTTTGGGGCCTTGGTGCCCAAAAATATCTATGGCGATCGTTCTGCCGCCGCCTTTCGTTCCGCCGTTCAGGCCGCTGGCGGCACCTTGGTGAGCGTCGAAACCTATGACCGCAGCGCCACCGCCTTGACCGGCGCGGCGCGGCGCTTGGCCAATGCGGGCGATATGGACGCCGTGCTGATTGCCGATATTGGCGGCAATGCGGTGCGCGCCGTGCCCGTGGTGAAAAGCGCGGGTGATCGCCAGATTTTGGGCACCGAAATGTGGAACACCGACAGCAGCTTGGCGGGTGCGCCCGCCATGCGCGGGGCGTGGTTCGCCAGCGTGTCGGACGGTTTATACGGCCAATTGGCCACCAAATATCGCACCCGCTTTGGTCATGCGCCCTATCGCTTGGGCAGCTTGGGTTATGACAGCGTGTTGTTGACGGTGCGCATTGCGCGGGACTGGAAACCGGGCACCAATTTCCCCGCATCACGCTTGGTCGCGTCGGATGGATTTGGCGGCATTGACGGGATTTTCCGTTTTAATGATCGGGGAATCGCGGTTCGCGCCTTGGAAGTGAGCGAAGTGGGTGCGGGCGGTTTTCGGGTGATTGATCCTGCGCCGACTAAGTGGTGAGCGTGAATTTAACAAGTTTACGTGACGTAAGCGCCACAATCTGTTAAAAAGCAGCGCCTTTAATGCACACATGCCCTTTACGATTGGGGTGTGGGCATTATATGTGCGCTGCATGTGCCAGCCAAAGCACGCAATATCTGCAATGATGATGAGGAGATCGAGCTATACGCCCGCCAATGTCCCGCCGCTCTATGGCGCCCATGCCGCCCAAGAACGGCCCACGCTACAATGAATTTATCGCATCGCCCAAGGTCCGTGTGATCGACGACGAAGGCGAAAATCTGGGTGTGATGTTGACCGCAGAAGCCATTGAGCAGGCTGCGGAAGTGGGATTAGATTTGGTGGAAGTATCGCCGAACGCTGATCCGCCGGTTTGCAAATTCCTTGATGTCGGCAAATTTAAATATGAGGCCCAGAAAAAGGCCAATGCCGCGCGTAAGTCGCAAAAGACTCAGGAAATCAAAGAAATCAAAATGCGTCCGAATATCGACGACCATGATTTCGAAGTGAAAATGAAAAAAGTTCACGACTTTTTGGAAGAAGGCGACAAGGTCAAGCTGACCATGCGTTTCCGTGGCCGTGAAATGAGCCACACGCAATTGGGCTTGGGCGTGTTGCAGCGCGTGGCGGAATTGACGGCAGATATCGCCAAGGTCGAAGCCCATCCGCGCACCGAAGGTCGCCAAATGGTGATGGTGGTCGCGCCGAAATAATCGGCGCATCCCATAGACATGAAGATTAGGCCATTTGGCCAGTCAGGGCGGTCGTTCCAGTGGGACGGCCGCCCGCTTCATATCGGCGTTCCACCATGTCGATCTTGCCATCTTGATCAATGGTCACCAGCGTCGATGCACGGGTGCCATATTCATCGCCCCGCAAAAATAGCGCTGGACTGTCTTCTTGCATCAAATCATCCAGCATCACGGCGGGGTCTGCGCCCGTTGCCGTACAGCGTTCCAGCACCGCCTGCAGGCGCAAGGCGCGGGGGCAGCTGGTGTTCATGGGTTCATTGGCCACGGCGATAATGCCCTGTGACATCTGGCTGATGTGCGGGCTGGGCCGGTTGGTTAAAATGTTCGCCGTGCCATTTTGTGCGACGATCAGGTTAAACGCATTGAAATCATTTAATATTGCGGGCGACGGATGGGCATATTCGCCCTGACCCGTCAGCATTTGGGTGACCAATGCGCCGCGTGATGCTTTGTTCGGGTCGGGAAGCGCGCCGCGCACATTGGTTACCACCACGACGCGGCCTGATGCGGGATGAACGCCCAGCCATGTGCCGCCCGCCTGAATATCGCGCCCTGCCATAATGCCGCTGCCGTCCGGCCATAGCGAAATGGGCGCAGCGGGGCGGGCGTGAAATTCATCGCGGTTCCCGATCAGGATCAGCGGATATTGGGGGTGGCGACCCAGCGCCAAAGCGACAACACACATGATCGCTATGTGGCGTCAGATTGCGCCTGTGAAAAGCCCCGCCGCACAGAAAAGCGCGGCGGGGCTGAATGATGGGGGTTTCGCTGGGAACGAAAATGGGCGGTGATTATCGATTGCGGATGAAGGCCCGCACATCCGCCGACAGTTGGCGGCGATCTTCGTCCCGTATATACATCATATGACCGCTTTCATAATAGGTGTAATGGATGCGGTCTTGGGGAATGCCGGTGCGGCTAAGGCTATATTCCGCCGCGAAAAAAGGCGTGGCGAAATCATAATAGCCTTGGGCCACCAGCACCTTCAGCCCCGAATTTTCGCGCAAGGCTTGGCCAATATAGGGGGCGACGTTTAAATAGGCATTGGTATCGCGCCCGCCCAATCGCCAATCCCATTGTCCGCCGACACGGCCAATGCTTTGATATTCGCGGTCGGTTTTGAAACCCAGCGTGTCGCGCGCCCATGAGTTGATGGCGGCGGTATAACCCGCGTCAATGCCATAAAAGCTGGGATCATTGTCGGGCCGTTCGCCCGCGCTGTCATAATCTTTGCCCAAATAGCGGCTGTCGAGGCGGCCCACGGTGACGCCGCGATCCCGGAGCAATTCCTTGTAGAAACGGCTGGGTTCGACGCGCAGGTCTGCCTGTTCGAGATAGGTTTCGCTGAGGCCCGTATAACGCGATAATTGCTGGCGAATTTCTGCACGCTCGCTGCCTTGCAATTTCTGCCCTTTTAACAGCGCACTAGCATAAGGGCCAATGGCCCATTGGCGTGCTTCCTCGGCAAAGGCGGAAACGGAGGCGGCGCTGGCTTTCCCATGATAAAGGGCGGTGACGGCAAAGCTGGGCAGGTTGGTGATGAAGCTCAACTCATTCCCCGCCGTGTCCGCACCTGCGGCAAAATCAAGGATGGTGGAAATCAGGATGATGCCGTTCAACGCGACATCATTATAGGTTTCGTTCATCAATTGATTGGCGACAGCGGCGCTGCGCGTGGTGCCATAGCTTTCGCCGCCCAAATATTTGGGGCTGTTCCAACGGCCATTGTCGTTAATCCAACGGCGGATGACATCGGCCACCAATTTGGCGTCTTGGGTGACGCCATAATAGTTGGCGGGGTCTGCGCCGGGCAGCAGCACGGAAAATCCGGTTCCGGGCGGGTCGATAAACACCATGTCAGTAACGTCCAACAAGGCGTCGGCATTGTCGACGATGGGATAGGGCGGCGCGCCATCATCGGTGGCGTTGCTGGGAATGGCCACGCGCTTGGGACCAAAGGCCCCCATCATCAACCATACGCTGCCGGAACCCGGCCCGCCGTTGAACAAAAAGGTCACAGGGCGGTTCGGGTCACGTGGTTCCTTGATATAAGCGGTGGTGACGACGGCGGCCTCTGCCTTGTCGTCCTTGCCGCGAATGACGGTTTCGCCAATCGTCGCGCTATAATTGATCCGCTGGCCGCCAAAGGTGCCGTTGAGGCGGGTTGTGCGGACCTGTGGTTGATAATCGCTGCTGGACTTGCTGTCCGCGCTGGCGGCTTGATGGTTGGTCGGCGCGTCTTTTGCTGCGGCATGGGTGGGCAAGAGTGCCACCGCCAAAGCCAATGTTGCCGCCGATAGACCCAATTTCATTCTGATCCTCCACATTTGGATTTTGGGGACCCTAATATGGCATGGGCGCGTATCGCAAATTCAGAATCGGTTTCAGCGGCAACTTTTTTCGCGGGTGGCTAGGGCGGGGGATGGGCCGCGCCTGATGGGTCAGAAGCGGGTTCGACTTTGCTTGCCAAAACGGCCCTTGCGGGTGCCCGGTTTGCCTTCATTGGAACGGCCCGCGCGGGGACGCTGGGCGGGGGCTTCGCCGTTCAGGCCCAGTTCGTCGGCTTCCAACCGCCGGATTTCATCGCGCAAACGGCCTGCTTCTTCAAATTCCAAATCCGCCGCAGCGGCCCGCATTTTCTGTTCCAAATCCGTAATATAGGCGCGTAAGTTATGGCCGACCATATGGTCTGGCTTGTCGTCGCCCAAATCAATGGTGACGCCGTCCTGCGATGCGACATGGGCGATAATGTCGCCAATTTGCTTTTTCACGCTGGCGGGGGTGATGCCATGTTCTTCATTATAGGCGACTTGTTTGGCGCGGCGGCGGTCGGTTTCGGCCATGGCGCGCTGCATGCTGCCCGTGATGCGGTCGGCATAAAGGATGACGCGGCCATCGACGTTGCGCGCCGCGCGGCCAATGGTTTGCACAAGGCTGGTTTCGCTGCGCAAAAAGCCTTCTTTGTCGGCGTCCAAAATGCCGACCAACCCGCATTCGGGAATGTCCAACCCCTCGCGCAGCAGGTTGATGCCGACCAACACATCGAACACCCCAAGGCGCAAGTCGCGGATGATTTCGATACGTTCCAGCGTTTCGACGTCGCTGTGCATATAGCGTACCGACAGGCCCGCTTCGTGCAAATATTCGGTCAAATCCTCTGCCATGCGTTTGGTGAGGGTGGTGACAAGGGTGCGATAGCCTTTGGCGGCGGTTGCCTTGGCCTCGGCGATTAAATCATCCACTTGTTCCTCGACCGGACGGATGATGACGGGCGGGTCGATCAGGCCGGTGGGGCGAATGACTTGTTCGGCAAAGACGCCTTGGGTTTGCTCCATTTCCCACGAACCGGGGGTGGCGGATACGCTGACCGTTTGCGGGCGCATTGCGTCCCATTCGACAAAGCGCAAAGGGCGGTTGTCGATGCAGCTAGGCAGGCGGAAACCATATTCGGCCAGCGTGATCTTGCGGCGGTGATCGCCCTTGGACATTGCGCCGATTTGCGGAATGGTTTGGTGGCTTTCGTCCACAAATAACAAAGCATTATCGGGCAGATATTCAAATAATGTCGGTGGCGGTTCGCCGGGCAGGCGGCCTGTTAAAAAGCGGCTGTAATTTTCAATGCCCGCACAGCTTCCCGTGGCGGCGATCATTTCCAAGTCGAAATTGGTGCGCTGTTCCAGCCGCTGGGCCTCCAGCAATTTATTCTCGGCATGTAATTCCTTCAGCCGTTCCGCCAATTCGTGGCGAATGGCTTCGGATGCTTGTTTCAGCGTCGGGCCGGGGGTGACATAGTGGCTGTTGGCATAGATTCGCACTTGGTTCAGATTGGCGATTTTCTTGCCCGTTAATGGGTCAAATTCTGTAATTTCATCAATCTCATCGCCAAAGAAGCTGATACGCCATGCCATATCTTCATAATGGGATGGGAAAATTTCCAAATTGTCGCCGCGCACCCGAAAGGTGCCGCGCGTAAAGGCTTGGTCGTTGCGCTTATATTGCAGGGCGACCAATTTCCGGATGATCTCGCGATTGTCGGCCACTTCGCCTTTTTTCAGGTCGAAAATCATCGCCGAATAGGTTTCGACCGATCCGATACCATAGAGGCAGGATACGGATGCGACGATGATCACATCATCGCGTTCCAGCAAGGCACGGGTGGCGGAGTGGCGCATCCGGTCAATGGCTTCGTTTACCGAGCTTTCTTTTTCGATATAGGTATCCGAGCGGGGGACATAGGCTTCGGGTTGGTAATAATCATAATAGCTGACGAAATATTCGACGGCATTATTGGGGAAGAAGTTTTTGAATTCCCCATATAATTGCGCCGCCAAAATCTTGTTGGGGGCCAAAATCAGGGCAGGGCGCTGAAGCCGGTGGATGACTTGCGCCATCGTATAGGTTTTGCCGGACCCTGTGACGCCCAGCAACACTTGGTCCCGTTCGCCGTCCAAGGCGGCCTGTGTCAGTTCCGCTATAGCGCGGGGTTGATCGCCTGCGGGTTCATAGTCGCTGATCAATTCAAAAGCGCGGCCACCATCGCTTTTATCGGGACGTGCGGGACGGTGCGGCACATAGGTGTCGCTGGTGTCAACCGCGTCTAATGTGGTGCGAATCTGAATTGCCATCTTGGGTAATATGGGAAGAATGATAGAAGGCTACAATCACTGCGGCTTTGAATCTTTTCATATCCGATTTTTACAGGAGCATTCGATGCAGAAATTACTCATGATGACCGGCGTAGCAGGCGCCCTGTTGCTGGCCGGTTGCACGGATGCGGCGTCATCAAAGCGCGAAGCGGGCAATTGGGTGAATGAAGTGGAATTGGTCAAGCTGGACGTTCCCGGCATGCCGCCAGAAATGAAGGAAGGTATGACGCAAATGATGGCGTCCGCCGCCAACAGCAATTTCTGCCTGACCCCCGAAGAAGCCGAAAAGAGTGATTTGGACAGCCTGTTGGACAGCAGCGGCGGCGGCGGTGAATGCACATGGACCAAGAAGGAGGTCAATGGAGCGAATGTCGATGTGGTGGGCAGTTGCACCCAAAATGGCCAAAAGGCCGAGCTGGCGATGAAGGGGACCTTGGAAAGCAAGCGGTCGGACATCACCATCACCACCAAGGCCCAATTGCCGGATGGCAAGCCGATGGAAATGGTGATGCGCGTGAAGTCGAAACATACGGGCGCCTGCACCGCCGAGGCCGCACCGAAAACAGCATCGGTCGGATAAGATGCTGACGGGCGGGGGCATCGGATCATGGACCTCGCCCGTTTGCGGCGTAATTTGAGTTATCTCGATTAGATATTGAAGAAAAAGCGCGGGGGGCGTGACCTTGGGTGGGGGGATGAAACAAGGCGGGGCGGCCGACCGAGCAGAGGTTGAAAGCATTTTGCGGCAGGAATTGTCGCTTTTGCTGGCGTCTTCGCTTTTCTCGCGCTCGCCCGTTCAATCGCGCTTGCTACGCTATTTGGTCGAGCATCGCCTGCGCGGCGACCAGCCGCCGCCCAAGGCTTATGCCATCGCCACCCAAGCCTTGGGGCGGCCCGCCGATTTTGATGCCTCAATCGACAGCTATCCCCGCGTGATGGTGGGGCGGCTGCGGTCCTTGTTGGAACGTTATTATAGCGAGCGGGCTTGGCTCCACCGCTTGCGCATTCCGCAGGGTAGCTATGAAGTGGTGGTGCAATATCGCGCCGCGCCGCCGTCGCGATCGGGCGATACGCGCACTGCCATGATCAAGGCGGAGGGCGCGCTGTTTGATGGCACCGAAGCGACGGTGCCCAAACTGGCTGGTGAGAATGGGCCGATGGCCTCTGCCGCCGCGCCCGTCGATGATGTGGTGGATAGCCCAGAAGGAGCGGGTGACGGATATGATGCGCTGACCGCTTTGCTCGCTCCCCCGCCTGCTTATTTGGACGGGCCACGCAGCCGCTGGGGGCGTTTCATGGCGTGGCTGGACGATATTTTGCCGCAGCCTTATGCGTTGCGGCGATGGACCATGATGGTGGCAGCCGTTTGTCTGGCGGCCATGCTGGGCGGCGGCGCGGCATTGCTCGCCAATTGGTATGGCAAGCAGGTCAATTTCACCGACCGTGAGCGGCCATTGGAAGCGGCCAATGGCTGGGTGCCTATGCCGTTGGTGGATGTGCGGGTGGTCGCCGCCGATGCGCGGGACCCCGCGGCGCAAGCGCTGGCCAGTGCAATGGCCGCCCATATTCGGGACGGCGCGCGCCGGTTTGAAATGCTGTCTTTGCAAGCAGGCGCGCGAGGCGCGGCGGGGCGGCGCCGTACTCCGCCCATTGGCGATGTGGATTATGCGATCGACGTGGTGCTGACCAAGGCCCCGCGCGGACAGATGGACTTGGCCGTCATGGTCAACCGTTTGGCTGATCAACGGAGCATTTGGTCGCGGCGCTATATGATCAATTTGGCCGACGTACCGGACCTTTCCGCTCTGGATCCGGCGATTGCGCAAATTGCGGGCAATTATGGCGTGATCGTGCGCGACCAGACGGGGCATTTGGCCGATGATTATCGGGCTGGTTTTCCCTGCCTTGCCCAGTTTCAACGCTTGCGTGTTACCCGTCAGCGGGATGGTGTCGAAAAAATCAGCCGCTGTTTAACAGGCAGTTTGGCCGTCAGCCCACGCGATCCTGTCGCTTTGTCGGCGCAATCCTATTTGCTATATGAAGCGGCCATTTTGAGCGGCGCCGGCGAAACGGCGGCGGCGGATAGAATAAACGGCATGAGACAGGCCGCAGCGGCTTATGCGGCGGACCCAGCCAGCCCACAGGCGGCCTTTGCACAGGCGCGGGCCTATTTCAGCGGTGGTCACTGCACGCAAATGTTGTCGATGGGGCGGCGCGCGGTGGATGGCAATGGCTTGGACGCCGATATGCTGGGCCGTCTGGCGATCATGTATCAATTTTGCGGACAGGCGGATGAAGCGGAGCATTTGGCGTCGCGGGCGTTGGACCTTGATCCGGCCTTTTCGGCGCTGCCCATGGTGGCCCGTGCCTTTTTGTCTTTGCAACAAGGAAAGCCAAAAGCGGCGCTCAACCAATTGGAAGGATTAACGAATATTCAGGCTGTTGAGGCCTATTATCATGTCATTCAAGCGGTGGCTTATGGTCAATTGGGCATGCAGATCAATGCGCGGGCGCAGTGGCGCGAATTGATTGCCCTTGCAGGAATGGCGGAAAATGCTAGTGCAGAAGAAGTGCTTCGTCATTTCCACGTCGCGGATATCATCGTCCGACGGGAAACGGCGATGCTGCAAGATGCTGGTGTGGTTCCCATCCGCACCGCAGATTGAAAAAGTCGAAGGACGGATACAGGCATTGAAAAATGGCGTGTCTGTTCTTTTGGATGATTTACGGGATGGCCTGCTGAAGTGCGAGATTGATCGTTGCTTTGGTTGCCGCCGAAATGGTGCGTGGCTGTTCGCACGTCGGCTCCCTCTTGCCAGCGGTGTTGCTGGGCACTAGGGCGATCCCACTATTCAAGCGACAGTCAGGAAAAAGGAACTGTACATGAGCGATTCGGCCGAAAAGGTTAAAAAGATCGTCGTCGAGCATCTGGGCGTTGAAGCCGAGAAGGTCACGGAAGAAGCAAGCTTCATCGACGATCTGGGCGCAGACAGCCTGGATATCGTTGAGCTGGTGATGGCGTTCGAAGAAGAATTCGGCGTAGAAATTCCTGACGACGCAGCGGAAAAGATCGCGACCGTTAAGGATGCGATCGACTATATCGAAGCGAATAAGGGCTAATTTGGCCCAGTCCGGCGATGCCGGACGGGACGGTGGTTCACCGTCTGCGCGATTCCGGCTTTCCGGCCTCGAGCGCCTGCGCGCTAGGGTCGGGAAGCCTTTTTTATGTGATCACGCCCCATCAGAATGATGCCGGATCCCGCCAGGGCAGGGGCCGACGAAAGGAATTACTATGCGCCGCGTTGTGGTGACAGGACTGGGTTTGGTAACCCCGCTGGGTTGCGATGTAGAAACTGCTTGGGCCAATCTGATCGCTGGGAAATCCGGTGCGGGCCAAATCACCCGTTTTGATACGACGGGCCAGAAATGCACCATTGCGTGCGAAGTAAAGCCTGCCGACCATGAATATGGTTTCGACCCCATGAAGCGCGTGGACCATAAGGTTCAGCGTCAGGTTGATCCTTTCATTGTTTACGGCATTGATGCGGCGGGTCAGGCGTTGGAAGACGCCGGTTTGACCGAATTGACCGACGAGCAAAAGCTGCGTGCAGGTTGCTCCATCGGTTCGGGCATCGGCGGCTTGCCCGGCATTGAAAGCGAAAGCTTGATCTTGGCCGAAAAAGGCCCAGGCCGTGTCAGCCCGCACTTTGTGCATGGCCGCTTGATCAACCTGATTTCCGGTCAGGTGTCGATTAAATATGGCTTGATGGGTCCGAACCATGCCGTGGTAACCGCTTGCTCGACTGGCGCGCACTCGATTGGCGACGCAGCGCGTATGATCCGCGACGATGATGCCGATATCATGTTGGCAGGCGGCGCAGAATCGACCATCTGCCCCATCGGTATTGCGGGTTTTGCACAAGCCCGCGCGCTGAATATGAGCATGAACGACGCTCCTGAAAAGGCCAGCCGTCCTTATGACAAGGACCGTGATGGCTTTGTGATGGGCGAAGGCGCTGGCGTGCTGGTGCTGGAAGAATATGAACATGCCAAGGCACGCGGCGCGAAAATCTATGCCGAAGTCGTGGGCTATGGCCTGTCGGGCGATGCCTATCACGTCACCGCGCCGCATCCCGAAGGTTTTGGCGCCTATCGTTCCATGGAAATGGCGCTGAAAAAGGCGGGCATGACCCCAGCGGACATCGACTATATCAACGCCCATGGCACGTCGACCATGGCCGACACCATCGAATTGGGCGCGGTAAAGCGTTTGTTCGGGGACGCCATTGGCCAAGTGTCGATGAGCTCGACCAAATCGGCCATTGGCCATTTGTTGGGCGGTGCGGGCGCGGTGGAAGCCATTTTCTGCATCTTGGCGCTGCGCGATCAAATTGTGCCGCCAACGCTGAACCTCGACAATCCCGATGAAGGCACGGACGGCGTGGACTTGGTTCCGTATGTGGCGAAAAAGCGCCCTGTGCGCGCCGTGCTGAACAACAGCTTTGGCTTTGGTGGCACCAACGCCAGCTTGGTTATGAAGGCTGTTGATTAAGTCATGAAACGCTGGTTGCTGTCCGCTGCTGCGGCCTTGTTATTGGCCGGTTGTGCAGAAACGGCACCAGAAGATGCGACGATCGTCATTCCTGCAGGGGCCAGTGTGGCCCGTGCAGGAACCATCTTGGAGGAAGCGGGCGTGATTTCATCGTCCGCTTTTCGCACCCAAATTCGCTTGTTCAGCGGGGACGATCCGATCAAGCCCGGTGAATATGCCATTAAAGCTGGCATGAGCGCGGCCGACATCGTGAAAATGATGCAGGATGGCAAGATCGTGCGGCGCATGGTTACGGTGCCGGAAGGCATGCCGTCGATCATGGTTTATGACCGCTTGATGGCGAATGACGAACTGTCTGGCAAAATCGACATTCCCGCCGAAGGCAGCGTGTTGCCCGACAGCTATGCCTATACCAAGGGCGAAGCGCGCGAGGCTGTGCTGAAGCGGATGCAGGCGGCGATGGACCGCGAATTTGACAAATTATGGGCCACGCGCACTGCCGCAAGCGCGGTGAAGGACCGCAATCAAGCGCTGACGCTGGCCTCCATTGTCGAAAAGGAAACATCGGTCCCCGCAGAACGGCGCACGGTGGCGGGGGTTTATACCAACCGTTTGGCGATTGGGATGCGTTTGCAAGCCGACCCGACCATCATCTATCCCATCACCAAGGGCAAGCCGCTGGGCCGCCGGATATTGAAGTCGGAAATTCAAGCGGTGAACGGTTATAATACCTATAGCATGGCGGGGCTGCCCAAGGGGCCGATTGCCAACCCAGGCCGCGAGAGCTTGGCTGCGGTGCTGGACCCAGAAAGCCATGATTATCTGTATTTTGTCGCGCAGGGTGATGGCAGTCACATATTTGCTCGCACTTTGAGTGAACATAATCGCAATGTTCAGAAATGGTATGCGCTAAGACGGGAACGCGGCGAAATGTAAGGGGCGAGAATCGCGCCCCGTTCCGCGAAGGGGAGGGGGCGATGGTTCCGAAATTATTCCTGCATGGCGTGCCGGACAGTCCGGCGATTTGGCGGCCGTTGATGCAGGCCTTGGAATGGCCCGCCGAACGGCTATTTACCCCCGCGTTGCCCGGTTTTGATGCGGCTTTGCCCGCCGGTTTCACGCCGCATAAGGATCGTTATGTCGATTGGTTGATTGGCAAATTGGACGCCATCTATGGCCAATTTGGCCCTGTGGACGTTGTCGGCCATGACTGGGGCGCGTTGATCGTTCAACGGGCGGCGATGGTGCGGCCAGAATTGTTTCGATCATGGGTCATCAGCAATGCGGTGATTGACCCAGAGTATCGCGGGCATCGCATGGCGCGTATATGGAGCACCCCCATTTTGGGTGAGCTGTTCATGATGCTGTCGCGCCCCAAACAAATTGCCGATTTGTTGATTGCGCAAGGGGTGCCAGCGGATATTGCCGCCGAAGAGGCCGAGCAATGGCGCTTGCCGGACAAGCGCAGCGCGATTTTGAAACTCTATCGTTCGGCGGGGGGGCTTAGCTTCGCGCGGGATTGGGCACCGGATATTGGCTTGTTGCCACCCCATGGAATGTTGCTGTGGGGGGAGAATGACCCTTATGTCCCGCTGGGGACGGCGCAGCGATATAGTGAACAGACCGGCACAAAATTGCAGGTCATTCCCGATACGGGACATTGGGCCATTGCGACGCGTCCGACGGAAATTTCACATATATTAAAAGACTTTTGGTCATTTTTATAATATGTTGAAATAAATCGTTCAAAATGATGAGACTGAGCGGCTATTTCGATTTGATGTTCATTTGCATTCCGCTAAACGCCACGCAAGCAAGATCGAATGGCTGCTTCATTCGCAGAGTTGGTTCGTGACGAGCCACCGATATTCGTTTCTTCCCTCTTCAGTAGGTCGGGCACCCCCCCCTCCCGTCCGGGCTACTGGTGTCGCACCTATCATTCTTACGGGAATGTTAGGTGCGGCACATCAACGCCGCTATGATGATCTGCGGCGGCTTCACTATCCCCAACACCGCCAGATGGTGGGCGCGCATATCACGCTTTTTCATCATCTGCCGCCGTCGATCTTGGATGAACTATCCCATATGATGCGCCAATTGGCCGCCGAAATGGCACCGCCACAGGCCGAGGTGCGGGGGATTATGGATTTGGGCAGCGGCACGGCCTTGTTCATTCACAGCCCCGATTTGTTGGACATGCGCGCGATGATCGCCGATCATTTTGGTTCCATGATTGCGATGCAAGATCAGGCTAGGCCGCGCTTGCATATCACCATTCAAAATAAGGTGAGCCGAAAAGAAGCGATCAGCCTGCAACGCCGCTTGGCACAGGATTTTCAACCCCATCCGCTGGATATAGCGGGGTTGGCGGCCCATCATTATCGCGATGGGCCGTGGGACGTGGCCGTTCAAACCCGTTTTCGCGGGTCGTCACGGCCCGGATGATGGCGCGTTGATACCGCGCGACTGGTGCGCCAATGTCGCGCTGGTGCCGCGTGGGTCAGCAAAGACGGGGTTGCTGCGCGAACCACGGGATCATGCGGGCAATGGCTTCTTCGATCAGCGGGGTGGATACGGCAAAGCTGAAACGCATGAAATGATGTCCATCGACGGGGTCGAAATCCAGCCCCGGCGCGGTGGCGACACCTGTTTCGCGCAGCAGCTTTTCGCAAAAACCCAGGCTGTCTTGCGATAAATGGCCGATATCGGCATAGATATAAAAGGCCCCATCGGGCGGCGCGATCGTTTCCAATCCCAATTGGGGCATGGCCGCCAACAACAAGCTTCGGTTCGCGCGATAGCTATCGACATGACCGTCCAGCTCATCGCTGCAATCAAAGGCAATCAAACCCGCATGTTGGCTGAGCACCGGCGGGGTCAGGAATAAATTGCTCATGCGGGCGCGCGCGGCCTCTATATGGTGGGGCGGGGCGATCAGCCAGCCCAGCCGCCAACCCGCCATGCTGAAATATTTGGAAAAGCTGTTGATAATCAACGCATCGGGCGCAAATTCCAGCACGCTATGCGTCTCCGCGCCATAGCTGAGGCCGTGGTAAATCTCGTCGGAGATGATGGCGATACCATGCTGGGTGCAATAAGCGGCGATTTTGGCCAATTCGTCCCGCTCAATAATCGTCCCTGTTGGGTTGGCGGGGCTGGCGATGATGATGGCGTCAGGGGGCGGTTGAATGGCTGCCACCGCGTCGGCGGTTAATTGATAACGGACGTCTGGCCCGCAGCCAATCTCTATGGCTTGCATATGCAGCGCCGCGACATTGTTGCGATAGGCGACATAGCCCGGCCGCGCAAAGGCCACCCGCGCGCCGACCGGCAGGATGCTGTTCAACGCCAATACCAGCGCGGGTGATGCCCCGCAGGTGAGCACCACCTGTTCCGGCGCAATGGTGACGCCATATCGTTGCTGATAATGGCGGGCGATGCGTTCTTTAAGCGGGGTGCTTTCCCAATAACCCATTGGGTCCGTATCCAAAATTTCATGGGACGCGCGAATGGCGGCTTGGGGCGCGCCGGTCGATGGCTGGCCGAATTCCATATGAATGATGCTCTGGCCTTGGGCTTTCAGGTCCTGAGCAAGGCGGCTGAGCGTAACGGCGTGGAACGGGGCAACCTGTGCAACCATTTGCGGAACTTTCGAATTTTGACGGGGCAGGGGCTGCCCATCAGAAAATACAGGCACTGAACTGTGGCGATTATGACCATAAGCGCAGCGCATGAGAAATAGCCTATTGGCAGAAAAGGGAAAAAATATCGATCCTGTTTGCAAAAACCATAAAAAACATTGTTGACACCGACCGCCGACAAACCTAAACGCGCCTCACCACGACGAAGCGTGGCGGAGTAGCTCAGTTGGTTAGAGCAGCGGAATCATAATCCGCGTGTCGGGGGTTCGAGTCCCTCCTCCGCTACCACCGATAAGCCCGAAAGACTTGATTAGATCGGCGATTGTCGGGGTTTGCGAAAGTAGCGGTTCTCCACTACCATGGTTTTATGTGGGCATAGCCGTTTTCTGACAAAAATTTGTGCTTTTTGGTATGTTCTGGGCTCTGATCACAGGCGCTCCATTTTCAGCCAATTCGGATTTCCGAGCCATGCTTGCGTCAGGCGGTGCGTCGCCATGGTTGCGCCCACTATGTCGCCGGTTGCGGCTTTGCTCATTGCCAATCCGTATAATGCCCAGCCATTGTGCGGCGATTGTTGCAATATTTCTGTAAAGCTCTGGGCCGCTTCGGCGTAGCGGTGGTCCATAAATTGCGCGGCGCCTAAGGATTGGCGAACAGGATAATACCAATAAGCGGGTTCTTGATAGGGTAGGCTGTCTTCAATCTCTATCGCAGCGCGATAGGCTTGTTCTGCCTGTGCATAGTCGCCCGCCATGGCAGTGAAGCGCCCGCGCGCTACTGCTTCCGCCAGCGTCAGCAAGTTGAGGACCGGCATATCCTGCGCAATCATTGCGGCGACGGCATTGGAGCGGCCAAGCGCCTGCATGGCAGAAATTTCTTGGTCAAAGGCGGCGCGGTCTTGTTTCTGGGCATAAGCAATCGCGCGGGCATAATGACGGATGGCGGCGGCATAGGGCAAGCGCGGATCTGGTTCTGGCATGGCCAAAATGGCATCGGGTGCAGCAAATTGTGCCATGGCCATATAGGGAGCGGCGTCAATTGCCTGCACCCACGCGATTTTTTCCGACGTTGCGACATTCAGCAAAAGGCGCAGGCGTTTGGCTTCGTTTATGGCTCTGTCCATATCGCCCGCCATTTGGGCGGATGTCACAATGAAATGAACATTGTGCGGATAATAGCCATAGCGAACAAGCCCGTGGTCGCCAGCGCTGCGGAGGAAGGACTCGTCGGCGCGGGCGGCGGCACTATTTACGCGAATGGAATCGGCGTAGCGCCCACGGGCTTGATAAATATGCGCGGGCATGTGGATGAGATGGGCGGCACTGGCGGGCGCGTTGTGGGCAAGGCGATCCGCCGCTGCTTCGGCCCGGGCGGGGTTGCTGGCTTCGAATAAATGGATGGCGAGATGTCCTGCCTGAACATGGGAAGGATTGCGCGCCATGACCATTTCTACCAGCCGCACCGCCTCAGCCGTTCTTCCGATCGGGGTCTTTTTGTCGGCTTGCCAATAATTCCATGGGCTTGTGTCCATGGCGGCTTCGGCGGCCAAGACTGCCACGTCATCATTATGTGGAAATCGCCGCGCAACATTCAGCATGGCGTCCGCATAATGGGCATCAAGCGTGGAGCGATCTGTGCCGGCTTGCCGTGAATAGCGATGGGACACGGCCTCTATTAACGCCGTCTCCATCGGTGTTACATGGTGCCGAAGCGTCATAGCATGATCCACAGCGTCTAGGGCCGCCGCGCGGTCGCGCGCATCCATGGGGGCGTTGATGTTGGGGCCCAAGGCGACAGCTTCTCCCCACCAGCATAGGGCGCAATTGGGGTCAAGGCGCTGGGCAGCGCGGAACGATCGGATGGCCCCCGCATGGTTGAAGCCATAGTTGTGAATGAGGCCTTGACGAAAATAATGCCGCGCCTGTGGGCTGGAGGTCGTCACCGGAAAGGCTGAGGTTGTTAAATCGCTATAGAGGGGGATGGGGGCCAGTTCATTGGCGGCTCCGGCCAGGCTAGCCACCGATAAAAGAGCGGATGTCGGCCTCATCACCCGGTTAGCTGCGCCGCACAGTGGGGGCGCGGTCAACTGCCATTGCTGTGGTTGGGCAGGCCGCATCGACTGACGAGCGTCCGGTGAAAAGCTAGCTAATGATAGTCCCGCGCCGATAAGCGTTGCGGTTTTGATGAAGATGCTCACACGAAAACTCCTTTATAAGGTAATTCTGGTGTGGCTGGATCCTTTATCATGAAGGGATATCGCTATCAACCTTCACTGCTTGAGTGGTGATGAGTGACATGGAAATATGGTATTAGAAATATTTATAAAATATCATTAATTTGTTTTTTGTATAAATAATAATATCTAGTGCGCATGTGTCCCGGAAGTGGGGTAACTTATTTTTTCGTAATTTTGTGGTCGAAAAAGAGTGCTGCCGGCAGTGATGATGATTTTCTCACCATATCGGCACGGATTTACCGAGCAGTATGACATATGTCGGGTAAGGCCTGAAAAAGCGACTGGTGGTATAATATCATACTTTATGATGTTGTTTCAGTCTCTAAGTTCGGTCCATATCGGCGAATTGCATTTTTAGGCGGAGAGTAATGTCAGTCATATTCGTAGGTAAATCACTCATCACTCCAATTGTTGGGAATATTATTTATTGTTGAGGGGTGAAGTGTTTCGAAAATCCTGCGTCTCCATTTCCAAGAGAGGGAAGTGGACCTATGATGCAGAACAGTTTCTTGGCGAAATGCCCACAAGGATGGATGGCGGTGCTGATGAGTGTTGCCGCTCTATTCCCCGGAACGGCGCTGGCGGATGCGTCCACCTCCCTTGCTCTGGCGAATAGTGATCGTGGAAATGTCGCCCCATGCAGCGGTCCATCGGTTGGACCTGCACTTGGTGCGCTGGAGCGGATGCGGATGAGCCAGCAGTCGGACGGTGTATCGGGGCCATCTTGTGATGCCGGCGACGAGAGTGATGCTGTTCAGGCGCGGCGTTTCTTGGGCGCCTTTGGCGGTGCGCGTCCAGCGCCGCGGGCGGGCGGCGGGATGGACAGCGTCGCTGTGCCCGTGTCGCGGACGGCCTTTGATGCGCGTTGGCAGCGTGTTCGCGCTGGGGCTTTGGCGGGCGGGGTGCAGGCGTCGCTGTCCGATGCAGGCGTGACGCGCGGCATTGGTGGCGAGCAGATGCTGACCCGCGTCAATCGCTGGGTAAATCAAAATATCGCCTATCAATCCGACGACCGTCTTTATGGTCAGAAGGACTATTGGGCGACGGCATCGGAGACGCTGGCGAAAAAAAGCGGGGATTGCGAAGATTTTGCTATTCTGAAAATGCATATGCTGCGCGCCGCAGGTATGGAGCCCAGCAAGATGCGCCTAATGTTGCTGCGCGATTTGGCGGCCAATGCGGATCATGCCTTTTTGGTGGTGAGCACGGACGGCGGTGACATGATCTTAGATAATTTGACGGACCGTGTTTATCGGGCTGATGAAGCCCGCGCCGTGCGTCCGATTTTATCCTTTAGTGAAGATCGTCGCTGGGTGCATGCCTTGCGGAGCGATGCGGCCGTCCAAACCGTGCAGGTGGCATTGGCCAGCGCTGGACAATAAGCTGGGACATCGCTGTTCGGTCGTAACGAAGTGCCCATGATGGCCACAGTTATCGGCAATTTGATGTGACCAGACCAATAAAAAAGGCCCGCCTATGACATGTCATAGGCGGGCCTTTTTTATGAAATGATCGATAGATTAGTCGATGGTGCTGGCCAAGTTGCGGTTCAGCCACAAGGCAACCAATGTGCCGACTGCACCGGATAGCAGGTAGCCGCCAGCTGCCAACAAGCCATATTGGCTGGACAACCACAGCGCGATGAACGGCGCGAAGCCCGCACCAAATAGCCATGCCAAATCGGACGTAAGGGCTGACGCGGTATAGCGATGCTGCTGAACGAAGTTGTTCGACAAAGCGCCCGAAGCTTGTCCAAAGGCCAGGCCCAAGATGATGAAACCGGCGATCATGAACATTGCTTCGCCCGATTCACCGGCATCCAACATCGTCGGCGCAAAGGCGCTGAAAACGGCGATGGCGGCGGCGGTCGCGCCCAAGATGGTGCGGCGGCCAAAGCGGTCGGCCAGCACGCCCGATGCGATGATCGCCACGACGCCGATGGCGGCTGCAATGGTTTCGATCATCAAGAAGCGGGCAGGGCTTTCGTCGGTATAGAGATATACCCACGACAGCGGATAAACGGTAACCATGTGGAACATCGCAAAGCTGGCGAGCGGTGCGAATGCGCCGAAGACGATGGTCTTCCAGTTGGTGCGGATGGTTTCGCTGATCGGAGCCACTTCCAATTCGCGTGCTTCGAACAGAGCCGAATATTCCGGCGTCACAACGATACGCAGGCGCGCGAACAGGGCCACAACGTTGATGGCAAAGGCCACGAAGAAGGGATAGCGCCAGCCCCAGTCGAGGAAGTCCTCGGCGGGCAAAGCAGTGATCAGGAAGAGGAACAGCAAGCTGGCCACGATCAGGCCCAGCGGTGCGCCAAGCTGTGGGATCATGGCATACCAGCCGCGCTTATTTTCGGGTGCGTTAACAGCCAGCAACGACGCCAGGCCGTCCCACGAACCGCCCAAGGCGATGCCTTGCAGGAAGCGGAAGGTCGCCAGCAAGATCGCAGCCCAGCCGCCGATCGATGCGTGACCGGGCAGGAAGGAGATGGCTGCGGTCGCGCCGCCAAGCAGGAACAGGGCAATCGTCAGCTTTGCGCCGCGGCCATAGGCCCGGTCGACATAAGTGAAGATGGCGGTGCCGATGGGACGTGCAATGAAAGCCAGCGAGAAAATCGCGAAGGATGCCAACGTGCCTTGCAGCGGGTCCATATAAGGAAAAATGAGCTGAGGGAAAATCAGCACCGAAGCGATGGCATAAACGAAGAAATCGAAAAATTCCGACGTTCGGCCGATGATGACGCCAATGGCGATTTCGGACGGCGCAATGGCATGGGCATGCATCTTGTTGGCGTCCCGTTCGTCTTGGTTAGTGGGCACAGTATCTGCGGCCATGATGTAGTGGTCCTGAATCTAGCGGCCATGAATATGGCGCGAGTCGTATTTTAGGCCAATGGCCCATATGGATGCGAATGCCACTGCGGCATATAGCACGTTCAAGGGATTGGACAAAATGTCCTATGTGCGATGTAAGTTCCAAAGCCTAGGCGAAAGTCATGCTTAGCCAGCTTTCCATGAAAAACGCCCGACTCCGGCTTTTGCCGCTCGTGGCTTCGCTACCGCTACTTTCCGGTTGCGGTTTGGTTGTCCTTGAACCTGCCGGTGACGTGGCTCAGCAGCAGGGCGATTTGGTCGTCCTATCTGTTCTGCTGATGCTGTTGATCATCGTGCCAGTTATGGCGCTTACAGTTTATTTTGCTTGGCGTTATCGTCAGCAAAATAAAAAAGCGACCTATAAGCCCGATTGGGACCATTCGACCCAGCTCGAATTGGTCATTTGGGCTGCCCCCTTGCTGATTATCATTTGCTTGGGTGCTGTGACCTGGGTGTCAACGCACCTGCTTGATCCTTATCGTCCGCTTGCGCGCACGGCACCGGGGCAACCCGTTGCTGCTGACGTAAAGCCTTTGGAAGTGAATGTCGTCGCTCTCGATTGGAAGTGGCTGTTCATCTATCCTGAACAAGGCATTGCAACGGTGAATGAATTTGCGGCCCCTGTGGATCGTCCGATCCGCTTCCGCATTTCGTCGTCGTCGGTTATGAATAGCTTTTATATTCCGGCCCTTGCGGGTCAGGTTTATGCCATGCCTGGCATGGAAACAAAGCTGCATGCCGTGTTTAACAAGCCGGGTGAATTCACTGGTCTGTCGGCCAATTATTCTGGCGCAGGTTTTTCGAACATGCGTTTTGCTGCCAAGAGCTTGTCGACTGCTGATTTTGATCAGTGGGTTGAAAAGGTGAAGGGCGGCCAAGAAGGCACGCTGGACCGTTTGGCATATCTGAAGCTGGAAACGCCCAGCGAAAAGGAACCTGCGCGTTATTTCGCTTCGGTTGAAGCGAACATCTTTGATGCTGTTGTGAACATGTGTGTCGAACCCGGCAAAATGTGTGCACATGACATGATGTCGATCGACGCCAAGGGCGGCGCCGGCATTGCGGGCATCCAAAATGTTCGTGAAGTGACTTATGACAAGCTTGCCGCTCGCGGCACGGGCGATTTGGCCCGTTGGTCTGTTCGTTATGTAGCGGCGCTTTGCTCGTCGCCGATGATGGCAACCCAGGCTGGTCCGGAAGCAACCCCCGTTAACCCTGCGCCCCTGAATGGCGTAGGTCTTTCCCGCCCTGATGCAGCACCGCGTCAAACCGCATTAGCGGCTCCGCTGTCTGCCCCTGGCACGATCTCCTGAGACGATCGAGACTATCATGGCTTCTACCTTACCTCCTGAAACAGGCCCAATATTGGGTAAACTGTCGCTGGATTCCTTTGCGTTCATGCACGAGCCCATCGTCTTGGCGACATTTATCGCCGTGGTGATTGGTGGTATCGGTGCATTGGCTTTGCTGACGAAACTTCGTTTGTGGGGCTATTTGTGGAAGGAGTGGTTCACCACTGTCGACCACAAGCGCATCGGTATCATGTATATGATCCTGGGCCTTGTCATGTTTGTGCGCGGTTTTGCCGACGCGATCATGATGCGCCTGCAACAAGTTTTGGCGTTTAATGGCTCGGAAGGCTATTTGAACGCGCATCATTATGACCAGATTTTCACCGCCCATGGTGTGATCATGATCTTCTTTGTGGCGATGCCATTCATCACCGGTTTGATGAACTATTTGGTGCCGCTGCAAATTGGTGCGCGCGACGTTAGCTTCCCCTTCCTGAACAACTTCAGCTTTTGGATGACCACTGCTGGTGCGGTTTTGGTGATGATTTCGCTGTTCGTCGGCGAATTCGCGCAAACTGGCTGGCTGGCTTATCCGCCTTTGTCGGGTGCGACCTATAGCCCCGGTGTTGGCGTCGACTATTATATCTGGGCGCTGCAAATCGCCGGTGTCGGCACGACCTTGTCGGGTATCAACCTGATCGTCACCATCCTGAAGCTGCGCGCTCCGGGTATGGGCCTGATGAAGATGCCTGTCTTCACTTGGACCAGCCTTTGCGCCAACGTTCTGATTGTTGCCTCTTTCCCCGTATTGACCGCTGTGTTGGCTCTGCTGACGCTGGACCGTTATATGGGCACCAACTTCTTCACCAATGATCTGGGCGGTTCGCCCATGATGTATGTGAACCTGATCTGGATATGGGGTCACCCAGAAGTTTATATCTTGATCTTGCCGCTGTTCGGCGTGTTCTCGGAAGTCGCTTCGACTTTCTCGGGTAAGCGTTTGTTCGGTTACACCTCGATGGTTTATGCGACCATCTGCATCACCATCCTGTCCTATCTGGTATGGTTGCACCACTTCTTCACCATGGGTTCGGGCGCCAGCGTCAACAGCTTCTTCGGCATTGCGACGATGGTTATTTCGATCCCGACGGGCGCCAAATTGTTCAACTGGTTGTTCACCATGTATCGCGGTCGTATTCGTTACGAACTGCCGATGATGTGGACGATCGCGTTCATGCTGACGTTCGTTATCGGTGGTATGACCGGCGTTATGCTGGCTATTCCGCCTGCTGACTTTGTTCTGCACAACTCTTTGTTCTTGATTGCTCACTTCCACAATGTGATCATCGGCGGCGTGCTGTTTGGCCTGTTTGCTGCGATCAACTTCTGGTGGCCAAAGGCCTTTGGTTACAAGCTGAACGTATTTTGGGGCAAAGTCAGCTTCTGGTGCTGGGTTGTCGGTTTCTGGATGGCGTTCATGCCGCTGTATATCTTGGGTCTGATGGGCGTGACGCGTCGTATGCGCGTGTTCGACGACCCCAGCCTGCAGATTTGGTTCGTCGTTGCCGCCGTTGGCGCGGTGGTGATCGCAGCCGGTATTGCCGCTATGTTCGTTCAATTCGGTGTTTCCATCTGGAAGCGCGAAGAATTGCGTGACGAAACGGGTGATCCATGGGGTGGTCGTACTTTGGAATGGGCGACCAGTTCGCCTCCGCCAGATTATAACTTCGCCTTCACGCCCGCGGTTCGTGATCTGGACGCATGGCATGACATGAAGCAATCGGGTGCGGTTCGTCCGACCAGTGGCTTCAAGGATATTCACATGCCCAGCAACACGGGCGCTGGTATCATCCTGTCGGGCCTGTGCTTGGTGATGGGTTTTGCATTGATCTGGCATATCTGGTGGCTTGCCGCTGCCAGCTTCATCGCCGTGATCGGTGGCGCAATCTATCACACCTTCAACTATAAGCGTGATTTCCACATCCCCGCGGCTACGGTCACGGCGACGGAAGAAGCGCGGACCCGCCAATTGGCGGGTGCTGCGGGAGCCTGATGATGACGACTGTAACTGCTGATCAACAGGCTGGGGCAGGGACGTTCGACTTCTATCCGAAGGAAGAACATCACCACCCCGAAGGCCACAGCACCATGCTGGGCTTCTGGATCTATCTGATGAGCGACTGTCTCATCTTTGCGATCTTGTTTGCCGTCTATGCGGTTCTCGGCAGCAATTTTGCTGCCGGGCCCGCACCCAAGGATTTGTTCGACCTGAACCTGATCGCGCTTAACACCGCGATGCTGCTTTTCTCGTCGATCACCTATGGCTTTGCCTTGCTGCAAATGCAGAAGGGCAATGTGAAGGGCACCCAAATTTGGTTGGCCGTCACCGGCTTGTTCGGTCTGGCCTTCCTTGCGATTGAAATTTACGAATTCCACCATCTGATCAGCTTGGGTGCAACGCCGCAGCGCAGCGCATTCTTGTCGGCCTTCTTTGCGTTGGTCGGCACGCACGGCCTGCACGTTACCTTTGGCGTGATTTGGCTGGTGACCTTGATCGTGCAATTGAACAAGCATGGCCTGATCCCGGCGAACAAGCGCCGCGTGATGTGTCTGTCGATGTTCTGGCACTTCTTGGACGTGATTTGGATCGGTGTGTTCACCGTTGTTTATCTGATGGGAGTGCTGCAGTGAGCCACGACACGCACCACCATGACGATCATGGGCATCACGAAATCGAGATGCCCCACGCGACCATGCGTGATTATGTGATCGGCTTTATCTTGGCCGTTATTTTGACGGTCATTCCCTTCTGGCTGGTGATGAATCGCCCGCTGGAAACCGGTCCTACGGTTGCAATCATTGCGATTTTTGCCGTGGTGCAAGTTGTGGTCCATATGGTCTACTTCCTGCACATGTCGCCCAAGTCCGAAGGTGGCTGGACGTTCACGACGCTGGTCTTTACCTTGATCGTCGTTGTGATCATGCTGGCTGGTTCTTTGTGGGTGATGAGCCATTTGCACAGCAATATGATGCCGATGGCCCATGATGCGACGGAACCCGCCGCCATAGGTCAAGTTATATGACTCTGCTGCGCCGCTTGGGTTACCCCCTTGCGGCGCTGCTCCTTGCCTTTGGCCTGATTGGGCTGGGGGTATGGCAGGTTCAGCGGTTGGCGTGGAAACAACATCTCATCGCCGCCGTTGAAAGCCGAAAAGATGCAGCGCCCATAAGCGCCGCCGGACCCGATCAATGGGCCTCCTTATCCCCCGAACAACATGTCTATCGCCGCGTGACGGCCCATGGGACATTCCGCCACGATCAAAGCGTATTGGTGCAGGCTGTCACCGAACGCGGCGGCGGTTTTTGGGTGATGACGCCCTTGGATGTCGGCGGATATCAAATTTTCATCAACCGTGGTTTTGTGCCGCCGGACAAAAAGGACGTCGCCACGCGCGCAATGGCCAATGACAGCGCGCCTGTGACCATCACGGGCCTGATGCGGTTCAGCGAACCCAAGGGCGGCTTCCTGCGCGACAATGATGCCGCAGCGGATCGTTGGTTTTCCCGCGACATTCCCGCCATCGCCAAGGCCAAGGCTGTGCGCCATGCCGCACCTTATTTCATCGATGCCGATGCCGCGCCCAACAAGGGCGGCTATCCCATCGGTGGGTTGACGGTGGTGACATTCACCAACAATCATTTGGTTTATGCGCTGACATGGTTTGCTTTGGCGGGTATCGCTTTCTTCTTTGCTTGGATGTTGTGGCGCTGGCCGCGCCAACGGGATAAAGTCCATCAATGACGCCAACTTTACCCCTGACTTTCTCCCTTCCCGAAGCCCATGCCGGACGGCGCAATATGCGCCTACTTATTCAGCTTCGTTGGTTGGCGGTTGGGGGGCAGTTGGTCACCATCGCGGTGGTGACAGGAACCATGGGGGTCGGGCTTGTCCTGTTGCCCTTGTTCATCGCCATCGCTTTGTTGATTACCGTCAATCTGGCCAGCCGTGTTTTGCTGCGCCGCGACCGTGTGGTGACCAATTTTGAACTGACGGGCGCGTTATTATTCGATGTTGGGGCGCTGACATGGCAGCTGCAATATAGCGGCGGCTTGGCCAACCCCTTTGCCATGCTATTTTTAATGCAGGTGGTGCTGGGGGCCATGCTGTTGACGCCGCGTTCGGCGTGGATGATCTTTGCGTCCACCTTGGCGGCCTTGGCCTTGTTGACCCTGAACCCCGTGCCGCTGCAATTGCCGCCGCGCTATATTCATGATCCCTTGTCGCTATATTTGCTGGGCAGTTTGATTTGCTTTGTCGTGATTGCATCCTTGCTGATCACGCTGGTGATGCAGATTAGCAAAAATTTGCGCGACCGTGACGAAGCCTTGGCAGCGGAACGGCAGCGCGCGTCCGAAGAAGATCATATCGTGCGTCTGGGCTTGCTGGCATCCGGGGCCGCGCATGAACTGGGGACACCGCTGTCGACGCTATCCGTGCTGATCCGCGATTGGAAAGATTTGCCGGTAATCGAAGGGGATAGCGAGCTGCAGCAAGATTTGGCCGATATGGACATTGCGGTCAAACGTTGTAAGACCATTGTCAGCAGCATCTTGATGTCTGCTGGGGAAGCACGCGGAGAGGCGACCCAATTAACCACCATGCGGGCCTTTTTGACCGAGGTGGTCAATGTGTCACGGACAGGACGCCTGACGGGCACGGTGGAATTCAACGACCAATTTGGCGACGATGTGCCGATCGTATCCGATTTGGCGCTGCGTCAGGTCATTGGGAATGTGATGGACAATGCGGCAGAAGTATCGCCCGACTGGATCAGCATGACCGCCTATCGCGAAGGCGGCATTGCGGTGATTGAAATTGCGGACAAAGGCCCCGGTTTCAGCGAGCGTATGTTGAAGAATTTTGGAAAACCCTATCACAGCACCAAGGGGCGTGACGGGGGCGGTTTGGGATTGTTTTTGTTGGTGAATGTGCTGCGTAAATTGGGCGGCGAAGCCAGCGTGAGCAACCGAGCAGAAGGCGGAGCATTGGTGCGTATTTTCTTGCCGATCAAGGCGTTGGCACAAACGGCGCCCATGGTGTCGCAGCGGGGTGCCGTGTGATGGACCAAGATCATAACCCCGCGCATGGCGATTGCACCGACCATCGGCATTTGCTGATCGTCGAGGATGATGATGTTTTTGCCCGCACGCTGAAACGATCCTTTGAACGGCGCGGCTATGTTGTGGCGGTGGCGCACAGCCCCGAAGAATTGACCGAGGTGATGGCCCATTTCGTGCCAGATTATGCGGTGGTCGATTTGAAATTGGGCAGCGGGTCGGGTCTGGCCTGTGTGCAGACGCTGCGCGCTTTGGACGAAGATTTGAAAATTGTCGTGCTGACTGGATTTGCCAGCATCGCTACGGCGGTGGAGGCGATTAAGCTGGGCGCGTCCTATTATCTGGCGAAACCGTCGAACACCGATGATATTGAAGCGGCCTTTGAACGATCCGAAGGCAATCCCGATGCGCCGCTGGATGGCCGCCAATCGTCGATTAAGACGGTCGAGTGGGAACATATTCACCAAACATTGGTCGAAAGCGATTTCAATATTTCCGAAGCTGCGCGCCGTTTGGGGATGCACCGCCGGACCTTGGCGCGGAAATTGGAAAAGCGGCAGGTTCGTTGATCGAAACGGGGCCGTATCGCGCCTATTTTCGCGGCGCGAACGCAGGGGTAAGCAGGGGGGTAAAATGCGGCTATTGCAAGGTTCATAAATTCTAGTGAAACGATTGACAAATAATATAGTAGATGGGCTGTGCGGCAGCGGAGACCCCAAGCCGCACTGGAACATTTTTTAACGCTAGGATATACAAGGGCATGGCAAGGAGTGCTTTAATCATACGGCATGTCCCGCACGAAGGAATTGCGGGTTATCGCGCGCCCATTGAGGCGGCGGGTTATGAGCTGGACCGCATCGATGTGACCGACCCTGCCTTTGCGACCACCGATCTTAATCAGCCTGATCTGCTGATTATGATGGGTGGCCCCATGGGTGTGTATGAACAAGATCAATATCCGTGGATTGGCTGTCAATTGCGCCGTTTGGCCCGCCGTTTGGACGCTGGCGCGCCAACCTTGGGTGTGTGTTTCGGTGCCCAGATGATGGCGGCCGCGATGGGCGCGCGCGTCTATGCGGGGCCGGTCAAGGAAGTGGGTTTTCATCCGCTGCGCCATGTGAAAAATGGCACGCCCTTGGACCATCTGGCCGATGTGCCGGTTCTGCATTGGCATGGCGACACATTTGACTTGCCGGATCAGGTGGAATTGCTGGCGTCGTCCGATGCTTATGACCATCAGGCCTTTCGGCGCGGTCCCAATATTTTGGCGCTGCAATTTCATGCCGAAATGGGGCTGGACCCGCGTTTTGATGAATGGCTGCGCCAATGGCCCGAAGCGCCGATGGAGGCGGGCCGAACCACGGCGCAAATGCGCGAAGACCATGCGACCTATGGTCATCAAGCGGTGACGGCGGGGCGGCGGCTGGTCGCTGATTGGCTGAGCGGCTTGCAGCATTAACACGGCTTGGATGGCGGACCGATTATCGGCCGCCAGCATTGGGGGCAGGGGAGGCCGTGCCCCGCCTGTGACCCTAGCTCTGCCCCTAGCTGTGCCCTTGTTATCGGATAATTTAATAACCCCGCAAATAAACGCCATAACCCTCTGGCGTTTAAGGGGCAGACTGATTACATGGGCCGCCACCAATCGAATCGCGCGCGTGGCCCCAAATGCGGGGTCGATGCCGCCTGCACCAGAAAGTGGCCCACATGGAAATCATCACCGGTTTAACCTTTGACGACGTGTTACTGGTGCCTGGGCCGTCCGATATTTTGCCGTCCGACGCCAATTTGTCGACCCAGTTGACCAAAGATATCAGCCTGAATATCCCCATTTTGTCGTCGGCGATGGACACCGTTACCGAAGCCGATATGGCCATTTTGATGGCGCAAATCGGCGGTATTGGCGTTTTGCACCGCAATATGACGCTGGACGAACAAGTGGCGGCGGTCCGTCAGGTCAAGCGCTTTGAAAGCGGGATGATCGTCAACCCCATCACCATCAGCCCCGATGCGCCTTTGTCCGAAGCGACCGCATTGATGGCCGCCAATCGTATTTCCGGTATTCCGGTGGTAGAAAAAAGCGGCAAGCTGGTTGGCATTTTGACCAACCGCGATGTGCGCTTTGCCGCCAACCCCAACCAGCCGGTGCGCGAATTGATGACCGCCGACAATTTGGCGACCGTTCGCCCCGGTGTGGATTTGGACGAAGCGCGCAAGCTGTTGCACCAACGCCGCATTGAAAAGCTGTTGGTGGTGGACGATCAATATCGCTGTGTCGGTCTGATCACCGTCAAGGATATGGAAAAGGCCGTTACCTATCCCAACGCCACCAAGGATAATGTGGGCCGTCTGCGCGCTGCTGCGGCGACCAACACCGGCGACAGCGGCGTAGAACGCGCTGAGGCGTTGCTGGATGCCGAATGTGATTTGATCGTCGTCGACACCGCCCATGGCCATAGCAAGGGCGTGGCGCTGACCGTCGAGCGGATCAAGAAGCTGTCGAGCAATGTGCAGGTTCTGGCCGGTAATGTCGCCACCGCTGCAGCGACGCAGGCGCTGATCGACGCGGGTGCGGACGGCATCAAGGTGGGCATTGGCCCTGGTTCGATTTGCACCACGCGCATCGTTGCTGGTGTTGGCGTGCCGCAATTGACCGCCATTATTGACAGTGTATCGGCTGCATCGAAGCAGGGCATTCCTATTGTCGCCGATGGCGGTTTGCGTACATCGGGCGATATTGCCAAGGCTTTGGCCGCTGGCGCAAGCTGTGTGATGGTCGGCAGCTTGTTGGCGGGCACCGCCGAAGCGCCTGGTGAAACCTTCTTGTTCCAAGGCCGCACTTATAAAAGCTATCGCGGCATGGGCAGCGTTGGCGCGATGGCGCGCGGCAGTGCGGACCGTTATTTCCAACAGGATATTAAGGACCAGATGAAGCTGGTTCCCGAAGGCATTGAAGGTCAGGTTCCATTCAAGGGTCCGGCCAAGGATGTGATCCACCAATTGGTGGGCGGCGTAAAGGCGGCCATGGGTTATACCGGCAGCCGCACGTTGAAGGATTTCAACGAACGCGCCAAATTTGTTCGCATCACCAATGCGGGCTTGCGCGAAAGCCATGTGCATGATGTGGCGATCACCCGCGAAGCGCCCAATTATCCCGTTGGTTAAGCCCCAATATTTGTAAACATCGGCAGCGGGGACCATATATATTTCGCAGCCCAATGATAAGCGAGATAGAGCATGACCCCCGCCGCCCGTATTCAGGCCGCCATCGAAATTTTGGACGCCATTGCCATCGCCGCGCGCGATGGTGGTGCGCCGGCTGACGCGATTTTCGCCGAAGCCATGCGCGCTCGCCGCTATGCGGGGTCAAAAGACCGCCGCGCTATTCGCGGCTTGGTGTATGACGCCATTCGCGCTTGCCGTTCGACGCCCGTGTCGGGCCGCGCCGCCATGTTGATGTTGGCCGACCGCGATGCCGATCTGGCCGCACATTTCGACGGCAGCCATTATGGCCCCGCGCCGATCAGCGCCGACGAACCGCGCGCCGAAGGCGGCGTGGCCACCCCTGCGGTGATTGCTTTGTTCGACCCGTTGATCCGCAAGGCCGAACATGACGCGATGCTGGTGCGCGCACCCGTTGATTTACGCCGCAACATGCTAAAGCCCGATGCGCCGAATTTGGCCGATATTTTCCCCGATGGCCAAGCCATTGCCGCGCTGCCCAACGCATGGCGTTTGCCCGCCGAAAGCGCGGCGGTGCAGCATCCGGCCCATGGCGAGGGCGCGTTTGAAGTGCAGGATGCCGCCAGCCAATATGGCGCGGGCGCCTTGGATGCCAGCGCGGGAATGCGGGTGCTGGATTTATGCGCTGGCGGCGGCGGCAAGACCTTGGCCATCGCAGCGGCGGCGAAGAATGACATCCAGATTTTGGCGACCGACACGCACCGTGCGCGTTTGCAACAATTGCCGCCCCGCGCCGAACGGGCGGGGGCGACGTCGATTGATATTCGCCTGCTGAACCCCAATAAAGAATTGGCGATGCTGGACGAATGGGTCGGCACCACCGACCGCGTGTTCGTGGATGCCCCTTGTTCGGGCAGCGGCACATGGCGGCGCAGCCCAGAACTGCGCTGGCGTTCGTCCAAGCCGCGTTTGGACCGCCATTTGGCGGATCAGGCCCGTCTGCTGGATATTGGCGCGCTGACGCTGGCGAAGGGCGGAAAAATGATTTACGCAGTCTGTTCTGTCATGGCTTGTGAGGGGCGGGAACAGGTGGCCAAATTCTTAGCACGTCATCCCCAATGGACGGCGGACGAAGATTTTCTGCCAGCAGGCGTTGGCCGCAAAGCGGGCGATGGCTATTTGTTGACGCCGAAACATGATGATTGTGACGGATTTTTCATCGCGCGCTTGTGCGCCCCATGATAGGTCATTGATGGATGAACCGACGGGAGAATGTGATGCGTGTCAGCTTTCTAGCTTTGGGTGCCGGTCTGATATTGGCAAGCCTGCCGACGGTATCCACCGCCCGTGCTGATTCCGACATTTTGCCGCATAGCCTGACCCTGATGAAACAAGGGCAGCAAGCCCAAAATGCGGCCAATCTGAATATGGCCATTGATTATTATGAGGCCGCTTTGGTGGCGGACCCGCGTAACCGCTCGGCGTTGATTGCGCTGGCCCAAATTGCCCGTGCGCAGGGCCTGCCGGGCAAGGCCATTGGCCTGTACCGCGAGGCCTTGTCGTTGGAACCCAATGATGTCGCCGCTTTGGCGGGGCAAGGGGCGGCGCTGGCCGACAAGGGCGCGATGGAACGCGCGCGGGAGCGTTTGGCCGATGTTCAACGCTTATGCGCATCGCCTTGCGCCGAAGTGGCGGGGCTGGAACGGGCGATTGCCGCTGGTGCCAATCGCCAGATGGCCACCGCCGAAGGCACGCCTGCGGCATCTGCTGTCACCGCGCCCATTCCGCCGATCAGCCGCAATTAAGCCGATCTGGTAAGCCGATATGGGCGGTCGTGCGCCCATATCGGCTTGGCCCATCGTCATGTCCACCCATATGGGGTCGCCGCCATGCCTATGCGGATAGGCCGCTGTTTATGCGGATGGGCTGAGCGCGCGGGCTAGGGCCACCCATTCAGCCACGCTGACGGTTTCGGCGCGGCGGGTTGGTTCGATACCCAACGCCTCGCAAGCTTCAATCGCCCCATCCATGCCCTTCAGGCTTTGCCGCAGCATTTTGCGGCGTTGGCCAAAGCCTTTTTCGGTCAGGCGCGACAGAATGCGTGGGTTCACCCCCTCTGGCTGCTCGGCGGGGGTCAGATGGACAATGGCCGACATCACCTTGGGCGGCGGGGTAAAGGCCGAACGGTGGACCTTCATCGCAATTTTGGCGTGGCAGCGCCACTGGGCCAGCACCGCCAAACGGCCATAAGCATCTGTGCCAACAGGGGCGACGATCCGCTGGGCCACTTCTTGTTGGAACATCAGCGTCAGCGATTTCCACTGCGGCGGCCATGCGGCGGGTTCCAGCCAGCGGGTGAACAGCAAAGTCCCGACATTATAGGGCAGGTTGGCGATGATATGATAAGGCCGTCCGCCGGTGATGGCGTTGACGTCGATGTTCAGCGCGTCATCGGCAATGACCTGTAATTTATCGGGAAATGCGTCGGACAATTCAGCCAGCAGCGGCATAGCGCGGTCGTCGCGTTCCACCGCGATCACCTGTGCCCCCGCCCGCAAACAGGCGCGGGTCAGGCCACCGGGACCGGGGCCAACCTCGAACACCAGTTCATCGTCCAAAGGGCCGGGGATTGCGGCGATGCGGTCCAGCAATTGTTCGTCGAACAGGAAATTTTGCCCCAAAGCTTTGCTGGCGGACAGGCCATGGGCTTTGACGGTTTCGCGCAGCGGGGGCAGGGGGTGAAGGGGCTGGGTGGGCACAAAAGAAACTTTATATGAAAGGGAATAAGGGGATCGGCGGGGCGGCGCGGCTAGCGCGCATTGGCAAGGCATTGTTCACGGGCGTCGGCCAGTTGCGCGGCCATGCGAAGGGCCGAAATGGTTGGAAGCGGGTCCGCAACGCCTTGGCCCGCGATGTTAAAGGCGGTGCCATGGTCGGGCGATGTGCGGATGATCGGCAGGCCCAGCGTCAAATTGACACCGTCATGGAAATGCAGCGCCTTGAACGGGGCCAAGGCTTGGTCATGATAAGCGCACAGCAAGGCGTCATATTGGGTGCGAATAGCGGGGGAGAACATGGCATCCGCCGCCAAGGGGCCGTCGATGGTCAAACCTTCGCTGCGCAATTGGTCGATGGCGGGGGCAATGATACGCGTTTCTTCATCGCCCAACCGGCCGCTTTCGCCCGCATGGGGGTTGAGGCCGGCAATCGCCAGCCGTGGGTTTTCGATATTGAAATCGCGGATCAAGCCGCGCGCCACCACACGGGCGCGGGCGACGATCAACTCGCTCGTCAGCCGTTCCGGCACTTCGGATAACGGAATATGAATGGTCAGCGGCACGACGCGCAAGCTGGGACCAGCCAGCATCATCACGGCATTATGGGCGGATACGCCGCAACGCTCCGCGATAAATTCGGTCTGGCCGGGGTGGGTGTAACCAATGCCTTGCAGGGCATGTTTGGACACAGGGCCAGTCACCAAGGCCGAACTGGCACCACTGCGGGTCAGGCCAATGGCGGTTTCCAGCGCCAACAAAGCACTGCCCGCACCCGCAGGGGATGGTTCGCCCGGCGTTACAATACCAGCGTCCCCCAAATGCCAAACCGGCAGAGCGGATTGAAAGGCCGCGCAGGCGGCGTCCATGTCCGTAATGCGGGCGGTGGGGCCGTCCCATATTTGTTCAATGGCGGCGGCGTCGCCAATGGCGACAAATAATGGCACGTCGTGCGCCGCGCGTTCTTCCCACGCGCGGGCGATAACCTCTGGTCCGACGCCCGCAGGGTCCCCCAAGGAAACCGCAATCGGGCGTCGTTTCTGGCAATTCGTCATTCGCTATATTCAATCACGGCATCGCGGCGAAGGTCGCGCAAATAGCGTTGCGCGCGCTTGTTCACTTTGCCTTCCAACAAGCGGTTTTCAATTTCCTGAAGGTCGGGCGCAGTCGCCGAATTGGGCAAATCGCGGCCACACAACACTAAGACGCTGATGCCTTCGCTCACCGAACCAAAGGGCTGGGTCGTCTGGCCGATTTGCAATTCTTGCAAAGTGGCCTGCAACGGCGGCGGCAAGGCGCGCATGGCGATATTGTCGCGCGATACAATGTTTGCGCCCAATTTGGCGGCAACATCATCAGCCGCGCCGCAGCCGGCGATGGCGCGGGTGGATTCGGCAAATTGCGATGCCAAAGCGGTGGCGCGGGATTCCGTGGTTCCGGCAGGGAATTCCAACGAAATTTGTTTCAGGCTGAGGACCGCATCGCGAAGGTCGGCGGTCAGCACTTGACGGCGATCAATCATCAACATGATCGAAATGCCGCCCGGAACCTCGACGGGGCCGACCAATTGGCCCGGCTGCATTTGGTTGGCGGCGTCGGCCATGCTGGCGGGCAGTTGGCCGGATTTCACCCAGCCCAGATCGCCGCCGACAACCGCCGTCGAAGCTTGGGAATATTGGCGGGCATAAGCGGCGAAGCTGCCACCTTTTTGCAGGGATTCCATGATTTGGCGGGCGGTTTGCAAAACGGTCTGCGCGTTTTCAGGGGTGGCCGCCAAATAGATTTCACCCAAGTGAAATTCATTCTGACCCTTGGCGTCATTCATCCGATTGGCTTCGGATGTCACTTCTTCGGTCGACACATTGGTGGTCGATTGAATGTTGCGGGACAATAAACGGTCCCACGCCACTTCGCCGCGAATTTGCTGTTTCACCGACGCCGCAGAGGAGCCGCGCGATTGCAAATATTCGCTGAATTTGTCCGGTGCCATGCGAAAACGGGTCGCCAGACGGGCAAATTGTTCGTTGACCAGATTTTCGTCAATATTGATGTCGGAAGCACGGGCTTCTTGGATTTGCAATTTTTCGTCGATCAAATTGCTGAACACCTGTTGACGCAGGCGCTGCACTTCCTCGGCGGGCAATTCCATGTCGCTGTTGGCGATGCGGATCAGCGCCATACGATGTTCAATATCGGTGGCCGTGATGATTTCGCCATTCACTGTCGCGGACGGGCGATAGACATTTGGGTTGGCAGCGCCGAACACTTTCCCATCCTTGGGAATAGCCAGCCCGCTCGACGGCATATCGTTATCGCTGACCGTCTGGGCGATGGCCGGTACGGCGATCGCGACAGCGAGCAGGCTGATCATGGTCGAAAATTTGTTCATCACTACCCTATTCGTGAAAATCCGGTTTGCTTCGTATCAGCGGATTGGCCCAATGGTCCAGCGCAAACCGCTGCATATGGGAAATGCGGGGCGGTATATTGCGTCAATTGGCGCATTTTGGCTGAACATAGGCTGAGCAAAGGCTGAGCAAAGACGGGGCAAGCCTGTCACCACGCCCAATAGCACTATACCCCAGCGGCGTTAGAAGCCCAAATTTTTCAGCGCGACGCGGAAAGCAAAGCCATTGCCGCGCTTGGCATCGCCCGAATTAATATAGTCACGCCGCCATGTGACGGCGATGGACAAACAATCGTCATCATAGGCCAGACCCAAGCGATGGCGAATCGGTTCAAATCCGTCGAACGGGCTGCTGGGGTCTTCGCGGGTGCTGGTTAAATCGATGATCGTCGATCCGAATATCGACCAGTTATTCGCAAAGGCCACGCGGCCACCCGCCCGCAATTCTTCGCGATTTTGCAAATCTTCACCCAGCAAAGTGATATCGCGGTTGAGGCGGGCATAGCCGATGGTGGCATAAGTGTCGCGACTGCCGACGGTGGCATCCAATTCGTTGCGGCGCACGGCCAA
Organism: uncultured Sphingopyxis sp.; assembly: GCA_964542975.1. Taxonomy (GTDB): domain Bacteria; phylum Pseudomonadota; class Alphaproteobacteria; order Sphingomonadales; family Sphingomonadaceae; genus Sphingopyxis. The sequence continues at coordinate 126,578 of CAZIVW010000002.1, forward strand.
ATTGTCTTTGTCCAACCGGAAACGGTGGGTCAGGCGCAAAAAGTCGCGGTAAGCGACCGTGGTGCGGCCAACAATGTCGGATGTGCGGTCGGTCAGGCCCGTCCCTTCGGGGAACAGGCTTTCTTTGTTGGTCAGGCGATAGCTTTGTCCAACCGTGGAAGCGATGGAAAAGCCGGGGCGCGTGAAATTCCATTCAACGCCATAGGTAATGCGGGTGCCATCCTCGATCCGGTCATAACCGTTGAACCGGTTGATCGCGAACAGATTATTATCCTCTAGGTCAAAGGCGCGGGCGTCTTCGTTGGGGATGTCGACATTTTTAATATCGGGGGTGGCAACAATTTGAATGCGCGGGGTCAGCGTTTGGGTGCCGCCGAATATTTGACCAATAAAGGGCCAGCGAACATCGGCCGCCACGGCAGCACTGGCGCGTCCCTGAAATCCATCCTTACCGCGATAGGGGATGATCGGGGTCATTTCATTTTGATTCGGGGTCATTTCATTTTGATTGGTATGATACACATCGCCGCGGGCCAGCGCGGTCAGGGTGATTTCCTGTCCCATGCCGGACAAGCCGCGCCAATCCCACCGTGCGCCCGCAAAGGCGCGCTGGGTGTCTTGGCCACTGGTGCGGACCAGCGACAGGCTGTTTAATTGCAATTCCACCTGTCCGCCCAGAACGGGGGTTGCCAAGCGGTGGCGATAATCGATCAGCGGCAAGGCAATGGGTTGTTGGCCTTGGCTGTCGTTGCGGCGCAGGGTCTGGGTCGCCCATCCGGATATCGACAAATAGCTGTTATTGCCCAGACGTTCCAAATTAAAGGTCGACCGCATCCGGTCGTCGCGGCTGATGTCATAGCGGCGCATGAAGGTGCGGTCGGTGGCGATGCGGCCAGAATAGGACATGCTCCAACGCGGGCTGAATTGAAAACGGCCAGCGCTTTCCAAATAGCCACGAAACCGCTCTTTGGACGTCGCGGTCGTGGGGTCTTCGTTTAGCGGAACCAGCGAGCCATAGGTGCCATAGCCTTGGATGCGAAAGGAACCAATGTCGGTTAAGGCGCGCCCTTCGGCGGCCAGCATGGGCGCGGCGTTGGAATAGATATGCGGCGTTAGCGTGACATCGCGGTCGGATGCCAAGCGCAGATAATAAGGGACCGCGATTTCCAAACCATTGGTGCGGTCGATGCGAATTTCGGGAACCAAAATGCCGCTGCCCGCATCATTGTTGCCCAAATGGCTGAGTCCGGGCAGCGGGATGAGCGGCAGGCCGAATAATTCCAGCCGCGCACCATGATAGCGCACCTTGTTGGTTTGTTTATCATAAGTCACACGGACGGCGCGAATTTGCCAACTGGGGTTTTTGGGGCATCCGCCGGGGTTGGTTACGGAACAAGGGCTGTAGGCCGCATTTTCCAATTCCATATTGCCATTGTCAAAGCGGCGACCCTTGTTGGCGGCCATGCGGGCGCCATTTTCCAGCACCACCAGCATATTGTCGACCACGCCCTCGCGCAGCGTGTCGGTCAGTTCAAATCGTTCGCCATAGGCCATATCCCCTTCGGGATTGCGCAGGGCGACATTGCCTTCGGCGATGACCTGACCGGTTTTGCGATTCCATGTCACGCGGTCGGCGCGCATGCGAATCGCCTCGCGGTTCATTTCCACTTGGCCTTCGGCGGTGACGATTTCGCTGTCGGTGTCGTAAAACAGATTGTCGGCGGCAAAGCCAATTTGTTCGTCGCCGTCTGGGGCCGCATTGTCCGCCGCATTGGGGGTTGGTGCATCGCCGATAATGGGCGGGGAAAAGGTGACGGGCTGGGCAATCGGGTCCAGATCGGGGCGGGGGGATGCGGGCGTAACGGGCGAATCACCCGTGGATGGCGGGGCGGGCGGGACAGAATTTTGGGCAGCGGCGGACGTGGCCGACAGCGCCAAGATGCTGGCGCTGAACCACCAAAAACTGCCGTTGATGACAGGCTTGCGGTTCAAGCTGTTACCCATAGGAAATTTGTGCCCGTTCGTCATAAATGCTTTCCGATCATCATGATCGATTGCTTTGTTTTGCAACTCAATGCCGAAACCCCTATCTGTCCAGCACGTTGCAATCAATCTTCGCATAAGAAAGTAGTGATATGGACATCCAATTTGTCGCCCAAATCGACGGGTCCGCCGATGTGGTCGTCTATCCTGTTCGCAAGGCTGGCATCGGCGTTGCCGGTGCGGCGCAGGCCCCATTGCTGGCCGCGACCGCGCAGCAAGCGCGTTTTGAAGCGGCTGCGGGTGCCATCGTTGAAACCACCGTCTTGCATGGTGGCAAGGCCCAGCGGCTGCTGTTGCTGGGGCTGGGTGATGGCAGCGAGCATGATTTTGAACGGGCGGGCGCGGCTGTCACCGCGCGTTTCCAAACCAGCGGTGCGACCCGCGTGGACGTGGATTTTTCGGATGCTGGCGCGATTTCGTCCGCTGATATTATATCCTTTGCCATCGGGGCAAAGCTGCGCAACTGGCGTTTGGACGATTATCGCACCCGTTTGACCGACAAGCAAAAGCCCAGCCTGACCCAGATTGTGATTGCGTCTGCGGCGGGCGATGTGGCGGGTGCATGGGCCGAAGCCGAAGCCATTGCGGAGGGTGTGGCCCTGACCCAGCGCTTGGTCGCAGAGCCGCCGAATATTTTATATCCGGAAAGCTTTGTCGATCAGTGCCGTCATCAGGAATCGCTGGGCGTGACCATCACCGTGCTGGACGAAGCCGAAATGGCCAAGCTGGGCATGGGCGCTTTGTTGGGCGTGGCGCAAGGGTCGGCGCGCAAGCCGCGCTTGTTGGCGCTGCAATGGAATGGCGGCCAAGCGGGCGAAGCGCCAGTGGCCTTTGTTGGCAAGGGCGTGACCTTTGATACCGGCGGTATCAGCCTGAAACCTGGCCCTGGCATGGACATGATGAAATGGGACATGGGCGGCGCTGGCGCCGTGGTCGGCGCGATGAAGGCGCTGGCGGGCCGCAAAGCCAAGGCCAATGTCATCGGCGTGGTCGGCTTGGTCGAAAATATGCCCGACGGCAATGCCCAGCGCCCCGGTGACATTGTGACCACCATGTCGGGTCAGACGGTCGAAGTGCTGAACACCGATGCCGAAGGGCGCTTGGTACTGTGCGATGTGCTGACATGGGTGCAAGAAACCCACAAGCCCAAGGCCATCGTCGATTTGGCGACGCTGACCGGCGCGATGGTGATTTCGCTGGGTCATGAATTTGGCGGCATGTTCGCCAATGATGACAAGTTGGCCGCCGATTTGCTGGCTGCTGGGGACAAGAGCGGCGACAAGCTGTGGCGTTTCCCCTTGTCGCCAGCCTATGACAAGCTGATCGACAGCACGATCGCCGATATGAAGAATATTGGTCCGCGCGAAGCCGGTTCGATCACCGCAGCGCAATTTTTGAAGCGTTATATTCAAGACGGTGTGGCATGGGCGCATCTGGATATTGCGGGCATGGCGTGGATTGACAAGGATGGCCGCACCTATGCCAAGGGTGCGACCGGATATGGCGTGCGTTTGCTGGACCGTTATATTGCGGCGAACCACGAAGGCTGATCTGGCATCGGCGGCCTTGCGGACAGGCAAGGCCGCCAAGGCGGAGCAAGTCAGGCAGGCCAAGCAAGGCAGGCCAAGCAAGGCGGGTCAAGCTAGGCAGGCCAAGCAAGGCTGAACAAGAAAGGCGACCATGGGGCGCGTTGATTTTTACCGCGTCGGCCGTGATCCGGTGCAAAAATTGCTGGCCGCTGTGGCGGCGAAATTGCTGGATCAAGGGGAACGATTGTTGATCGTGGCGGCGTCCGCCATGCAGCGGCAAGAGATTGACGCGGGCCTATGGTCGCACCAGCCCACCAGCTTTTTACCACATGGTCCGGTGGGCAGCGACCATGCGGTCCATGAACCCATATTGATATCAGGGGAATTTTTGGACAGCGCCCCCAATGGCGCGCGCAACATCGCTTTGGCCGATGGGGTGTGGCACCAAGGCGCACTTGATTTTCAGCGCATATTCCTGTTGTTTGATGACAGCCGTATCCAAGAAGCCCGCGAGACGTGGAGAATATTAAAAAGCGTTGACGGGGTGGAGCGGCATTTCTGGCAACAAGACGACCAAGGTCGCTGGTCGGAAGCTGGCTAGTCTCGGCTAGGGCTGGGTTCCTTTTCCTGCGCCCATGCCATGACTGGCCATGGGGGATGATATGCGGATCAATGCGACAATTTTGCCATGGGCTGCGGCGACCATTTTTTCACTGAGCGCCTGCGGCTCCTCTTCGGAAACAGAGGTTGCCAGTGGCACCGTCACCGACAGCGAAACGGGCGAGAAAACCCAATATCAGGTCACCAAAAAAGATGATGGGTCGGGCGGCACGCTGCGGATCCAAGGCAAGGATGGGGATATAGTGTTTGGCGCGGGCGCAGATGCCGCGCAAATGCCCAAAGGATTTACCCTTTACCCCGGATCGACGATTACGGGCGGCATGAATACGCGCGGCGACGAAGGACAGCATGTCGTGGCGCAATTTGAAGTGGCAGCCCCGCTGACCAAGGTGATCGCGCATTTGGAAGACCAGATGCAATCGCATGGCATGACGATCAGCACCAAAGTCAATCAGGGCGGCACGCAGATGATTATTGCCGAAAATGAGAAGGGGCCGATCCCCAATGTGATGGTCACGGCGATGGAGGAGGGGGGCAAGACCAGCGGGTCCTTTACCTATACCCAAAAATAGCCGGATGGCCGCATGATGGCGGGAAATCTGATAGGCAGCGAGTGGCCCTGCGCGTCTTTTCTTGCGGAACAGCCCAAGCCCCGTTAGAGGCGCGCCCAACGCAATCCTATTTCTCTGGAGACTTTCCATGGCGGCAACCCGCACTTTCTCGATCATCAAGCCTGACGCCGTGCGTCGCAACCTGACCGGCGCGGTCACTGCCAAGCTGGAAGGCGCTGGTCTGCGCGTTGTTGCTTCGAAGCGTATCCAAATGACCCGCGAACAAGCCGAAGGCTTTTACGCTGTTCACGCAGAACGTCCTTTCTTTGGCGATCTGGTATCCTTCATGATTTCCGGCCCTGTTGTTGTGCAGGTATTGGAAGGCGAAGACGCCGTGAAGGCCAACCGCGACATCATGGGCGCAACCAACCCAGCCGACGCCGCTGAAGGCACGATCCGCAAGGAATTTGCAGAAAGCATCGAAGCGAACTCGGTTCATGGCAGCGACAGCGAAGAAAATGCCGCGATTGAAATCGCCTATTTCTTCAAGCCAGAAGAAATTGTTGGCTAATCTTTCGGCAACGAAAGACCAACAAAAAGGGCCGTCGGAGCAATCCGGCGGCCTTTTTCTTATCCGTTCAATTTGCGGCGTTAGCCGCGCTGGTCGCGGATGAATTTTGATAAAGTGGCGGGATATAGCTGATGTTCGGCGAACAACACGCGGCCCGCTAGGCTGGCGCTATTGTCGTCCGGCAGAATGGCAACCGGCGTTTGGGCCAGAACGGGGCCATCGTCCAATTCCGCCGTCACGACATGGATGGAACAACCACCATGGCTGTCGCCCGCGTCAATGGCGCGTTGGTGGGTGTCCAGCCCCTTATATTTGGGCAGCAGGCTGGGGTGGATATTCAGCATCCGGCCTTCCCAGCCGCGCACAAAGCCTTCGGACAAGATACGCATATAGCCCGCCAGCGCGACATATTCGGCGCCCGATGTCCGCAATTGCGCGTCGACCAAGGCGTCAAATTCGTCGCGGCTGAGGCCTTTGTGGCTGTGCGCCCATGTCGGCACACCTTCGGCGGCGGCCAGTTTCAGGCCGCCTGCGTCCACTTTGTTCGAACCGACAAACACAATATCATAAGGGCAATCGGCGGCTTTGGCGGCGTAGAGTAACGCCGCCATATTGGTGCCGCTGCCCGATATCAACACGGCGACTTTGGCGCGACCTTGTCCCTCCGCTGGCTGATTAGCCATTGTGGGTGGCGGTCCAATCGCTGCGGGCGCTCCATGTTTCGGTGCTGCCCGAAACCGTGCAGCCCTTGGGGCCAGCGGCGATATGGCCGATGCGGTGCACCGTTTCGCCAGCCGCTTCGAGGGCAGCGGTGACATCCGCCACATCGGCCTCGGCAACCACCACGGCCATGCCAACGCCGCAGTTGAAGGTGCGGGCCATTTCTTCGGGTTCAATATTGCCCTGCGCCTGCAGGAACGCCATCAAGCGGGGCTGTTCCCATGCATCGGCATTGACATAGGCATGCAGATTGTCCGGCAAAATGCGCGGAATATTTTCCAGCAAACCGCCGCCGGTGATATGGGCGAGGGCGTGGATTTTGCCACTTTTGACCAGTGGCAACAGGCTTTTTACATAAATGCGGGTCGGGGCCATCAGCGCGTCGATCAAAATGACTTGCTGATCGAAGATCGCGGGGCGGTTGAGTTTCCAGCCCTTGTCCGCTGCCAAACGGCGCACCAGCGAGAAGCCGTTGGAATGGACGCCCGACGAGGCCAGACCCAAAATCACATCGCCATCGGCCAATTTGTCGGCGGTCAAGACGCCATCACGTTCCACCGCGCCGACGCAAAAACCGGCCAAATCATAATCATCATCGCTATACATGCCGGGCATTTCAGCGGTTTCGCCGCCGATCAGGGCGCAACCTGCTTGCTTGCAGCCTTCGGCAATGCCAGCCACCACAGCAGTCGCAACGTCGATGTCCAATTTTCCGGTGGCGTAATAATCAAGGAAGAACAGGGGTTCGGCACCCTGAACGATCAGGTCGTTCACGCACATGGCGACCAAGTCGATGCCGACGCCGTCATGCTGGCCCGAATCAATGGCCAGTTTCAGCTTGGTGCCGACGCCATCATTGGCGGCCACCAACAAAGGATCGTTAAAGCCAGCGGCTTTCAGATCGAAAAAGCCCCCAAATCCGCCAAGGTCGGCGTTCGCACCCGCGCGCCGCGTCGAGCGGGCGAGGGGCGCGATGGCGCGAACCAGCGCATTTCCGGCGTCAATCGAAACACCGGCTTGGGCATAAGTATAAGAGGCGGGCTGATCTTGCTTTGGTTCCATGCAGGCGCGCCTAACCCCTCTGATCGAAAAATGCCACGATTTCCTTGTCCACGGCCACGCTTTTGGGCACAGGATAGGGACGTTATGATTTTACCTGCATCTTTGTCCCCGCGCCATGGCTTGATTCAGCCGCCGATTCGCCGCTTGTTGCGACAGCAAAAATGGCGGATAAGCGCGCTTTGTGCGGTGGCTGGGGCTTTGTTTTTGGCCCATGCGGTCGATGGACAAATTGCACGGGGCAATCGTGGAATCACGCCGATTAACAGCAGCGCCGATTTTATGGCGGGCGGAATCAGCATCAATGTGACGGGCAAAAACCCCGATGATGCGCGCTCCAATGGCTGGAGAGAGGCGCAGCGCAAGGGGTGGGAGCAGCTTTACCAGCGTTTGAACGGCACCGCCGCGCCCAAATTGTCCGATTCGGTGTTGGACGGCATCGTCACCGCCATTGTGGTGGAACAGGAACAAATTGGGGCGCGCCGCTATGTGGCCAAGCTGGCGGTACAGTTTGACCGTGTGCGTGCGGGCCAGATTTTGGGTGTCAGCGGCCGGATGCTGCGGTCCCCGCCGATGCTGGTGATCCCCGTTTATTCCATCGACGGCATGCAGCAAGTGTTTGAACAGCGCAGCCCGTGGCAAAAAGCATGGGCCGAATATCATACCGGCCAAAGCGCGATTGATTATGTCCGCACCGCTGGCACGGGCAGCGATACTTTGTTGTTGAATGCGGGGCAGACGGGCCGCCGCAGCCGCACATGGTGGCGGGTGATTTTGGACCAATATGGCGCGGCGGATGTGCTGATGCCGATGGCGCGGGTGGAATATAGCTATCCCGGCGGACCGATTAAGGGATATTTTGCGGCGCGCTTTGGCCCAGATAATCGCTTGCTGGAAAGCTTTGTCATGACAGGCAGCAGCCCCGCCGCCTTGCCAGAGATGATGGAAAAGGCTGCCGCGCGGATTGACGGCATTTTCACCAAGGCGTTGGCCGCAGGCCAGCTTCGCACCGATGCCTATTTGGTGCTGGAAAAGCCGGTTGAGGTGGCGGAATTGCCCGATGTGCCGGACAGCGCCGAAGATAGCGTGATTTCCACCGATACGGCGGGCACACCGCCGCCCACCACCAGCGCGCCGGTGCAAAGCTTCAATGTGCAATATGTGTCGCCCGATGTGGATTCGGTGACGGCAACCGAGCGCGCGGTGGCGGGCGCCGCGGGCGTGCAATCGGCGACCACCAGCAGCTTGGCGCTGGGCGGGACATCGGTGATGCGGGTCAGCTATCGCGGCGATATGGCGGGACTGAAAGCCGCCTTGGTGGCGCGCGGATTTACGGTGCAGGAAGGCGGCGGACAGCTGCGGATCAGCCGCCGATGACGTCATCCATGGCTGGCCAAATTGCGCTGCCACTGGATTGGAGCGCGGGTGGCCAAAATGATGGGCCGTTCATCGTTGGGCCCAGCAATGAAGATGCGGTGCGCTATTTGCATCATGTCGCCACTTGGCCCGTGCCCGCAGCGATATTGGTCGGGCCTGCAGGGTCGGGCCGAACCAATATGGGCCGCATGTTTGCGTGCGAAACCGGCGGGCGGGTGATTGATGGCCCACATAGCGTGTCCGAAGAAGATTTATTCCACGCGTGGAACCATGCCCAATCCAGCAAAGCTCCGCTGCTGATTATCGCCACCACGCCGCCGTCCCAATGGGGGGTGCGCTTGCCAGATTTGGAATCGCGGCTGAACGCGGTGCCGGTGCTGCGGATTGGGGAGCCGGATGAAATGCTGGCCCGTGATTTGATCGAGGCTTTATTTGCCCAGCGTGGTATGATCCTGTCGCCGGATATACCATCTTATATCGTCCCGCGCATGGAGCGGACCTATGAGATGATCCATAAAATTGTTCAGGCGTTGGACGCGGCAAGCTTGGAACAAAGCCGCCGATTGGGTATTCGTCTTACGCGTGAAACATTAGTGTCACAGGGGTTAATCGTTCCCGATCTTTTGGAGCGACAGGAAGCCGCTTTATGCCGATAAGTGATAATCCCTTAACCCCCAAACCCAATTTGGATTTGGAAAGCCAATATATACCGGACATGGGGCCGGAGCGTTTCTTTAACCGCGAATTGAGCTGGCTGGCCTTTAACCGCCGCGTGATGGAAGAAGCGCGCAACGAAGCACACCCTTTGTTGGAACGGCTGCGCTTTTTGTCGATCAGCGGCAGCAATTTGGACGAATTTTTCATGGTCCGCGTTGCGGGGCTGAAGGCCCAGCAATTGGAAGGCATTGAAACCCGTTCCGCCGATGGACGCTCCCCCAGCCAGCAATTGGCGGAAATTGAAAGCGAAGTGAACCGCTTGTTGCACGAACAACAAGCGGAATGGCAAAAGCTGCGGCCGTTGTTGGCCGACAAGGATATATTGGTTTATGATCGTGCGTCTGCGCAAAAGACGCTGCAATCCAGTATGTTGCAATATTTTCAGGAACAGATTTTCCCGATTTTGACCCCGCAGGTTTTGGACCCTGCGCATCCATTTCCTTTCATTCCCAATGGCGGGCTGGGCGTGGTGTTCGACCTGAAACGCATCAGCAGCGGTGAAACCGTGCGCCAATTGGTGCTGTTGCCGCCCGCTTTGCCGCGCTTTATCAAAGTGCCGGGGGCCACGACCGCCTTTGTTTCGATGGAACATTTTATTGAAGCCTTTGCGGGGCGCTTGTTCCCAGGGTTTGAAATTCGCTCGCATGGCGTGTTCCGCATCATTCGTGACAGCGACATTGAATTGGAAGAAGAAGCGGAGGATTTGGTCCGCTTGTTCAAAACCGCGCTGCGCCGCCGCCGCCGTGGCCGCGTGATTTTGCTGGAGGTTGAGGCCGATCTGGCGCCAGAATTGGAAGAATTGCTGCATCAGGACATTCAAGGCCATGAAGCCATCATCGCCAAGGTGGATGGTTTTATCGGCCTGAGCGACCTGTCTGTCTTGGTCGATGTCGACCGGCCGGACTTGAAATTTCCGGCTTATACGCCCCGATTTCCCGAGCGTATTCGTGAACATGGCGGGGATTGTTTTGCCGCGATCAGCAGCAAAGATATTGTCGTTCACCACCCCTATGAAAGCTTTGATGTCGTCATTTCCTTTCTGCGCCAAGCGGCGGCGGATCCGGACGTGGTGGCGATTAAGCAAACGCTGTATCGCGCGGGCAATCAGTCGCCGGTCATTCGGGCGTTGATCGAAGCGGCAGAGGCTGGAAAATCCGTCACAGCGGTGGTGGAATTAAAAGCCCGCTTTGACGAAGAACAAAATCTGTTGTGGGCCAACCAGTTGGAACGGGCAGGTGTTCAGGTGGTCTATGGGTTTATCGAATGGAAAACCCATGCGAAAATTTCGATGGTCGTCCGCCGCGAGGGGCAGCGCTATCGCACTTATTGCCACTTTGGCACCGGCAATTATCATCCGATCACGGCCCGTATTTATACGGACCTGAGCTTCTTTACCGCTGATCCGCGCGCGGGCCGCGATGCTGCGCAATTGTTCAACTATATCACCGGATATATTGAGCCAGAGCGGATGGAGATGATCAAAATGTCGCCGCTGAACATGCGCGGCAGTTTGTTCGACTTGATTGACGCCGAAATTGCGGCGGCCAAAGCGGGGCAGGTTTCCGGCATTTGGGCCAAAATGAACAGCTTGGTCGATCCGGCGATTATCGACAAATTATATGAAGCCAGCAGCGCGGGTGTGCAGGTGGAATTGGTGGTGCGCGGCATTTGTTGCTTGCGGCCTGGTGTCGATGGATTGTCTGACAATATCCGCGTCAAATCCGTGGTCGGGCGCTTTTTGGAACATAGCCGCATTTGGGCCTTTGCCAATGGCGCGGCGATGCCCCATTCCCACACCAAATTGTTCATTTCCAGCGCCGATTGGATGCCGCGCAATTTTGACCGCCGCGTGGAATATATGATCCCGATCGAAAATCCGACGGTGCATGATCAGATTTTGGATCAGGTGCTATTGGCCAATTTGATCGACAATCAACAAAGCTGGATTTTGCAGCCCGATGGCCGATATGATCGCGTCGTATCGTCTGATAAGCCATTTAATTTGCATCATTATTTCATGAATAATGCGTCTTTGTCGGGGCGCGGTAATGCGCTGCATAAACGGCATGATGTGCCGACCTTGGCCTTTGTGCAAAGACGAGCTGGGGATAGCTGAGCCGTGGGATGGGTTGCCGCCAGAAAGTTATGAATTTGAAACAATCACTTCACCGATCTGCGGTTATTGATATCGGATCAAACTCGGTGCGTTTGGTGGTCTATGAAGGGCCGCCGCGCGCCCCCGCGACGATTTTTAACGAGAAAATCCCCGCCGGACTGGGGCGGGGGCTGGCCTTGGATGGCCGTATTGCGACCGATGACGCCGAACGCGGCCTGCGGGCGCTGCGGCGCTATGCGTTGCTGGCGCGGCAAATGGGCGTCCATCATGTGCAATGTGTCGCCACCGCCGCGGTGCGCGATGCCAGCAATGGCGCCGAATTTATGCAGCGCGCCGCCGATGCGGGCTTGGATATTCGCTTATTGTCGGGGCAGGAAGAAGCCGAAGCCTCGGCCTATGGGGTGATTGCGGCCATTCCCGATGCGCGCGGCATAGCGGTCGATTTGGGCGGCGGCAGCTTGGAACTGGCCGAGATTGAGGGGGGCCGCGTGGGCCGCCGTGCCAGCTTCCCCTTGGGTGTGTTGCGCCTGCCGCAAATGCGGGAAAAGGGCGGGCCGCATTTCGAACGGGCTGTTCGCCGCATGTTACGGGCCGAAGGCTGGCCCGGCGATTTGAAGGGCGCGCATCTCTATTTGGTCGGTGGGTCATGGCGTGCCTTGTCCCGCTTGGACTTGGAATTGACCAAAAAGCCGCTGGCCGTGCTGGACCAGCACCATCTGCATCGCAGCGCCTTGGGCCGTTTGTTACGGGCCACCAAGCGCATGTCGATTGAGCAATTGCTGGCGATTTCGGGCATGGCCAGCAACCGTGCGGCGTCCATTGGCGATGCTGCCGCTTTATTATCCGCCTTGGTGCATATCACCGACGCGCAGGAGATGACGGTTTCATCATCGGGCCTGCGCGAAGGATTATTATATCTGGCGCTGGACGAGCAAACCCGCGCGCAAGACCCGTTGATCGAGGCGGCGCAATTTGAAGGGCGGCGGTTGTCGCGATTTGCCATGCATGGCCGCACGCTGGCGGATTGGATTGCACCCTTATTCCCCAAAGATGATCCCGCCGATGCGCGGATACGATTGGCCGCCTGTTTGCTGAGCGATGTGGCATGGTCCGCCAACCCCGATTTCCGGTCGGAACGCGGGGCTGAAATTGGTTTGCACGGCAATTGGCGCGGCATCGACAGCCGTGGGCGCGTGATGTTGGCGCGGGCGCTGCATGCGGGCTTTGGCGGGGCAGATGCGGAATTTCCGCCGATGGGCGATTTGGTGACGGACGAGGAACTGGCACAGGCGAAACGCTGGGGGCTGGCCATTCGTTTGGGACAGCGTCTGTCCGGCGGGCTGGAGGAACCATTATTGGCGTCTAAGCTCAGCCTTGCTGATGGATATGTGCTGTTGGGGCTGGCCCAAGGGTGGCATGATCTGGCGGGTGAAGCGGTTGATCGCCGATTGAAAACCGTCGCCCATTCCCTTGGAATGAAATGGAAAGTCCAGCCTTTATAGGCGCCGTAAAATAGGGCCGGTGCATTGGGGACGCTCCCTATTCACCGGTCCCATTGTTTTTCACGCCAAAATGATCAACCCATAATTTTGCTATGGGGCGGGTGGTCCGCCCCATATATTGGTTGCCGTTGCTGTTACCGCTTAGGCGGCGGGGCTTTCAATCTCGCTCATCACCAATTTGCCGTCGCGCACCGCAAAGCCAACGCGGCCTTCGACCAAATCGAGGGCGGAGCGGCCAAAGACTTCAAAACGCCAGCCTTTCATCAGGCTGATATCCTCGTCCCGACCAGCGGCCAAGGCCTCAAGATCGTCGCTGCGCGCGATCAGGCGGGCGGCGGCATTTAATTCGCGTGAGCGGATTTTCAACAGCAATTTCAACAGGTCGGCGACCAATACGCCTTCTTTGCCAAGGCCGGGGCCGCGCGGCGAGCGGTCGGGCATTTCGTCCTTGGGCAGGGGCTTGGCGCTGGCAATGGCGGCCATTAACCGGCCGCCAATATCATTGCCCTTCCAAGTGGCCGACAGGCCGCGCACATTGCCCAGCGCGTCTTGGCTTTTTGGCGGATTGGCGGCCAAATCGGCCAAGGTTTCATCCTTGACGATGCGGCCACGCGGCAGATTTTTGTTGCGCGCTTCTTGTTCGCGCCAAGCCGCCAAAGCTTTCAGGCGGCCCAAGGCATCGGGCTTGCGCGATGGCGATTTGATCCGGATCCACGCGCGGTCGGGGTCGGCGCGATAATGGTCAGGGTCGGCTAGACGCTCCATTTCCTCGTCCAGCCAATGGCCGCGACCGGTTTTCACCAATTTGTCGAGCATCATCGGGAAAATCTTTGCCAAATGCGTCACATCGCCAATGGCATAATCAATCTGTCGCTTGTCGAGCGGGCGGCGCGACCAGTCGGTGAAGCGGGCCCCCTTATCAAGGGTGATGCCCAGCCATGCGTCGACCAAATTGGAATAGCCGACTTGCTCGGCCTGACCCAAAGCCATTTGACCGACCTGTGTGTCGAAAATCGGGTGCGGCGTTTTTCCGGTTAAATTGAAAATAATTTCAACATCTTGTCCGCCAGCGTGGAAGACCTTTAGAATGTCTTCATTGTTGACCAACAGGTCCAGCAATGGCGACAGGTCCATGCCCTTGGCCATTGGGTCGATGGCGGCGGCATGGTCTTTATCCGCGATTTGGATCAGGCACAGTTCCGGCCAAAATGTATTTTCGCGCATAAATTCGGTATCCACGGCGATAAATTCGCTGTGGGAAATGAGGGCGCAAAAGTCGGCCAGCGCCGCGCTGGATTCGATTAACGGATGAATCTTCATGTCGCGCCTATACAGAAACAACCAACAAAACGGGAAATAAATAATATTATACCTCCGTTTTTACCCCCGTTTTCGGTGACAAATGCTGCGGGGACCTTGGCCGCGTTCGGACCCGATGGGCGGGGCGGGCGGTGGCAGGCTGTCATGGCCATGCGAAGCGCGCTTGATGTGCATGCTTTTCGGCGGCTGGCGGCCAGCCGCGATGCTGCGGCAAAGAAAATAGTTGCGCGGCGGTCATTTTCGCGGCTGAAAACGCATAGGAAACAGCCTCAGCCCTTGACAAATGGGGGTCAGGACTGCCTTAGGCTGAGATCATATTATGGTGCGCTTTTCTAGCGCCCTTCCTGACATTGAAAGTTGATCTCATGCACGCCTATCGCACCCACAATTGCGGCCAGCTTCGCGCAGCAGATGTTGGTCAAACTGTTCGCGTTTCCGGTTGGATTCACCGCAAGCGCGACCATGGCGGTCTGTTGTTTGTGGACCTTCGCGACCATTATGGCCTGACCCAAATCGTTGCGGACAGCAGCGATCCCGCCTTTGCTGTGCTGGATGGCCTGCGCAGCGAAAGCGTTGTCACCGTGGACGGCGATGTCATCGCCCGTTCGGCGGAAACCGTGAACGCCAATTTGCCGACCGGCGAAATTGAAGTGCGCGCGCGCACCGTGACGGTTCAGTCGTCCGCTTCGGAACTGCCGCTGCCTGTGGCTGGCGAACAAGAATATCCCGAAGATATTCGCCTGAAATACCGCTTCCTCGATCTGCGCCGCGAACGTTTGCACAAGAATATCTTGCTGCGTTCGAATGTGATCGCCAGCTTGCGGAACCGGATGGTGGCCCAAGGCTTCACCGAATATCAAACGCCGATTTTGACCGCTTCGTCGCCAGAAGGCGCGCGTGACTATCTGGTGCCCAGCCGCGTTCACCCTGGCAAATTTTATGCGCTGCCGCAGGCTCCGCAAATGTTTAAGCAATTGCTGATGGTGGCCGGTTTCGACCGTTATTTCCAAATCGCCCCTTGCTTCCGCGACGAAGATGCCCGCGCCGATCGTTCGCCCGGCGAATTTTACCAGCTCGATTTCGAAATGAGCTTTGTGACACAAGAAGATGTGTTCCAAGCCATTGAGCCTGTGCTGGCTGGTGTGTTTGAAGAATTTTCGAACGGCAAATCGGTGACGCCGGCTGGTCAGTTCAAGCGTATTCCGTACCGCGAATCCATGCTGAAATATGGCAATGACAAGCCAGACCTGCGCAACCCGATCATCATTTCGGATGTGTCGTCGCACTTCGTGGGTTCGGGCTTTGGCCGCTTTGCCGACATCGTGGCCGCTGGCGACGTGGTGCGCGCTATCCCCGCGCCAAACACGGCGGAGAAGAGCCGCAAATTCTTTGACGATATGAATGTTTGGGCACAGGGCGAAGGCTTTGCGGGCCTTGGCTATGCCACCCGCAAGGGCGGCGAATGGGGCGGTCCCATTGCCAAAAACCATGGTCCGGAAAAGATGGACGCACTGGCCAATGAACTGGGCCTTGGCCCTGATGACGGGATTTTCTTTGCGGCCGCCAAGGAAGCTGTCGCCACCAAGCTGGCCGGTCTGGCCCGCACCCGCGTGGGTGAGCAGTTGGAACTGATCGACGCCAACAAGTTTGAACTGTGCTGGATCGTCGACTTCCCCATGTTCGAAGCCGACGAAGACACTGGCAAGATTGATTTCAGCCACAACCCATTTTCCATGCCGCAGGGCGAATTGGAAGCGCTGGAAACCAAGGACCCCTTGAACATTCTCGCTTGGCAATATGATATTGTGTGCAACGGCGTCGAATTGTCGTCGGGCGCGATCCGGAACCACCGTCCGGACATCATGTATAAGGCGTTTGAAATCGCTGGTTATAGCCAAGCTGATGTGGACGCGAACTTCAGCGGCATGATTAACGCCTTCAAATTTGGCGCGCCGCCGCATGGTGGTTCGGCGCCGGGTGTGGACCGTATCGTGATGTTGCTGGCCGATGAGCCGAACATCCGCGAAGTGGTGGTGTTCCCGATGAACCAAAAGGCCGAAGATTTGATGATGGGGGCACCAGCCGCCGTGTCGGATAAGCAGTTGAAGGAACTGAGCATCCGCATCGTTGACGGTCCCAAGGGATAAGATGACGCCATGAAGCAAGGCCCCATTTCGCACCAGCTGAACACGCCATTGGGTGAAATTTGCTGGTTTGAATGGGGCCAAGCGGGGCAGGGGCCGACGCTGTTGCTGCTGCACGCCACGGGGTTCCACGCGCGTTTGTGGGATCAGGTGGTGGCCCATTTGCCCGACGATTATCATGTCGTGGCGGTCGATCATTTGGGCCATGGACGCAGCCACAAGCCCGCGACCATGGCCGATTGGACCGACAGTTGCCGCGCTTTATTGCCGCTGGTGGACCATCTGACCCAGCAAAATGGCGGTGCCCCCTTGGTGGGATGTGGGCACAGCATGGGCGGATATGTGCTGGCCTTATTGGCCGCCCAGCGTCCCCAAGCCTTTCGCCATATCTTATTGATTGATCCGGTGATTTTTGCCCCTGAATTTTACACGGGCGCCCATCATATCGTGCCGGACCCCGCCGATCATCCGGTGTCGAAGCGGCGCAACCACTGGGACAGCGCCGAGCAAATGCAGGCGCATTTCAGCCAGCGTAAACCCTATGCGACATGGCAGCCGGATGTGTTGGCGGATTATTGCCAATATGGCCTGTTGCCCGCCGATGATGATGGGAATGGGGGCGGGCTGGTGCTGGCCTGTCCGCCGTTGCTGGAGGCGTCAATTTATCAAAATGCCCAGCGCAGCAGCCCTTATGATGTCGCGGACCAGATAAGGGCCGATGTCACCGTCATCCGCGCCAAAGTGGCGGAGCGCGCGGGCGAGATGGATTTTTCGGCCAGCCCAACATGGCCGCAAGCCGCCGCGCATCTGAACCATGGCCGCGATATATTTTGGCCGGAACATAGCCACTTCATCCCCATGGAAGCGCCAGAAAAAGTGGCTGCGATGCTGGTGTCCATCGCCGCCCAGCCTGCGAGCAGCGCCCCATAAGCGTCGCGCATGAAACAGCGCGCAATAAGCATTTCGTTGACCGCCGCATGCTGATAGGCTGGCCGAACAGGTCCAAGCTGCATCGCATGACGGGAGAGGCCCTATGAAATGGACAGCCGAAGATTATGAGATCGGGGCAAAATATGCCGGTGATTATGAAGCCGATCTTGCGGCCTTGCAGGACCGTTTAGAGCATGTGCAAGCGGCCCATATCGCCCATAATCAACGCAGCATGATTGTCTTTGAAGGGTGGGATGCCGCCGGAAAAGGCGGGATTATCAGCCGCATGACATCACCCTTGGACCCCCGCTATTTTCAGGTCTGGCCCATTTCTGCGCCCACGGACTTGGAAAAAGCGCATCATTTTTTGTGGCGATTTTGGACGCGCTTGCCCGCACGGCGCGAAATCGCCATTTTTGATCGCAGTTGGTATGGCCGCGTTTTGGTGGAACGGGTGGAAGGTTTTGCGACCAAGGCCCAATGGACCAAAGCCTATGCGGAAATTAACGCCTTTGAAGCGCAGCTCATTGCCGATGGGGCGCATTTGGTCAAAATATTCGTGCATGTGACGCAGGATGAGCAAGACCGCCGCTATGCAGATCGGCTGAACGACCCGTGGAAGCGGTGGAAAACAGGGGCGGAGGATTATCGCAATCGGTCCAAGCGCGACGCCTATCTCAAGGCCTATCAGGCGATGTTCGATAAAAATGACACCAAGGCCGCGCCATGGAAAGTCATTGATGGCAATAATAAGAAAGCCGCGCGCATCGCGGCCTTGACCCATGTGGTGGAAAGTTTGGAACAAGCGGTGCCCATGACCCCGCCGGCGTTGGACCCCGATGTCGTCGATTTGGCGCATAAAGCATTTGGTTACACGCCCCCGCGCTAGCATTTTTGGCCAGCTTTGCTACATGACGGTCATGACCCGTGCTCGTAGACAAGATGATTGGGGTTTTCCCCGTTGGCGTTCCTATGGCAGTTCGCGTGAAGCCCAGCAGGTAAAGCTGTGCGACCGCTATGGCTGCGCAGAGGTTGGTCATTGTCCGGCACCCAAATCCCCCAACAGCCCAGAACGTTGGTATTTCTGCGAAAGCCATGCCGCCGAATATAATCGGGGCTGGGATTATTTCGCGGGTCTGGACAAGGAAGACGCCGCCCGCCGCGCGGCCGAGGAAGAATTGGGCACGCGCGCCTATGCCAAGGCCCAGCATTATAGCTGGGGTGGGTCCGGCGATGGCAGCCGCAGCGCCGATGAAATGCGCGCCCTAGAGGTGCTGGATCTGGACGCTGATGCCGATATTGAGGCAGCGAAAAAGGCGTGGCGCAATTTGGCCAAAGAATGCCACCCCGACGTCAAGCCCAATGATGCCGAAGCCGCCAAACGCTTTGCGGCGGGCCAAGCGGCTTTTGAGGTGTTGAAGCAGGCGGAAAATCGCCGGACGTGGAAACCCGCTTGACCCATGCTCTGCCGCCAATTGCATGGCGGCGGATGGCCTTATTGACCGACAGTCACAGTATTAGCGATAAACGCAGGCGTCATATCCGCCGCGTGCCACCGTGCCGATGCGGGCGCGGATGGTGTTGCCATAGCGGCGGGTAAAGCCCGATGGCGACACGGCTTCCCGTTTTTTGGGCAGCGGCAAAATGGCGGCGATACGCGCGGCTTCGGCGGGGGAAAGTTGGGCGGCGCTTTTGTTGAAATAGCGCTGGGCACCGGCTTCGACGCCATAGGTGCCAAGGCCGGTTTCCGCGACGTTCAAATAAACCTCCATAATCCGGCGCTTGCCCCAGATTTTTTCGATCAGGAAGGTGAAGTAAAATTCCGGCAATTTGCGGATGTAGCGGCTCCACCCGCTGCCTTGCCATAGAAACACATTTTTGGCGGTTTGCTGGCTGATTGTCGAGCCGCCCCGCAATTTTCCACCGTCCAAATTGCGGCGCAGCGCTGTGGTGATGGCATCGCCGTCAAAGCCATTGTGCGAACAAAATTTGCCATCCTCAGCCGCGATGACGGCACGGACCATATTGCGGTCGATATTGCCCAGACGGGTCCAGTCTTTGGTGAAACCATTGGGGTCCATCACCATGGTGGCGGTGATCGGCGGCGGTACGAATTTTAGCGCGGCGACCCACAAGATCGACAGCAAAAAGGCATAAAATATCCAGCGAAGCGGACGCCAGACCCAATGGCCGGATTTGCGGCTGCGGGCCTTTTTGGCTTTTGGTGGGCGAGCGGAGGATTTTGCGGATTTTGCCATGACCAGCCAGATGAGAAGAGGGGATGAAGAGCGTGTAAGGGGCGGGCCGATATCAGCCCTTGTCTGGCGGTGTGGGCGCGGTGTCGTCGCTTGGTGCGGGTGCGGGTGCGGGTGCGGGTGCCGGTTGCGGCACCGGCATGTCCGTCACCGTCAGGTCTGACTGCGCTTCTTGGCGCGCCACCATAAAGGCCATGGCCGCCGATATCAGCAACGCCAGAATGCACGCCCAAAAGCCGATTTCATATTGCACATGCAGCATGGTCGACCCTGCGCGGGCCAAGGGGTCGATATGATCGGGGTCGATGGCGGTGCGCATATTGCCGACGCTATATCGCGTCATGCCCAATCCGGTGAACGTCAAGGCCAGCACTGACGTGCCAACCACCAACAGGCCCGATTTGGCGGGCTTACGAAACAGCACCACCAAGCCCGCGATAATCAGCAGCATGGCGACCATCAACAGCGGATTAATGGGGGGCGATTTTTCCATTTGGCCGGCAATTTGGCTGGCGATATCCAATTTGCCAAAGGCCAGCCCAATGCCGCTGGCTTTGGCCAAAGGTTGGCCGGAACAACTGACGGTCAGCCATGGCATGAAAAAGGCAAATAGGGCGATGCCCTTGGGAATGCGTATCCATGCTAACATAACCAACCCCGCAAATGAACTGCTTGCAAGGTTTGGGATAGTCTATTTTATCCCATGATTAAACCATCTTGTGGGGCGTGTATGGGCCAGCGTGACGCCCCAGTGATTGGGGGCGTCCGTGGGCCGTGGCAGGTGCTTGATTGGTCAAGGGATGCCACAACCCGCCAATGCCGGATTGAAGCAGCCGCGCTTAATTGGCAATCAAGCGGCGATCGCTGGCGATGTCCAGCATGGCTTTTTGCAATTTTTCAAAGGCGCGAACCTCGATCTGGCGGACGCGTTCGCGGCTGACATCATAAACCTGGCTGAGGTCCTCTAATGTCATCGGATTGTCCGTCAGGCGGCGTTCGGTCAAAATATGACGCTCACGCTCGTTCAATGTGTCCAGCGCTTCGTTCAGCAAGGCGTGGCGCATGTCGCGTTCTTCGGCCTCGGCCACACGTTCGTCTTGCAGCGGGCCTTCGTCGCCCAGCAAATCCTGCCATTGGCTGTCGCCATCTTCGCCCATCGGCACGTTCAGCGATGTGTCGCCGCCCATCGCCATGCGGCGGTTCATGCTGACCACTTCATCTTCGGTCACGCCAAGATCCGTAGCGATTTTGGCCACATGTTCGGGCGTCAGGTCGCCGTCTTCAAAGGCTTCCAGATTATTTTTCATCCGGCGAAGGTTGAAGAACAGCTTTTTCTGGGCTGCGGTGGTGCCCATTTTCACAAGGCTCCACGACCGCAGGATAAATTCTTGGATCGAGGCGCGAATCCACCACATGGCATAGGTGGCGAGTCGAAAGCCCCGTTCTGGATCAAATTTCTTCACGCCCTGCATCAGGCCGATATTGCCTTCGCTGATCAATTCGCTGACCGGCAGGCCATAGCCGCGATAGCCCATGGCGATTTTGGCCACCAAACGCAGGTGGGACGTGACCAATTGTGCGGCGGCTTCATTGTCGCCATGTTCCTGAAAACGCTTGGCGAGCATATATTCCTGCTCGGGCGTGAGCAGGGGGAATTTACGGATTTCAGCCAGATAGCGGTTCAGGCTGGCTTCACCGCCCAATGCAGGAACCGTTGCCGGAACATTGCTAACATTTGCCATTGAAGTTCGTCTTCCCTCTGTCATAAAATCATCATATTTCATGGCCTGTCGGACGGTGGGTATGTCGCCCCAATGGGTCCGTTTTCAGCCAAATTTATACGCGTAGTGCCGCTATCAGTTCCCGCATGTCCTGCGGTGTTTCACTGTCTAGCGCGATATGGATACCGGTAACAGGATGAACAAAACCCAAATGGGCAGCATGCAGCGCCTGTCGTTCGAAATTTAAACGCTTTAAAATATCCGACATGGGCTTGCGCGTGCGCCCATAAAAAGGGTCGCCCAGCAGGCTGTGGCCGATATGCGCCATATGCACGCGCACCTGATGGGTGCGGCCTGTTTCCAATTTGCATTGAATGACCGTCGCACCCTTTAGGGGTTCGATGGTGGTATAATGAGTGATCGCATGTTTGCCGCGTCCTTCTTCGACCACCGCCATTTTCTTGCGGTTGGTGGTCGAACGAGCAAGCGCGGCGTTGATGCTGCCGTTGGCGGGCATGGGGCGACCGCTGGCCACCGCCAAATAGCGGCGATCAATGCTGTGCAATGCAAATTGCTTGGCCAGCCCTTCGTGCGCGCGGTCATGTTTGGCGGCGACGATTAAGCCGCTGGTGTCTTTGTCGATGCGGTGGACAATGCCGGGGCGGGCGACGCCGCCAATGCCGGACAATTGGCCCGCGCAATGGTGCAGCAAGGCATTGACCATCGTGCCGTCCAAATTGCCAGCGGCGGGGTGAACCACCATGCCCGCTGGTTTGTCGATGACGATCAAATGTTCGTCTTCATAGGCGATGACCAAGCCCAAATCTTGCGCTTCATTATGGGCCGCAGCGGGCACCGGAACGCGCAGGGTCAGATAGGCGGGCGCATCGGCTTTGCTGGCCGGATCCCACAATATACGCCCCGATTTGGCCGTCACACGGCCTGCTTTGATGAAATTTTTCACCCGTTCGCGCGAGAATTGCGGCAAAGCCTCGGTCAACGCGCGGTCCAGCCGCTGGCCAGCCGCCGCAGCGTCCAAGGTGATGGAAATGGTTTCTTCGGCCCCCGTCATATTTTTCCATTTGGAGCGATATGCTGAAATTTCAAGGTGAAAGGCGGATTTTATGCGCTTTAATTCATGTCGGGCGCTTGCTCTGCCCCTTGGTCATGGCGTAACGATGGCTTAGTTTACGACATCGCTTTTCTTTTCATCTTTTTGCGAACCTGCGGGAGCCCCAATTTCCATGAGCGACAATCGCGTCGAATTTGCATCTGTCTTGGCGTCCCGCCTATGTCATGACCTGCTGAGCCCCGTTGGCGCTTTTGCTAATGGATTGGAATTGTTGGGCGATGAACAAGATGCCGACATGCGCGGACGCTGTGTGGAATTGCTGGAACAAAGCGCCAAGGCGTCGGCGTCCAAGCTTAAATTTTTCCGCTTGGCCTTTGGGTCAGCGGGCGGTTTTGGCGATATGGTCCCCGCCGCCGAGATTTTGTCCGCCATCAATGGCATTATCGGCGACCGTCCGACCCAGATTCATTGGTTGGTGGCCAGCGACACGGTGCCCAAGCCCGCCGCGAAATTGCTGTTAAATTTGGCGCTGATATTGACCGATGCTTTGGTGCGCGGCGGTGAGCTGGCGATTGGATATGAACAGCAAGCCGACGGCATGGTGGAAATTGTGCTGCATGCACAGGCGGACCGCATCTTGCTGGACAAGGATATTGAGGCGATTTTGCTGGGCGGGGAAGGGGCGGCAGATACCACATCGCGCACCATCACCGCCGTTTTGGTTCAGGCCATCGCCGCCCAACATGATGGGCAGGTTATGCTGGCCCGCGAAGCCGCCAACAGCCTGATGATCGGGGCCGTTCTGCGCCCCTGACGGCGTGATATTTTAATATTGGGGGGCGTGCGACATGGGTGAATTTGCCGAGCATTGGTCCCCCAATTTTAATGAACGCAAATTGCCGATCAGCATGATCGTGCTGCATTATACCGGCATGGAAAGCGGCGCGGCGGCCTTGGCGCGGATGGTCGACCCCAATGCCGAAGTATCGGCCCATTATATGGTCGATGAAGACGGCGCGATCACCGCCATGGTGCGCGAAGATAAGCGCGCATGGCATGCAGGGCGGTCGCATTGGCGCGGCATCAGCGATGTCAACAGCGCCAGCATCGGCATAGAAATTGTGAATCCTGGCCATGAATTTGGCTATCGCCCCTTTCCGGACGAGCAAATCGCGTCTGTCATGCGCTTGGTGCATGACATGAAGGAACGGCACGGCATTACGCGGGGGAATATTGTCGGGCACAGCGATATTGCGCCCGCCCGCAAACAAGACCCCGGCGAATTATTCCCATGGGACGCCTTGGCCAAGCGGCGTTTGGCATTGCCCCGTCCCACCAAAAATATGACCGACCCTTTGTGGAGCGACGCGGCTTTTTTGCTGGCGCTGGAACGTTTTGGTTATGATGTCACCGATGCCGCCGCCGCGGTGGTCGCGTTTCAGCGGCGTTTTCGGCCCCATATTTTGGACGGCGTGATTGATGGGGAATGCCGCGCTTTGTTGCTGGGTTTGTTGTTGCCGAAACCCGAGGGTGAATATTAAGCTGGGCCGGCGATGCTAAGAAAAACCCGCATCTTGGCTGGCCTTTTTGGAAAAATGCCCCTAAGCGCCGCTGTGCCAGAGGGTCGGGCGGTCGCCGCCTTGCATTTGCAAGGGGGAGGAAAGTCCGGGCTCCACGGAAATCACGATGCCGGATAACGTCCGGCGGCTCTGTTTCGGCAGGGTTAGGGAAAGTGCCACAGAGAGCAGGTCGCTAAGGCTTCGGCCCAGCGAAAAGTGAAAGGGTGCGGTAAGAGCGCACCGCGCGGACGGTAACGGACGCGGCACGGCAAACCCCATCGGGAGCAAGGTCGAATAGGGACGGCGCGGAGCAATCCTGGGTTGATTCCGACCCAGTCGTCCGGGTTGACTGCTTGAGCCTGTGGGCAACCACAGGCCTAGATGAATGATCGCCTATCCCCGCAAGGGGTGGACAGAACCCGGCTTATAGACCCTCTGGCAATTATCTTTCTGTATGAACGCCGCGCCCGACCCGTGGTTGGCGGCGGAACGGGATGCCGCGCGCCGCGTTTACCCTATATCCGACACGCAATATCTGCACAGGAGGCTGATATGCTAGACGAGCATGGCACGACCCGTTTGAACGAAGAAGAAGCCAGCGCTGGTCAAAAGAACACCGGTATGCGCTATGTGCTGATCATATCGCTGTTTTTGGCGGTGGTGATTTTGTCGCTCTTGTGGTTGATCCCCGCCTTGACGCATGAAGCCGCTTAGGCCGAAGCAGGCAGGGTTTCTTCATCCGCTTCTTGGTCCGGTGCATCATTCGCCGCGTCATCTGCCATATCATCCGTGATACGAATATTGGCGGCGCTGAACGGGCGATAGGCGATGCTGAGAATTTCCCATTCCTTTGGTCCAGCGGGCAGTTGCACGGTGCGCAAATCCCCGATGGCCGCCCCGCGAAGCGCGCGCGCCAAGGGGCTGTTCCACCCAATTAAGCCATTGCCCGCATCGGCTTCATCGTCGCCGACCAACGTAATGTGGCGGCGAAGATCGTCATCATCGGCCAATTCCACCGATGCGCCAAACCAAATGCGGCTTTTGTCGGGCTGGGCGAGGGGATCGACCACCCGTGCGGTCTTCATCCGGCGCGCCAAAAAGGAAATGCGGCGATCAATTTCGCGCAAGCGTTTGCGGCCATAAATATAATCGCCATTTTCGCTGCGGTCGCCATTGCCCGCCGCCCAACTGATGACATCGACCACCTTGGGGCGTTCGATGCTGAACAATTGGTCATATTCCGCCCGCAAAGCGGCAAAGCCTGCGGGCGAGATGATGTTATTTTTTTCGTTCTTCATGATTTAACCGGGGGTGGGCTTTCCAAGATAGCGGCTGAGCGGGGCCTGAGCGTTCGCATTGCCGCCTTGGCGCAGCGAATCATAGACCACCGCATTTTCCATAACCCGCTGCACATAGTTGCGGGTTTCGGAAAAAGGTATCGCCTCAATCCATTTCAGAACATCCGCGCCGCCCATGCGTGGGTCGCCATTGCTGCGCAGCCATTTGTTCACATTGCCCGGCCCCGCATTATAGGCGGCGATGGCCAAGGGGTAGCTGCCACCAAAATAGCGGAGCATTTGCTGGAAATAGGTGCTGCCCAGCGTCAGATTATAATTGGTGTCGCTGGTCAGGGCATTGGCGTCATAGCCCATGCCAATTTTCGTGGCGACTTCGCGGGCGGTGCCCGGCATCAATTGCATCAGGCCGCGCGCATTGGCATGGCTGACGGCGGCTTTGTCAAATTGGCTTTCCTGCCGCGTAATCGCGTGAATGAAGGTCCAATTATTTTCATGCCCAGCGGGAACGCGCACGGTTGGGAAACCGGAAACTTCCACCGAATCAATGTCATTGGCTTGGGCGCTGCGGCCAATCATCACCCCCAAGTCGGGGCGGCCAATGGCCCCCGCCAATTGCCCTGCCAACACATGTTCTGCGGGTGTTTTGGCTTTGTTGGAAATGGCGCGCAGGAACAAGGTCTGTTCCCGCCACGACCCCAATTCGCCGAGCGCGCGGGCGGCGCGCACCAAGCGGTCATTTTCAAAGGCTTGTTTTTCGGCATTGCTGACCGGCGTTGTCACCTGTGTCTTGGGCTTGGGCTGCGGGCGGTTCAACCGTTCCAGCGCCAGTTGGCCGTAAAAGCTTTCGTAAAATTGGGACGCGCTGGCGAAATGGTCTTGGGCGCTGGCGCGGTTGCCAGCGGCCAGCGCCGCGCGGCCCGCCCAATAATATCCCTTGGTGCGGGTTTGGGCGCTGCGCGCGGCATCGCCATATTTATGATAATGTTGGGCAGCCTCGGCAGGGCGGCCCAAATCATTCATCGCCAATTGCCCCGCCAGCCAAGCGAGCGAGGTATAATCATCGCGCACACCCAGTTCGGCATCGCGAATGACGGTGCCTGCGGGCAGGGCGTCGTCCATTTGCTTGGCGATATTATAAGCGGTCATTTTGTCACCGCCGCTTTCCGCCTGACGGGCGTTGGTCAGCAATGTTTCCAGCCATTCTTCGGCGTCCAATGGCGGGGCGCGCAATTGGCGCGGCGCGGACAATAAAGCGCGGGCTTCGCCGACTCGGCCAGTGGTGCGCAGCCATGTGGCTTTGTCGGTGATATATCCGGCATCTTCGCGCACAAGGGCGGGGAAACGGCTTTCAATATCGCTGGCTTGGAATGCAGCGTCGACAGCCTTGCTGCGCATCGCAAGGCGCGCGGCAAAGATCGGATAGCGTTGTGGGCTGGTCAGCGGCAATTGGCGCTGGGCCGCCGCCGTTGCGCCGGACCACAGCAATCGGTCCATGCGGGCGTCATGGTCATTTTGCGTCAGCACCGAACCGAAAAGCGACATGGCGCGCGATGTTTCATAATCGTCCAGCGGGCCGGACGTCCAGGCACGGCGTATCGCATCGGCGGCGTCTTGGCGTTGTCCATTGGCGTTTAGCGCGATGGCCAGCCGCAATTCCCCACTGGGCGTTTTGGGCGGATAAGCGCGGAAAAAAGCCAAGGTGCGGGCGGGATCGAAACTGTCCAGTGAAATGGCTTTTTCGGCGCGGGCGCGCATTTTTTCCGCGTCGGGCCAATTGGGGTTGCTGATCAAGAAACGCGACATTTGGTCAAATGATGCGTTGCTATTCTGGGTCAGGCGGCGCCATTCCAACACGGATTCGGCGACGGAGTTTGGCGTTCCGGGCGGCGCGGAACTGAGCGTCGAAAGGCCCATTTGCGCCCGATACCAAGCGGCTTGTTCGGGGGTTAGCTCCTGCGCCATAGCCGAAATTGGCAACAATAAACCTACCGCTAAGGCGATGCGAGAAATGCTGTGCAGCGTAAACATACCGGCCATGCTATTGGCAAACTCCTTGCGGGGCGCTGAATAGGCGTCCATGAGCGAACGCGCCGAACAATCCTATCGGTTGCGGCCTGATATTGTAAAGGAGCGGAGCATGTTTTCGGGTTCGATTCCCGCCTTGGTGACGCCATTTCGCGATGGCGCGTTCGACGCGCCAGCATTTGCGCGCCTTGTTGACTGGCAAATTACCGAAGGAAGCAGCGCATTGGTGCCATGCGGCACCACAGGCGAAAGCGCCACTTTGGGCTTTGATGAACATTATCAGGTGATTGATGCGTGCATCGCGGCGGCTGATGGCCGTGTGCCGATTATCGCGGGTTGCGGGTCGAATGACACAGCAACCGCCATTCGCCACATGAAATTTGCGCAAAAAGCTGGCGCGGCTGCGGGACTGGTTGTTGCTCCTTATTACAACCGCCCTTCGCAAGACGGTATCATCGCGCATTTCAAGGCGCTGGCTGATGCCTGTGACCTGCCGATTGTGGTATATAATGTGCCCGGCCGCACGGTGACGGATATTCAGGCTGAAACCCTGTGCGAATTGGCGAAAATTCCCACCATCGTGGCCATCAAGGATGCCAGTGGTGATTTGGCCCGTGTGACCAAGCATCGCGCTGGTATTTCTGCGGAATTTTGCCAATTAAGCGGCAATGATGATTTGTGGCTGCCCCATGCGATTTTGGGCGGTGCGGGAGTGATTTCGGTGACCGCCAATGTCGCACCGCGTCTGTGCGCGGAATTTGCGGCGGCGACTGCCAACAAGCAATGGGACAGCGCGCGCCAGTTGCACGAGCGTCTGTTCGATTTGCATAATGCCATGTTCAGCGATGCTTCACCTGCGCCCGTCAAATATGCTTTGTCGCGTGTTCATGACTGGTTTTCCGAAGAAGTGCGCTTACCTATTGTTCCGGCATCTGATGCGTCCCGTCGGTCGGTCGATGCCGCGCTGAAAAGTGCAGGAGTGATTTAAAGTCCCATGGCGCGTCCCCAAAATGTCGCAGAATTTGACAAGAAAAAAGTGGTCGCGGAAAATCGCCGCGCCCGCTTTGACTATTCCATTGAGCAAGTGTTTGAGGCGGGCATTGCCTTGCAGGGCACCGAGGTGAAATCTTTGCGTTTCGGCCAAGGCACGATTGCGGAAAGCTATGCCGAAGTGGTGGATGGCGAGGTGTGGCTGGTCAACAGTAATATCCCCGAATTCAGCCATGGTAATCGGTTCAACCATGAACCCAAGCGGCTGCGTAAATTATTGCTGAATTGGCGTGAAATCAACAAATTGCATGCCGGTGTGACGCGGCAGGGCATGACCATTGTTCCTTTGTCCGTCTATTTTAACGGACGGGGCCGTGCAAAGGTCGAACTGGCGCTGGCCAAGGGTAAAAAGGCCCATGACAAGCGCGATTCGATTAAAGAACGGGATTGGAAGCGGGACAAGGAACGGCTGATGAAGGATCGCGGATGAGCGGTCGGCCGCCTCGTAGCAAAACCGCTTTGATGGATTGGATACGGCGCAATTCTCCCTCTCGCGAAGAATTGATGGAAAATCGATTCGTGCGTCCTTTTGCGCACCGTGTGTCGCACAGCCATTTGTGGCGATTTACGCGGACATCGGTGCCGCGCGGCACGGCTTTGGGCTTGTTTGTCGGTATTTTTTTCTTGCTGCCGGGCGTCCAGATTTTGGGTGTCGCGCTCTTGGCTTTGCCGTTTCGGGCCAATATTCCCATTGGCGCGGCCATGACCTTTTTGTCCAATCCTTTGACCACGCCCTTTTTGATCGCGGCATCGGTGTGGCTGGGGGATAATATATTCGGCTTTCACGCCAATGTCGGGGCCTTTAACGCGATGTTGGAACAAGGGGCGACGCTGGCGCAATGGTCGCGTTGGTTGTTGTCGGACGCAGCGCCCGCGTTAATCAGCGGCTTGTTCATCATTTCGCTGGTTACGGCGGTTGTCGGATATTTTCTGGCGATGCTGTTTTGGGACAACCGCATCCGCATGCGCTGGCGGCGGAAATTGCGCCATGCTGCCGACCAACGACTTGCGGTTTCGACCAGCGACAGGACGGACGGTTGATCCGGCGGGACGATTGGGTCTAGGTTATTTCCAGAAAAGCCGAATTTTTCGATATATTTGGCTCTTGCTTTTGAAAACTGGGGATAAATATGACATTTATCAAATCGTCTCGCGCTATGCTGTTGGCTGGCGTTGCTTTGGCTATGGTGGCACCCGCCGCCGCCCATGATGGCCATGCGGCCGCACCCGCAAAAACGACTGCGCCCGCAGAAACGGCTGCCCCCGCTGCCGCGCCAACCGAGAATGGCGCGCAAATCGGCAGTTTTGGCTTTGATACCAGCGGTATGGACCGCAGCATCAAGCCCGGCGATGATTTTTACGGCTATGCCAATGGCACATGGGCGAAAAACACCCCCATTCCGGCGGACAAGAGCAATTATGGCATGTTCACCGCGCTGGATGATTTGTCGCAAGAGCGGACGCGCGGTATTTTGGAAGCGGCCAAATCCGATCAAAGCAGCAAAATTGGCCGTGCCTATGCCAGCTTTTTGGACACGGCGACCGTGGAATCCCGTGGTCTGGCCCCCATTCAGCCCTTGCTGACCAGCATCAACCAAGCAACCAAGGCCAATTTGCCGACTTTGCTGGCGACGCTGGACCGTGACGGCATTTCGCACTTTTTTGGCGGCTATGTCGGCCAGGATGATAAAAATCCCGACGTTTATATCTATTCCATGGGCCAAAGCGGCTTGGGTATGCCTGACCGCGATTTTTACCTGAAGGATAGCGAGCGCAATGTTGGCCTGCGCGCGGCCTATGTAAAGCATCTGGAAAATATTCTGACGCGCATTGGCGTGAAAGATGCGGGCGCCCGCGCCAAGGCTGTTTATGATTTTGAGGTCAAAATCGCTCAGGCCCATTGGGACAAGAATGACAGCAGCGACGCCACCAAAACCTATAATAAGCTGACGCTGGCGCAATTGACCAAAAGCGCCCCCGGTTTCGACTGGACGGCCTTTGTGCGCGGCATTGGCGTCAAAGAAGACCAATTGCTGGTCGCCCAGCCCAGCGCGTTTACCGCAGAGGCCAAGCTGTTGGCGGACGCGCCCATTCAGGTGATCCGTGATTTGCTGTCGGTTCGCGCGGTCGATTCCTTTGCCGACGTGTTGCCCGAAGCCGTGGCCAATGAAAGCTTTGCTTTTTATGGCACGGCGCTGGACGGAACGCCGCAAATGCAAGAACGGTGGAAGCGCGCCGTTGATTTCACCACATCGCATTTGGGCGACGAAGTTGGCAAAGTTTATGTCAGCAAATATTTCCCTGCCCAAACCAAGGCGGAAATGGACGAACTGGTACAAAATGTGCTGGCCGCGATGGGCCGCCGCATTGATGCGCTGGATTGGATGCAGCCTGAAACCAAGGTGAAGGCGCGCCAGAAATTGTCCAATTTCACCACTAAGATCGGCTATCCCGACCAATGGCGCGACCTGAGCGCCTTGAATATGACCAGCGATGATTTGTTCGGCAATTTGCTGCGTGCGCGTCAATGGTCGCATGATGATAATATCAGCCAATTGGGCGGTCCGATCCGCAAATGGCAATGGTTCATGACCCCGATGACGGTGAATGCTTATGCCAATTTCGGCATGAACGAAATTGTGTTCCCCGCCGCCATTTTGCAGCCGCCATTTTTTGACCCCAATGCCGATCCGGCGATCAACTATGGCGGTATTGGCGCGGTGATTGGCCATGAAATCAGCCATCATTTCGACGACCAAGGCGCGAAATATGACGAAAAGGGCCGCCTGTCTGATTGGTGGACCGCCAAGGATGTCGCGGCCTTTGAAGCGGCGAGCAAAGCCTTGGTTGCGCAATATGACGCTTATGAAGTGTTGCCGGGCGAAAAGCTGGACGGCACCTTCACGCTGGGTGAAAATATCGGCGATTTGGCGGGTCTGACCGTGGCTTATGATGCCTATCGCGCATCCTTGGGCGGCAAGGAAGCGCCGGTGATTGACGGTATGACCGGCGATCAGCGCTTCTTCTTGGGCTGGGCGCAAGTTTGGCGCCGCAATTACCGCGACCAAAATCTGTCGGCGCGGATCACGACCGACAGCCATTCTCCGTCCATTCAGCGGACTTGGGTGTCGCGGAACCTTGACCCTTGGTATAAAGCCTATCAAGTGCAAAAGGATCAGAAGCTCTATCTGGATCCCAAGGATCGCGTCCGTATTTGGTGACGCACAATAAAGGATGATGGTCATTGACTGCGCAAAAGCTGCCGAGTGCTGAAAATCAACGCGGCAGACAGGCTGAACCTGCGGCACTTTTGCGCTTTCTGGCCCCATTGACCCCAAAAGATGGCGCGATCGTCGGCGGATCTCTTCTGCTGTCGGTCGCGCTGTTATTTTTTGCCACGGGCAGTTGGGCGATTGCCGCCGGATTTCTGGCGGCCTTATTGCTGATCGCATCCGGCCTGTGGCTGTGGCGGCGCAGCGCGGTGGACAAAGGGGCTGCGGCCGCCAATCTGCCGGACTGGACGATGCTGCGGGCCGCGCTGGACCATGATGATGTCGCCATTGCGGTGACGGATCGCGGCGGCCAATTGGTTTGCGCCAATGATTTGTTCGCCACATGGATGGGCGGTTTTGTTGTGCCGCCCGAATTGCCTGTGGATGGACGCGGCGCAGAATTGCTGGGCAATGCGGGCCGTATGGCGTGGCGCGATGGCGAAGGGCGGGTGGACGCCATGGCCATTGGCGCGCTGCGTATCAGGGCGCATATCACGCGCACTGGTGCTGCCGAAGAATATTTGGTTTGGCGCTTCTCGGCCTTGGAACGTTTTGATGTGGCGTCCGAACTGAGCCGTCATTTGGACGGTGCGGGCGGCGCAGCCTTGGCCGAAGCGGGGGTGATGACCGCGCTGGTAAATGCCGAAGGGCGCTTGCGCGTTGCCAATCAGGCCTTTTTATCGCGCGCCTTGGGCGAAAATGATGCTCGGCATTATGTGGGCCGCGACATTGCGCAAATGCTGCGCTTGGACCAGCATGGCTTGGTCTATTTTGCGCGGGAAGGGGAACGCGCGACACCGCTGCGTTTGGTGCAAATTCCCTTGAATGCGCGCGACGTGGATGGGCCGTTATTGCTGGCCTTTGTCGATGAAAGCATTGGTCCGCGCGACCGGAGCACCGCGCAAACCTATATTGAAACCTTATTGTCGTTGCTGCCCTTTGGCTTGGCATTGGTGGATCGTGACGGGCGCTTTTTGTTCATGAACCGGTCCTTTTTGCGCGGGGCAGGGGTGGATGAACAGCAAAAGCCACGCTTTCCCGGTGATATTGTGGTTAGCGAAGATAAAGGCCCGCTGGCGGATATGATCCGCCGCCACAGCAGCGGCCAGCAAGTGGGCGGGGATTTGCCCGTGCGCTTGATGGCCCAGCCCGATGAACCCGTGCCGTTGCGGGTGGTCGGTGTGCGCGGCTTGGGCGAAGCGGCGGTGCTGCTGAGCCTGAAGGATAGCAGCGAGGAATCGCGCTTGAAACGCCAAGTGGCGCAGGCGACAAAAATGCAGGCGGTCGGCCAGTTGGCAGGCGGCGTGGCGCATGATTTTAACAATATTCTGACCGCGATTTTGGGTAGCTGCGACCTGATGCTGATGCGCCACACACCGGGCGACAGCGATTATGACGATATTCAGCAAATCCGCAGCAACGCCAATCGGGCGGCCAGCCTGACCCGCCAATTGCTGGCTTTTTCGCGGCAGCAGACTTTGCGTCCGCAAATTTTACAATTGCCGGATGTCATCTCCGAAGTATCCCATCTGTTGAAGCGTTTGATCGGGGATGCGGTCAAGCTGTCGGTCCATCATGGCCGCGGGCTGGGCGCGGTGCGGGCCGATCCGGGCCAGTTGGAACAGGTGATCGTCAATCTGGCCGTCAATGCGCGCGATGCCATGGGCGGGCGCGGGACGCTGACCATCGAAACCTATCCGGTTACGCCAGACGATGTGCGAAAACTGGGTTATGATTTCATGCCGCCAGCCGAATATAGCGCGATGCGCGTGACCGATGTTGGCGCGGGTATCCCCGTTGAAATATTGTCGAAGATTTTTGAACCCTTTTTCACCACCAAAGATGTGGGCAAGGGGACGGGGCTTGGGCTGTCGACGGTTTATGGCATTATCAAGCAATCCGCAGGGTTTATCTTTGCCGATAGCCAAGAAGGCGTTGGAACCTCTTTCACCGTCTATCTGCCTGTCTATCATGTTGAAAGCGGGGCGCCGCCAGTCGCGGTCCAACCCGCCAAGGTTCGTAAATCCCAATGGGGAACAGGCCATGTCTTGCTGGTCGAGGATGAGGATATGGTCCGCGCCGTGGCCGAGCGCGCGCTGACCCGCGCCGGATATAGCGTCACCACCGCGACGCAGGGCGAAGAAGGGCTGGAGCGTTTCCACCAGATGGACCATGTCGATCTGATTATCAGCGACGTGGTGATGCCGACCTTGGACGGGCCATCGATGGTGCGCGAAATGCGGAAAAAGCGGCCCGATTTGCCGGTGTTGTTCATGTCCGGCTATGCCGAGGAACAATTGCGTCAATCGATCGATATTGATCAAGTCACCTTTTTGCCGAAACCTTTCTCTGTCGCACAATTGGCAGAGGCGACATCAGCGGCATTGGACGAAGCGAATTTGAGAAAAGATCATGGATAATAATGGCCGTATTTTGGTGGTCGAAGATGATGTGCTGATTGGCATGTTGCTGGGCGATATGTTTGAAGCTTTGGATTATGCGCCGCCTGCCCAAGCGTCCAATAATTTTGCGGCATTGGAAATTTTGAACAGCGAAACCATATCCGGCGCGTTGGTGGATATTAATTTGGGCGGTGAAAAAGGTTGGCCGGTGGCGGCGGAATTGACACGGCGCGGCATAAAATTTGCCTTTACCACGGGCGGGGGGACCGATGTTCCAGACGCCTATCGCCACATAGCGGTGGTCACAAAACCGTTCCGCCTAAAAGATATTGAGGCGGTGGTTGAAAGCTTTCGCCACGGCTGAATAAAAAAAATATTGTTCCCCTCTTGTTCTCATGGAACAAAAGCGATACATCGGACAGGCGTTGCGGTGCGTCTGCCTTCGCTCTAGAGCAGGAAAGGAACGGTCATGGCCGGACAATTGTCACTCGTCGAATCGGGGAAATCAGTGAACGGAACGGACAGGCAGAAGGCGCTCGACGCCGCTCTTGCACAAATTGATCGGGCTTTTGGTAAGGGCTCGGTAATGAAATTGGGGTCGAAGGAAGCCATGCAGGTCGAGGCGATCTCGACCGGTTCCTTGGGACTGGATATCGCTTTGGGTGTTGGCGGTTTGCCGCGCGGGCGCGTGATTGAAATTTATGGGCCAGAAAGCTCTGGTAAAACCACCTTGGCGCTGCACACCATTGCAGAGGCCCAGAAAATGGGCGGCACAGCGGCCTTTGTGGACGCGGAACATGCGCTGGACCCCGTTTATGCCCGCAAATTGGGCGTGAACATCGACGAATTGTTGGTGTCTCAGCCGGATACGGGTGAACAGGCGCTGGAAATTGTCGACACATTGGTGCGATCGAACGCTATTGACGTGTTGGTGGTCGACTCGGTTGCCGCCTTGGTGCCGCGCGCCGAAATCGAAGGCGAAATGGGCGACAGCCATGTCGGCCTGCAAGCGCGTTTGATGTCGCAATCGCTGCGCAAGCTGACCGGTTCGATCAGTCGGTCGCGCTGCATGGTGATTTTCATCAACCAATTGCGGATGAAAATTGGCGTGATGTATGGCAACCCCGAAACCACCACGGGCGGTAATGCGCTGAAATTCTATGCATCCGTGCGCTTGGATATTCGCCGCACAGGCGCCGTGAAGGACCGTGACGAAGTGGTTGGTAATGCCACCCGCGTCAAAGTGGTCAAGAATAAGGTCGCGCCGCCGTTCAAGCAGGTCGAATTTGACATCATGTATGGTGAGGGCATTTCGAAAATTGGCGAAATGCTGGATCTGGGCGTGAAGGCCGGTGTGGTTGAGAAAGCGGGCGCTTGGTTCAGCTATGACTCCGTCCGCATTGGACAAGGCCGTGAAAATTCCAAGAAGTTCCTGCTGGATAATCCAGAACTGGCGCAACGTTTGGAAGCCGCTATTCGTGGTCGCCGTGACGCCGTCGCCGAAGAATTGATGGTCGGTCCGGACGAAAATAGCGAGGATTGAGGAGTCTCTCTCCCGAGCATATCCACCAGCATGGATCAGTTAGGGAGAGGCCATGACTAAGCAAGGTCAGCGCAGAATGATAGGCTGACCTTGGTTCGCAGATTGTGCGAGAAATGGGGCGGAGCCATAGAGCTGCGCCCCATTTTTATTAATTTTTCAAGGTTGTGGCCGCTGTGGGGCGTTTGGGCTTAATCCACCCGCAGCACCAAAAATCCCGAAGCACCCAAATATGGTCAATAGTCTGCTCGGCGGGTATGGGCCACCTTGAGCTTTTGGGACAGTCGTGCGCCTCGATGGGCACGACCAAGCCTTTTGTCGGCGATGTTCGTCGGCTGTCACCAAAAGGGATGGGCCTTTATCCCAATGGGCATGGCGGTTCACCATATTGGGCCATCCCGCAAAGAACCGCATATCAGCCTATCATCCAGCCAAATGACCAAATTGCCGTAATGGGCGAATAGGCGATGTCAGGCCATATTGGCGCTCACCGCCCTATGCCATCTACATTCCATAGAGTGCATTTCCGAATGGGAATATGGGCGGTGGTTGGTTTGGAAGCATGCACGGCCATTGGATATATGCGTTGGGTCCCGCCGCGGATGTGGCCCGCCAGTGGTGGGGGCTGCCAACGGCCTTGCTTTCACGGTGGCTGGAAATGGGGACAGCGGATATTGCTTGCTGCGCTGGGGAATTTGGGTCAGCTTCGCCCGTGAGGATCGGGATGACATGGCTGCGGGATGTCATGACCAGCGATGCAAGGAAGCAATATGCCGTTGATCGTCCACCATTTGAACAACAGCCGCAGCCAACGTATTTTGTGGCTGCTGGAAGAATTGGGCTTGGATTATGATATCCGCCGATATGAACGCGATGCCGCGACCAATTTAGCGCCGGACGAATTGCGCGCTATTCACCCGCTTGGGAAATCGCCGGTGCTGGAGGATGACGGTCATATCATCTGCGAATCCGGTGCGATTGTGGAATATCTTTGCCAACATCATGGCGGCCGTCATTTGGTTCCCGCGCCGGATGACGCGACCTATATTCGCTATCTGGAATTTTTGCATTTCGCCGAAGGGTCGGCGATGACGCCTATTTTGCTGAACCTTTACACCGCGCGATTGGGCGAGGCGGCGTTGCCGCTGACCGCGCGCATAGACCAGCAACTGACCCTGCATTTCCGCTATATGGACGATGCTTTGGCTGAGCGCCCCTATTTTGCGGGGGAAGATTTTTCGGCCGCCGATATTATGATGAGCTTTCCTGCCGAGGTGGCTGTGATGAATGGCGGGGATGCCTATCCACGGTTGATGGCCTTTGTTACGGCCTGTCACACGCGGCCAGCGTGGCAGCGCGCGCGTGAACGCGGCGGCAGCTATTTTATATTCTGATCAAATATTTGGATGGATGATGATGACAATCCGAAGGGCCATAAATGTTGTTATGGCCGCCATAGGGATGATGGGCGCGGCGGTGGGCGTGGCCACGGCGGCGGACACCGCCCAGCGTCCATTGCCATCCTTGTCCATGCGGGATGGCGCGGTGTTGGATTTGCAAAGCGGCTTTTCAGAAGCCGCGCCGCCCAGCGAACGGGCCAAGGCACAGGCCCTTGCGCGGGTGGCCTCATATGCCAAAGCATTGGCGGCGCGGGATTTTGCGGCGGCTTATTTTATGCTGCGCTTATCCTATCAGGCCGCGAAT
The DNA here is from genome assembly GCA_964542975.1 of uncultured Sphingopyxis sp. Lineage (GTDB taxonomy): Bacteria > Pseudomonadota > Alphaproteobacteria > Sphingomonadales > Sphingomonadaceae > Sphingopyxis. The sequence goes on from CAZIVW010000002.1 coordinate 163,676, forward strand.
CCAAAAATTCATTGGGAAATGAATTTGCGCAATCGGGGGGACTTATGGGCCGATGGCAAGGTGCAGATTTTGCGCAGCAGTTGGACCCGTGATCCAGCGGGCCAGCCCGCCGGAAATTATGTTGTCTTTGATTTCTTGGGGTATCGGCCCAATGGGGACATGGATTGCGGTTTTATTGCGGCGCATCAACCATTTGAAAATTCAGAATTTTCTATTGTCCGGACCGAAGCGAATTATGTCGCTGCCGAATTTATGGACCATCGTGTCCCCCAAGCCGAGGTCTTGCCGCAACTGCCATGTTTTCTGGGGAATGTCTTTTCCGGACAGGCATGACGCAATTTTCTATCAGCTTGATTGGTTTTGACGGCTTGTCGAACAGGCAGAAAGTCCCTAATTCGCGCGCATGACATCGACCAATGACATCCGCCGGTCCTTCCTCGATTATTTCGGGGGTGCGGGACATCATATCGAACCATCGGCTCCGTTGGTGCCGCACAATGACCCGACTTTGATGTTCGTCAATGCGGGTATGGTGCCGTTCAAAAATGTGTTCACTGGGCTGGAAAAGCGTCCCTATAGCACGGCGACATCGTCGCAAAAATGTGTCCGCGCGGGCGGCAAGCATAATGATTTGGACAATGTGGGCTTTACCGCCCGTCACCATACTTTCTTTGAAATGCTGGGCAATTTCTCGTTCGGTGATTATTTCAAGGAAGAAGCGATCCACCACGCTTGGACGCTGATCACCAAGGAATGGGGGCTGCCTGCTGACAAGCTGACGGCGACGGTTTATCACACCGACGACGAAGCTTTTAATTTGTGGCGCAAAATTTCGGGCTTGCCCGAAGAACGTATCATCCGCATTCCCACCAACGACAATTTCTGGTCGATGGGTGATACCGGTCCTTGCGGTCCGTGCAGCGAAATTTTCTTTGATCATGGTGACCATATCTGGGGTGGTCCGCCGGGGTCGCCAGAAGAAGATGGCGACCGGTTCGTTGAGATATGGAACCTTGTGTTCATGCAATATGAGCAGCTTCCTAGCGGCGAGCGCGTGGACCTGCCACGTCCCAGCATCGATACGGGCATGGGCTTGGAACGCATTGCCGCGGTGATGCAGGGCGTGCATGACAATTATGATACGGATACGTTCAAGTCGCTGATCGCCGCGTCGGTGGATTTGACCGGCGTTCCTGCGGATGAGGCACGCCGTGCGAGCCACCGCGTGATCGCAGACCATTTGCGTGCATCGAGCTTTTTGATTGCGGACGGCGTGCTGCCGTCGAACGAGGGCCGTGGTTATGTGCTGCGCCGCATCATGCGCCGCGCCATGCGTCACGCGCATTTGTTGGGCGCAAAGGACCCGTTGATGCACCGTCTGTTGCCTTCGCTGGCGGCGGAAATGGGCGCGGCGTATCCGGAACTGTTGCGGGCGCAGCCGCTGATCGCGGAAACGCTGGAACGTGAAGAAACCAAATTCCGTCAGACGCTGGACAAAGGTTTGCGTCTGTTGGACGAAGCCACGGTCGATTTGCATTCGGGGGATACGCTGCCCGGTGATGTGGCCTTTAAGCTGTATGACACTTTCGGCTTCCCATATGATTTGACCGAAGACGCGCTGCGGACGCAGAGCATCAGCGTGGACCGCGAAGGTTTTGATGCGGCGATGGCGCAGCAAAAGGCGGCGGCGCGTGCAGCGTGGAAGGGGAGCGGTGAAAAGGCTTCGGACGAAATTTGGTTCGACCTGGCCGAAACCAACGGCAGCACGGAATTTATCGGCTATACGGGCACGTCTGGCGAAGCGAGCATCGTTGCTTTGGTCAAGGATGGCGCGACGGTTGACCAGGTTTCGGCTGGCGACAATGTGACCGTGCTGACCAACCAGACGCCATTTTATGGCGAAAGCGGCGGTCAGGCTGGCGATGCTGGCACGATCATAACGCTGGACGGCGTGAAGGCGGTGGTTTCGGATACGTCGAAACCGCTGGGCCGCTTGCATGCCCATCAAGCCAAGCTGGAAAGCGGAACATTGAAGGTTGGCGACAGCATTTTGCTGACCGTCGATGCGGAACGCCGTGACCGTATTCGTGCGAACCATAGTGCGACGCATTTGTTGCACGCGGCGCTGCGTGGTCATTTGGGCGGGCATGTGACGCAGAAGGGCAGCCTGGTTGCCGAAGATCGTCTGCGTTTCGACTTTTCGCACCCCAAGGCGCTGAGCGCCGAGGAAATTGCGGATATTGAAGCCGAAGTAAATGCCCAAATTCGCGGCAATGAGGCGGTTACGACCCGCTTGATGACCCCGGAAGATGCGATTGAAGCGGGCGCAATGGCGCTGTTCGGCGAGAAATATGGCGATGAAGTTCGCGTATTGTCGATGGGCGCTATGGACGATAGCGGCAAAGGCAAAAGCTATTCAGTCGAGCTGTGCGGCGGCACCCATGTTCGGGCGCTGGGCGATATTGCTTTGCTGAAAATTATAAGCGAATCGGCGGTTTCGTCGGGCGTTCGCCGTATCGAAGCCTTGACCGGTGAAGCGGCCCGTTTGTGGTTGGTGAACCGTGACGATGCGCTGAAGTCTGTCGCGGCGACGTTGAAGACGACGCCGGATGACGTGCCGAGCCGTGTTGCGGCTTTGGCCGATGCGCTGAAAAAGGCAGAGCGTGAGTTGGCGGATGCCAAAAAGGCTTTGGCGATGGGCGGTGGTACTGGCGGCAATGGTCCGGCAGTGGAAACTGTTGGTTCGACATCCTTTATTGCTCAAGTGGTTGAGGGGTTGGACCCCAAAAATCTGCGCGGCGCGGTGGATGATCTGAAGAAGCAGGTCGGAAGTGGTGTGGCGATGCTGGTGGCGATCAACGACGGTCGGGCGTCGGTGGCTGTTGGTGTGGCTGGGGACGCGGGGCAGAGCGCCGTTGATCTGGTGAAGCTGGCGGTGGCGGCCTTGGGTGGCCAAGGAGGCGGCGGTCGTCCGGATATGGCGCAAGGCGGCGGTCCGAACGGCGATGCAGCGCAGGATGCTGTGGCTGCGGTTCGTGCGGCTTTGGCGGCTTGATGATGGTTCGTTCTTGTGGATTGGCTTCGCTGGCGCTTTTGGCGCTAGCGGGCTGTTCCAAGGGCGGTGATGATCCGGCTGGGAAGGCTGATGGCTGGTCGATTGCGGCGGGCCGCTACTCGAATTTGACGACGGCAGAGGCAGTGAAAATCGACCTGAATTTGCCTGATGGCGATCAGGGGAAGCTGGCGTCTATCCGTGTTTGCAATCCTGAATGTGATGATTTTGTTGATTTGCCGTTCATGCGCGGGCTGAATGGAATTTCCTTTTCCTTGAACCATCGCGGAACAGCGGTGGATGTGACGGTGACGCCTGCGTCGCCGAGCGCCGTTTTTGTCAGCGCGGCTTGGGAACGCGATTTGGCCATGACGCGGTTGGAGCGTCAGCCTTAGGGGGCTGATCCTAGATCTTCTATATCCCAATAAGGTTTGAAAAGGCGGGGTTTGGCCCCGCCTTTTTTGGTTTTCAGTCGACGCCTTTGGCTTTTCCCCATGCGCGGGCGGCGGTGTAACCCAGATAGCCGGTGCCGAAGAGGGCGTAGAGTGGTTCGGGGATGCCCGCCAAATAGGCATTCATACCCCGGGCTATGCCGTCGGCCATGTCAGGCCTCGCGGCGGCGATCAGCCCCATCGGAATGGCCCATAGCAGCAAGGTATACATGACATATAGGAAGCTGGGCCGTGCGCGGCTGGTCCATGGGTCGCTGCTGTTGGCCTCTGCGATGATCGCAGCCATTTGGGTTTTCAGCGCCTCCATTTCCTGCGACCCTTCGAGTTTCAACAGTTCGAGCTTGGCACGGTCGCGGGCGTCAGGGTCGGGGATGATCTTGTCGATCAATTTGGCAATGGGGCCAATGATACCGTCGATAATGGACATGGAAATTCCCTGTTTTTAAAGTCTGTTGGATCGGAAGTTTATAAAGTTGCGGCCATAAGGCGCGCGAAAGGGGGCGCGCCTAGCTAGGTAGGGAGGAGATGCGGTTGGCGAGCCAGCCATAGAGGAAGGCCTCTTGGGATGGGCGGCGTTCGGCCAGCGCGATATAGCGTTCGCCCTGCAAAGCCTCCATCGCGCGGAGCAAGACAGTCTCCCCCGATTTGCCGCGCACCGCCAAATATCCATCAAGCGCGGACAGGGTGCGCGGCCCGATATGCTGGTCGATCACAATATCGGGATAATCCCGTGCTGAGCGATTAAGCGCGTTGAGGGCGCGTTGAAAAAAGCCGCTGGCGGTGCCGGTCCCCATATTGACGCCGGTGTCGAACAATTCGGCGGCAATCGAGGTGGCACGCATTGCGACACGGTCAAATGCCGGATTTTGCCAGTAAATACGGATATATATGTCGACAGCCAGACTGCGTGGCAGGTGGCGCATATCGCCATCATAGCCCTCTGCCCGCGCGACGGCTTGGGTGATGCCCCAACAGGTTGGGCCGCCACGGTCCGAAGGGTGGTTTACATAACGGCCTTCCCGTTCAATGATGGCATCAACCAACGCATCAAGGTGAAAGTTGGGCGAAGATAATGGGGGCATATTGTTTCCTTTGGTTCGTTTTGAAATTTCAACGAACCATATTGGAACAATATAGGAAAGGGATTTTTATGCGCGCTTTACAGGTGCATGGGTTGTTGCCGAATTTTGAGGGGGTTGGCATATACGATATTCCGATGCCAGAACCCAAGGCGGGTGAAGTGCGGGTGAAAGTGCGCGCCGCTTCGGTGAATTTCCCAGACTTGTTGATGACGCGGGGGGAATATCAACTCAAGCCCGAATTGCCCTTTACCCAAGGGTTGGAATTTGCGGGTGAAATTGACGCCTTGGGACCGGATGTCACGGGCTGGCGCGTCGGTGATGCGGTGATTGGTGGCAATGGATATGGCGGCATGGCGGAATATAGCATTGCCCGCGTGTCCCAAATGCGCCGGAAACCCAGCGGGATGAGCTGGGAACAGGCGGGTGCCTATGCCATTGCTTATATTACGGCCTATATTGCGTTTGAACGCTGCACCAAAATTCAGCCCGGTGAATGGGTGTTGGTTCATGGTGCGGCGGGCGGCGTTGGTTTGGCGGCGGTCGACATGGCCAAGGCAAAGGGGGCGCGGGTGATCGCAGCCGCCAGCACCGAGGAAAAGCGACAGGCCATTCAAAAAATCTATGCCCCCGATGCGGTCATTTCCTCCGCCCCTGGTTTTCGCGAAGAAGTGAAGCGAATTACCGGCGGAGCCGGAGCGGATGTGATTTTCGACCCCGTTGGCGGCGATGTGTTTGACGAATCCACGCGCTGCATCGCCTTTGGTGGGCGGTTGCTGGTGGTGGGTTTTACCTCTGGCCGTATCGCAACGCTGCCGACCAATATGGCGTTAATAAAGGGTTTTTCGGTCATTGGGGTTCGTGCGGGGGAATATTGCCGCCGCTTCCCCGCCAAGGGTCAGGAAAGCTTTTCGGCGATGGATGCGCTGGGCGAGGCGGGGGTCATCCGTCCCCATGTTGACCGCGTTTATGATATGGCCGATTGGCGCGAGGCTTATGATATGTTGGCGCAGCGCAAGGTGATTGGGAAGGTTGTTCTGCGTCCTTAGGGTCAGGGACGGAGATTTTGCCCCCGCGATGCTATGGCAATAAGGCCCAAAGGGGATTTTCAGGGTCGGACAACAGCTTGGCGGTAAGGGCCAAGGACATGATGACCAACAAGGGGCGCACGCCTTTGCCGCCATAGCGGATGGCAAGGCGCGTGCCCAATTGCGCGCCGGCCACATTGGCAACCGCCATCGTCAATCCCAAGGCCCACAGCATATGACCGCCCAAGGCGAGCATGATGAGGGCGGCGACATTGGTGGTGAGGTTCAGCAATTTTGTCCCCGCAATGGCGCGGACAAGGCCAAAGCCGCCCAAGGCCACCAAGGCCAAGGTCATGAAAGACCCCGTCCCCGGACCAAAAAATCCGTCATAAAATCCGATGCCGGTGATGATCAGGGTGATCGGCACGGGGCCAAGTTTGGCGGTGCGGTCGGCCGCGCTCATCGACGGGGCCAATAAGAAATATAGGGCCATTAACACCAATAAAATGGGCACCACAGCGCCCAAAAAGCTGCTGTCGACGACCTGAACCACCAGCGCCCCCAACGCAGAGCCCGCAAAGGCACCAAGGACGGGCCAAGCAAAACGTTTCACCTCGACATGCCCGCCGCGCCAGAAGGTATAGAAGCTGGAGGCGGTGCCGATGGCGCTTTGCAATTTGTTGGTCGCCAGCGCGGCGACCGGCGGCATCCCTGTGGACATCAGCGCCGGAATGGTCAGCAAACCCCCGCCGCCAGCCATGGCGTCAATCGCGCCCGCCAGAAAAGCGATGCTGAGGAGGAAGGCGATGGTTTCGGGGGTGAAGGTCATGGGGGGTGTGTATACGAGCTTGGCTTGATACAGTAGAGGGAGCGTGGAAGTTTCTGATGCCACTCTATATTTTCGGGATTTGGAACATGGCGCTTCGCCGCGAGCCGCGAAGATCACAGGCCCAAGGGAAGGGAGCCATTTCGATTTCTGGCTGGCTGTGAAATGCCGTTCTTCTCTAAATGCGCGAGGATGGCAGGCTCATAGAGGGGGGGCACCCGTCTGCGTTGCCACTGATAGAGCTATGGCAGGCCAGCATTTCACATTGTTTCAGCCATTTGCCAGTATAGTGTCCACCGCTCATTGCGACATCTTTGCTGCAAAGCATGCAGAGCAATATGTGTCAATTTTTGCTGGTAGAAGATAAATTGGTCGGGACGATAGGATTCGAACCTACGACCCCCACACCCCCAGTGTGATGCGCTACCAGGCTGCGCTACGTCCCGACCGTGCCCATCTGCTGGGCAGGCCTCGCCATTAGGCGGGAATTTTGGGGGATGCAACAGGTGATTTTGTGTTTTTTGCATTTTCTTTCAGCAGCTAGCTTGATCGGTGGGCGCGGATACCCAATTTAACAGGCTCGGTTTGCTGCCTTTATCCTAGGGGGCTGGCCGCTTTTTCGGCACGGATGGCGGCGCACCGCGTTGTTGCGCGGTCGGTCCCTGCATGGTAGGCGGCTGACCATGTTTTTTGCTCTTTCCCGCAGGGGGAAGGGCCCGCTTATGAACGGAAAGATTCTCGTACATGTCGACGCAATTGCTTTTGAGCCAAGCAGCCGGAGCCTCTGGTGGGGCCAGCGGTTTTATCATGCTGGTTCCTTATCTGCTGATTTTTGTAGTCTTTTGGTTCTTTTTGATCCGTCCGCAATCCGTTCGTATGAAAGAGCATCGGGCCAAAGTTGCCGCCGTTAAGGTGCGCGATCAGGTGGTGACCGGCGGCGGTATTGTTGGCAAAGTGACCCGCGTGGACGATGATTTCGTGGACGTCGAAATCGCGCAAGGTGTCAAGATCAAGGTGGTAAAGTCGACCTTGGCCGATGTTGTTCAGCCCGGCGGAACCCCCGCTAATGACTGATTTGCCACGTCCGCTTGACGGCGGACTGGCCCAGCCAGACGGGATTTATACATGTTAGATTTCCCCCGTTGGAAAAGCATCGGCATCAGTTTGATTTTGCTGCTTGGTGTTTTATTTTCCATTCCCACTTTTCTGCCGGAGCAGACTCGTTCCGCTTTGCCGTCTTTCTTGCAAGCCAAGGTTAATCTTGGCCTTGACCTTGCGGGCGGCAGCCACTTGTTGTTGGAAGCCGATCTGAACGATCTGCGCAAAACACAGCTCGACAATATGGAGAAAACCGTACGGACCGCGATGCGCGGTGAAACCGGCGCGGCGGACGATATTGCGATTGGTGAATTGTCGACCAATGGCGGAAAAGTAAGCTTTTTGGTTCGTGATCGCGCTCAGGTTGACGCCGCGCGCGAACGGATGCTGAAAGAAACCCAAGGTGCGGGCCTGAGCGGCCAGCGCGATTGGGACATTAGCGTGGTCGATACCACGCGCATGGTGTTGACCCCGACATCGGCGGGTCAAGCCCAAGCGGTTGCCCATGCGATGGACACGGCGCGCGATATTATTGACCGCCGTATCAACGAATTGGGCACGCGCGAACCGACGATCATTCGCGAAGGCAATGACCGCGTGGTGGTTCAGGTGCCCGGCCTGCAAGACCCAGCAGAGCTGAAAGAGTTGATCGGCAAGACCGCGCGCTTGGAATTCCGCATGGTGGACGCCACCGCGGACCCCAATGAAGCGATGGCAGGCCGTGTGCCGGTTGGCAGCGAAATTGTTCCTTATGGCGAAGGCGAGGGCAACGGCGCGGCTTTTGAGGTTTTGCGTCGTCAGGTGATGATCAGCGGTGATCAGTTGATCAGCGCGCAGCAAAGCTATGAACAACAATCGAACCAGCCGGTTGTCAGCATTCGCTTTGACAGCCAAGGCGCCGCGACCTTTGCCAAGGTTACGGCGGCAGCTGTGGGCCAGCGTTTTGCGATGGTGCTGGACGGCAAGGTTTTGTCGGCTCCGTCGATTAACGAACCCATTTTGGGCGGCAGCGCACAGATTTCGGGCAATTTCACGGTGGCCAGTGCCAACGCCTTGTCGATTTCGCTGCGTTCGGGTGCTTTGCCTGTGAAGATGGAAGTGGTGGAAGAACGCACCGTCACGCCGGAACTGGGGCAGGATTCGATTGAACGCGGCGCGATGGCGGGCATTATCGCCACGGTTGCCGTGCTGACGTTGATGCTGGTCGTTTATGGGCGCTTTGGTGTGTATGCCAACATCGGTTTGATCTTTAACGTATTTTTGATCATCGCGATTATGGCCGCCTTTAACGCCACGCTGACATTGCCCGGTATTGCGGGATTTGTTCTGACCATTGGTGCGGCGGTGGACGCCAACGTGCTGATTAACGAGCGAATACGCGAAGAATTGGCGCGGGGACGAAAAGCGTTTCAAGCGGTGGAATTGGGGTATACCGAAGCCAGCCGTGCGATTTTCGACGCCAATATCACCAACGTCATTGCGGCGGCGCTGATGTTCTGGTTCGGGTCTGGCCCGATCAAGGGCTTTGCCGTGGTGTTGACCATTGGTATCGTCACCAGCGTTTTCACGGCCGTTACGGTCACGCGTATGCTTGTCGCGCATTGGTTGCGTAGCAAGCGTCCGACTATGATCCATTTGTAAGGAGGGAATGAGATGCGATTGCTGAAACTCGTCCCTGACAACACCAATTTCGACTTTCTGAGATGGCGTAAAATTGCGTCGTTCATGAGCATGTTTTTGGTCATTCTGTCCATCGCGCTGGTTGGCGTGAAGGGACTGAACCTGGGCATTGACTTTGTGGGCGGCCAATCGGTGCGCGTTGAATTTACGGGGCAAATGCCGGAAATCGACGTGATCCGCGATAAGGTGAGCGACCTTGGTTTGGGTGATGCGACCATCCAGCGATTTGGTTCGGACAAGGCTGTGTCCATCCGAACCGCTTTGCCCGATGGGGGCAAGGATGCCGCCGAACAAGCGGGCCGCAAATTGGTGTCTGGCATTGAAGCGGCTTTCCCCAACGCCAAGGCGGGATCGGTGGAAACCGTTTCGGGCAAGGTGTCCGATGAATTGATTACCACCGGTGCGTTGAGCCTTGCGCTGGCGATGCTGGGGATTTCGATTTACATCTGGATGCGCTTTGAATGGCAATTTGGTGTGGGCGCCATGGGGCGCTTGTTCCACGAAGTGGCGCTGACCTTCGGATTTTTCGCGGTAACGCAAATTCAATTTGATTTGAATTCGGTGGCGGCTTTGCTGACCATTGTCGGTTATTCGCTGAACGACACGATTGTGGTTTATGACCGTATTCGTGAAAATCTGAAGAAATATCGCAAGATGGAAATCATCCCCTTGCTGAACCTGAGCCTGAACGAGACTTTGTCGCGCACGGTGATGACCACGGTGGCGATGTTCTTGGCCTTGGGTGTGTTGTTGATCTTGGGTCCAGATGTGATCTTTGGTTTCACGGCCGCCATGCTGTTCGGTATTTTTGTCGGCAGCTATTCGTCGGTGCTGATGTCGACGCCGGTCTTGGTGTGGCTGAAGGTCGGCCCGCACAGCTTTGTGCCGCGCACCAGCGCGTCGCAACAGGGCGGCGAGCGTGTCACGGCGCGCGAGAATGATGGCGCAGCGGTGTAAACCGAGCGGTAACGCAGCGGTGTAAACCCAGCGATAAGAGATAGAAAAGGGGCGGGAAGGCAGATGCTTTCCCGCCCCTTTTTATTGGGTGATGCTTATAAGGAGCGAATAAGGCGGGTGGCGACCGCTGCCCAAGGTGGGTTGGTGACAACCTGTTGGCGGTGGCCTGTGCCCAAAGGCAGCAGGTGTAGTTTTTCGCCATCGACATTGATCAGGCGGGCAAAGATGAAACGGCCCGCTGGGCGCGGAACCAACATGTCGCGGTTGAGGGCGCTGGTCCAATCCCCCTCGATACGGCGGCACCAAATCTCGTCGCCAGCGCGGTAATCACCGATGGATGAGGTAACGCGCACAGCCAGCATGTCATCGGTTGGGCGGGCCGTAATGGCTTGTTCCACACGGGTCGGGGCCTGTGTTCCCTCTGCGCTGAGCAGGGCGGTGATGGTCAGCGCGCTGTCTTGGGGCAAGCGGACCAATTCGGCGCTGTCGACACCCAAAGCGGCGGCGATGCGGTTCATCCATGCCAGCGACAAAGACCGTGTGCCGGTTTCCAGCCGCCCAATGGTTTGGGCCGTGGTTGGCGGATCACAGCGCAAAGCGACATCCTCTAGCGTCATATTTTTGGCGCGGCGGACGGCCCTGATGCTGTTGATCATGAAGGATGCTCCGGTAAAAATAAATTTTTCAATTAACCAAATCGGTTTCTCCTTTCCTACAAAAGTTTCGCCTGTCAAGGGTGATTCCCATGCTTTTTGGTGGAGAGAGGCGAATATGGTGCAGGCAAAGCGAGAGTGGGCCGAGCGGGTGCATCCCGATGATTTGGTGGGGATGGGGGCGGGACCAGGTGGCGATGGTCCCCGTGCCGACAGCGCTGCCCGTGCGGACGGAGCTGATCATGCGGATGGCGCGGGGCGCGGGCAGACTGTGCGGTTCAATGTCCGCGAAAATGTGCTGGATTGGTTGGCATCGCGCGGCATGGTGAGCGCCGCGCAGCACCGTGCGGGGGAACGGCTGCGGATGGATTTTGAACGGGCGGGGCTGCGCGCCAATGTGACGATGAATTGGGATGCCGCGCCCGTTGCCCGATCACGCAGTGGTGCGCGGGCCAGCGATGCGTCGCTGGCGCGATTGGACGCGCATCGGCGCTTTCATGCGGCTTTGGATGCGGTGGGGCCGGGGTTGGGGGATATTTGCTGGCGTGTGATTTGCGGCGGCGAGGGGATTGGCGGCGCGGAAAAGGGGCTGGGTTGGCCCGCGCGGTCGGGAAAATTGGTGCTGGGGATGGCGCTGGACCGGTTGGCGCGATTTTATGGGACGTAAACAGCATCGCGTTAACGGCATGGCTTTTCGCGGCATTGTGCGTTCGCTCACCATACAGCGGGCGTTCACATGTAAATAAGGAGTATTGGTTCTCTATTCAGGAGGGTATGATGAATTTAGTCGGTCATGTGATGCGCTGTGCAGCGCCTATGTTGATGGTGATGGCGGCTGCGCCAGCGGCGGCGCAGCAATCGGTGCCTTTGACCGAAGCCTTGTTAAACCATAGCTGGACAGTGGTCGATTTTCCGGGGCGGACCGAGCAAGTGGGCGTGGATGGGCCGGTGACCTTTGAGCGCGATGGCCGCAATAGGGTCATTGGGCGGACGCCGTGCGGTGATGGATGGAATGGCAAGTTGGTGGTGAATTTGCCCGCTATCATCATTTCGGATGTGGAATCCTTTTACACCAATGATTGCCCGCTGATGCGCGAGACGGTGAGCTTCTTGGATAATATGGAATTGGTGCGATCGGCGCGCACCGGCCCCGAAGGATTGGAATTATTGTCGGCGACGGGCAAGCGTTTGTTTTTGCTGGTTGCGGGCGGATAGCGGCTAGCCGTCTCATCTGTCGCCATATATTCCGAGTTGGTGGGGCGTGTAGGATGTAATTCGACGCCTAAACCTTGGCACAGAAAGGACAATATGCCACACTCGCGCACAATATCGTCGGAAGTAGGGCAGGAGTGCGAGGGTGGCGCGAGCATGTGTTGGGGTTTTGGTCGCTGCGGGCCTTTGTTTGCCGATGGTGGGCCATGCCAAGGAGAAAGAGCCGCAGCGCCTAGCCCCATCGACGCCGTGGAATGTCCATTATGCGGAAGATAGCTGCGTTTTTGGCCGGAGTTTTGGCGACGGCGATCAGCGGATCACTTTCAGCGCGGCGCGCTATGATGATGGGGATGATCTGCGGATAAGTTTTTACGGTAAATCCCTGAAGAAAAAAGATGCTGGCGAAATTCGCGTGCGAATTCATCCCTATGATTATGTGGCAGAGCGGACGTTTTTCCCCGCCATTGGCAGCAATGATTTGCCCGCATTGGTGCTGGCTTCCCACGTCCGCTTATATGACACGGCGGAGGAGGAGGCGCGCCGCACAAACGCGCCTCCGGCAGACGATTATGGCTATCGCTCGCCAGACGTGACGCCGGAACAGGAAGCCGCCATTACGGGCTGGGAATTGAGCGGGAAATTCCTGCCGCATGTCATGTTGGAAACAGGGGGCATGGGGGCTGTGATGGCGATGGTGCGGCAATGCACCGACCAATTGCTGGGCGAATGGGGGCTGGATGTCGCCCGCCATAAAGGCCTGACTGTGCGGGCGAAGCCAGCTACCAAGCCTGCGAGTTGGATGACCGACGCTGACTATCCAAAGAATATGCTGGAGCGCCGGATGCGCGGGCTGGTGAATTTTCGGTTGATGATCGATGCAGAGGGCGGCGTGACGGCCTGTCATATTCAGCAATCGACCCGCCCCGCAGAATTTGACGCAGCGGTCTGTAAGGGCTTGATGAGCAGGGCTAAGTTTAAACCTGCACTGGATGCTGATGGCCAGCCGATGCCGTCTTTTTATCGGAACACCGTCGCCTTTGATTTTTATGATTAGGTGGTGGTGAGCGGGGCTGTGCGGGACGCAGGGGCCATGATGGCGTCGATTTGGGATGCTGGGTCCTGCTGGTCATAGACATTCTGATATATATCCATGAGCCATGCGTGAAGGTCCGCGTGGGTGATGGTGAGCGCGGGGCCACCGCGATGGATGAATAGGTCCATCGGCGGCGGAATTTCGGCGCTGACTTGCGGCATGCGATAGGGAATATTTTCCAACTTTTCGCAGCCCAAGCGGCGGTAAAATTGCTGGCGGCGGCGCGAGAAGGCGTCTGGCGCATCGTCATGATGGACGGCGTCAACCTCCGCCAACATCGGGATGTTGGGGGCGGCGGCAAGGCCTGCTTGGACCAATTTTGCACCAATGCCTTGGCTGCGGGCTTGATGGTCGGTAGCGAGATATTCCAGCAAAGTGAAGGGATATGAGGCGGAGCGGTAAAAGCTGGCGAAGCCGAGGAGTTGGCCAGATGGCCGCCGCGCGCCGAACAGCAGATAGTCGGGGCGCGTCAGACAAAGCCGGATAACATCGTCGGGCTTGCGTTCCGACGCGGGTAGGGCTTCGGTATAAATAGGGTGAAGGTCGGCAAAATCATCCGCGCCGAGGCGCGTGATGAGGATGTCGGTCGGCTGTGTTGTCATGCCATTTTATCCGCTGAAAGGAGGGAGGCTGGTTTAACCCAAAGTCTCCAGCATCTCTGCCAGTTCCAACCAGCGGTCTTCGGCGGCTTCTTTTTCGGCGCGCAATTTGTCGAGCAAAGCGGTGAGTTCGTTGAAGCGTTTGTTGTTTTTGGTGAACAAATTGCCGTCCGAAAGCTCGGTTTCGGCTTTTGCCATCTCGCCCTCAATCTCTTCGATCCGCTTGGGTAGCAGTTCAAAGTCGCGCTGGTCTTTATAGCTTAGCTTTTTCTTTAGGGTGGGCGGCGGTGGGGGCTGAGTGCCGCCGGTGCTTTTGGCTTTGCTGCTGGTCGGTTTAACGCGCTTGGCTTCCCAATCGGCATAGCCACCGGCGACGATATCGACTTTGCCTGTGCCATCAAGGCCCAAGGTGACGGTGACGGTGCGGTCCAAAAAGTCGCGGTCGTGGCTGACGATCAGAACGGTTCCGGCATAATCTGCAATGACTTCTTGCAGCAAATCCAGCGTTTCAAGGTCGAGGTCATTGGTCGGCTCGTCGAGCACCAATAGGTTGGATTCGCGGGCGAATTCGCGGGCCAGCAACAGGCGTGAGCGTTCACCGCCGGAGAGCGCGCCGACGCTGGCTTCTAGGACGCCGGGGTCGAACAGAAAGTCTTTGAGATAGCCTTGGATATGCTTGCGCACACCGCGCACATCGACCCAATCGCCGCCGTCGGCCAAAATGTCGCGGACGGTTTTTTCAGGCGACAGCAGGCTGCGCTGCTGGTCGATGACGATGCCGTCCAATGTGGGGGCGAGGGTGACTTTGCCGCTGTCGGGTTTGATTTCGCCCGTTAACAATTTCAGCAGCGTGGATTTGCCAGCGCCGTTGGAGCCGACAATGCCGATGCGGTCGCCGCGTTGGACGCGGAAATCAAAATCCTTGATGATGGTGCGGCCATGGAAGGCGATATTCACATTTTCCGCCGTAATGACGGATTTGGAGCGTACATCATCATTGGCGAGGCCGAGTTTGGCCGTGCCTTGCTGGCCGATCATCGCGGCGCGGGTGGCGCGCATTTCCTTGAGTTTTTCGAGGCGGCCTTGGTTGCGCTTGCGGCGCGCGGTGACGCCGCGAATGAGCCAATTTTCCTCTTGCCGCATCCGGCTGTCGAGGCGCTGGGCGGCGCGCGCTTCGTCGGCGGCGATTTGTTCGGTCCATTCCTCGAACCCGCCAAAGCCGATTTCCTTGCGGCGGATCGCGCCGCGATCGAGCCACACGGTTTGGCGGGTGAGGCGGGTGAGGAAGGTTCGGTCGTGGCTGATCGTGATGAACGCCCCATTATAACGCTGAAGCCAGCTTTCGATCCAATCGATGGCGGCAAGGTCGAGGTGGTTGGTTGGTTCGTCGAGCAGCAGCACGTCGGGATTTTGGGCAAGGGCGCGGGCGATGGCGGCGCGGCGGCGTTCACCGCCCGATGCGCTGGCCGCTTCGCGGGTCATATCAATGCCCAATTGGTCGGCTATGGCCGCGACTTCATGGGCTTCGGGGGCCATGTCGCCGCCGATGGCGAAATCCATGAGGGTCTTATAGCCCGTGAAATCAGGTTCTTGTTCCAGCATCACCACATGCGTGCCCGGCACGATGACGCGTTTGCCCTTGTCGGCATCAATTTGCCCCGCGAGCAAACGCAGGAGCGTGGTTTTGCCAGCGCCATTGCGGCCAATCAGGGCCAGCCGGTCGCGCGGGCCGATATAGATGTTGAGATCTTGAAAGAGCCAACCACTGCCTTGGACAAGGCCGAGGCCTTCATATGATAAAATCGGTGCTGCCATGATGAACGCTGCGCTACCGACCTGTTCAGCATCATGCAAGGGCGCATCATCATAAGGCGGGAACGAGATGGCTGCGTCTGCATATTAACTGGGACAAGTTAAGCAGATTGTGCGTGGGGCATGCCCCTTGATGATGGAGCAAGTGATGAACAAGTGGATGATGGCCGCCTTGGTAGCAGGAACCGCTATGGCGGCGCAAACGCCGGTGATGGCACAGCAAGGAGGCGCAACGGCGATGACGCACAATCAACAGCAACCCTTGGTTTCGTTCAGCGTCAGCGAAGAAATACGCTCGCGCCCCGATGTGGCGGGCGTTGGCGCTGGTGTGCAAGTCACCGCGCCAACAGCGGTTGAGGCGATGCGCCAAAATGCGGCGGCGATGGACAAGCTGATTGCGGCGGTGAAGGCGGCTGGGATTAAGGCGGAAAATATCCGCACCACGGGCATCAACCTGTCGTCGCAATATGATTATAGCAACCGTCAGGATGGCCAGCCGCCGCGCTTTGTGGGGTATCAGGTCAGCAACAATGTTCATGTAACGACCAGCAAAATTGATGAAATTGGTGCGCTGTTGGACCGTTTGGTGGCTGCAGGCGGCACGGATGTGAGCGGGCCATGGTTCAGCGTGAAGGACCCCGAAGCCCAGACGGCAAGCATTCGCGGTAAGGTGATGGCCGCTGGCAAGGCCAAGGCCGAAGATTATGCCCGCTTGGCGGGATATCGCGGCGTGGAACTGGTGTCGGTGAGTGAAGGCGGCGGTTATATGCCAACGCCGCGCTTGGAAATGGTGAAAATGGCGGCGCCAGCCGATGCCCAGTCCACGCCTGTTGAACCCGGCCAAGTGGGCAATAGCCTGAGCCTGAATTTCACCTATCGCATGGTGAAATAAAATAAAATCTGAAATGATCGATTAAAAAGGGCGGCGCGGATTGGGATTCTGCGCCGCCTTATTATTTTAGGGCTGTGGCGACTTTGATAGGCTGTCGGGCCAAATTATTGGTCGGTTAACATGCCATCCGCCCATGTGAAGGGGCGTTCGCGGAACCATTTGGTGATGATATATTTGCTGCCTTTGCGGACCGGCATACCATGGTGGATGCTGTCGGGGTTGGGGAGGCCGTTTTTCGCGACATTATTCCACGCCAGCAATTTGCCCGTTTCGGGCTGGAAGCTTTTTTTGAAATTGGTGAAGCGTGTCGCGCCGCCAGCATCGGGCGTGTTGAGATAGATCATCATCGTCCATGTCCGTTGACCATGGACGGCGCAATTTTCCGCAAAGCCCGGACCATCGACATCGAAATAGTCGGTATGGGCCTTAAATTGTTCCCCCACAAAATAGCGCTGACCCTGAAGCGGCTCGCCATAGATTTGCGGGATGCCCGCTGCGGCGTGAAGATAGGCGTTGAGCGAGCGGACGACGGCATCTTCATGGTCGAGGTTGCAGGTGGAACTGGTGCGAAATGCCTCGTCCCCATTGGGGTCGACGATGGTGGAGGGGACGGCGCTGTCGTCGATGAGCTTGATGAGCCAGTCGCACATTTCCTGATCGAGGAAGTTGGGCAGCGAGAAGAGTTCCAAGCTGGTGAAGGGCGAGCGCCGAACACCTGGCACGCATGACAGGCGCTGAGATGTCTGGTCAGCCGACGACAGGGCCATATGAACATAAGGATTTGCGGTCATATGGGGATGGTAAATTGTCTTTGTTAAAAACATATAAAAATCTTGTGCATTCAATGCTTGACGAATGATCGGTCCCCGCTTATTGCCCGCCTCGCTGACGCAGTGACTGCCCAGCATCAAATGTGGCGACCGTAGCTCAGTTGGTTAGAGCGCCGGTTTGTGGTACCGGAGGTCGGGGGTTCGAGCCCCCTCGGTCGCCCCATTTAAACAATTTCTCCATCGCATTATCCATCGCAAAATTGATGATATCGGTGGGCCTTTTTTGGCCGCTGACAGGCCTAGTCCTTCCGCTTTTTTTGGCGTTACAGCTTATTTTGTGATGCAATAAAAAGCCCATGCCGCGTCGGCGCGGTCATGGGCTTGGATTTGCGGGCCTTCAGGCAACGCCGCGCCGTGTTTGGGCGAATCAGCCCAATGTTTGTTCGGCGTCCGCGCGCCAGATGCGATAGCGCAGCTCGACATTGGCGGGAGCGTAGACGACCACGGGCAGCTTGCTGTTATAACGGATCAGCGGCTGGTCGGGGCTGGGGACAAAGGCCGAACGTTGCGCCTTGTTGCTGCAGCCCATCAAAGTCGATGCCGCCTGACCCAAATCCTTGAGGACATAATAATTATATCCCCAACCTTCGGCCGTGCGCTCTTCGATTTTGCCGCTGAAGAAGTGGTGGTTGCAGTCGATGTTCATGGTGCGGCCCACGATTAGTTCGACTTTGGCCGTGCTTTCATCGGCCAGTTGCGGCAGTTGAATGACGTGACGCTTTTGGCCTTTTTCAGCCGCGGGGTAGGGGCGCATGTTCAGCACCTCTTTGGCGGTCGATACTGGGGCTTGCTGGGCCGCAGCCGGTGCGTGCGTGCCATGGCTTTGCGCGTCACTATTTTGGGCAATAGCAGGGGCGGCGGCGACGGTCAGCGCACCCAAGGCGACGGCAATCAATTTCTGTTTAGCCATATCGGCTCCGTTCAAAATTTATTGTTTAAAGTTCAAATGAAAGTTCAAAAAATTTGATGCGTTTTTACTGCCGGAAAAATGGATCTACACTGAATTGGTTCTGCAGCGTCTGTTCAGGAAGCGTGGCGGATCTGCGATGAGTTAAATTTAAAGTTTGTTAATAATGGCGTCTAAATAGATTTAATTATTGTCATTTCTGGTAAAGTTGGAAAATTATTCACTGGAGGTCATTCTGGTGGTGACAAAGTTGAATTGTTTTATTATTTCGATGTAGTGAAATTTTGT
Organism: uncultured Sphingopyxis sp.; assembly: GCA_964542975.1. Lineage (GTDB taxonomy): Bacteria > Pseudomonadota > Alphaproteobacteria > Sphingomonadales > Sphingomonadaceae > Sphingopyxis. Next base: position 182,134 of record CAZIVW010000002.1, read on the forward strand.
ATCAAGGAACGAGTCATGGCGGCGGTGTGGGATTTTGCTGATTTTGACGATCATGAACATGTGCATATGTTTTATGATCGGGCGTCTGGCTTGACGGCGGTGTTGGCGGTTCACAGCACGCATATGGGGCCAGCAGCGGGCGGCGCACGTTTCTGGCATTATGCCAATAAAGATCATGCCGTGACCGACGCGCTGCGTTTGTCGCGGGGGATGAGCTATAAAAATGCGATGGCCGGTCTGCCGCTGGGCGGCGGCAAAGCCGTGATCTTGGCTGATGCCAATTCCCGCAAAACGCCGGAAATGCTGCGTGCCTTTGGCCGTGCGGTTCAGTCCTTGGGTGGGCAATATGTGACCGCCGAAGATGTGGGTATATCGCTGGCCGATATGGTAACCATTGGTCAGGAAACGCGCTATGTCTGCGGATTGCCCGTCGAAAATGGCGCGGCGGGCGGCGACCCCGGTCCTTTTACCGCTTTGGGCACATTTTTGGGCATTAAGGCCGCGATTAAACAGCATTTTGGCTATGATCGGGCCAAGGATGTGCGCGTGGCCATTCAGGGTGTTGGCAGCGTTGGCGGCAATGTGGCGCGGCGCTTGGCCGAAGAAGGCGCCATTTTAACCTTGGCCGACGCGAATCTGGACGGTGCACAGGCACTGGCCGACGAATTGGGAGCGAAGCTTGCCGATCCGCAGGCGATTTTGTCCATGGATGCCGATGTGTTGAGCCCCAATGCGCTGGGCGCGGTGCTGAACGCCGACAGCATTGACCAGTTGCGCGTGCCCATTGTGGCGGGCGCGGCCAATAATCAATTGGCGACGGCCGAGGATGGTCAGCGCATCCATGATCGCGGCATTATTTTTGCACCAGATTATGTGATCAACGCGGGCGGCATCATCAATGTTGGGTTGGAATATTTGGGGCAGGGCAGCCGCGAAGAAGTGGAAGCCCGTATTGGCTTGATTCCGGGCCGATTGCTGGAAATTTGGGCCGAGAGCGGGGCGAGCGGTCGTCCCGCATCGCAGGTCGCCGACCAAATGGCGCAGGCATTGATTGGCCGCGCTTAACCCTCAATGGCGGCAAAGCATTTTGCCGCACATGCGCCCTTTGTGATGGCGATGAAGCAAGGGCGTTGCGGAGCATCATTCTGCAACGCCTTTGCTTTGCGCTGGTGTTAAGGGGCTGGCGCGCAGGCGATTTTGCGGCCATTCTGTTCGCAATGAAACGGCATTTATATTTTATCGGGGGTTGGGCCGCGCTGGGGCTGGGGGCGATTGGGGCGGTGTTGCCGTTATTGCCCACCGTGCCCTTTGTCATTTTGGCGGCCTTTTGTTTTGCGCGATCGTCGCAGAAATTGGAGCGATGGTTGGTCGAGCATCCGCGATTTGGGCCGCATATTTCCGCATGGCGCGAAAAGGGCGCGATCAGCAAGCGGGGCAAAAGGGCGGCGCTTATTACCTATGCTATCAGCATGGTGGTGGCGGTGATTTTTACACCATGGCCGTGGGTGTTGATTGCGGTGGGCGCGATATTGATCAGCGGGACATGGTTGATGACGCGGCCGGAGGCCTGAGCCATTTGCTGGCACAGGAAGATGCGATGTCAGATATGATGGCATCAGGTGATGATGGGCAAATTTTAATGCTGTGATGCAAAGCACTGGACCAGCAGGGGCGGCTGCTCTAGACCGCCAAATAATGCACGCTTATGCCAATCCTACCCGTTTTCTGGCCATTGCCAGACCGCTGACGCCGTGGTTGACCGGCCTTGGCTTGATCTTGATTTTCATCGGCTGTTTTGCGGGCCTGACCATGGTCCCCGGCGATTATAAGCAAGGCGAAACCGCCCGCATCTTATATGTGCATGTGCCCGCCGCGTGGCTGGGCATGGGCGGCTGGACCAGCTTGGCCGTTGCGGGCTTGGTGCAATTGGTCTGGCGTCATCCCTTGTCGGGTATTGCGGCGCGCGCCGTGGCGGTGCCTGGGATGATGTTTACCGCATTATGTCTGATGACCGGTTCCATTTGGGGCAAGCCGACATGGGGGACATGGTGGGAATGGGATGGCCGCATGACATCCATGCTGGTTTTGCTGTTTCTTTATGCCGGTTTCATCGCCCTGACCAACGGTGAAGATAGCCAGCGTGGCGGCGGGTCTTTGTCGCGCGGGGCGGCCATTTATGCGGTGGTTGGTGCGGTCAACATCCCCATTATTAACCGCAGCGTTGTGTGGTGGAACAGCCTGCATCAAGGGCCGAGCATCACGCTGGGCGGCAGCAGTATCGACAACGCTTTGTTGTGGCCGTTGGGATTGACTTTATTGGGGTTTTCCTTGTTATTCGGGGCTATTGTTTTGATGCGGATGCGCGCGATTATCGCCGAGAACCGCGTTGCAGCGCGGATGCGCCGCTTGGCCGACGAGGAGGGGTGAGCCGATGGATGGGGTGATAACGGGCAGCGGCCAGTGGAGCTATGTGGCGGCGGCCTATGGGTTGACGGCGGCGATTACGGTTTTGGTGCTGTGGCGCAGTTGGCGCGCGATGCGAACGGCGGAGGCGCGCAGTGACGCGCTGCGCCAAGATCGGCGCACCGGACGTCAGGTGACATAAGACGATGAAAGCAAAGCATCAGCGATTAATTTTGGCGGCTTTGGCCGTGGTGGGCGTGGCCGGTGCGGGGGTGCTGGGAGCCAGCGCGCTGCGCGATGAGGCGGCCTATTTCCGCACACCAGCCGAGGTGCAGGCCGGACAAGCCGTGACGGGTGAGGCGATGCGTTTGGGCGGTATGGTTCAAGCGGGCAGCATCAAGCGGTTGGATGACGGCGTGACCATTCGTTTTGTCGCCACCGATGGCAAGGCCGATTTGCCGGTGGAATTTACGGGCATTGTGCCGGACTTATTTGCCGAGGAATCGGGCATGGTCGCCGATGGCCGGATGCGCGCGGACGGTGTGTTTGTCGCCGACCGGATTTTGGCCAAACATGATGAACGCTATATGCCGCCCCAAATGGGCGATATGCCAGCGGGCGCTGGAAAAGCAGCGCCCAAGGCGTGATGAAAATAAACGCCCCTTATGTCAGGGGTTTGGCAGCGCAAGCTGTTGTGAAATCGAGCAATATGGGGCGATGTGCATTGATCCGTAGGCTTGGGGGACAGCGTATGACGCGCGGAAGGACGGATCGATGATTGCCGAATTGGGTTTGGCCATGCTTTGGATCGCGGCGGCGCTGGCGTGCCTGTCGTTGATTGCGGGCGCGCTGTTTTTGCGAAGCGGCAAGGCCGAATTGGCCGCGCTCATTCGCCCGGCTGCGGTGGCGATGGGGGTGTTGACCAGCCTGTCCTTCTTGTTCCTGATTTGGCTGTTTGTGCGGTCCGACATGTCGGTCGAATTGGTGGCGCGCAACAGCAACAGCCTGAAACCCATGATTTTCAAGGTCGCGGGCACATGGGGCAACCATGAAGGGTCGATGCTGTTGTGGCTGTCGATCCTGTGTTTGTCGGGCGCGTTGGTAGCGATATTTGAAAAGCGTTTGCGCGAAGATACATTGATTGCGACATTGTCGGCGCAGGCTGCGCTCAGCCTTGGTTTCTTTGCCTTTTTGCTGTTTTCGTCCAACCCGTTCAAGCGTTTGCCAGTGGCCCCGCCGGATGGGCAGGGGCTGAACCCGCTGTTGCAAGACATTGGTTTGGCGTTTCACCCGCCGACGCTGTATGTCGGCTATGTCGGCTTGTCGGTGGCGTTCAGCTTTGCGGTTGGCGCATTGATCACCCGCGAAGTGGGGCCAGCCTTTGCGCGGGCCATGCGCCCTTGGGTGCTGGGAAGCTGGATTTTCCTGACGCTGGGCATCACGGCCGGCAGCTATTGGGCCTATTATGAATTGGGCTGGGGTGGCTGGTGGTTCTGGGACCCCGTGGAAAATGTGTCGCTGGTGCCATGGCTTGCCGGTGCGGCCTTGCTGCACAGCGTCAGCGTGACCGCGACCCGCAACGCGCTGCGCGCATGGACGGTGATGTTGGCCGTAATTGGTTTTTCCATGTCGATGGTCGGGACCTTTATTGTGCGGTCTGGTTTGCTGACCAGCGTGCATAGCTTTGCGGTTGATCCGCAGCGTGGGGCCTTTTTGTTGGTGCTGATGGCCATTTATATTGGCGGCGCGCTGACCTTATTCGCTTTGCGCGCTGGCGCGGTGGCAGAGGGCAAGAAATTTGCGTTGATGAGCCGCGAGGGTTCGTTGGTGATCAACAATTTGTTGCTGACGACCATTTTGGCGCTGGTTTTGCTGGGCACGCTTTACCCGATTGTCGCCGAGGCGATGGGCGAGAAAATCTCGGTTGGGCCGCCTTATTATAACCGTGTCGCAGGGCCCATTGCTTTGGTGCTGTGCGTGGTGATGGTCATGGGACCCTTGCTGAATTGGCGGCGCGACGATGGCAAGAAATTATGGAGCCGCTTGCCGCTGGGTATTTTGGCCGGTGCGACGATTTTGTTCGGACTGGTACTGTTTGGCGGGTCGGTGGGCATCTTGCCATTGCTGGGGATGAGCGTTGCGGCCTTGGTGGCGGTGCTAAGCCTTGCACCGCTGTGGGGCCGCAATTTGCGCCGCACCCCCTTGCCGACATGGGGCATGGTGGTGGCGCATTTTGGCGTGGCTGTTTGCTTGGCGGGCATGGGCGCGGAAACCGCCTTTATCAAAGAAAAACTGGTGGCTGCCAGCCCCGGTGATGTGGTGAAGGTCGGGCAATATCGCGTCGAATTTGCGGGCGTGTCGCCGGTTGCCGGACCCAATTATACCGCGCTGAAAGCCAGACTGGTGGCGGTGACGCCCAGCGGTGAGCGTTATGTGATGCATCCGGAATCGCGCATGTTCCCAGGGTTAATGGGCACATCGCCGACCGAAACGAATGAGGCGGCTTTGCTGACGCGGCCCGGCGGGCAATTATATGCCGTGCTGGGTGTGCCGGTGCCATCCGCCGATGGCACGCCCGACCGTTATCAATTGCGCTTGTGGTGGAAACCCTTGGTGTGGTGGATTTGGCTGGGCGGCGGCTTGATTGCCTTGGGTGGTTTCTTGTCGCTGATTGGCCGTGCGCAATTTTTGACCGTGTGGCGCGCGCGCCGTGCGCGCAAGGCAGGGGAGCGTTTCGCGTGAAGAAAAGCTGGATACTCTTTTTGCCATTGGCGATTATGGGGCTGTTATTCGGCGGCTTTATTTATCGTCTGACGACACCGGCGGACACGATGATCCAATCGCAATGGATCAACAAGCCGATGCCCTTGTTCGACTTGCCGCCCGCCACCGATGGGGTGGAAGGGTTGAAGAGCAGCCAATTGGCCGATGGCCAGCCGCGCTTGGTGAATATTTTCGCGAGCTGGTGCATCCCTTGCCGTGCGGAGGCCCCGCAATTGGAAGCCTTTGCCCGCGCAGGTGTGCGAATTGACGGGATTGCGGTGCGCGACCGTCCCCAAGATGTGGCGGCCTTTTTGCGTGAATATGGCAATCCTTTTCAACGGGTTGGCAGTGATATGCAAAGCAGTGTGCAAATTGCGCTGGGCTCGTCTGGGGTTCCGGAAACCTTTTTGATTGATGGCAAAGGCATCATCAGAGAACAGCATCAAGGCGTGATTTTGGACGAGCATGTGCCGGAAATTCTCGCCAAGCTGGAGGCGTTGAAATGACGCGCGCGTCCATGCGGCGGCTGGGCGGTATGATCGCGGCCTTGCCGGTGATGATCGGGGCCGTGCCAGCGGCGGCGCAGGACCGTTTGCCGCCTGCGCCTTATGCCTATGAACAATTGCGCGACCCCGCCAAGGAAGCGGCGGCGCGGGATTTGATGCACGAACTACGCTGTTTGGTTTGCCAAGGGCAAAGCATTGCCGACAGCGATGCCCCCTTGGCGGGCGATATGCGGCATGAGGTGCGCAGCAAAATTGCTGAAGGGCAAAGCCCCGACCAAATAAGGGCGTGGTTGGTCGCGCGCTATGGCAATTGGGTGACCTATGACCCGCCGTTGGACGCGGCGACGCTGTTTTTGTGGCTGGGGCCGTTGGCCTTTTTGCTGTTGGGTGGCTGGCTGGCCTTTGGCCGTTTTCGCCGTAACGACGACGATGATGGCGTCAGCGGCGCTGGGGACAAGGAATTGGACGCATGATTTGGGTGTTGGTGACCGTGGCAGCGGCCCTGACGGCGGCCGTGCTGATATGGATTGGCAAAGTTCCCAGCGCGTCGCGGCCCTTGGTTGGTGCGGCGGTGATGTTGGGTTTGGCGGGCTATGCGTTGCAAGGCAGCCCATCATTGGCCGGAAAGCCCGTCATTCGCGTAAACCAGACCGAGGGGCTGGGCGAAGAAATTACCGACCGCCAAAATGGGATGCAGGACCGATTTGGTCCGGCGACCATGTGGATTGCGATGTCCGATGGGTTTATGCGGACCGGCAAAACCGAGCTGGCGGCCAAGGCGCTGGAAAAGGGATTGCAGAAATATCCCAATGACGTGGATTTGTGGGTTGGACTGGGCAATGCTTTGGTCGCCCATGGTGGCGGCATGATGTCGCCTGCGTCGGCCTTGGCCTTTGATCAGGCGGTGCGTTTGCAACCGGACCATCCCGCGCCGCCCTTTTTCGCTGGTCTGGCCTTGGCACAAAGCGGCGATTTTGCGGGGGCTGATCGGGTCTGGACCAATTTGCTGGATCGCACGCCGCCCGGTGCGGGCTGGGAAGCGGACCTGAAAATGCGTCTGAAACAATTACATGCGGCGATGGGCAAAGAAAATATGCCAGCCGAGCAAATGGATGGCGCCGATATGGAACCGCGCGGAAATTGAACTAGGGCAGCTTATCTTTTTAAAAAATATGGCGAATAAAAAGGATATAAGCGGCGGCATAGACCTATAAGAGACTTAAAAGGCACAGCTAAGCCCCATTTTTTCGGGGGCCTTTTTCTTGGCTATTCGGCAGAGGAAAGGTGGGATAAAGGCGCGACATGACTGCTGAGTCTCCTCAGGCGTTGAGCGGCGTGACTGACACGACTGTGACCGCCGACCAACATGCTGTCGCGCATGGCGATGGAAAGCTGAAGCTGGCCGTTGGGGCCATCGGTATCGTTTTTGGTGATATCGGCACCAGCCCCCTTTATGCGTTTCGGGAAACTTTTTCCGGACATTATGGCATTGAAGCCGACCGCATGCATATTCATGGCGTGTTGAGCTTGGTATTTTGGTCGATGATGCTGGTCGTCACGATCAAATATGTGCTGACCATCATGAAGGCGGATAATAAGGGCGAGGGGGGCAGTCTGGCCTTGCTGGCCTTGATTAACCGCCAGTCGGGCGGCGCGCGTTGGACGTGGCCGATTGTGTTGTTGGGTGTTTTCGCCACTGCGCTTTTTTACGGCGACAGCATGATCACACCGGCCATGTCGGTGCTGTCGGCAACCGAGGGGCTAAGCTATATTGATCGTGGCTTTTCGCCCTATATCGTGCCGATTGCGCTCACCATTTTAATCGGTCTCTTTGCCATTCAGTCGCGCGGGACCGCCAAAGTGGGGGCTTTGTTCGGCCCGATCATGTTGGCCTATTTTTCGATGCTCGCGATTTTGGGTGTGACCCATATTGTCGAAGATCCGGCGATTATTATGGCGACGCTGAACCCCATAAACGCCATTCGTTTCTTTATCACCGATGGGTTTACCGCCTTTATCGCGCTGGGCGCGGTGGTGTTGGCGGTGACGGGGGCCGAGGCGCTTTATACCGACATGGGCCATTTTGGGCGCGCGCCCATTGGCCTGAGCTGGTCTTTCTTTGTCCTTCCCGCCTTGATGCTGAATTATATGGGCCAAGGGGCGATGGTGCTGAGCGCCGAGCCTGCCCATGCGGCGCAGTTGATTAGCGACCCCTTTTTCCAAATGATGCCGGAGCCATGGCGCATACCGGTGGTGGTGCTGGCGCTGTTGGCGGCGATTATTGCCAGTCAAGCGGTGATTTCCGGTGCTTTTTCGCTGACCCAGCAGGCCATACAATTGGGCTTTATGCCGCGTTTGCGCGTGGAACATACCAGCGCGGCGGCGGCGGGGCAGATTTATATTCCCGTGGTCAATTGGTTCTTGATGGTCATGGTGATTATCTTGGTCTTGGGCTTTGGGTCGTCCAGCAATTTGGCGGCGGCTTATGGGATCGCCGTGACCGGCGCGATGTTCATCGACACATGTTTGCTGACGGTTGTGCTGTTCACTTTGTGGAAATGGCCCGCTTGGCGTGCTTTGCCGCTGGTGGCGGTGTTCTTCATCGTCGACATTGCCTATTTCGGGGCGAATTTGATCAAGGTTCCGGATGGCGGCTGGGTTCCGCTGGCCATTGGCTTGGTGATTTTCACCATGTTGACGACATGGTCACGCGGACGCGGACTGATGCAGCAGCGAATGGCCGAAGGAGCGATGCCCATTCCGATTTTTGTGAAATCGGCTGCGAATAGCGCGACCCGTGTGGCGGGAACGGCGGTATTTTTGACGTCGACGTCGGATGGCGTGCCCCATGCGTTGCTGCACAATTTGAAGCATAACAAAGTGCTGCACGAACGGGTGGTGTTGCTGACTGTGCAAATTGCCGACGTGCCTTATGTCGACCAGAGCAAATTGGTGCAGGTCGAGGATATGGGCAGCGGGTTCCACCGATTGGTGCTGAAATATGGCTTTATGCAACCGGTGAATGTGCCCGAAGCGTTGAAGCAGGTGCGGATCGCGGGCGGTGAATTTAAGATGATCGAGACAAGTTTCTTCTTGTCGCGTCAGACGCTGATTTCATCGAGCAAGCCGGGCATGTCGGTGTGGCGCGAAAAATTATTCGCGTGGATGCTGCGCAATTCGGAAAGCGCGATGGAATATTTCCGTTTGCCTAGCAACCGTGTGGTCGAATTGGGCAGTCAGGTCGCCATTTAAGGCGCGTCCCGTCCATCATCCGCCGTCCGTCCTGATGATGCGGTCGGTCGGCGGATTGTTACATGAATGTTTATTCGGTCCGAAATGGACATGGCTGCGCCTGAAAAATGGCGCGGGCGTGATAAGAATATCCGCTATCGGACGGGGGGATTTGCTCCCTTGCAGCTTTGTGCCTAGGTAGCGTTTACATTCAGGGTTCCCAAAGCCGTGAAAGTCTGATTCAAGCA
>CAZIVW010000003.1:0-157957 GCA_964542975.1 uncultured Sphingopyxis sp.
ATGGGTGATTTCGTCAATAACGGCATTGTCCAAGCAATGATCATTGAGGCGCTGAGCCTGTTGTTGATGGCTGGTGGTTGGTCGATTTTGTCGCGCGCCCGCAAAGCGGCATTGAGCAGCGCGGCGATAGCGCCCAGCACCATAACGCCCAGCACCGCGCCGGTCCGCACAGATTTGGTCGAAGAATATCCGGAAACAGATTATCGGCCCGTTGGTTAAGGGCCACAATTTCCTATGGAGGGACACATGACGGACAATATGGCGACAACGCAAATGCAGGGCGGCGGATCGGGGCAGCCCATCGTCTTGCGTGTGGATGTGGTGTCGGACGTCATGTGTCCTTGGTGTTTGATTGGCTGGTTGAAATTCCAGACGGTCATCGATCATTATCGCGGGGTGATTGATTTTGACGTTCGCTGGCGTCCCTTTGAATTGAATCCCGATATGCCAGCGGAGGGTGTCAATGCGGCGGAATATTTGGGCCAGCGTTATGGTATTACCAAGGAGCAGAGCGCAGGAAATCGCCGGAATATGGCTGAAACCGCGCAGGCTTTGGGATTTGAATTTGATTGGGGCAATGATTTTCGGATGCGGAACAGTTTTAACGCCCATCGTCTGTTGAGCTGGGCGGAGGCGGTGGATGATGCGCGTTCGAGTGCCGGTGAGGGACGCCAATATCAGACGGCGCTGAAAATGGCGCTGTTCCATGCCCATTTTGCCGAAGAAAAAGACGTGAATGACAAAGCGGTGCTGACGGATGCGGCGCGTCAGGCCGGTATGGATGCCGACAAAGCGCTGCGCGTTCTGGAATCGGATGATTATGGCGAAGTGGTGCGCGGGGAACAGGCGCATTGGCGCGGCAATGGCGTGAACGGTGTGCCCGCGTTTATTTTGGATGGGCGCATGATGGTGCCCGGCGCGCAGGAGCCGGAGGTTTTTATGCGCGTGATTGACCGTAAAATCTTGGCCCCCGCTGACTGAGGCAGGGGCCCGCCGCTGGCCGACCGGCGCCTGTGTAGCATGTGCTGCACAGGCCGGATGGACGGGGCAGTGGTGGCCGCTGGCGGGGGTTAGCCCGCTTTGCGGTTGCGGAGCATATCCGCCGCAGCGACGGGGCCGAGGATGAGCGCGAAGCTGGCGACCATCGCCACGAACAAAATTACCGGTGCTTGCATCAAAGGATGGGACATAATTGCCTCCTGTTGGTTGATGCCATTGTAATGAGGCAGGGGAGCCGGACATTCTTTGATCCTCATCAAATTTGATGATTTATTTTTGCATGATCAAAAAGCCGTGCTCTGCAGCCTTTTGGACGCGGTTGCCGGTAGGCGCTGGTTTCGCACGATTGGCCTTATGTGTTTGCATCCTTTGCAAAATATGGCGCGTTTCATGGGTGTTAGTGGCGGATAGGGTAGGCTTTGCTAGTGGTGAAGCCTGCCGCCGCGACCCGCCCAGTGGAAGGAGACGGTCATGGAAAATCATCATCAATTTGGCGTGCGCGCGCACCAGCAAGTGTTGGGATCGGATGGCACGCCCATTGGAACGGTGGATCATGTGGATGGGGGCCGGATGAAGTTGACCCGGGCGGACAGCTTGGATGGCCAGCATCATTATTTACCGCTGAATATTGTCGGTTCTGTCGAGGATGAGGTGGTGCATTTGAATGTGAATGGTGCGGAAGCCGCGCAATTTTTGGACGGCACCCAATAGCGCAAATATCCGCGAATAGCCTGTGGCGGCATATTGTGTGCTTTCTTCCCTTGGCCACACAGAATGTCGCCATTTTTGTACCCAAAATCCGGAGCGGGTGGGACGGCGGTGGACGTGCCGAGCTTTGGCTGTCGCGGTGATGATGGGGTGTTGATTTCGCAGCAAAATAGGGTTGGAAGTTGCGAAAGTTTATGGTCCCATTCGCGCGAGGAGGTGGCTGTGTTGCGGGGTCGGGGCCATTGGGGATGGCCAGAAGAAGCCAGAAGGAAGAAGGATGGGGCAGTCGGATATGGGCGAATGGCATAGCGGCCAGTGGAGCATAGCCGAGCAATTTAGGAAAGCGGATTGGATAGGTTAGGAAAGCGGATTGGATAGGCCGAACCTGCTGGCGGATCAGGGGGCTGGCGAATCGGGGGCTGGCCGATCAGTGCGTTGGCCGATTGGTGCGCTGGACACAGAGCGCGGCCCTTTGTTCAGGGCGCGCTGATGTGATAGATATGGGGCTGGTCGGACGCAGCGGCATCGCCGATGAAGTCGGCCCAGACGCCGCCTGGGGTCCAAATTTTCATCATCGCGGCGCGGGCGACCGGTTCGGATACGCCCAGATGATCGCGGCGATAGCGATAGAGAAAGGCGGATACCCGTGCGTTCACGATGCAATGAACATGCACCATATCATCGCCAAGGCTGTGCATTGCGCCGACAAATTGCTGATAGTCCCCTTCGGTGGGGGCATCAAAGGCGACGGGGATATGGATATAGTGGAGGCCGAGCGCCTGAACCGAAGCCGCTTCGTCGGGCAGGGCGCGTTCGTGGCTGTGGAGGCCCAAATTAATGATATGCTGGACGCCCAGCGCCGCCAATTGGTGAAGCTGGGCTTCGCTGGGCTGGCCGGATGTGGTCAGCCGGTCATCGAGACGCAGCCATGAGAAGATGCTGGTTGGATCGGCCATCGTGTCGGCCATCGTGTCGGGCATAGTGACGGTTTCCTATCCCATTGTTATGCGATGTTTTGGTGGTCCGGTGGCCGGAGCATAGCATATTTGGGCGTTTTTTTGATAGGGAGATATCCCTTTTTGTGGGAGCATCCTATACAGACGGCCAGCCTTGGGTCCTGTCGCCCACCCTATTTTTTGTTGTGATTGTGCCGAATATTCCCATGTCCCCCAATATCCCGTCCCAAAATATCCCCATGCTGAAAGACTTAGGTTGGACCGATTGGTTTGCGGCGCAATTGAGCGCGGAGGAGCAATCGCTGTGCGTTCCGGTTCGCGTGATGTCGGTGCATCGGGGGCAGATTGCGGTGGCGGGGCTGGGCGCGAATGCCGACGCGCAGCAGATGATTTCGCCTTATATTCGCGGCGCAGATGCCAGTGAGGCGCATCCGACGGTGGGCGATTGGCTGTTGCTGTGGCGCGCATCGGGCGAGGTGAAGCGGGTGTTAGAGCGCATCAATTTGTTCAAGCGGCGGGCGGCGGGCCATGGCCGGTCCGAGCAGATGATTGCCGCCAATGTCGATACGCTGTTCATTGTGGCGTCGTGCAACCTTGATTTTAACGCAGGGCGGATTGAGCGTTATGTGGTGTTGGCCCGCGAAGTCGGCGTTGATCCGCTTATCATTTTGACCAAGATTGATTTGACGGATCGCCTGCAAGATTATGTGGAGGCGGTGCAGGGCATTGACCCGCAATTGCGGATTGAGCCGATCAATGGCCGCGATGCGGACAGCGCGGCGCATTTGGCCCAATATTGCGGCCATGGTCAGACGGTGGCGCTGATGGGGTCGTCTGGTGTCGGAAAATCGACCTTGGTTAATAATTTGCGCGGGTCGCAGTCGATCGCGACACAGGCTGTGCGCGAGGGCGACCATAGCGGGCGTCACACCACGACGCACCGCGAATTGCACCGCTTGGCGCAGGGTGGTTGGTTGATGGATACGCCCGGTATGCGGGAATTAAATCTGTCGGACGCCGCCGAGGGCATGTCAGAGGTGTTTGACGACATACAGGATATTGCGAGCGAATGCCGCTTTTCCAATTGTGCGCATAAGACGGAACCGGGCTGTGCGATCCGTGAGGCGCTGGCCAGTGGGACGGTGTCGCAGGAGCGTTATGAGCGTTGGCAGAAGCTGGTGGCGGCGGAAGTGGCGGCCACGGTGAAAACCTATCCCAAGCGGCGATAGGCGGCGGTTGGCACGTCTGAGCGTCCGAGGATGCCGTGAGGGCGGTCTGGCGTCCTAACCCTAGCTCGTGTGACAGGGGTAGCTGCAGTACCTGCAGCCGTTGGATTGCCGATAATATCTTTTGGCTTCTTGTATCGCGGGTTGGCAGCTTGAGAAGCTTCCCAAATAGATGCGATTTTGTTCCATGGGGAGGAATGTGCATGAGTCGGTGTGGACTTCATGGTCGCCATTGGCTTGGGCATTTTTATTCACATAATAAAGCGGCACTGTTTACCCCCTGCGATGAGACTGTTGGATAAAGTCAGTCTTAGCCGGTGCGATCGGGCGTGGGCATAGGAGAAAAATACGTAGACCGGTCGCCACGAAGAAACGCTGGATGTTGCCATCCAGCCTTTCTTGTATCTGATGCGGGCGTATGCGCGATTAGGGGCGGAAGCCGCCGAGGTTGCGCTTGCTGGACGACAAGGAGAGGACCTTCTTGCCCTTGGGAGTCAGCGCCCATTTTGCGCCTTGTTGAACGACGAGGCCCAGTTCGACCAATTCGTCGCGGGTCGCGTCGGTGGGCAATTGGGCGCGGCGGTTGGATACGCCTTCTAAAGTAGCGCGCTGCGCTTGGTTCAGGATCGGAAGGACGGCTTTTTCTTTATCGGCCATGCGGGTGGCTCCCTTGCTTAAACAGGAAGGGTGAGGCACATGGCCCCACCCTGAATGGATGTTGCGAGCGGCTATGGCAGAATCGCGTTGCCGTTGCCGCTGTTATTTTTATTCCGCCGCGATGCCTGCGTTGGCGAACATGTCGTCGCTGTCAGCATTTTCGTCGATGACCGCAGGGGTGTCGCCCGCTTTGGCATTTTTGCGGCTGTCGAACGACGACCAGACCGTGTTCCAGTCACCGCGTGTCGCCGCCTTGCTATATTCCGTCGCGCGCGTTTCGAAGAAGTTCGCATGTTCCACGCCGTTCAAGAGCGGGGTGAGCCATGGCAGCGGATGTTCGTCGATCATGTAAATGGGTTTCAGGCCCAATTGGCCCAAACGCCAGTCGGCGATGTAGCGGACATATTTTTTAATGTCCTTGGGTGTCATGCCGGGAACCGGACCCATTTCGAACACCAGATCGATGAAGGCGTCTTCGATACGGACGGTTTTTTGGCACATGTCCATAATATCGTCCTTCACCGATTGGGTGAAGCAATCCCGTTCTTTGACGAAGGTGTGGAACAGGCGGATGATGCCTTCGCAGTGCAAGGTTTCGTCGCGCACCGACCAAGAGACGATCTGGCCCATGCCCTTCATCTTGTTGAAGCGCGGGAAGTTCATCAGCATGGCGAAGCTGGCGAATAATTGCAGCCCTTCGGTGAATCCGCCGAACATGGCCAAGGTTTTGGCGATATCTTCGTCGCTGTCGACGCCGAAGGTCGACAGATAATCATGCTTATCCTTCATCTCTTTATACTGCATGAAAGCAGAATATTCGGATTCTGGCATGCCGATGGTGTCCAGCAAATGGGAATAAGCGGCGATATGCACCGTTTCCATATTGCTGAAGGCGGTCAGCATCATTTTGATTTCGGTCGGTTTGAAGACGCGGCCATATTTTTCATGGTAGCAATCTTGCACTTCGACATCGGCTTGGGTGAAGAAGCGGAAGATTTGCGTCAGCAAATTGCGTTCATGGTCGGACAGTTTTTGCGCCCAATCGCGGCAATCTTCGCCCAAAGGCACTTCTTCGGGCAGCCAGTGAAGCTGTTGCTGGCGCTTCCAAAATTCATAAGCCCATGGATATTCAAAAGGCTTGTAGACCTTGCTGGCATGAAGAAGAGGCATGGGGCGGACTTTCTATGGGCGCAAGATGCGCTGAAACATATGGGGCAATGCGGATGATGGTCAGGGCCGCATCATAGCATATTTCGGCCAAAGCGGCGCGGGGCGCGTTTTGGCCGAAAAGATGATTATTGGCAGGCCAAACATTCATCATAATCGGTGCTTTCACCGATTTCGAATTTGGGTGCGTCGATGGTGTTGTCCGCCTCGACGCCGCCAGCGAAGCCCGCGCGTTGGACCGACTTGGACCGCAGATAATAGAGCGACTTAATGCCGAGTTCCCATGCGCGGTAGTGGAGCATGAGCAGGTCCCATTTTTCCACATCGGCCGGGATGAACAGGTTGAGCGATTGCGCCTGATCGATGAAGGGCGTGCGGTCGGCGGCCAGTTCGAGCAGCCAGCGTTGGTCAATTTCAAAGCTGGTCTTGAACGTGTCTTTTTCGTCCACGGTCAGGAAATCGAGATGTTGGACGCTGCCACCCTTTTCAAGAATGCTGTTCCATACGGCATCGCTGTTTTTCGCTTTGTTGATCAGCAGCGATTCCAGATAGGGATTTTTGACCGCAAAGCTGCCCGACAGGGTTTTGTGGGTGTAGATATTGGCGGGGATCGGTTCGATGCAGGCGCTGGTGCCGCCGCAGATGATCGAGATCGACGCGGTAGGAGCGATGGCCATTTTGCAGCTGAAGCGTTCCATCACGCCTTGGTCGGCCGCGTCGGGGCAGGGGCCGCGTTCATTGGCGAGCAGCATCGAGGCTTGGTCGACTTGGGCGCGGATATGCTTGAAGATTTTGAGGTTCCACGACTTGGCCATCGCGCCTTCGAAGGAGAGGCTGCGGGCTTGCAGGAAGCTGTGGAAGCCCATGACGCCGAGGCCGACCGAACGTTCGCGGCTGGCCGAATATTTGGCGCGGGCCATTTCGGGCGGCGCGCGGTCGATATAATCCTGAAGGACGTTGTCGAGCATGCGCATGACATCTTCGATGAACAGCTTGTCGCCGTTCCACTGATCCCATGTTTCGAGGTTCAGCGAGGAGAGGCAGCAAACGGCGGTGCGGTCTTCGCCCAGATGGTCGCGGCCCGTGGGGAGCGTGATTTCGCTGCACAGGTTGGACGTCGAAACCTTGAGGCCCAAATCGCGGTGATGCTTGGGCATCGCGCGGTTCACCGTGTCGGAGAAGACGATATAAGGTTCGCCCGTGCGCAGGCGGGTTTCGACCAGCTTTTGGAACAAAGAACGGGCGTGCACGGTGGCACGAACCGAGCCGTCCTTGGGCGAGGTGAGGTCCCATTGTTCGTCATTATGGACGGCCTGCATGAAGGCGTCGCTGACGAGGACGCCGTGGTGCAGGTTGAGCGCCTTGCGGTTGAAGTCGCCCGTGGTGTTACGGATTTCGAGGAATTCTTCGATTTCGGGGTGCGAAATGTCGAGATAGCAAGCGGCTGAACCACGGCGCAGCGAACCTTGGGAAATGGCCAAGGTCAGGCTGTCCATCACGCGGACGAAGGGGATGATGCCGCTGGTTTTGCCATTGAGGCCAACGGGTTCGCCAATGCCGCGCACATGGCCCCAATAGGTGCCAATGCCGCCGCCGCGCGACGCCAGCCAGACATTTTCCACCCAAGTGTTAACGATGCCGTTCAGGCTGTCGTCCACCGAGTTTAAATAGCAGCTGATCGGCAGGCCGCGGCCCGTACCGCCGTTGGACAAAACGGGGGTGGCGGGCATGAACCAGAGGCGCGAGATATAGTCATAGAGGCGCTGGGCATGATCTTGGTCGTCGGCATAAGCATCGGCCACGCGGGCGAACAAATCTTGGTAAGATTCGCCGGGCAGCAAATAGCGGTCCTCGAGCGTTTCTTTGCCGAAATCGGTCAGCAGATCGTCGCGGCTGTGGTCGACGATAATGTTGAAACGGCGGGCGTGGACGGTGGGTTGGCCTTGGTCATTCATGCTGGACGTGGCGGCAGCAGCGAGGGTGGAAGCAACGCCAGCGGACAAAGCGTCCGTTGAAGCATAATCTGTAGTTTCACCGTCGTTCATATCTGTTCGTTCCGTCGCGCGAAAGTCCATTGGTTGGCCCCTGTTGATGCGGCGCCAAGGGCGCGCATATTCGTGAAGATCATAGCTTTTGGGCGAGGCCCCAGCAATTCTTATCCACATCCCAAATGGCTGTGTTTTGGACGCATGACAGGCGCTTCGAAATCCTTTGCGATGAAGGAATGCGAATCCGCTGTTTTGGTCCGAACACTAATTATTGGGGTGTCGATGTTGTCCCGCCTACCACCTATAGTGCCACGCGCGGGGGAAACTGCAAGCCGTTAAATGCTGTTGACTATCCTCGGTTCGTCGAAGTTTCGATTCACTTCACCGCCCCCAAGAGCGGCTTTTGACGACAAAGGCAAGGCTTTCTGCGGGACAGGGGCACAGGCGTGGGGCGACGAAAAAAAATGGCGATGACGAGCGTTGGGGAACGGATCAAGCCGGTGTGGCGGGGAAGCTTGGTTGCGGGAAGAGAAGGCTGGGCCATTTTGACCCACAATTGGGCAAAGCGGGAGCGGAGAAATCAGCAGTGCAAGATTTGCAATCATGCAAATGGGGAGGGAGGATGGACGGTGAGCCAAACATCCAGTCGGTCGACATATGGAAAAGGGTCCCAGCATAGAGCTGAGACCCCCTTTTTTTGATCGGTATAGCGAGGCCTTAAGCCTGGCTGCCACCATTGCCGGTGCCGAAGCCGAGACCGAGCCATCTCCAAAATGCCATGTGCCTTCTCCTATTATGCTGTTCTGGATAGGTACGAGGCCAGAACAGTTAACGGAGCGTTTACCATTTCAATTAACCAGAATCGAGACGGATTCCGAAAAATGGTATCAAATTGGCACTAAGCGGATAATGGCGGGCGGATCGTGTCCAAAGAAGCCATGATTTCGAAGAAGAGTTGAGGCTTGCCAAGGTGATAGCCTTGGGCCACGTCGCAGCCCAAATTACGCAAAAGGACCAGTGTTTCTTGGTCTTCAATGCCTTCGGCGACCGCAACCGCGCCCAACCGATGCGCCAATTCGATGGTGGATTTGACAATTTCGAAATTGCGTTGCGATTCGCGCATCGTTTTCACGAAGCTTTTGTCGATCTTGATTTCGTCCGCTTCGATACGCGTAAAATATTCCAGATTGGATTGACCGGTGCCATAATCGTCAATGGACAGACGAATACCAGATTGACGCAGCGCCGCCAAAGTTTGCATCGCTTGCTGGCTGTCTTCGAACTGCGCGGTTTCGGTGATTTCGATGGTCAGTTTGGACGCAGGGAAGCCATGATCGTGCAACATCGTCCTGATGGTTGCGGCGAGATCCGCGCGATCCAATAAGGCGGCGGACAGGTTGACCGATACAGCGAGGGGGCGGCCCGCCGCGTGCAATTCGGCCCCGCATTGAATGGAGCGTTGCATCACGAACAAGGTGAGGCGGTAAATGTCCTGACTTTTTTCTGCTTGCACAATGAACTGGTCGGGCGGGATGGGTCCGCGTGTCGGATGGGTCCAGCGGGCCAAGGCCTCGACCCCAATCATCTGCCCGCCGGCCATGTCAAATTGCGGCTGGAAGGCGACCCAAAAATCACCGTTGCTCAGCGCATCTTTTAATTGCGACTGGAACGATAATTTCCATGCGGCATCATCGTCTTGGCTGCTGGCGTGCCGTTCGAACAAATTGCGATTGCGCACGGCCTGATCCACCGCGCTGCGCGCAGCAGCGAGGCGTTGGCTGTTCGAGCCTTGTGGTTCGTCGTTGATGCCAAAGGCGATATTCACGTCAATACGGCGGTCATCGATGATGATCGGCGTGTGGAACAGCGCCGCTAGGCCCGCCAATTGGGCTTCTACCTCGCTGCTTTTTTGTAGCGAGGTGAGCCACGCAAAGCTGCCGTCCGCATCATGATAGAGGGTGGTGTCGGTCGAGCCAATTTGCAGACGACGGGCAATTTGTTCGACCAGACGTTGGCCGTAATCCGATGACAAATAGGTTGCGATTTCGTCGAAGTTCACAATTTTGGCGGCAATCACACTGTGCTGCCCAAAGGGATTTTGGTGGCGTAACGCATTGAAATTGGGCAGGCCAGAGATGGGATTATGTTGCTGGGCGGCCCATTTTCGGCGCACCAAAATCATTTGAACGGAGAGGATCGCGAGCAAGGCGAGGCTGGCGCTGATTTTGATATGGACCAAAATTTGGAGTAGCAAGAATTTGCTGAGGACAAGAGCGATGCCCATACTGGCTGCCAGTACCAGAAAACGATGACCATGTTGGCGGTAGAAAATAGCCAATGTAGCCAACATGACGATCAAAATTGGGATGATCCAACCAAGTTGTAATGGCATGCCGCGTTTTAAGGTTTCGCCAGCGATGATATGAATGTCCGCACCCGCAATACGGCTATGGCCGGGGAAATAATGTTGGTCAGCGGAATTGCTGGTGTAGAGCGCAAAAATGGCATCCTTCCCGCGCAGCGTGTTGGGCGAAAATTTGCCTTCGAGTAAGTCGATCGCGCTGATTTTTACGATGCTGTTGGTTCGATATGAATAGTCGACCGGATACTGGCTGGGTTTTTGGAGTGGCACGCGGGCCATGATGGATGAAAAGGTAGGGATAATATGGCCGCCAGCATGGACAGAATAAGGCACTTCCCATACTTGCCAGAACATATACTCCCAGCAAATGCATGCTCGGGTAGCGCTTTTGTCAAATTGTTTAGATGGCCAACTGACATTGGCTAGAGAGTAATCTTGGGTATTGAGCGATAGACCTGTAACGCTGAGAATGATCTTGTCGCCCCATGCATTGGCACTGGATGTGAACGCACTGAAACTGGGGTCTTTTTCGAAGCGATTATACTGAAAATCGATGAAGATGCGGGCCACGCCAGCTTGGCGAGCGGCGTCAAGAATGCGGCGATGGTCTTCGAGTGTTAATTCTGTGCGATCCAGTCGGCGCAGCGTTTCATCGTCAACGGCGATGGCAACGGTGTCGCCGGATACCGAGCGCCATGCGAATTTCCCCGTCGTGAGTTCAAGGAAGCTGTCAACCGGTTCGAGCAGCGCGGATAGGCCGATCAGAATCGCGATGGTGAGCGACAGCACATAGCTGCGCCACCCAATGGCAATTCTGTTTTGGCGTTTTTGCACATCTGTCTCCAGCAACGTGGCTGGTGCTAGGCTGTGATCGTTAGCATCCCGTTAAGGCTGCGGTTTGCGTTGCGGAAAAAATGTTTCAATTCGGGACGCTGGTGTTGGTCGGCAAGATATAATCGCGAGGAATAACAAAGGCCGCCCGTCGGATGACGGGCGGCCTGATGTTGTAATAAGACAGGGTCTGTTTTGTTTATGCAATCGCCGGAATGGCGGGCAAGGCCGCGTCACCGGCGATAGCCGAAGCCAAAAGACCTTCGGCGGCTGGCACGATTTGGTCGAGATAGAAGCTGGTCGAGGCGATTTTGGCCGTCAAAAAGGCCGAGTCGCCCGTACCAGCGGCCAGATCAGCTTGTGCCGCGCGGCGCAATTTGAGCAGCAGCCAGCCGCAGGTCGCGGTGGAGAGCATGGTCAAATAGGGATAGCTGCCAGCCAGACGGTCTGGCGTCGACGCGCCGACCATATAGTCGGTGACGTGGCGGCAGCTTTCCGCGAGATGGGCCAAGGCAGGGTGATCCTTGGCATCACGCGCGATGTCGTCGATCAAGCTGCGGACGGCTGCGCCGCCAGCAAGGCCCAATTTGCGGCCAACAAGGTCAGCGGCTTGGATGCCGTTGGTGCCTTCGTAAATCGGCGCAATGCGGGCGTCACGATAATGCTGGGCCGCACCGGTTTCTTCGATAAAGCCCATGCCGCCATGGACCTGAATGCCCAAGCTGGCGACTTCGCAGCCGATGTCGGTGGCGTGGGCCTTGGCGAGCGGGATGAGGACTTCGGCGCGCGATGCGGCATCTTCGTCGCCCAAATGGCCAAAGTCGGTTTGCGCGGTCGCATAATAGATGAGGGCACGCGCCGCCTCGGTTTGAGCGCGCATACGCCAGAGCATACGGCGCACGTCGGGATGATGGTCGATGGTGACGGGGGTACGGTCTGCTGAGCCAGCGAGCGAGGATTGCACGCGTTCAGCGGCGTAGCGCTGGGCTTGTTGCAGGGCGCGTTCGGCGATTTGCACGCCTTGGCAGCCGACCATCAGGCGGGCGTTGTTCATCATCACGAACATGGCGCGCATGCCGCCCATTTCCGCGCCGATCAATTCGCCATAGCAATCTTCGCCTTCGCCATAGACCATGACGGCGGTGGGCGACGAGTGGATGCCCATTTTATGTTCGATGCTGGCGCAGTGGACGCCGTTGCTGATCGTGGGGTTTCCGTCGGCATCCAAGCGATATTTGGGAACGAGGAACAGCGAGATGCCGCGCGTGCCTTCGGGCGCGTCTTGTGTGCGGGCGAGAACCAGATGGATGATATTGTCGGTGAGGTCATGTTCACCAAAGGTGATGAAGATTTTCTGACCCTTGATTTTATACAGGCCAGCATTTTCGCCTTCGGTGACTTTTTCTGCTGTCGAACGCAGGGCGCCGACATCGCTGCCTGCACTGGGTTCGGTGAGGTTCATCGTGCCATTCCACGCGCCCGATACGATTTTGGGCAAATAGGTTTGGCGTTGTTCTTCGCTGCCATAGGCCATCAGCGCGTGGATCGCGCCAGCCGACAGGATGGGGCAAAGGGTGAAGCCCATATTGGCGGTGCCCAAGGCTTCGGTGACGACACCGGCCAGCGTGAAGGGCAGGCCTTGGCCGCCATATTCGGTTGGGCCGTCGATGCTGCCCCAGCCAGCCTCAACGAATTGGGCATAGGCTTCTTTGAAGCCAGCGGGCATGGTGACGGTGCCATTGTCCCATTTGGGGTTGTTGAGGTCCCCAACGCGGTTCAGCGGGGCATATACATCCGCAGCAAATTCGCCGATTCCCGTCACAATGGCTTCGACCATATCGGGGGTGGCATCGGCGAAACGGTCATGGTCTGCCATGGCCGAAATGTTAGCGATGTGATTGAGAACGAACAGTTGTTCGGTCGTTGGCGGAGTATATGTCATATGTGTTCCAACGTTTGAGGGGGTGAATCATATTTTTCTTTCGGTTATAGCGCGCTGAAGCCGAGGATCAAATGCACGAACATATGGACACCAAACTGCGCCCGCTGGATGCGCCAAGCCTGAGCATGGCGGCGAAGCTGATTTCTGAGGGGCAGCCGGTGGCTGTGGCGACGGAAACCGTTTATGGATTGGCGGCGGATGCGACCAATGCGGAGGCCGTGGCCCGCATTTATGCCGCAAAGGGTCGGCCCGATTTTAATCCCTTGATTGTGCATGTTCCCAATGTGGCGGTGGCCGAGACATTGGGGATGATGAGCGATGCGGAATTGGCGCTGGCCGAGCATTTTTGGCCCGGGCCGTTGACGATGGTGTTGCCGAAAACCCCCGATTGTCCGGTATCCACACTTGCGACGGCGGGGTTGGATAGCATCGCCATTCGCGTGCCGCAGCATCGTGCCATGCAGGCGTTATTGGCGGCCAGCGGGCGGCCTTTGGCGGCGCCCAGTGCCAATGCCAGCGGCAAGGTTAGCCCCACGCGGGCGAGTCACGTTTTGTCCAGCCTGAACGGGCGGATTGCCTTGGTGTTGGATGATGGGCCGTGCAGCGCGGGGGTGGAGTCGACGATCATTCGGGTGGTGGACGGCGCGATAGAGGTGTTGCGCCCCGGCCCGATTACCGCCGAGGCGCTGGAGCGGGTGTCGGGATTGCTCGTGCGCGGGGTGTCGGGGGCAGAGGTGATCGCGCCTGGTATGTTGGCCAGCCATTATGCGCCCGGAAAGCCGGTGCGGTTGAACGCCAGCGATTTTCGGGCCGATGAATTTTCCATTGGTTTTGGTGATGTTCGCGGTGAATTTTCCCTGAGCGATGCGGGGGATTTGACCGAGGCCGCGGCGCGTTTATTTGATGCGCTGCATGCGGGGGCGGCGAGCCCCAAGGCCTATATTGCTGTGGCGGCCATACCGGAAACTGGGTTGGGCGCGGCGATTGCGGATCGGTTGGGCCGCGCGGCGGTGTGAGACGCCGCACGGTGAGTTTAGTGTGCGGTGTGATGCACCGCACGGGGAATTTCGCGGGTGGTTATTCAAGCGCTGGCGGGTTCGGGGGCGGTTTTTACCGACGTGGTGACGAACAGGCAGGCCGTGACGATCAGCCCCGCGCCGATGATGGTGGATAGGGTGACGCTTTCTTGGAAAAACACCCAGCCATAGAACATCGCCCATAGAAAGCCGGTATATTCGGTGGTTGCCAAAATTTGGGTTTGAGCGCGGGCATAGGCCCACGTTAACAGCATCAGCGATATCACGGCCATGGAGGCGGCGGAGACGATGGGCACGGCCATGGATAGGCTGGGCATCACCAAAAACCATGGGGCGGCCAAGCCCAGCACCAGCGTGACAAACAGATTTTGGTAAAAGGCGATTTCCATTGGGCCAGCCATTTTGGCTTGTTTGCGCGCCAAAATAAGGTTGAGGGCATAGCAGAGCGCCGAGATGAAGACCGCGCCGACCGCCAAGAGCGCGTCGGGCGCGCGGTGGGTGGCCCCGACTTTGCCAACGACAATGACGATCACCCCCGCAAAGCCCATGAGGGCGGCGATGATCGAGCGCCGATCCAGCGCTTCGCCCAAGAAAATGGCGGCCATGAAGATGGCGAGCAAGGGCGCGATAAAGGCAATGGAGATGGCCTCTGCCATCGGAAGGCGGGCGAGGCCCCAGAAAAAGAAAAAGGCCATAGCGGCGACGAAGATGGCCCGCACAAAATGGATGATCATGGTCGCGCGATTGGGCCATTTGGGCTGCATCGCGGCATAAGCGATGCCGCACAACAGGGTGCCCGCCATGGTGCGCCAGATGACGGCATTATAGGCCCCCATGCTGATCGACATGCCCTTCATCAACACATCCATCGTGGAATAAAGCGCAATACCTGCACAGGCGACGAGGAAGGGTTTGAGCGGGGAGGTCGAATCGGCATACATGATGGCGTGGCTGTAGCCCATGCGCGCCGTGAAGGCGCGCATAATATAGGCCATGTCGCGCCGTGAAGGCGCGCAGAATATCGCGCAGGTTGGGCCGTGAATATCCCGAAATATCGCGGTGTTTTTTGGGATGATGCCAGATAGCGCGATGAGTTGTTTTCTTGGAAAAGCAAGTTACGATGGGCGCGCGCAAAGAATATCGGTTGGCAAATCGAAGCGCGATACTCTCCCCAGAAAAAAAAGCCCGAAAACGGGCCGTGTCGGTGCTGGAGGAAGGGGATGTCTATGCCAGTTTATATCGTGTCTTATGATATATTAAACGAAGGTGGCACGCATGATTATGAACCTTTGTGGCAAGATCTGAAATCAGCGGGGGCCCAGTCGGTGCAGGATGGGCTGTGGGTGGTCGATATGGATTGCGAACTGCCCTGTGTTGAATCGCGCTTTGCGGGGTTTTTGGATCGCGGGGATCGTTTGTTGATCGCGAGCCTGCGCAAAGGCGAATTTTTGCAAAGCCAAAGCCGTTCGGGAACCGACGCATGGTTCGCGGCACATCCGCCGGGGGAGTGATACCCACATCGGATGGGGCGCCGGGGGCAGGACATATGGGTCAGTACGCTAGGTCGCGGCGGCGCATGGTCCGCCGCGTAACGGGGGTGCGCGAGGGGCTGTTCGGAGCCGCCCCGACACAAGCCCAATCCGCCCTTTCCCCTATTGCGCCGTGTTTAGCGGAAGGCGGCCATGCCAGCGCCGTCGATGTTCAATTTCTGGCCGGAGCAATAAGGGTTGGCGTCGCTGACGAACCAGAGGACGGCGGCGGCGACATCGGACGGCAAAGACACGCGGCCAAAGGGGAATTTTGCATCCAGATGGTGAATATCATCTTGACCCGTAATGGCGCGGGACAGGCGCGTGCCCATATCGCTGACCGTTAGCGAGGGGGCGACGATGTTGACGCGCACGCCATGTTTGACTTCTTCTTTGGCGAGAGTGAGGGCGAGCGCTTCTCCGGCCGCTTTGGCCATATTATAGGGCGCGCCATTGGGGCCGTGGCTGAGGGTGGCGACGCTGGAAATCACGATAATGTCGCTGCGGTCATGCTGGCGCAGTTGCGGCAGCGCAAGGCGCGACAGGCGGTGCGGACCAGCGGCGTGAATGGCCAGCAATTTTTCGACTTCGCCCGTATCCGTATCGGCCACGGCTTGGCCACGCGAGGCGACGCCCGCATTGTTGATGAGGATGGAGACGGGGCCAAGGTCGTTGGCGATGGCGGCGACCATGGCGGCGCAGGCGGCTTCGTCGGTGACATTGGCTTGATAAGCTTTGGCGCGGCGGCCCATGGCGGTGATGGCGGCGACGGTTTCATTGGCGGCGTCGGCGTCGCGGCTGTAATTGACCGCAACATCGGCCCCCGCTTCGGCCAAAGCCAGCGCAATGCCGCGACCAATACCGCGCGACGCACCCGTGACCAAGGCGGTGCGACCCTGAAGGCTGATATTTGTCATTTTGTCCTTCTCCCTCTCTCGTGAATATCTTGTGATTATTACATGACGTTTCCGTAAGCGTAAGATATCATCGGCCAAAATGATGGGAAAAAATCATGAGCTGGGAAAAAGAGGTCGAAGAATTGGCGCTGCGCCGCGCGATGGCGGAGAAGATGGGCGGCGCGGAAAAAGTGGCGCGCCAGCATGGGCGGGGCAAAATGGATGCCCGCGCGCGGATTGTCGCCTTGGTCGATGCCCATAGTTTTCGGGAAATTGGCAAAATTGCGGGGCGGGGCCGTTATGGCGCGGATGGCCAATTGGAAGATTTGGCCGCCAGCAATTTTATTTTCGGGCGCGCCAATATTGACGGCAGGCCCGTGGTGGCCTCGGCGGATGATTTTACCGTGCGCGGCGGGGCGGCGGATGCGGCGCTGCACCGCAAATTCATTCAATGCGAAGCGATGGCCCATGAATATCGCCTGCCGCTGATCCGCATGATTGATGGGACGGGTGGCGGCGGGTCGGTGAAGACGCTGGAGGATATGGGATATACCTATATTCCCGCTGTGCCCGGCTGGGACCAGATCATCCAAAATTTGGATGATGTGCCAGTGGTGGCGCTAGCGCTGGGGCCGACGGCCGGATTGGGCGCGGCGCGGGTGGTGGCCAGCCATTATAGTGTGATGGTGCGCGGATTGTCGCAATTGTTCGCGGCGGGGCCAGCGGTGGCGGCGGCAATTGGCGACACGCTGGACCGTGAGGAATTGGGCGGCGTGGATGTGCATACGCGCAACGGCGTGGTTGACGACGAAGTGGCGAGCGAGGCCGAAGCGATGGCGCGGGCGCGTCAGTTTTTATCCTATTTGCCGTCGTCCATCTATGGGCGGGCGGAGCGCAAACGCAGCCGTGATTATGTGAACCGCCGCGATGAATCATTGTTGTCGGCGGTGCCGCGTGACCCCAAGCAAGTCTATTCCATGCGGCGCATATTGGCGAGCGTGGTGGACCAAGGCAGCTTGTTTGAAATGGGGGCGCGATGGGGGCGGGCGGCGATTACCGCTTTTGCGCGGCTGGATGGATATCCTGTGGCGGTGCTGGCCAGCGACCCGAGTTTTCTAGGTGGGTCATGGGATGCCAAGACCAGCGAGAAAGCCGAACGTTTTGTGAAATTGGCCGATCAATTTCATCTGCCGATTGTGCATTTGGTGGATAATCCCGGCTTTATGATTGGCGGGGAGGCGGAACGGGCGGGGACGATCCGCTATGGCGTGCAGGCGATGAACGCCATTTACCGTGCCAAAGTGCCGCTGGCGTCCGTGGTCATTCGGCGGGCCTATGGCATTGCGGGCAGCGCGATGTCCAATGCCGAGCGGTTTCAATATCGTTTTGCTTGGCCATCGGGGGATTGGGGCAGCTTGCCCATCGAGGGCGGGGTTGAGGTGGCCTATAAGAGCGAATTGGAAGCCGCCGAGGATCCGGCGGCGCATTTGGCGGATATTCGGGCGCGGTTAAACCGTGTGCGCTCGCCATTTCGCACCGCCGAAAAATTTGGGGTGGAGGATATTATCGACCCGCGCGACACGCGGCCCTTGCTGTGTGAATTTGCGGAACTGGCGTGGCGGGCGATGCCATAGACGGGGTGTTGGTGCCCGTGCCAGCGCAGGCTTGGCTGGGCGCGGGGATATCGGATTGTGTCCCCGCGCGGCCAGCATGTTGGTGGGAGGGCTGTTTAGTCGGCGGGGCTGCCGGGGTTGAAATTGGCTTCGAGCAATTCAATCGTCAGCGGGTCACCTTCGCGGTCGAGATAGGCAAATGCGAGATCGGGCGAGGCGCGATTATACCAAGCGGTGCGATAACCCAGCATCGCTAGTTTTTCGATCTATTGTTCGACAGGGGCCACGCGGAAGCGCAAATGGTGCATGCCTTCCTGTCCTTTTTCCA
The DNA here is from genome assembly GCA_964542975.1 of uncultured Sphingopyxis sp. Classification (GTDB taxonomy): domain Bacteria; phylum Pseudomonadota; class Alphaproteobacteria; order Sphingomonadales; family Sphingomonadaceae; genus Sphingopyxis. The sequence goes on from CAZIVW010000003.1 coordinate 18,240, forward strand.
GAAAATCGCGGTGCGGTGTGTCGCCTGAAATCCATTCGATCAGTTCGATTTCAATATCGCCGATCTGGCCAAAGGCGAAATTGGCTTTGTAAGATGAGGGGGCTTGGCCGCGATAGGAGCAGGGATAATCGCCCACATCCACCTTGCGGAATGGGCCGAACAATGGGTTGTAGTGGGCAATGGCTGCGTCGAGATCGCGGACCACGAAACCAATTTGATCCGCGGGCGGCAGGCCAATGGTGTAAAATTCGGACGGTGCCGTAGAGATAATTGTCATGCTGTCTATTTCTCGACCAATATGTTACGCATATTATGAATAAATTGAACTTTATTGTCATAATTCGTATATTTTTGTCTTTGTCGAGAGGCTTTGTGAAATAGGCCGCAATTGGTTGTCCTGGTTGAGCCGCGGCGGGAAAAGATTCAAAAATCGACGCTGATGCGGATTTGATGGGGGTTGACGCCCAGTGCCTGAGAAATTTGGCGGCGGCAGCGGTCCATCAACTCGCCGAGGTGATCAGACATGGCGGTTGACGCCAAGGTCGACAAGGGGATGCCCAAAATTTCTGCCAAAGCGGTGAGGCGGTGGTCGCGGGGCAGCGAGCGGCCCTTTTCCCATGCGGATATGGCCGGAATGCTGACGCCCAGATGGTCGGCCAGCTCATTTTGCGTCATGCCTTTGTCCTTGCGGAATTGGCGGAGGCGTTGACCGAAACGTTCGGCTTCGATGTCGAGCAGGGGGTCGTCCGAGACGGGGAGAGCAGACGTCATGGCAAAATTCATTTCATACGCATCAGTAATTGGGGCAAAATTTGGTTGTGGTGATCAATATGCAACGGGACGCAAGCTGGAACCACTTTCTTGTCGTGGGGGCTGGGACAGTTTCTATGCGGCGGGTTTTTAGGTTAATCACGGTTTAAAAACACCGGTTTGTGGCGAAGTGTTGCGTTGTTGAGCGTTGCTGCGCTAAAAATTTACGGTGCTGGATGTTTGGCGCCGTGACTGAAAAAGCCCGTCCCATATTAGCCCGCGCGGATTGGCGAGCGGATGTCGCGCGCGTGCGGATAGCTTGTTTCGGACAAGGGCTTGTGCAATAGGCGCGGCCCCATTTTGCGGTGATATTCCAGAAAGATTGATGATGATGAGTAGCAGCGGTTCGGCGCTGGGCGTGGATTTTGGCACGACCAACAGCGTGGTGGCATGGGCGGATGCGCCCGATCATGCCCAATTGGTGCCGCTGCGCGCGCCGGATGGCGAGACATCGGTGTTTCGATCGGCGCTATGTTTTTGGGAAGAGCCCAGCGCGCGGCGCGGCATGGCCTATGATGCTGGGCCTTGGGCGATTGAAGAATATTTGGAAGCGCCGCTCGACAGCCGTTTTTTGCAGTCGTTCAAAAGCGTGGCGGCCAGTCCCTTGTTCGAGCGCGCCAATATTTACAATAATGCCCTGCGGTTCGAAGATATGGGCCAGATGTTTTTGGAACGTTTGGTGCATCATGCGGGCGCGGGTTTGAAGAACCGGCCGCCGCGCGTGATTGTGGGGCGGCCCGTGGAATATGCGGGTGCGCGGGCGGATGCGGCGCTGGCGCGGGAGCGTTATGACCGGATGTTCGCCGATTTTGGTACCGAGCTGCATTATGTGTTCGAACCCTTGGGGGCGGCGCTAAGCTATGCGCGGCACGTTGACCATGAATCAACGGTGTTGGTGGGTGATTTTGGCGGCGGAACCACCGACTTTTCCGTGGTGAAAATTGCCGAGCGCGGCGCGAAGAAGCGGTGCCAGCCATTGGCGTCGGCGGGTATTGGTATTGCGGGGGATCAGTTTGATTTTCGCCTGATGGACCGTTTGGTTTTGCCGTTGCTGGGCAAGGGCAGCGAATATCGCAGCTTTGAAAAATTGTTGGAGATTCCGGGCGGATATTTTGCGGATTTTGGCAATTGGTCCAAGCTGGCGATGATGCGGAACCGCAAGACATTGGACGGGCTGCGCAAGATGATGCGCGATGCGGTGGAACCGGAAAAACTGGCGGTGATGATCGCGTTGATCGAAAATGAACAGGGATTCCCGCTCTATGATGCCATTGGCAAAGTGAAGCGGACGCTGTCGAGCGAGGATGAGGCGGAGTTTCGATTTGAAGGCGGCGGGGTGGATATTTCTGCCCGTGTGACGCGGCGGGAATTTGAGCAATGGATTGCGCCAGATTTGCAGCGCATCGAAGCGGTGATGGAGCAGGCATTGGCGAAAGCGGGTGTCGAGGCGGGTCAGATTGACCGTATATTCTTGACCGGTGGGTCGTCGCTAATTCCCGCAATATCGGCCTTGTTCGCGCGGCGTTTTGGGGCGGATCGTTTGGCGATGGGGGATGAGCTGACGTCTATTGCTTATGGTTTGGCCTTGATTGGGATGGAGGAAAATCCGGCCGAATGGACGGTGTGAGGCGCGAGGATGTGGCGGGGCGCTGAGGCGGCGGAAACATCGGGTGGGCTGAGCAGCCTTTGGTCATGACGATGCGTTTCATCATCATAATCCAAAACCATGTTCCAAAGGAGACGATCCATGCGATTAACCCCTATTTTGGGTGCAGCGACGGCGCTGGGTGCTTATGCTTATTGGTCGAAGAAGAACCGCCCGTTGGAAGTCACAGACCATAGCGCGACCGTGGGCCCATATGGCCATTCAGATGGGACATCCCAGCGGTGGAACCGGGTCGATAAGACGATTGATGAAAGCTTTCCGGCCAGCGACCCACCGGGAAATTATTAAATATCATGGCTTTTCGGTTCTTTGCGATGGGCCGATGAGCAAGGGATGGAAAAAGGCGCCGTGGGAAACGGCGCCTTTTTTTGTGGTCGTTACCAGTCGGGATTGCGGCTGGGTGTGCCGCCGAAATGAATGACATGATCGCCATACAGGGGATCATAATAATGGCCGCCTTGTTGATAATCGGCATTCCAAATTTTCTGGCCTCGGGTGTTTAGGCGATAAAGGAAGGGCGAGGCGTGGAGCCGTTCTAGGTGGAAACGGCCTGCCTTGCCCGATTCAATATCGGTGCCATTGCCGTAGAGCATCAGCCCGCCTTCGGCGCGAACCTCGTGTGCGGGGTCGGTGGTGCGATATTCATGGCTGACGTTGATTAACTTATGACCCAATTCATGAGCGATGGTGCGTTCCAAGCGATTGGGGGTCGACAGATTGGTGATGGTCATCACGCCGCGCAGCCGGTGAGGGATGGTGGTGCCATAGCTGTAGCTGGGAAAGCTGAGTCCGCCCGTGCGGACCATTTTGATCGTCCAATTGCGTTCGTCGACGGGGTCGATGAACGGCATGAATACGTCTTGGAGTGCGATAAGATAAATTGTGCGGTGATTGTCGGTGCTGGGTTCAACGATGGTTTCAAAGGCTTCGCGCGCTAGGTCGCTGAGCGTCGTTGGGTGGCGCTGGGATGTTTGATAACTGTTGATATATTCCGTGTCGGGAATGGTCGGATAGGGGTTGGCGGTGATTTGCAGGTAGCGCGGATCAATCGCGCCAGTGCGCACGGCCTTGAGCCGCAATTGAACATCGGCTGCGCGAAAAATTTGTTTCGCATGGCGTAGACTGTCGAGCATCATCGGCAGCGATACTTTGTTGAATTTTGCATCGAAATTGGTGGGGACATAGAGAATGATGTCCGCCGTTAATTGGCCGTGGACCAGATCTTGGTTGAAGGCCGCTAGGTCGATGTTGGCGTCTTGCCATTGCGGGGCGGGGGCGGCGGCGGGCGGGGCTGTTGGCGCGGCGACAGCGGCGGTATGTCCAAACAGGCTGGTCATAAGAAGCGAAGAAGCCAGTATAGATTTCATAAGATCCCCCAATCACGGCTAGGCACATGGATATATCGTTAGCCTTTATAGCAATCATCTGATGAGGGAATGGGGGGCGGTGATTATTCCGCCCATGCCATGTCGCTGGTGAACACGACGGTGAGCCAGCGGTCGGGGCCTTCGTCGCCGATGACGGCGCCAATTTCATCGCGCAGCGTGTCCCATTCGCTGATCGAGCGCAGCGGGGCGTCGACGGGGACGATGATGTGCAATTCCACCTGTTTGGAACGGCCCATGCGGGAGACAAAGGCGCGCCAGTCGAGAAAATCATGTTTGGCGATGAAGGCCGCAGCGGCGGTGTCAACTTCGGCCTTGAGGTCGGTGGGGGTGACCATCATCAAATCATAAATGGCTTGCCGAATGGCGGGTATGGGCATGGGGATGAGGAAAAGACACACCAAGGCCAAAACGGCCGGATCGATATAGGGCGTGATATATTCATAGGGCGTGCCTTGAACGGCCATGGCGACCAGAAAGGCGATGAGCAAGGCGGCCGTGATGCAGCCCGACATAAACCAAGCGCGCACGTCCATATCCAGAAATTGCGATTGAATGGTGCGGTTGGCGCGCCGACCCAGCCATGCGGCGGTAAAGCAGGCAATGAGACCGAAGGCCGCATAGAGTAAGGCCCAACCCACGACCAATTCACGGCCGCCATTTAACAGGCTGAGGATGGCGTTGAACAAGGCATAGATGGACACCATCATCAGCATCGCACTGTTGAGGCCGATGACCACGGGTTCGAGATGCCATAGGCCCATGGTAAAACGCTGTTGCAGCCTGTTGTCCGGTTCTTGGGGGCGCGCGGCAATGGTGATCATATTCACCACAAGCAGGGTTAAGGCGGTCATCGCTGCGTCGACCAGCGAATAGACGCCGTCGAACAAAATGGCGTAGCTGCCCGATATCATTCCAAAGATGACACCCAGCGCCGCGACCAATATGGTGATGAAAATGGACAGGCGTATACAACCTGTTTCGGTGGAGAGATGGGTCGAAAGCATGATAAAAAAGGTGCCCCTATAATACCGGCCTAAGACGAATGAGGGGCGCATAGGTTGCACATTGTGTGGCCACGGGTTGCCAATGACGATGAGAGCGGTGTTAGAAAATGACGCTGAGGCGCAGCGTGTCCTTATAGGTGCCCGCGATGGGCGCGGTGGGTTGGACTGGGCGGACACGGGCGCGGTAATGATAGCTTTGCGTGGCGACCCCGTCATGGACATTGGGGGCGACATCGGCGGAGTCGCTGGAGCGGCGTTCGGTGGGCGAGGAGCCCCAGCGGTCGGTTCCCGATGTGCCCTTGAAAATATCATATTCCAGATAGGATGACCCATTGGCCATGCGGCGGGTGGTGCCGCTGGCGTTTGTGCCATCATTGAGCGCAACGGCATAGGTGTCGCCCACAGTGCAACGCACGGTGACGGTTTGGGAAATGGTGTCGAATGTGTCGGGCAGTGGGCGTGTGCCAAAATTGACGGTTGGGGCCGAGATCGTGCAGTCGCGCTCGACCACCATGCGCAGTTTGACGGTGACAAGTTCGCCGCTGCCCCAATCGGCGAGCGGACCAAGGCAGATGCCGAGGACGCATCCGCTGCGTTTAAGGCCGGTCGAATTGTCGGGTACACATAAACTACCGACACCGACAAGGCACATGGAATAATACCAACGCACACGCAGGTTCGATTCATAAATACCGGCGCGGATGCCGGTGGCTGGACCGGCGCGGTAATGAAGCGTGATATAGCCGCCGGACCCCTTGAGTAGGCCCAAAATGGTGGATGTATATTCGCTGTGCATTTCCTCCGCAGTGAGCGGGGTTCCGCCGGCCGTCCATGAAATGAACAGCGGGATCGTGTCATTGTTGGCGGTGTTTTTGAGGGGCGGGATAGAGTTTTCGAATTTGAGGGCCAGATAGCTGTTCGAGACCACTTCCAATAAAGTGGCGCATTGAATGCCGGTGGCGGTGCTGCTGGATGACACGCTGCCGCCCGCGACGGTGAAGCTGCTGTAGCTGCCCAAGTCGGTGACTGGCGGCGCGGCGGTGATGGTGCAGGCAAAAGCCGGAGCCGCAACCATGCAGAAACAGGTCAAGAGCGCCGCGCGCAATATCATCCGATAGCGGGTAAGCATGGTAACTCTCCGATCGACCAATGGTCTGGGCTTAGGCTGTGTAGGGGCAGCGTGACGGCGCATTTTTCACCCGATTCTGGCGCGATAATGACGCGGGCGTCGGGCACAGCGGCGCTGTCTTCGAGATAGAGGAGGCCGTCCCAGCCGACATAAGTGACGATCGTCTGGCCGGCATAGACAGGCGAACCCGCCGCGATAAACTGGCCGTTCGGGCCGCGAATGGCGGCCAAGGCTGGCTGTAGGGGACGGATGCTAAAGCGCACATGCGCGCCGCGTCCGCTGGCGATGGCGAGGCTTTGTTCCACCTGCGGCGCGCTGACATTGGCGGGTAGGTCCAACGGGTCGATGGCGATTTTGGCGGAATACCACGGCGTGACCGAGGGGATGAACAAATGCCCATTTTTGTTGGTGCGGCCAATCAACTGATGTTCATAGCGCACCGGAATGTCGGCATAGCCATTGGTGCTGACCAAGGCAAAGCTGCTGGGCAATTGATTGGCCGCGACGAAAAAGCCGTCGATCAAGACCAAGCCGCCGCTGACGCCCGCCCATAGGCTGTGTTGGTCGCGCTTTTGTTGGCCCATAGCGCCAAAGCCGCCAAACCGAAATTGTGCGGCTTGGGTACGAAGCTGGATATCGGCGCGCCAATTTTGGCTGCCGTCTTCGGTCCTATTGGCCCCGACATTCCAACCAAAGCCGCCATCGGTGGGCAGAGCGCGGCTATAATCGGCGCGGTAGCTGCGCTGGCCCCGATTTTGGTCGGTGACGCCAGCGGTAAGGCTGCCAATTTTCGGGCCGAGCGAGACGGTGGCGGCCAAGCTGGCATTCCATCCGCGCGGGGAAAAATCGCGGCCAGCCTGTGCATAGACCTGCCAACGCGAGCCGACGGGCAGGGACCATTGGAGATTGGCGTAGCGATTGGTTTCCGGATCGCGATTTTCCCGTTCGGATTGATATTCCACATAGTTGAGGCCGACGCTGCCCCATTGGCCCATGCTGAGATTGAGGCTGGCAAGGCTGTGGCGGCGGGCGGCGGGACCGGTGAGCAGGTCCAGTTTGCCGAGATCGACGAAATAGCGGCTTTGCCGCATATGGCGCAGAGCCAAGGATAAGCGGCCGGCCTGATAATCATAGCCGACGGACCATGATTGACCGCTTTGCCCCTGATATTGGCTGTGCGCCATGCTGGCGGACAAAATGCCGAGCATGGCAAGCCGGCCTTGGAAACCGCCGCCGAGCAGCCAGAAATCCTTGCTATATTCGGCGCGCATTTGACCAGTGATGCTGTCGCTGATGCCGTGGCGTAGCGAGGCGCTGGCGGCGAAATCACCATAAGAGAAATTTTTCCGCGCGTAATTTTCGCGGAAAAAACCAGCGGATATCGCAAAGTCGGTGAGGCCGGAGGCGAGCAAATTGCTACTGATATAAAAGGGTAAATTGGTGGTGGTGGCTTGGCCATGTATGTCGGTGACCACCAATTGGGCCTGACCTGCGCCGCTGTTGAAGGGCAGGGTGTCGAGCAGAAATTGGCCGGGATCCACCTGTGTATTGGTGACGATGCGCCCATCAATTAGCAATTCGACGGTCGAGGGCAGCGCGGCGCGGCCTGCGAAGCGGGGAAGCGGATAGGTGATGATGTCGGGGCGCACGGAAAAGTCGCGGGATATTTGCACGCCGCCGAGCCGAACGGCGGACGCGTCGGATAGGCTGCGCGTGATGAAGTCGCCAAATTCCCATGTGGTGGCGCTGGCGGCGTGGGCGGTGCGAAAGCTGGTGTCATAGCGTTTATAGCCGCCATGACGCCCGTTGCGCCAAAAGCCCGATGTGGCAAGGCTGCCGAACTGACCGGCGACGCGCTGTTCCAGAAAGACCGATATTTGCGCGGGGCTGTTGTCCACGCCGGTGGAAATAAAGGCGTCATAATTTAGCAAAAAGGCGGTGTCGGCGGGGGTGATGTCGAGCCGGCGGCGTGTCGGGCCAATATTTTGATAGGGTAATAAATGCGTTGGTAGGTCGATGGATAAGCTTTGGTCCGCAACATGATAGGCAAAGCGGGCGTCGGGGATGTCGGAGAGCAAGAGCCGGTCGCCATTGACATGGAGGTTCACGCCCTGTTGCTGCAGATCTTGGGGGCGCAAACGGACGCTGTCTTGTTCCATATATATGGGAATGACTTGGCCGGTGCGCCGCCCGTTGAGGATCAGTTCCAAAAACAACAGGCCGTCGGTTGGCGCAGCGGATGCGTCGGTGGCGGGGGCGCTGCCTTCCGTGGCGGCCGCGGGGGACGGCAGGAGAGCGGGGGCGAGGGAGCAGAATATCAAGGACGCGAACCATGGCACGGCGAAGCGGGGCGCGTGCTGCTGGGCGGGGCAGGGGGCAGCATAAGGCGATACGCGCCGCTGCGCGCCGGACATTAGGGACAGGGGATGGTCGCCGCCGCGCATCAGCTATGGCCGCTTAGGGGGTTTGTTTGGGAAGGGGCGTCGGGGGCGCGCTGTTGACCGAGGCGATGAATTGCAATGCGCTGTCATCATCGTCCAGCGATGCTGGCAATGGGTAACGTAGACGGCTGCCCGCCAGAACATAGCCCATTAGGCCGCTGGCAAGCTCTGTCTCACCAGACCCGCCAGACCCGCCGATGATTTTGGCGCTGGTGAGGCGGGCGTGGCCAAGGCCGCGATTGTCAATTTCTATAACGCGCTGTTTACCATCTTGGGCCAAATGCCATGCGAGCATGGGGGTGGGATATTGTCCCTTGCTGTTGCCGCTATTTTTGGAGCTGGCCGCATTATTGCTGGCATCGGAGGGCGGGAGCATGCCGGGGGCATAGGTGAAGAGGGGAAGCGAATAGCGCATCCGAAACTGAATGCCGGTGGCCATATTCTGGGCCGTATCGGCGCTGCGCTCCACGGGCACTTCGTCGACGATCAGGCGATAGGCGCGCTCCGGCTGGCTGGGCGGTGGGCCAAGGCGGGTGAGCCGGATGAGCTGCTTGGCCTTGGGGGCCAATGTCACCAGCGTTGGGGTGGCAATGACTTCATTTTGCGGGGCGTAAACATCTTCGCCATCTTGCTGGGCCCAAGCATAGCTTTGGATTTGCATGGTGATGGGCTGATCGCTGGGGTTTTCCAGCCACAAGGCGGCGGCATTTTCTTGGGCTTTGATGGTGGGGTTGAGCGGCCAGATGAGCAGCGACCCGCCCGATTGTGCCTGAACGGGGGCAGCGAAAAGGGCGGCGATGAGCAGCAGGGCAGGCGAGCGGTGAAGCGGCATGGTCCATCCTTGCGGCCAAGAATTTGGCCGAGATAAGAGCGCGGGAAAAGCTGGAGGGGGCGGCGGATCACCATGATAGGGTCACCGTGATATCGTCGGTGTAGAGGCCTGGCGGAACATGGGTTGGGACGGTCAGCCGCGCATAATAAGTGAGCCGGACATCGGCAGCGTCCGCAATGGAGAGGGTGCGGGTTTTTTGATCGGTGAGGGTCAGCACGTCTGTGCAGGCGGCATCGCGGCACAGGCTGTAATCCATCACATTGGCTGAGGTGCCGAGGCGCAAGCGGCGGCTGGTGGCGCTGGCGTTGCGGCCTTCGTTAAAGCGAATGGTCAGCGGGGTGTTCGGTGTGCAGCGCATGGTGAAGCTTTGCGTGGATAGGGTGGACGCGGTGCGGGTGGCCGCCAAAGAGGCCGGTGCGCTGCCAAAATCCAGCGCCGCGACGCGGCCCAAGGCCCCGCTTTGCCCCGTACCGGTCACCCAGCAACCCAGCGCAATGGCGGCGTTGACATCAAAATCGGCGCTGGGGACAGGCTGGGCGGAGGCGCTGACGGGCGCTAGGCCGCAGAGAATGGCAAAGCCCAGCACGGACATGGTGATACCTGTCGTTGGGGACATTGCTGATCTGTCTGCGGCCATTATATCCAATCTATGGTGGCGGTGCGCCGGTTAGAGAGCGAGGGTGACGGTCACCAAGTCGGTGTAGCTGCCCACGCTGAGGCCGCTGGCACCAAAGGCGCGGCCATAGATGGTCAGGGTGGTGGCGGTGTTATTGCCGCTGAGGTTTACCACGCCGTCCAACGGGATTTCGCTGGTCCGCCCGCTGTCGGTATAAAGCTTATAGCTGACATAATGGGATGTCGCGCCAAGCCGCATACGGCGGTCGGTCGAGGCGGGGTTGGACCCACCGCTGAGGGTGATTTTTGGGGTGGACCCTTCGGAACAAGTATAGCTGAGCGATGTTGAGCCATCGATTTGGGCGAAGGCGGTGGTGGCGGTGCCAAAGTCCAAGGCGCTGTAGGTCGCTGTGGGGTGCGGGGCCGTGCCAGTGAAGACCGCTGTGTTGATGGTGCAGGTGGATGTCAGCACCAATTTTGCTTCGATAGTGCCGGTGATTTGTGCGGACGCAGGGGCGGCCAAGGCCAACCCGATTGCCATAGTTGTTGCACCGATGATCTTACGCAATTTATGGTCCATCCTATCTTCCATAAGCCTGCTCCGTCAGCGATAGGGCGAGATATGCGCCCCGCGGCTTGGTGAAGAATATGCTGGGTAATCTGTTAAGCTTAGGTATGACGCAAAGGGGAGATAGGTCCGTTTTGATAGAGAATATCGCGGTCCCGCGATGTGTGGCGGCGATGGGGCGCGGTGGGGGGCGCGGCAGGGGCTGAGCGGATGGCTGGCGGCGCCAATTGAGCCAAGGCTGTGCTTTTGGAGTAGTGCATCCAAGTCGTTGATATTATCATGCAATTATAGATGTTGGCGAGGTGTTGGACGTGATAACAGAGGTGCAGAATATTGCAGAGGCGTTTGTAACGGCGCGGCGCGATGGTGCCGGATTGGCAGTTTATCCCGGTGTGATGCCCACGACGATGGATGAGGCCTATGCCATTCAAGATGCGGCGCTTGCGCTGGATGGGCGGCCGGTCGCGGGGTGGAAGCTGGGCCGCATTGCGCCAGACCGGCAAGAGGCCATGGGCGCGGCGCGTTTCGTGGGACCAGTATTTGCCGACAATATCGCCTTTTTGGGACGCGAGACACCGGTGGTGTCGATTTTTACGCAAGGATTTGCGGCGGTCGAAGCAGAGTTCATGCTGTGTTTGGGCGATGTCGGCACCAAAGATTATGACGCCGACAATGTGCGCGATGTGATTCAGGATGTGCGCGTGGGGGTGGAAATTGCGGGTTCCCCCTTTGCGGAGATTGGGCGGCATGGGCCAGCGGTGACAGCATTGGATTTTGGCAATCATAAATCCTTGTTATTGGGGCCAAGCCTGCCGGATTGGCGGAATGTTGATGTGATGAATATGGCGGTGGAATGCTGGATTGATGGCGCGCGCGTGGGCGCGTCCACCGCCGGTCAGATGTTGGATGGTCCCTTTGGCGCGGCGGCCTTTTTGCTGCGTTGGTGCCGGTCGCGGGGGCGCAGCGTGCCAGCGGGGACGTGGATTTCCAGCGGCGCGGTGACGGGTGTGCATGCCATTCAGGCTGGGCAATGGGCCGAGGCGCGTTTTGGGGCCGCGTGGCGGGTGCCGTTACGCATCGCGGATTGAGCCGCCGCGATGCGTAGGGATGTCGTGCGGGTTCCTGGCCCTAGCTGGTAAGGACTGGAACCCTCGCCGCTGGTTTGCGGTGGGCGGAGATGCAGGTGATGACGCTGCCCACCACAAAGATGAAGGCCAGAGCTTCGTTGATGGTGGGACCGCGATTTTCCCATGCAAAGGCATAGAGCAAAGCAAAGAGGGTTTCGAACAACACCATTTGCCCGACCATGGTGAAGGGCAGCAGGCGCGTGCTTTGGTTCCACAGCGCATTGCCCGCCACCGAAGCCAAAAGGGCAATCAACGCGCTGGCCATGATGAAGCCGAGCCATTCGCTGAAGCTGTGGTGAAGGTCGACCAGCGCGATCATGAAGGGGATGAGCGCGAGGCTGAGCGTGCCCGTGACAAGGCCCAGCAGCAAATTCCAATCATAGGATGAAATGGCGTGCATCTGGGCCAGCCATTTGCGGTTGTGAATGGCATAGATGGTCCATGACACCAAGCCGCCCATGGCGCAGATCATGCCGATGAGCGGCGTGAGATTTTTCGCGGAGAATAGAGCGTCAAAGGCGTCCCAGCCAATGGCAATGGCGCTGGCTGTGCACAGCAAGATCGACGGAATCAGGCGGCCGAGCGGCACCGCGCCGCTTTCGCGGCTGCCGACAATGGATACCGCGACGGGAACCAAGCCGACGATCAGCGAGGTCATGGCAATGCCGCCCATTTGGACGGCGTTGACGATGAACAAATAATAGAAAATATTGCCCGTCAGCGCGAGGCCGACGAGGCCGATCCATTCTTTTTTGCCGAGCAAGGGCAGGAGCGTGGACGCGCGCGGCGCGATGAGGGCGGCGGCAATCAGCCCATAAAAGACATAGCGCCCGATGGTGAGTTCCAACGGGCCGAAGCTGCGCGCCATTTCTGGGGTTAAAAAGACCAATCCCCACAGCGCGCCTGCGCCCGCGCCGCATAAGATGCCCCACATGATATTTTTTTGGACGGTCACGCAATATATCCCAGAAATGCTAGTGGGGCGGGTCATATCATCACATGGTTGATCGATGTGCTCTTGATTCCCTGTCTAAATGCAACAAAAACTCGTGATATGACCAAAAAATCGATTTTTCGTTCAGTGGCGGTGCGGACATTTCCGGTGCTGGATGCCTTTGACCGCGCAATTTTGCGGATTTTGCAGCGGGACAATAAAAAACCGCAGCGCAGCATAGGCGAGCAGGTGAATCTGTCGGCCGCGTCGGTGCAGCGGCGGATTGCTGCCATGGAAGATGAGGGGGTGATTGGCCGCAATGTGGCGGTGGTCAATCCGGATGCGGTCGGGTTGACGATTACGTCAATTGTTCAAGTGCGATTGATGAACGAGCAAATTGCGACGGTCGATGCGGCCAAAGCCTTGTTTATGGCCACGCCAGAGGTGCAGCAATGCTATTATGTCACCGGCGGTTTGAGTTTTGTGCTGGTGATCGTGGCCAGCGATATGCGGGCTTATGAAAGCCTGACCCGACGCTTATTCGGCGAAAATGCGGATATTGAAAGCTATCATAGCTTTATCGCGCTGGACCGTGTGAAAGCGGGGATGGATGTGATTGTGCCAGAGTGAGGCCAGAGTGAGGGAGTATATGGCGGACGGGATGCAGATATCGCCCGAGCTGATCGCGGCTTATCAGGCGACGGATTATTTAGCATGGTGTGATGGCATTGAATTGACGCTGAAAATTGGTGCGCGCAATGGGGTTTTGGACGCCTTATTTGATCAATTGGGCGCGAGCGTTGCGGCTTTTTTGACGGCGTGGAATCCGTTGAGCGTCAGGCTGGGCGCGGCGGAGAATGCGGCGCGGCAGCGGCAGTTGCGGGCGGAGTTAGAGGCAGCGGGGCTGGTGATTTGGGATGGCAAGGGGCAGGGCCGTGATGGCGAATGGCCCGCCGAGGCGAGTTACTTAATATGGGGCATAGAGCGCCACGCCGCGATGGAAATGGCGCGGCGTTATGGGCAAAATGCGTTTGTTTGGATGCAGCAGGGCAGCGCGCCTATATTGCTATTTCCATCGTAGCATTTCCTGATCAGCGCTGCGCCAGCGGCAGCGCGGTGTTATAGATGATGGGGCGCAGGGCGAAGCTGGTGGTAACTTGTGCAACACCGCCGATTTTGGTCAATTTGTGGCGCAAGAAATCTTCGAAATCGCCCAAGGAGGCGACGACGATGCGCAGTTGATAATCGGCGTCCCCGCTCATCAGATAACATTCCATCACTTCGTGGAACGTCGCGATTGCCGATTCAAAGGCGGCGAGATGTTGATCATCTTGTTGGTCGAGGCGCACGCGCACAAAAGCGGTGACGGATAGGCCGACCCGTTGCGGGTCCACCAAGGCGACATAGCGCATGATGGTGCCGTCATTTTCCAATTGGCGCAGGCGGCGGAGGCAGGGGCTGGGCGACAGGCCGACACGATCTGCGAGGTCTTGGTTGGTCATGCGGCCATCATGCTGCAATTCGCGTAAGATTTTCTGATTCAGATCGTCCAAGGGCGGCATTGGCAGATGATTCCATATATGGGCCATAATATGGCAGGATATGCTGATTTTATAATTATTCTGGGTGAAGTCCGCAAGGATTTGTCGGTCCGCGCCGCGCTATAGCCATGGCCTGATTGATAGGGTGGATGACGGCAATGACGATGGTGGAAGCGCAGTGGGATGTGGTGCAGGCCTGTGAGCATTTGGACAGCCGCCTGCGCTGGCTGTCGTCATGGACGGTGCATCATGCCAATCATATTCGCCCCAAGCGCGATGGGTTGAAGGTTGGCGGGCATCAGGCGTCTTGTGCGTCGATGTCGACGATGATGACCGCGCTATATTTTCATGCGCTGCGCCCGCAGGACAAGGTAGCGGTCAAGCCCCATGCCGGACCCTTGCTGCACGCCATTCATTATTTGCTGGGCCAGCAGAGCCTTGAGAAATTGCAGAATTTCCGCGCGTTGGGCGGGGCACAAAGCTATCCCAGCCGGACCAAGGACAGTATCGCCGTGGATTTTTCCACGGGGTCGGTGGGTTTGGGTGTGGCGGTCACGGCCTTTTCCAGCTTGGTGCAGGATTATTTGATCGCGCATGGCGCGGTGAAGGAAGAAGACGCCGGACGGATGATCGCCCTGATGGGCGACGCGGAATTGGATGAGGGCAATATTTATGAAGCCCTGATCGAGGGATATAAGCATGACATCCGCAATTGCTGGTGGATTGTCGATTATAACCGCCAAAGCTTGGACCATACGACCGCCGACCGGATGTTCCGCCGGTTCGACGATATTTTTGAAACCTGCGGTTGGCGGGTCATCACCCTGAAGCATGGCAAGAAGCAAAAGGCGGCCTTTGCGCGGGCGGGCGGCAAGACGTTGGAGGAATGGATCGATCATTGCCCCAATGTCGATTATGCGGTGCTGACCTATCAGGGTGGGGCGGCGTGGCGCGCGCGTTTGATGGCGGATATTGGGGATAAGCCCCATGTGGCGGATTTGATCGCTAGCTTTGGCGACGATGATCTGGCGGCGTTGATGACCAATTTGGGTGGGCATTGCGCACAATCGTTGATCGAGGCCTTTGATGCGGCCAATGATGATAAACCGACGCTGTTTATCGCTTATACCATCAAAGGATATGGGCTGCCGCTGGCGGGGCATAAGGATAATCATAGCGGGATGATGAATCCGGCGCAGATTGAGGCGCTGCGGGATTCGCTGGGCATTAAAGAAGGCGAAGAGTGGGAGCCTTATGGCGGGCTGGGCGGCAATGTTGCGGCGCAGTTAAAAGCCGTGGTGGACAATTGCGCATTGGCGCGGCGGGCGCCAGAGCCAAAGGCCGAAGCCGTCGCGATGCCCGCCGATTTTCCGGTGCCGGATGGCGGCGATAGTTCGACACAGGCGGCATTTGGCCGGATATTGCTGGATTTGGCGAAATCGGGCGGCAGCTTGGGCGACCGGATTGTGACGACCGCGCCCGATGTGACCCAGACCACCAATTTGGGCGGTTTTGTGAATCAGCGCGGATTGTTTCGCCGACAATCTTTGGCCGATGTGTTTCGGGCGGCGAAAATTCCCTCTGCCCAAAAATGGCAGGGCCATGCGGCGGGCCAGCATATTGAATTGGGCATTGCGGAGAATAATTTCTTTTTGATGCTGGCATCCTTGGGATTGGCGGCGCCGCATTTTGGCACGCGCTTGTTGCCCGTTGGGACGGTTTATGACCCCTTTATTGCGCGCGGGTTGGATGCGCTAAACTATGCCTGTTACCAAGATGCGCGGTTCATGTTGGTGGGCACGCCGTCCGGCTTGACCTTGGGGCCAGAAGGCGGGGCGCATCAGTCGATTAACACGCCGTTGATTGGCATGGGCCAGCCGAGGCTGACCTATTTTGAGCCAGCATGGGCGGATGAATTGGCGTTGATGATGCGCCATGGATTTGACCATATGCAGGCCGAGGATGGCGGGTCTGTCTATCTGCGGTTGAGCACGCGGGTGATCCCCCAAATGGAACGCCGCGATGATGCGTGGCAGGCGGATGCGCTGGCGGGCGGATATTGGTTGGTTGAGCCGACGGGGGCCCGTGATGCGGCGCTGATATTCTGCGGCGCGATTGCGCCGGAAGTGCTGGCGGCCTTTGAGCAACTGCGCGAGGATTTGCCGGGCTTGGGCTTGTTGAATGTGACATCGCCCGATTTGCTGCATCGCGGCTGGTCGGCCAAGCGGGCGGGGCGCTGGACCGGCAAAGGTTCGACACATGCGCATGTCGACACGCTGTTGTCCGTGCTGGCCCCTGAGGCGGGTTTGGTGACGGTGATTGATGGATCGCCAGCGGCGCTGTCGTGGCTGGGCGGTGTGCGGGGCATGCGGGTGTCGCCCTTGGGGGTCGATCAATTTGGCCAAACAGGGGATTTGCCGGACCTTTATCGTCGCTATCGCTTGGATGCCGAGGCGATTATCGATGCGGCGGCGGAGCTGTTTTTGCCCTGAATTTCAAAATATAGCGGATAGTTGGGACCTGACCCCAGTCGGGGTGATGGGCAAAGATAATGACGGGGCGCGGCGCAAAGCGCTTGCCCCGTCATGGCTGATGCGTAGAAACAGGGGCGCACAGCCGAGCGACTGTGCGCCAGCAGGGGACAGCCGTTGATTGGATTTTTTGCCGCATTATCAGCCGCGCTGGCCGTGGCGGCGGGCGCATTTGGCGCGCATGGGGCCGCTGGCCCGCAGCAGGCCGAATGGTTGCAGACCGGCGGTGTGTATCAGATGATCCATGCCGTGGCGGCGTTGGTGGTGATGACCCGTTCGCGCGGGGCGGCGCTGACCTTGTTGCTGGGCGCAGCGATTTTTGCGGTCACGCTATATATGATGGCGCTGGGCGCACCGCGTTGGTTGGGGGCGATTACGCCGATTGGCGGCAGCTTGTTGATCTTGGGTTGGTTGTGGGCGGCGGGTTGTTATTTTTTATCAAGGCGCAGTATTTAATTGTATAATTTGATATATAATGATTTGACTATAAATACATGACTGTGCAGCGATGGTCAGGAAAATCGCCAGTAATCGGTAAAAATTAACGCGGTCGTAAGGTGCCTGACGTAAACAACAGCCATGTTCGGTTTTAGTTTTCATATGATACGTACCGCATTGGCGGCATTGCTGATGTGTCTGGGGGGGGCGATTTTGCTGGCCTTTGGCGCAACGGTTGTGCGCGCCGCTGAGGCGGAGTCAGCCGACACAATTTACAGCCAATGTTGGGCCAGCGGAAGTTTGGCCGAATCTTTATCCGCTATCAGCCGCAAGGCGGAAAGATGGGATTGTAGCCATCGTCCCTATAGCTTGGATGGCGAGCGAATTTTCCTGCGCTTTGATGTCGCGGGGGCGCAGATACCGCGTTATTTTGTGACGCGCCGCGCGGCGCTGGAGGCGATCCATTTTCTGACGATCGATAAAAATGGCACCGAGCGCGCGACAAGCCTGCCAAAGTCGCAATGGTTGGATAGCAACCCCGACAGCCATATGCGTATTCCGGTGACGGATGTGCGCGATGATAGTCAATATTTTATCGTGGCATTTGACCGCGCGAGCCACCGGATGACCTTGGATGGGGCCTATCTGACCGCATTGGAAGATAGCACCGATACGCGGACCTTGTTGTTTTTGGCGGCGCTGTGCGGAATGTTGGCGATGCCGCTGGTATTTAATGCGGCTTTTTACCGCGTGCTGCGCGAAGATTTTGTGCTGTGGCACAGCATGTTGGTGATCACGCTGTTGTTGACGGTGTTGGTATCGTCGGGCTTGGCGATGTGGTGGCTGACATTTCCGGTCATGACGCTGAGTTGGATGCAGACCGTGCTGTTTGGGGCCAGTGTGGCGGCGGGATGTATGTTTAGCCATGGCTTTATTGAGCCTGGGCGCTTGCACCCGATTTTACGCCGCGCCTTGGTGTGGTGCGCGGTGTCGGCGATGACGCTGAGTGCGCTGCATGCGCTATTCCCTTATGTCGCGCGGCCGGTGCAGTCGACCCTGTATACCGCCGCCTTCATTCCGATCATGCTGGTGTTTATTGCCGTGCTGATCGACGCCGCAAGCCGTGGTAGCCGCGCGGTGATATTCCAGATTATCGGCTGGGCCCCAATGGTCGTGGTGGGGATTATTCGTCTGGTGACGGGCTTGGTGCCGTCGCTGGAAAGCAATGATGCCATGTCCTTATTCTATATTGGCTGTGTGTTTGAAGCGATCTGTACGGCGATGGGCGTGGCGGATCGGTTTATGTCGTTGAAGGACCAGCGCGACCGTGCCCGCACCGAAGCGGAAATATTGGAAGGGCTGGCCGAGCGCGATGCCTTGACGGGGTTGTTGAACCGGCGCGGCTTTGAAAATCGGGCGGAAGCGCTGTTCGCCCAAGGATTTCGGACCTTGGCCGTGTTGGATTTGGACCATTTTAAAGCGATTAACGACAGCTATGGTCATGCCGTTGGGGACCGCGCTTTGCAGGCCGCCGCACAGGCGCTGCGCCCCAATGCGCGGGTGGAAGTGTTCCGCATGGGCGGCGAGGAATTTGTGATGTTGCTGCGCGGCAAAGATGCCCATGCGCAAGCGGAGCGGCGTCGGATGGCGATACCCGATATGATTGGGGAAACGGTCCCGCAGTTGAAGCGGCGCGTCACCGCCAGCATGGGCGTGGTGGATATGGCCGCCGATTCGGTGAGTGATCGGGATATTGGCTGGTATTTTGAGCGGGCCGATGAATTATTATATCAGGCCAAACAGCAAGGCCGCGACCGCGCCATTTGGAATTGGACCAATGCCCATGCGAGCGGCGACAAGGCTGCGCTGTTCGGCAATGAACCGGCGGCCGTGGAATATATTGATGTCAGGCCAGAACGGCGGGTGCGGCATAGTTCGGATGCAGGGTCCGACGTGCGGTCGGACGTAGGGTCGGGCGTGCCGTCGGACGTGCGGTCGGATACGGCGATGCTGATTGATTGACGGATGACCGGTGGCAGCACCTCATGATCAGGGCGGATTTTTGTTAAGCGGCGCTGGCGGCAGGCTTCGCCCAAGAATGGTGAGGGTTTTGGCCGCGTGATCGACATTGGCACGAATGCCAAAAGCCGTGGCGAGATGGGCCGTGGTGAGCACATGTTCGCTGCCGCCTTGGGCCAAGATTTGGCCGTCCACCAACAAAATGAGATGGTCGCAATAGCGTAGCGCCATGCCCAGATCATGCAGCACACAGGCGACGGTGGTGCCTTGTTCGCTTTGGGATTTGAGCAAGGCGATGACGTCGAGTTGATAGCCGGGGTCGAGGCTGGCCAAGGGTTCGTCGGCAATCAGCATCGGCGCTTCGCAGGCCAAAGCGCGGGCCAGCAGCACGCGGGCGCGTTCGCCCCCCGACAAGGCGGCGGCGCAGCGGGTGCGTAGGCCAAGGGTGCCCGTTTGCTCCATCGCCCAATCAATGGCGTGTTGGTCGCGGGGCTGGATGCGCGACAAGGGGCCGAGATGGGGCAAGCGGCCCAGAGACACCAACCGTTCGACCGACAAGGGCCAATGGAGCATTTGGCCTTGGGGCAAATAGGCAATGGTTTTGGCGAGCGCAGGGCGGGTGAAGGAGCCGAGCGGCTGGCCATCAACGTCGATATCGCCGCTGGATGGCAATAGACCGAGAAGCGCGCGGGCAAGGGTGGATTTTCCCGCGCCATTGGGACCGATAATGCCGGTGAGCTGGCCGCGCGGGATATGGCCGCTGACCCCCGTTAAAATGGGGGTGTGGGCTTGGGTCACCGATAGGTTGGAAAAGCGGATCATTGCCACAGTCCCCGTTGCCGAATGAGATGGGCGAGGAAGATGGGGACACCCAAAAAGGCGGTAACGACGCCCAATTTCAATTCATTGCTGGTTGGGATGATGCGCACCGAAATATCCGCCAAGGTCAGCAGGGCCGCGCCGCCAATGGCGGAGGGGAGGAGAATGGCGGAGGGGCTTTTGTCGGTGAAGGGCCGGATGAGATGGGGGACGATTAAACCGACAAAGCCAATAGCCCCCGATACCGCAACCGCGCCGCCCACGCCGATGGCGGTGCCGATTAGCAAGCGCAGGCGCGTGTGGGCGAGGTTGATGCCAAGGCTGGCTGCGCCATCTTCGCCCAAGGTCAGGGCGTCCAGCGCCTTGCGGTCCCACAGGATCAATAACATGCCGATCAGCACACAGGGCGCGGCGATGAAAATATGGTCATAGGAGCGGTTTTCCAAACTGCCCATCAGCCATGTCATAATTTCCATGGCGGCAAAGGGATTGTCGGAGAGGTTAAGCGACAGGCTGATCGCCGCGCCCGCCAATGTGCCGACCGCGATGCCGCCCAAGATGAGCGATAAAGCGGAATTGGATTTGCCATCCAAAAACACCAGCAAGATGAGGGATAGCAGCGCGGTGGTGATGGCCAGTAAGGGCAGCACCGCCGGATGAATGGCGCTGAGGCCGAAATAGAGCGCGGCGACCGCGCCCAAGGCCGCAGCATTAGAGGTGCCGAGCACCGATGGTTCGGCCAAGGGGTTGCGCAAATAGCCCTGAAGCGCCGCGCCCGCCAAGCCCAGCACCGCGCCGACCATCAAGCCCAACAGCGTGCGGGGAAGGCGAAGGTCCCAGAGGATGGTTGATGCAATTGCGTCGCCTTGGCCCATGAGTGCCGCCATGATGCGGGCCGGAGACAGGGTGACGGGGCCAAAGAGCAAGGAAGCCCCCGCCGCGCCGATGGCCAGCAGGCCGAGCAGCAGCAATAGCAAGGCGCGGGGAGGGCTGGACCGATGGGGGGGGAGGGAACTGGTCATCAGAAGCGCAGACGGACGCCGCCATAGGCACCGCGACCGGCCGAGCGGAAGCCGACATTTTCGCGGTAATTGACATCGAACAGATTTTCGATGCGGCCATAGAGGGTGATGCTGGGGAGAATCTGCGCCTCTGCGCCGAAATTGACGAGGGTGAAGGCGCGCAGGGTTTCGACGGCATAGGTGGCGAAATTATTGTCCAGCCCATCGCCATTGTGACGCGCGGTCAGATTGACGGCGAAACGGTCGTCGGGCGAGCGCCAGCCCATATTGGCGCTGGCGATATGTTTGGGACGGCGGATCAGGCGCACGCCGACCTCGGTTTTGGCATCCAAATAGGTGTAGGAGGCGTCAACATGAAAGCCCGACGGCAGGCGCAGATTGGCGGACACTTCGACCCCCTCATGCGGTGATTTACCGGGGACGTTGATCGAGGTTGACGAACTGTAATCGGGGCTGAAGGAGGCGATGATTTTGTCGCGCAATTGGGCGTTGAAATAGGTGATGTCGATGCGGGCATTGCCATTCCAAAAAGCTTGTTCCACGCCGACTTCCCAGCCCAAGGAGCGTTCTGGTTTTAAATGGGGGTTGCCGACAAAGCCGCTGTTCGGCGAAAATCCGAATAATTCGGTGAAAATAGGTGCTTTGATACCCGTGCCAGCGGCGGCGTGGAGGCGCGTGCCTGTGTCGAAACGCACGCTGGATTGGACGCGCCATGTGGTGGCGTCGCGGAAGCGTTGGTTAAAATCGTGGCGCACCGAGGCACCAAGGCCGATGCGGTCGGCGATGGTCAGTTGATATTGGCCGACCACGCCGACATTGTCATTGTCGCGAAAGGGATTGTCGCCGACAAAATAGGTGGCGGTGCCGTGATATTGTTCATTTTTATAATCCACCGCGCCGGTGATGCTGTGCGACAGGCGGTCGTCACCCAATTTCAGCGTGGAAACCAGCGAGACTTTGCGGCGCTTGCCGGTGCTGCCGGAAATTTCGGCGGCATTATCGTTGAAGGCGCGGCGTCGAGCGTTGAGCATTTGGGCGCTGAGGTCGGTGGTCCAGCGGCCATCATCGCTTTGATATTGGGCACCAACCAGCGCGCTGAAGATGCTGTTGGTATAGGATCCGCCTGCGTCAATTGCATGGCCGGTGACGACATAATCTTGGTCGTTCATGTCGGCATCGCCATAGCTGTAGCGGGTGATGGCGCGCAATGTGACGGAGCCCATTTCATAACCGAATTTGCCGTTTAGCGACGCGATTTTGGCGCCGATTTTGCGCGAACCATTGGGTGCGACGACGAAGCCATCGGTGCTGGCATAGGACGCACCGACCATATAGTCGAAGTCGCCCGCCACGCCGCCGCCCTGAACCGCGCCATTGGCGGTGCCGAACGACCCGCCTTCGATACGGGCGGAAAAGCCCGGCAGGTCGCGGCCCGATGGGCTGATATAGCTGATGACGCCGCCGATGGCGTCGGAGCCATAAAGGGCGCTTTGTTCGCCGCGCAATACTTCGATCCGCGCGCCGAGGTCGGCGATCAGCATGTTGAAATCATATTCGCCGTCATAGGGGCTGGAGGCTTCGATGCCGTCGATCAGCATCAGCGTGTGATTGCCTTCGCTGCCGCGCAGGCGGATCTGTGTTTTGCCGCCGACGCCGCCCGTGCGGTTCACCGATACGCCGGGGACGTCGCGCAAAATATCGCTGACGATGACGGTTTGGCGGTCCCGCAGGTCTTGGGCGGTGAGGGCGGTGGCCGATGCGCCCAAGGTGGCGGTGGAAATGCCGTCGTCGCTGCGCGAGGCGCTGACGATGATGGTGTCGGACCATTGGTCATCCATTGCGGCGTCCATGGCGGCGGCCCATGCGGGCGTGGACAGCGCCAAAATAGGAAGGATGGCGGTGCCAGTCAGAACAGCACGCAGGATTGTATTGGCCACAGATCACCCATTTGCACCCAAATGACGGTGGACGGGGGCGTGCCGTGGGCCGATTGCGGGACAGGCCCGCAGGCGAACGAACGGTCGATGCAGGATGACAAGCTGGCGCAAAAGAGGCCCGTCACCACGCAGCGATGCGGCCCCAGCCGCAAAGTTCGTCGCTCAGACGGGTGAACCGTGCCCTGACCAATCCCTGAGCCAAAGCAAGAGCGACCAGACGCTGGCAGGTCTCCTGGCTCGCGGGTCAAGGCTTGATGCAAGGCCTTCCCAGTCTGGCCGTGATGACCAAAAACCAGTGGCTGTCTGGGCCGATCGAGGCACAGACATTTGCATCTTGCTCGCCGCTTACAGTTGCAGGGACAGCTGCGGATTGGGATGTAGATACATCCGCACCGCCTTCCCTTTTAAGCCCCGAAGGGCACCGGCGCGATCAATATTCAGACAGACAAGCTGTCCGTTGGCGGCGACCCATAAGGGGCGTTGCGCGCATTGCCAAGCCTTTTGGGATGAGCGGAGAAGGGCGGCGTCCGCCGAGCGGGTGGGATGCGCGATAGGCGGTGCGCGATCATGGGCAGGAGGATGGGCCGAAGGATGGGCCGAAGGATTGGGGGAGCGATGGATTTGAAAACGACATTTGCGGGAGGGAGGGGCCGCCGCCGATTTCAAATCCATCACCTAGCGAGCCGTTACCAGACGAATTTCAGTCCGATACGCCCGCCATAAGCGTCGCTTTTCATCCGATCGAGTGAGAAGCTATAATCACCGGAGATGAAGCCGCTGACATTGCGGGCCATTTCCGAGGAGAAGGCCAATTGGCCCTGACCCCATGTGCCGCCCAAGGAGGTGAACAAGGGGGTGATATTTTGGCCGCCCAAATTGCTGACGCGGGTTTCGCTGTCGCGTTTAAAGTCGTGCCAGACGTTGAAACGCGCCCATGCCATATTGGATAGGCCAGATTTGCGCGTCCATTGGTTGGTCATGCGCAGGCCAAGGCGGCCCCACAAGGCGTCACCGCTGCGATAATCATAGACGGCGAAGCTGTCGGCGACATCGTCCATTTTGACGCGTTGATAGACGATTTGGGCTTGGGGTTCGAGACGCCAGCCTTCGCTGAGGGTGAAGGGGACGCCGGCTTCGAGCGAGGCGGCATAGCCCCAGCCTTTGGTGCGGACCTGATCGCCGATATAATTCCATGCGTGGGATTTATAGCGGGTGCCTTGTAAAACGGCGTCAATATAGGTGCCATTGGCCTGTTTGTGGGTGAAATAAAGGCCGAGGCTATAGCCGTCGAGCTTGACGCGGCCGGACCCTGCGTCGCCATAGACGCTGTCCACCACGGCTTCGACTTCGCCGATGCCGCCATAAAGGCCCGCAATATTGCGCGTGCCCTTGTCATTGGTCGCGCGCAGCAGATCATAGCCCAGTTGGAAGGCGATGGTTTTATAATCATAAGCGGCGCCATAGCGGGCGAAGCCATTGGCTTGTTCGGCCACGGTGGAGCGGCGATAGTCGGTGTTGCCGTCCGAACCAAAGACGCGCGCCCACATGGCGGTTTTGCGGCCGCTATGCCCATTGGTGGGGACGCCCGATTGGTCCGCGCTGCGCGGTAGCCAGTCGGCATAATCTTCGCCTTGCCGGTCATGATAATTGCCCAGCATGTCGAGGCCCAAACGCTGGGCGAGGGCGGGAATGACCGTTAAGACGGGCACTTCGTTACGGTAGTTGGGGAATTCATTTTCGCCGTCGCTGATTGTGCTGCGGAGATACCAATTGCCATCGGCATTGTCGCCCGCCACGCCATTGTGGAACAGCCCATATTGGAACGCCCCCGACAGGACGGGTGCGCCCAATGTAAAGACGCCGTCGCGCGACAGGCTTTTGTTCCGCACTTCGACCAATTGGATGCCATTGCCCGGCGTATAGCCGCCCAGCGAGCTGGCCGCGACATTCACAAAGATTTGCGTCGCCCCTGTGCCCAGCAAGGTGCCATCGACAATCAGCATGTCGGATTGATTGTTGGTTTGACCGCCGCTGGGAATGCCAGTGCCGACCACGGCGTTCAGCAACAATTGCCCGCCGTTGGCAACGAACAGGCCGGTGCCAGCCGTGCCGCCTGCTGCGGCGTTGCTGGTCATGACCAAGCTGTTGCCAACGGCGGCCCCCCGTAAGTCGAGTACGCCGCTATGTTCGAAGCGGCCAAGGTTGGTGAATTGCGCTTGGACAATGGCGGGGCGGCTGAGGTCGTAAACCGAGGTTTCGAGCGCGCGGCCATTAATGCCGGTTTGCGGGACATAATAGCCGGTCGCGTTGGTGCTGGACGCCGTTGGAACCGCGCCGAGGCTGACGAGACCGGCATTGGCGAAGACCGAGGAATTTTGACCAAAATCGGAAATGGCCACCCGTTTGATGTCGCGGGTTCCATTGCCGTCATTGTCCGCAAAATGCCGTGTGACAAAAGACCCGCTGGCGGCATTTTCAAAACGGTTTCCGGTCGCCGACGCATATTGGACATAGCCCGTGATCATGCGATTATTGGCAATGGTCAGCGGGCCGCTGACGACACCGTTTATGCGGCCAAGGTCGAAAACAGCGCGGTCCGCACCCGAGCTGAGCGTGCCATTGTTGGTGACTCTGCTGCCCAAGGCGGATTGGACGGCAATGGCGGTGGCCACGTCAAAAGCGTCCGTGATGGGTAGCGCGGCGCCTGTGTCCCAGCCGCCAATG
Source organism: uncultured Sphingopyxis sp. (assembly GCA_964542975.1). Lineage (GTDB taxonomy): Bacteria > Pseudomonadota > Alphaproteobacteria > Sphingomonadales > Sphingomonadaceae > Sphingopyxis. Next base: position 43,785 of record CAZIVW010000003.1, read on the forward strand.
ATGTTGGTGGTGGCGGCGACATTGATATCCGTGCGGTCGTCCGTCGAAATATTATAAATGCCCGCGCTGTCGCGGCCGGTGCTGGACACCGCGCCATTGACGGTCGTGAGATTATAACCGACCGACCGCGACGAAATGGCATTGGCACCGAGACCGATGCTGGTGACACTGGTTGCTGCGGCGGTGGTGATGGTGGATGTTCCGCCGACGTCCATCAAAATCCCGTCGGCATTATTGCCGCGCGCGGCGATGCTGCTGTTGTTGTTTAGCGTGACGATGGACGCGCCAGTGCCGAGATTTTCGATATGAACACCGTGCGAATTTTCGCCGTCGGTAGTGATTTGGCCGCTGCCGGTGAGAGTGAGCGAGTGTTGGGACGTATTGGCCCCATTATAGACGCCAATATAGGCACCGACCGTATTGTCGCTTATGGCGGTGAGGGTTCCTGCGATGTCGGTAGACGTGACGTTAAGGCCGTTGGTGAGCGTCATGATGACTTTCCCGCCCAGATCTTGGGTATCCAGCGATAGCTGGGCGGTGTTCCGAACAATGTGGGTGACCAAGCCCGTGGCGTCGCTATTGTTGGAATAGACGATGGACGCATTACTATCGTCGCCCAAGGCGATAATGCGGCCAGCCACATCTACCGTTGAGGCGCCGGTCCCTTCGTTTAGGCCATAGACGCCAGCGGCCAGTTCACCACCTGCCGAAATGGTTGAAGTTTGTGACTGGATGGCAAGGACAGACCCGTCGGATGCAGTGTTTTTAACATAGGAGAGTAGGCCGTAAACCATGTCGCCCGCTACGGTGATCTCGCCATTGGCTTGGGTCGTTGCATTGCCCAAGCCTTCTTGTAGCGCGTAAAAACCTACAGCTTCTGGGCCTAAGATGATGACGGTGCTGTCGATGCCTTGGGTGGCGAGACTATTTGCCGTACTGGTTGCGTTCACTACGCCAACAAAGGCAGCCGTTGTTGGCGATTGGGGAGCGTCGTTGACGGTGAAACTTCCTGTCATATCACCATTATAATGGACAGTGACGTCTGAGGTGCCGTTGGAGAATAAGCGAACGGCATCGGCCTGAGACCCGGACGTGGAGATGTACACGCCGGGGTCAATATTCACCGTAACAGGGTCTGGACCGTCAGTAGAAACGTCAACGCCGACATTGCCCGGGTCGGGAATGATAAGCAAATTATTGCCCACATTCACCACGAGTCCGCCTGAGGTGGTGTAGGTGATACCATCTGGGAAATTGGAAGCGTCTTGCGCCGAGCATGTGACGACACCGGATACGGGGGCCCCGCATTCATTCTGTGCCGCGGCCGGAGTGGATATCCACAATATCGAAACCGCCAGAGCAGATGATGTTAATCGAAGGGAAGATGTGCGTAAGTTTTTGTTGTTTTTACTATAGTGTGCATAATTTGTTGTGACAGAATATGTCATGAAGAGAGCCCCTTTTTAATAATATTCCTGTTAAATTATAATTTTGATAATTTTGTCGAAAGTGCAAATTCGCTCAATTTGATGGGTATTTTCGAAAATTATTTATCTTTTTGGGAATATGGTTTCCAAAATGGATGATAATGGGCGAGAGAACTGTTTTGTTGTCGGATGTTTTGTGTGGCATTACGCCCAGCCGCAGCGTGGTTTTTCAATTTTATTCAGAAGCTTGTTCGGCGCGCATGGGCGCATGAAGCATCAGGCGGATGCTTGGGGCATGGGCGCGGGGCGGGTCGGGGCTTGGCTGTCGGCGTGGATGCAAATGCAAATGTTGGCGGGATGGATGGTCATCGGCAGGCCGCCGATTGCGTGATTCCCGCTGCGGGCGGGACGCAGATTGCGGCGAAATGGACCGAGTGAAACGGGCCGAGATTGGTTGCTTTTTTCGCGGCGAGGATAGAGTTTCATGCAGAAAGAATCGCCGCCCACAAGAAGGCGGCAACGCGTCTGTGTGGAGAGGAAATGATGGGGATGAATCAGGCCGACGAACCGATTGTGCCGCTGGACCCGCTTTGGCCGAAAATGTCGCTGGAAGCCGCCAATGCCGCGTTGACGGCAGAGGGCAGCCAATTTGAGATGGAGCAAATCGACATAGCGGGCGTACCGACCCGCATATGGAAACATGCGCCCCATGATTTGGGCGCTTTGTTGGACCTGTCGCGCGGGCATGGCGAGCGGATATTCACCATATTGGACGAGGACCGTATTAGCTTTGACGCCAATTGGCGCGCGGTTGCGGCCTTGGCCCATGCGTTTGTGGCGATGGGCGTGGAAAAAGGGGACCGTGTCGCCTTTGCCATGCGAAATTTGCCGGAATGGCCGGTGATCTTTTTGGCGATCACCAGCCTTGGGGCCATTGCGGTGCCGCTGAACGCATGGTGGACGGGCGGTGAGCTGGCCTATGGCATCACAGATTCGGGTGCCAAAATTGTGATCGTGGATGCCGAGCGTTATGAGCGTATCCAGCCGCATTTGGCCGAGATTGGCGCGCATGAAGCGGGCGCAGCAGAAGGCGCTGGCCGCGCAGTGCAAATCGTTGTCACGCGGGCGGCGCAGGCAGCGTCTGGCACGATGAAGCTGGAGGATATTATTGGGCCGCCGCCGCGCTGGGCAAGCCTGCCGGATGTTGCGCGGCCCATGGCGGATTTGGATAGCGATGACGCCGCGACGATTTTTTACACCAGCGGGACCACCGGGCGGCCCAAGGGGGCGTTGGGGACCCATCGCAATTTGATGACCAATATCCTGTCCGGCGGATTTGCCGCAGCGCGTGGGTCATTGCGGCGCGGCGAAACGCCGCCGGTGTCGACGCCCAAAACGATATTGCTGGTCATACCGATGTTTCATGTCACGGCCAGTTCCGCGACCTTGATGGGCAGTTTGGCGGCGGGCAACACGATGATTTTCATGCGCAAATGGGATATTATTCCGGCGATGGAGATTATTCAGCGCGAAAAAGTGCATGTGACTGGCGGCGTGCCGACCATTGCATGGCAATTGATCGAGCATCCGGCGCGCAGCCAATATGATTTATCGTCCTTGGAAGCGATTGGATATGGCGGCGCACCGTCTGCGCCCGAATTGGTGAAGCGCATTCACGAAGAATTTGGCGCGCTGCCCGCCAATGGGTGGGGGATGACGGAAACCATGGCGACGGTGACATCCCATTCCGCCGAGGATTATTTCAACCGGCCGCAAAGCGCGGGGCCGCCCGTGGCGGTTGCGGATATAGAGATTCGCGGTGACGATGGCGTGACGCGCTTGCCAGCCGGAACGGTGGGGGAGCTGTGGGCGCGCGGGCCGATGGTGGTGAAGGGATATTGGAACAAGCCCGACGCCACCGCCGAAACTTTTGTGAATGGCTGGGTGCGGACGGGGGACTTGGCGAAAATCGATGAGGAAGGCTTTGTGTTCATTGTCGACCGCGCCAAGGATATGGTGATCCGTGGCGGGGAGAATATTTATTCGTCGGAGGTGGAGAATATTTTATACGCGCATCCGGCGGTCACGGACTGTGCGGTGATTGGCATTCCCCACCGCACATTGGGCGAAGAACCCGCCGCCGTGGTGCATTTGGCCCCCGGCATGAGCGCGACCGAAGCCGAGTTGCAAAAATGGGTCGGCGCGCATCTGGCGGCGTTTAAGGTGCCGGTGAAGATTGGCTTTGTCGCGGACACATTGCCCCGCAACGCCAATGGAAAAATTTTGAAGAAAGAGTTGAAGGGGTTTTTCGAAACGGCTGATGCGGCGTCCCGCTGAGGCGTGGTAGCGGAGTCATCATGGAGGGGGAGGCCCCTCCGTGGTCATGCATCGGTGATTTGATTTTCTATGTCCATGAACATGGACTGGTGCGGTCAAGAAGACTCGAACTTCCACGGCCTTTCGGCCACAACGACCTCAACGTTGCGCGTCTACCAATTCCGCCATGACCGCACATCATGTAGGGCCGAGGGCGGGCCTCGACGCTGGGTAGGTGCGGGCGATTAGCAAAGGGTTGGCGCTTAGGCAAGCGGGCAATTCGCCTTTGTGGCCGTTTTTTCAAGAAATATTCGGGGCCTAGGCTGCCGTGCCGGTGTCGGGGCGCGGCGGCAGGCGCGGCGGCGAGGCAGCAGCGAGGTGCGGCGATGCGCGCGGCGGGCCTGTGGGGGCGGGCTGTGGCCCAAAAGCTGCGTCATCAAGCTGACATGAAAGAGTCGCGGATTTGTCATCATAGGTGCGTCAGATCGTCATCGAATCTCCCTAGGGCGCAAAGGACGGGGGGCAGGGTGCAGTTTGTTCTCCGGTCAGTTCATCACGCCCTTGGCGGCAAGGGCACGGAGATTCTATGTCAGCTTTTGCACGCATTCGTTTGGTCATGCTTATTGGTGTGGCGGGTTCTGTTCTGGCTGCTTGCGGGGCCGATAATGTTGCGTCCCCAGGGGAAGGCGTGATTATTCTGCCTACCCCGACGCCAACACCGACCCCGACGCCCACCCCAACCCCGACACCCGGCGCGGTCACGCCAGCGGCCAATTGCCCATCCTTGGTGGGGGCTACGCTGACCGACCGTGGTTTGATTGAGGATAAGGCGAAGGATCGGGCATGGCGGGTGTGCCAATTGCCCGCGCGCTTTACGCAGGACACGGTGCTGACCGATGTGGCGGGCGTGGTATATGCCATTAATGGCCGCGTCGATGTGGGCAGTGATTTGGGGGCCGCCGCGACCGCTGGTGAAAATGGGGTGACGCTGACCATCCAGCCGGGCGTGCTATTATATGGCGAAACGGGGCCGTCTTGGTTGGCGGTGAATCGTGGCAATAAGATTAACGCGGTTGGCACGGCGACGCGTCCGATTGTGTTTACGGGCCGCGCCAATTTGGAAGGCACGGCAACCGACAGCGATTCGCAAATGTGGGGCGGTGTGGTGCTGCTGGGCCGTGCGCCGATCACGGATTGCCAAAACCCCAATGCCGAAGCGGGCACCATTGCTTGTTCACGCGATACGGAAGGTGCCAGCGGAGCCTTTTATGGCGGCGCAACGGTGAATGATAATAGCGGGGCCATGGCCTATGTGCAGATCCGCTATTCGGGTTATATTTTGTCGGCGGACAAGGAATTGCAGGGCCTGACCCCATCGGGCGTCGGCAGCGGGACCCGTCTGGACCATATTCAGGTGCACAATAGTTCGGATGACGGCATCGAAGTGTTCGGTGGCCGCGTGAATATGAAGCATTTGGTGCTGACCGGAAATGACGACGACACGTTGGACACGGATGTTGGCTATAAGGGCAATATTCAATTTGTGATCGCCGCCCAGCGGTTCAACGGCACATCCGGCGATTCGATGATGGAAATTGATTCGGACGGCAATGAAGAGGCCATGCCGCGCCAAAATGTGAAAATCGCCAATTTCACCTTCATTCAGCGCAACAATGCGGCCGGTAATGGTGCGGCCATTCGGATGCGCGGGGGTGCGGATTTCAGCTTTGCGAATGGCGTGATTGTATCGCCCGGCATCAATTGCTTGCGGATAGACAGCACCACCACCACCCGTCCGGCCAATCCGGCGCTGGACGAAGCAGGGCCGCCGGTGTTCCATTCGGTGGCGATGCAGTGCGGCGGCGATATATTCCGCAACAGCACGGGCAATACGAGCGCCGAAATCCGCGCGATATTTGAGGCTGGAACCAATAATATTTCGACGCTGGTGCCGACCTTGACCAATTTGTTCATCAATGGCCCGACCGAAACAGGGCGTCCTGCCTTTGATCTGACGCCATGGGGCAGCTTCTTTACGGTGACCAATTATATTGGCGCGGTGAAGGACGCCAATGACAATTGGTATGCGGGTTGGACGTGCAACAGCCAGACCGCCAGCTTTGGCAGCAGCAGCGGCGCTTGCACCGATATTCCGGTTTAAATTTAGCGATATGGACGGGACGAAGCGCGCGACAGGGCCGTGCTTCGTCCCCATTTTCACGACATCAGGGGTAAATATATGAACACGCGCCCGCTTTTCGCTTCTTTGTTGCTGATTTCATCGGCGCTGGTGGCACCTGCGACACTGGCCGCCGAAAATATGGCATCGTCCGATGCGCCGTCAGCAGCGACGGCGACGGAAGATGACGGCGCGCATGATAGCGGTGATCACGAAAGCGGTGAGAAAGGAGTGGATGTGTCCATTCCGGGTGGGCGCAACGCAGAAATTGTCGTGACCGGCCGCTTTACGCCCAATGTGGTGCGCAGCACACCCGAAGTGGTGTCTTTGCTGTCGTCGTCGGACATCGCCCGCGCCGGAGACGGCGATATTTCCGGCAGTTTGCAGCGCGTCACCGGATTGTCGGTTGTTGGCGGCGGCTATGTCTATGTGCGCGGTTTGGGGGATCGTTATTCGCTGGCGCTGTTGAACGGGTCGCCTTTACCCAGCCCCGAGCCGTTGAAGCGGGTTGTGCCGCTGGATATTTTCCCGACCAATGTCATTGACAGCACGATGGTTCAGAAAAGCTATTCCGCCAATTTTCCGGCGGAATTTGGCGGCGGTGTGATTAATCTGACGACCAAATCCACGCCGACGGAAACATTTTTGACAATCAGCGGCGGGCTGGGTTGGGACAGCGAGACGACGAATGAGACGGGCTATACCTATTATGGTAGCAGCACCGATTGGACCGGATTTGATGATGGCGAACGCAAATTGCCTCGCTTGTTTGGCGAGGCGTTGAACAGCGGGCATCCGGTGATTGAAGGGGCCAATTTCAGCCGCGCCGATATTCAGGCGATGTTGATGGGCTTGTCGAACACGCCGACGACTTTGTTGCAGCAGAATAATCATATTCCCGTCAATTGGTCGGCGTCGGTGACGGGTGGGACCAATATTGATCTGGCCGATGGGCAGTTGGGCGTTATTGCCACCGCTGGCATCAGCAACAAATGGCGCACGCGCGACAGTTTGCAGCAAACATCCTTAAATGCGGATTTATCGGGTGATCCGCAGACCAGCTATCAACGCGTGACCACCGACAATCGCATTGTGGTGAACGGATTGCTGGGATTGGGGTTGGAATTGGGCGAACATAAGATACGCTGGACGAACCTGTTCATTCGCGACACGTTGAAGCAAGCCAAGCTGGCGCTGGGTACGGACCGCAACCAAAGCGACCGCGACATTATGAAGCAAGACACCGCATGGTATGCGCGGCAATTGTTCAACAGCCAGATTGCCAGCGAATTTCAATTGGATCGGTTCAAGCTGGACCTGCGCGGTGGATATGCAAAGTCCCAGCGCGATGCGCCCTATGAACGCGGATTTACCTATGTCCGCACCAATTTGCCGACGGATGTAGACCCGATGGGCGAAAAGTTCGTCAATGATCTGGGCGGCAATCGCGGGGATGCCACGCTGGCCTTTTCGGAATTGGACGAGACATTATGGTCGGGGGGTGTGGACCTGAGCTATGAAGTGATGCCGCGTGTGACCGCCACCGTTGGTTATGCCTATAGCGACACCAAACGCTATAGCGAGCGGCGTTCCTTCATTTACCGCGCCAATGATTTGCCGCGTAGCGTGCAGCAATTGCGCCCCGACTATCTGTTATCGGACGCCAGCATTCAGGCCTATAATATCACCATATTGGAAACATCGGCGCAGGAAGGCACGGCGGCTTTTGACGCCATGCTGCGCACCCATGCGGCCTATGGTCAGATACAGGCGGAATTGACGTCGGGCGTCAATATGAACGCCGGTGTGCGATACGAAACGGCGAAACAGCGCGTGGCGGCGGTGGATTTGTTCAACAGCGGCGGCGATTTGGCGCTGGGGACCAGCTTGGACAAAAGTTACTGGTTGCCCGCCATCACCCTGACATGGGAAGTGGCGCCGGATATGCAAATCCGTGCCAATGGGTCGAAGACCATCGCCCGCCCACAATTTCGCGAATTGGTGCAGCAAGTCTATCAAGATCCCGAATCCAACCGATTATACCGTGGCAACGCATCGTTGGTGGACAGCCAATTGTGGAATGCGGAATTGCGCTATGAATATTATTTTGCGCGCGAACAACGCTTTACCATCGCTGGATTTTTCAAGTCGATTGATAATCCCATCGAGGCTTATACCAGCGTCGCGGATAGTTCGGTGAACACCAGTTTCGCCAATGCGCCCAAGGCCAAATTATATGGGGTCGAGGCCGAGGTGCAGAAATATTTTGATTTGGCGGGCAGCAGTCGCCGCGTGGTGGTGGTGGGTAACTATACCTACAGCCATTCGAAAATTTCCGTGCGCGACGGGGATGTGTCGATGGTTGGCGGGCAAGCGGTGGCGGCCAGCGATTTGTTCCGCGACGGCGTGCCATTGACCGGCCAGTCCGACCATTTGGTGAATATGCAATTGGGGCTGGAGGATAAGGATCGCCTGTCGCAGCAAACCTTGCTGCTGACCTATAGCAGCCCGCGCGTGACCAGCCGAGGCCCGTCAGGGCAGCCGGATTTGCGGGAAAAGCCCGGTTTGCAATTGGATTTCGTGGCGCGTCAGGGGTTTGATGTGAAAGGCCGCGAGATAGAGTTGAAATTTGAGGCACGAAATTTGACGGGCCGCGATTATCAAGAAGTGCAGGAAAGCGGCGATAACCGCATCTATTTTAACCGTTATAAGCTGGGCCGCACATTTTCATTGAGCGCATCGGTGAAGTTGTGATCTAAGACCCCCACCACAATCCGAACATGGGCAGACTCGCTTGACGGTTTAAAACGCGATGGTCAAAAAACTGTAACCATTACGTCAACGGATTGTCATGAAGTGCGGATAAGCCGTTCGGGGCGTCGGGTACGCGGGGGTTTCAGTTTTTATGCAATGGTCTTGGACAGAAATGTCACGGCGCTTGCCTGCGGTGCGGCGTGGCGGACGTTGGCGGGGGATGGCTGCCCATGGCCTGCCCCGTCCGGCGCGCTTATGGTGGCCGCAATGGGTGGTGGCACTGCTGGGTGCGGCGGTCATCGTGCAAGCCGTGCGTTTGATTTGGGCGCTGATGGTGCCTTTAAGCCTGCTGGGCGCATGGCAGCCCAAGGGCGCGGAGATTATGCCATTTGCCCAGCGAACAGCGGTATTTTCTGCCTTTGATCCCTTTTTTCGTGGGGCCAACAGCGGGCCAGCGGCGGCGAATGTGACGTCGCTGGCGCTGGTGCTGTATGGCATTAGCATGAATGGGGCGACGGGCGGCGGTTCGGCGATTATCGCGGGCGAGGATGGCGTGCAAAATAGCTATGCCGTCGGTGATGAGGTGGTAGCGGGTACGCGCTTGGTGGCGGTGGCCTTTGACCATGTGGAGTTGGAACGCGGCGGTGCGCGCGAAAGCTTGTTCCTTGATCAAGGCGGCGACGCGGGCGGCGCGAATATGCCGGCACAGGGCGCAGCAGGGCAGAGCGCAGCAGGGCAGGGTGTGACGGGGCAGGGCGCGGCAGGCCCCGCTGTCGGCGCGCCCATGGCCGCACCGCAAGCCAGTGCGGACGGCGGCGCTGCGCCATTGAGCGCCGATGCCATCAAGCAAGGCGTGCAATTTTCCCCGCGCATGGAAGGCGGGAAAATAACGGGTCTGCATGTCGCCGCTGGCGGTGATGGTGCGGCGATGCGGGCGGCGGGTTTGCGCGCCGGTGATGTTGTTCGCAGCGTCAATGGCCGCGCCATTTCGGGGGCCGGTGATGTGGCGGCCTTGTCGTCGATGCTGCGCGCAGGGGCGCGTATTTCGTTGGAAGTGGAACGCGGTGCCAGCGTCCTTCCCATTGCCATTTTGATCGCAAAGTCATGAAGAATATGCGTTTACCAAAAACATTATTATTGGCGGCGGCCTTGGTCGCGGCGGTGCCGGTGCAGGCGCAATATGTGCTGAATGTGCGCGATGCCGATGTGCGCGCCTTCATTCAGGACGCGGCGCGGGTGACGGGGCGCACCTTTGTGATTGATGGCCGTGTGAATGGCAAAGTGTCGGTGGTGACGGACCGCCCCTTGTCGCGTAGCGAATATTTTGAAATTTTCTTGTCCACCTTGCGCGCCAATGGATTGGTGGCGGTGCCTGCACAGGGCGGCAGTTATCGCATTCAGCCCTTGGACGGGGCCGCCGCCCAGCCCAGCCGGATTGGCAGCGCGCGCGCGGCGCAAAATCAATTTGTGACGGAAATTATCCGCTTGCGCCATATTGAGGCGGCGGCGGCGGTGGAAACCTTGCGTCCATTGGTAAGCGCCCAAGGGTCGCTGACCGCCAATCGCAATGCGAACAGCTTGGTCGTGGCCGATTTTGCTGACAATATTCGCCGCATCAGGGCCTTGGCATCCAGCATCGACCGCGACACATCGACCAGCCAGATACTGTCGCTGCAAAATGCGGGCGCGCGCGAAGTGGCGGCGGCGTTGCAAGCCTTGGTGCCCGCCGCCAGCGAAGGCGGCAGCGCGGGGGTTGCCATTGTGCCGGTGGATAGCAGCAATAGTTTGGCGCTGCGCGGTGATCAGGCGCTGGTGGCGCGCTTTGTGCAAATGGCCAAGGATTTGGACGGGCGGGCCGCCGCCGGAACGGAATTGCGGGTATATTGGCTGAGCCATGCCAATGCCGAGACTTTGTTGCCCGCATTGCAAAGCCTGTTGGGGCAAAGCAGCAGCGCGTCCGCCGCGCCCACGGGTGCAGGCGGCGAAAGCAGCGCGGGGGTGAAGCCCGCAGCGGCGCCGATCATGGCTGCCAGCACGGGCGCATCGGGCGGCGGCATTGCGGCGCGCGGGCCAGCGATTGTCACGCGCTATGAAGGGGCGAATGCGATTATCGTCGCCGCCAACCCCGATGTACAGCGCATGTTGGGCGAATTGATCCGCCAATTGGATGCGCGGCGTGAACAAGTGTTGGTGGAAGCCATCGTGGTGGAAATTGGCGATGATGCCGCCAAGCGATTGGGCGCACAATTTGTGCTGGGGGGTAAGAATATCCCCTTTGTCGCGACCAATTATAGCAATGCCCAGCCCAATATTTTTACATTGGCGGGGGCTTATGCCGCCGACAAATTGGGCCGCCAAGAAACCACCACGGTCAATGGACAAACGGTGGTGACGCAAAATTCGACGACCTATGGCAGCGGGCTGCAAGAAGCGGCGGCTTCGTCGATTATGAATGCCACGGGCGGCTTTGCCGGTTTTGCGGGGGATATTGGCAAGAACACCATATTTGGCGCGATTATCAATGCGGTGCAGTCGGATACGACCAGCAATTTATTGGCAACGCCGCATATTGTGACGCTGGACAATCAACAGGCGAAATTCTTGGTTGGGCAAGAAGTGCCGATCACCACCGGCGAGGCGCTGAGCGGCAATTTCGACAATGCGTTCCGCACCGTGCAGCGCGAGGAAGTGGGGATTAAGCTGGAAGTCACGCCGCAGGTCAATGCGGCAGGCGAAGTGAAATTATATCTGCGCCAAGAAGTGTCGAGCGTTGCGGGACCGGTGAACAGCCGCAGCAGCGATTTGATTTTGAACAAGCGCAGTTTTGAAACCACGCTGACGGTCGATGATGGTGAGATTTTTGCCATTGGTGGTTTGCTGAATGATGATGAGCGCCGCACGATTGAGCGCATACCCTTGTTGAGCGATATTCCGTTGCTGGGTGAATTGTTTAAATCGCGCAGCCGTAGCCGCGCCAAGACCAATTTGATGGTGTTTATTCGCCCGACGATTTTGCGCAATCGGGCCGATAATGCCGCGATGACGGCGCGCCGATATGGTTATATTCGCGATTTTCAGCGCGAGCGGAACCCCGATAGCGAACCCGCCATTGATGCCTTGGTGCGCGATTATTTGGGGGCCGTGCCGCCCGTGATGAGCGCGGCGGGGCAAAGCGATGTGATCGCCGACCCTGCGCAAAATGTGCTGCGCCGTGCGGATGGGGTGATTGTGCCTGTCGATGTTCCGGCGTCGGTTGATGCGGATGAGCAGCCATGATGATGGACGGCGATGGCGGCGGCGCGGATGCGGCGGTTGATGCGGGGGATGGCGCGCACATCGGCCATGAAGCGGGGCCGAGCGATTGGGATGCTATGTCCTTGCCGATCATCAGTGAGGCGGCGTCGCAGGCTGAGCCGGAACGGCCCGTGGATATTCCTTATGCTTTTGCGCGGCAATATGGGGTGGTGATTGCGCCGGACGCTGCGGGCGGTTGGTTGACCAGTTTTCGCGAAAATGCAGACCCCGCCGCCTTGATTGAGGTGAAGCGGCATTTGAGCCAGCCTTTGCGCGTCGAAATGCTGAGCGCCGAGGATTTTGATGGGCTGTTGTCGCGCCATTATGCGGTGGATGCGTCCAGCGCCATGGCAGGGTCGATGGCCGGAACCATTGCGGGCGATGATTTGGACTTGATCGCCGGCGGTGTGCCTAGCGCCGAAGATTTGCTGGACAGCGCGGATGATGCGCCCGCCATTCGCTTGATCAACGCGATTATCGCGGAGGCCGTGCGGCAGGGTGTGAGCGATATTCATATCGAGCCTTATGAAAGCGGGCTGGTGGTGCGGATGCGCGCGGACGGTGTGCTGCGCGAACATTTGCGCATGCCCGCCCATGTCGCCCCTGTGGTGGTCAGCCGGATTAAGGTGATGGCGCGGCTGGACATTGCCGAGCGCCGCGTGCCGCAAGATGGGCGGATATCGCTGACGCTGGCGGGCAAGGCCATTGATGTCCGCGTATCGACCCTGCCCAGCCGTGCGGGTGAACGGGTGGTGATGCGGATATTGGACAAGGATAGCGCGGGTATTGATTTTGATGTGCTGGGCCTGAGCGGCGAGGCGGACCGGATTTTGCGCGAAGCCTTGGCAGAGCCAAATGGCATTATTTTGGTGACCGGCCCGACGGGCAGCGGCAAGACCACCACATTATATGCCGCGCTGCGCCAGTTAAATGATGGCGAGCGTAATATTTTGACCGTCGAAGATCCGGTGGAATATGCGGTGGATGGCATTGGCCAGACCCAAGTGAACGCCAAGGTCGGCATGGATTTTGCCGCTGGATTGCGGGCCATTTTGCGCCAAGACCCCGATGTGGTGATGGTCGGCGAAATTCGCGACCGCGAAACGGCGGACATCGCCGTGCAGGCGTCATTGACGGGGCATTTGGTGCTGAGCACCGTGCATACCAATGATGCGGTGGGGGCGATTACCCGTTTGAAGGATTTGAAGGTCGAGCCATTTTTGCTGGCGTCGACCCTGCGCGCTGTGCTGGCCCAGCGCTTGGTGCGCCGTTTGTGCGACCAGTGCCGCGAACCAGTGCAGGCCGATAATGGCGTGGCGGCGGTGTTGGGGCTGGATATTGGCACCATCATTTGGCGGGCCAAGGGCTGTGCATCTTGTGGCCAGACCGGATTTAAGGGCCGAATTGGCGTGTATGAAGCGATTAAGGTCGATGAGACGGTGCGCCGCTATATTTACGCAGGCGGCGATGAAGCGATGATCACGCGCCATGCCTTTTTGAAAGCGCCGACATTGGCGTCGTCGGCGCGGCAGATGGTGACCAAGGGGCTGACCACGCCCGAAGAGGCCATACGCATCGCGCGGCGCGAGATGGATTCGGATTGATGGCGCAATATCGCTATCTGGCGGTGGATGAGGCGGGCGCGGAGCGGCGCGGGCAGGTGAGCGCCGCGAGCGAGGAGGCTGCGCGGCAGGCTTTGATGGGCCGCCATTATCATGTTGTGACTTTGGCAGAAGCACGAGGCGGGGCGGAAGCACGGGGCGGCGCGGACATTGGCGCGGGCCGGACGGGTGCGGGCGGCGATAGTCCGTCCATGCTGGGCGGACTGGCGGCGATGCTGGCGCGCCAGCGCGGGAAATTAAACGCCAAGGAATTGGCGCTGTTCACCCGGCAATTGGCGACATTGGCCGAGGTTGCGCCGCTGGAAGAAGCGCTGCGCACGCTGACCCGCCAAAGCGAAGCGGCGCGGGTGCGCGCGGTGATCGCCGATGTGCATCAAGGATTATTGGAAGGGCGGCGATTGGCCGACGCTATGGGCCGTCAGAGCGCCAGTTTTCCGCCCCTGTTCCGCGCCATGGTGGCGGCGGGCGAAAGCACGGGCAGCCTGACCAGCATATTGGCGCGCTTGGCGGATTTGCAAGAACGGCAAGCCGAGGTGCGGGGCAAATTGCTGGCGGCGCTGGCCTATCCCATCGTGCTGAGCTTTGTGGCGATTGGCGTGGTGGCGGCCTTGATGATTTTCGTCGTGCCGCGCGTGGTGGAGCAATTTTCCGATGTCGGCCAGCAATTGCCATGGTTGACGCGGGCGGTGATTGCTTTGTCGGACTTTGCCGCCGGATGGTGGTGGTTGATATTGCTGTTGATCGGCGCAGCGGCGGCGGGATGGGTGATGGCGATGCAGCGGCCAGCGGTTAAGCTGCGCATGGATGCGCGCTTGCTGCGCTTGCCCTTGCTGGGACGGTTGCTGCGCGATTTGCATGCCGCGCGCTTTGCCCGCACCTTGGCGACCATGGTGTCCAGCCGCTTGCCCTTGGTCGAGGGGCTGCGTTTGACCGTGCCGACCATCCGCAACGCCGCCTTGGCCCGCGCCACCGACATGTTGGTCGACCAAGTGCGCGCCGGTGGCAGCCTGTCGAGCGCGATGCGCGATGCGGGCGTGTTTCCGCCTTTGCTGGTCTATATGGCCGCCAGCGGGGAAAGCGCGGGGCGGTTGGAGACGATGTTGGAACGCGCCGCCGATTATTTGGAACGGGAATTTGATCGCTTTACCGCGGCCAGCATGGCGTTGCTGGAACCAGCGATCATCGTGTTGATGGGGTCTTGTGTGGCCCTGATTATCTTGGCGATTTTGCTGCCAATCCTTCAGTTGCAGACTTTAGCAGGACTATGAACATGTCGTTGATGCAGCTTTTCATGCGTTTGATGTTGGACATGGAGCGGCCTGTCAGCCGCCGTGCAAAATTGCGGCGCAAGGGGGAGGATGGCTTCACCCTGACCGAATTGATGGTGGTGATTTTCATCATCGGATTGTTGGCGACGGTGGTGATGATCAATGTGCTGCCCAGCCAAGACCGCGCGATGGTGACCAAGGCCAAGGCCGATATCGCCACCTTGGAAACGGCGCTGGAACAATATCGTTTGGATAATCTGACCTATCCCAGCAGCAGCGATGGATTGCAGGCACTGGTGACAGCGCCGCCATCCTTGATGCAGGCGGAACGATATCGGCGCGGCGGCTATGTCAAAAGCCTGCCGCAAGACCCATGGGGGCGGCCATATCAATATCAGTCGCCCGGCCTGAATGGGCAGCCATTTGATATATTATCGCTGGGCGCTGATGGCGCGCCGGGGGGCAGCGATGACAATGCCGATATAAGGTCCGAAGGATAAAATCTTGGCGGCTGAAGCGCGCCTATATTGCCGTGGTCCCGCGCGGGGCGTGCCCGTTTCGGCGGGGCAGGCGGGCTTTACCTTGGTCGAGCTGATGGTGGTGTTGGCGATTATGGGATTGGCAGCCGCTGCGGTGATATTGACCCTGCCCAGCCAAGACCAAATTTTGCGGCAGGAAGCGGACCGTTTGGCCGTGCGCTTGGCCGCTGCACGGGATTTGGCGGTGGTGGAAGGGCGCGGCACGGCGGCGGTGATCAGCCCGTCGGGATATGGGTTTGAACAGCGGGTGCGCGGGGAATGGCAAATGCTGCAAGGCCGCGCCTTTGCCCAGCATGATTGGCCGCGTGATATTCGGGTGACGGCGGATAATATTGGGGAAGGCGGCGGGGGACAGACGCGCATTTTGTTCAGCCGTCTGGGGACCACGCCGACCCCGCTAAGCCTGACGATGATGGCCGTGCAAGCGCAAGATGGCGACGCGGGGCGCGAGCATATCCATATTAGCGCGAGCGGGGAAATTCGCCGTGCGCGATAATCGGCCTGCCGCACCCGCACCCAGCATAGGGCATGCGCCTGTGCGCCCGCCGGAACAGGGATTTACGCTGTTGGAAATGCTGGTCGCTTTGTCGATTTTGGCGGTGGCGGCCCTGACCTTGGTGCGGCTGGATGCTTTTTCCCTGCGCACGGCAGGCGATTTGGATGATAAAAGTCTGGCCGCGATGGTGGCGCAAAATCGCGCGGTGGAATTATGGACCGATGCCGCTGCGCCGACCATTGGCGCGTCGACCATGGTCGTGGAAAATGGCGGGCGGGCGTACCGCGTTCAGCAACAGGTGGCGCGCACCGCCGATGCCGCTTTGCTGCGCATTGATCTGCGGGTGGAAGCGGTGGCGGGGCGCGGGCAGGCGATATTGACGATGGTCAGGCCCGCCGGATGAACGGACGCCGAAATGATCAAGACCGCGTGCTGGAGCAAGGCTTTACGCTGGTCGAAATGCTGGTGGCATTGGCGCTGTTCGCCGCCATTGCCGCCATGGGCGTGACGATGCTGCGCAGCAGTGTGAACAGCCAAGAAAGCGTGCAAAAGCGCCTGTCCGCGATGGGCGGGGTCAACCGATTGCGGGCGATATTGGCCGAGGATTTGGCACAGGCCTTGCCGCGCCGCACGCGCGATGTGGCGGGGGCAGATGTGCCCGCTTTTGTCGGCACGGCGCAGGACATGGCCTTTGTGCATGGCGGGGCTGGTGGCTGGGAAGGCCGCAGCGCGCCCGATGTGCAGCGCGTGCGATATGCGCTGGAAGACGGGGCATGGACCCGCGCTGTGCAGCCGATGTTGGATGGAACGGCAATGGGCAAGGGCGATGTGTTTGCCCGCGATGTGAACCAAGCGACCTTGCGGTATCGCGACGCGCAGGGCGGCTGGCATGATGTGTGGCCGGTTGGGGATGACGCCGATCTGCCGCGCGCGGTGGAATTGACCTTGGTGAAAAAGGACGCGCCGCCGCTGCGGATGTTATTTGCGCTGGGACCCGTGCCGCTAGATATGCCGGTGGTGGCTGGGGCACAGCCATGAGGGGGCAGCGCCAGAAAATAGCGCCGGAGGAGCAAGGCGCGGCTTTATTGTCGGTGTTGTTGCTGGTGGCGGTGATGGCGGTGATTGCTGCGGCGTCGCTCGACCGATTGACCTTGGCCACCCGCATTTCGGGCAGCGCGGCGATGGTCGATCAAGGGCGGGCCTTTGTGATGGCAGCCGAGCATATGGCGCTGGGCCGTGTGCAGGCCTTGGTCGATGCGGACCGCCATAAATTGACCAATGATGCGGGGTGGCAGGACCGTCCCTTTGCGCTGCCTTTGCCCATTGGGGCGGGGACGGCCAAGTTGCGCGATGCGTCCAATTGTTTTAACATCAATGGCTTGGTCAGTGAAACCGCGCCGGATCGGTTCAGCCAGCGCCCGCGCAGCGTCGAGCAATTTGCGGCGCTGATGACCATATTGGGTGTGCCGCAAGGCGAAGCGGCGGCGATTGCGGCAGCGACGGGGGATTGGTTGGACAGCGATGATGCGCCGACCCCGTTGGGGGCTGAAGACGCGGCCTATCGCGGGATGGAGGGGGGATATTTGCCCGCCAACCGGTTGATGGTGGATGCCAGCGAATGGCGCGCCGTGCGCGGTGTGACGCCCGCCCTTTATGCGCGCATGGCCCCGTGGATATGCGTGCTGCCCATCGCGGAGCCGGTGCGGCCCAATGTTAACACGCTGCGCCCCGAACAAGCCCCGTTCATTGCGATGATGATGCCGGATGCCATAACGCTGGGCCAAGTGCGGGCGGCGCTGGCGGCGCGGCCACGGGGCGGCTATGGTAGCAGCCAGCGTTTTTGGCAGTCTGGCCCCTTGGCAGGGGTGGTTCCGCCGCCCGATGTCGCGGAGCAAGTGCAAATGACCAGCCGCTGGCTGGAATTGGAGATTGCGGTGGAATTAGCGGATAGCATGGTGACGGCCCGCGCGTTGGTTGACGCCTATGGCGGCGCGCAGCAAGCGGGACAGGCGAAGGCCGCCATTGTCCGCCGGTCGTGGGGCGAATGGGACTGAGATGAGCGATATATTGGTTCTTGCCCTGCCACACACAGCCGATCTGGCGGCAGCGGCCCGTGATGGGCGGCGCTGTGATGGGCCATATTGGGCGCATATTGCGGGTGGGCGGATGCTGTCCAGCGGCGAGGGCGATGGTTGGCGCGGCGTGCGCGACCAGTGGGTTGGCGCGGCGCGAGATGATGGCACGGCGCGGAGTGGTGACAGGCTGCGGAGCGGAGACGTGTTGCGCTATGCCGCGCTGGCCCCCGCGATGGATGCGCCCGTGCGGTTTTGCACCTATGCCGACGCGCTGCCCGCGCAGGCGGCGACCGCGGCGCGGTTGGATGTGCAGCAGCAAATCTTGGGCGCGCCGGATCAGCAGCATGTGGTCGCGGGC
Source organism: uncultured Sphingopyxis sp. (assembly GCA_964542975.1). Lineage (GTDB taxonomy): Bacteria > Pseudomonadota > Alphaproteobacteria > Sphingomonadales > Sphingomonadaceae > Sphingopyxis. The sequence continues at coordinate 62,113 of CAZIVW010000003.1, forward strand.
TTGCCAAGCCGGACAGGCGAAGCCTTTCCAGTCGCTGTGACTAGCCAGCGCGCCATGGCGTTGTGGCTGGGCTGGTTGGACGAGCAGGGGATTGCGCCGCATGAGCTGTTGTCCATCATGCCCGCTGCCGCCCTGTGGCCAGAGCCAGCGGATGGGGCGTTGGTGGGGGCCTATTTGGGCGCACAACATGACGGCGGGCTGCCGAGCGAGCAAGTGATGCGCAGCACCAGCGCGGGATATGCGGCGGACCCAGTGATTGATGCCTTATTCGGTGCGGGCGGCCGTGCGCCGGATATAAATTGGTTAAGCGATGATGCGCGCGATGCGTGTGTGGTCGCCGCCGCCGCCCAGCCGATGATGGATTTACGCTCGGGACGCTGGGCGGTGAAGCCGCGCCGGTCGTGGGACGGCGCGGTGTTGCTATGGATCAAGCGTTTGGCGCTGGCCTTGCTGGGGCTGACCATCCTGATATTCGCGGTGCAGATGGCGCGTTTGGGCGCGGACCGCGCGCGGGCCGATCAGGCGGTGATGGACATGGCGCAGCGGTTGAAGATCAACGCGCCAGATGCCGCCAGCGCGGAGGCGGAGATGGACCGTCAATTGATGGCGCGGGGCGGTGGGCCTTTGGCTTTTTCCGTGCCGGCATCCGCGCTTTATGCCGCCTTGGTGGATGCGCCAGCGGTGTCGTTAAAGAGCCTTTCTTATCGTAGCGACGGGACGCTGAATGCTTCGCTGGCGGGGCCGCGCGTGGAGGATTTAAACCCTGTGTTACTGGCGCTGCAGGCCAAAGGATATCGCATTACGGCCCAGCCGATGGCGGGCCATGATGGGCAGCAAATGGCGAATATCACAATCAGGGCCGTGCCATGATGGACCGTATGAAACGATATTGGGCGGCGCGGTCGGCGCGCGAACAGCATTTGTTGCTGGTCGCTGGGGTGTTGGCGGCGTTGGTGCTGCTGGGGTTGGTCGTTCGGCCCGTGATGCAATGGACGCAGCAGATGCAAAGCGCGCACCGCGAGGCGGTGGAGCGCGAAGGGCGGGTGCTGGCCAAGGCGGCTTTGCTGGCCGTGCCAGCGCGGGCGGCGGGCGCAGGCGATGCCAGCCATAGCGCGGCGCTGGACCAATATGTGGCGCAATCGGCCAGCGAGTTGGGGCTGGTGCTGACGCGCAGCGACGCGCGCGGGACCGATAGCGTGAATATTGCGATGAATCAGGCCAAGGCACAGGTCGTCACCATGTGGCTGGCGGAATTGGAACGGCAGAATATGGTGTTGGATAATCTGACCCTGACACCCCAAGCAGATGGCAGCTTGGCCGTCACCGCCGATGTGCGGCGTGTGGCACGATGACCCGCGCCCGCCGACAGGCCATGTTGGGGGCCGCGCTGTTTGTGTTGGTCATCGCCGTGCTGACATTTCCCATGCGATTGGCGCTGGATTGGGGCGGCGCTGCGCAGGCGGGTCTGTCGGCCCGCGCGGTGAGTGGCAGCATTTGGTCTGGCCGGTTGGCGGCGGCCAAATGGGGGGCGTTGGAATTGGGGCAATTGGATATGGCTTTGTCGCCCACCGCTTTGTTGGGCGGGGAGGCAGCGGTGAAATTTCGCCGTGTTGATGCCGCTGGCACCGGGGCAGCGCCAGCACCAACGCCAACGCCAACGCCAACACTGGCCCCAGCCGATACGTCCCTGTCCGGCACCCTTTATGCGGGGGGTGACAAGGGCTGGCGCGACGTGAATGGGCGGATCAATTTGGGTATGCGATTGGGCGGGCTGAGCGTGGAATATGTTCAGATGCGCGGCGCGACTGCGCAATTTGATGCTTTGGGCCGCTGTGTGGCGGCGGAGGGGCAAATTGATGCTGCCTTGTCGGCCCCGGTCGATGGATTGCGCTTGCCGCAGGGGATGAGCGGGACGCTGCGCTGTGTCCATGGCCAAGCGCAGATGGCGCTGACCAGCCAGTCGGGCATGGAGGTGCTGGAGGCAGAGTTGAACGGTCAAGGGGCATGGAAAGCGCGGTTTTTGGTGAAGCAAGCGAGCGATCCGGCCTTGGTGAATGGGCTGGTGGCGATGGGATTTCGCGCCCATGGCGATGCTTATATGCTGAGCGCAGTGGGTATGTTGAGCGCCGCGGGCGGATGGTGATGATCCGCCTATGTTGGGCCTGAACATATCCATGTCCGCTGCGCTGTCGTGGGATGGTCTGATGCTGGGTCTGGATGCTCTGCCGTTGGGATATGCGGCGGGGATGGCGGCTTTGCTGGGCGTGATTTGGGGCAGTTTTGCCGCGGCGTTGGTGCTGCGCTGGGCGCGTGGGGAGGGGCTGGGCGGTCGGTCGATGTGCGACCATTGCGGACAGATGCTGCGCGCGGGTGATTTGCTGCCTTTATTATCCTATGCTGCGCGCGGTGGAAAAAGCCGTTGCTGCGCTCGTCCGATCGACCCCTTTCACCCTTGGGTGGAGGCGGCGGGCGGGGCCATTGGTGTTGCCGCGATGCTGGTCATGGGCGGGGTGGCCGGTTGGCTATGGGCCTTGATGGGGTGGCTGTTGATGCCGCTGGTTCTGCTGGATGCGCGGATGCAATGGCTGCCCGACCGTTTGACGCTGGTGCTGGCGGCGGCGGGCTTGTTGCTGGCTGGGCCGTTGATGGACAGTGATATGACGCAGCGCTGGCTGGGCGCGGCGGTGGGCGGGCTGAGCCTGTGGTTGGTGCGCAGCGCCTATCGCGCCGTGCGCGGGCGCGAGGGGATGGGCGGCGGCGACCCCAAATTATTGGCCGCGCTGGGGGCATGGTTGGGGTGGCAGGCCTTGCCGCTGACCCTCTTACTAGCCAGCATTACCGGCCTGATTTGGGCTGTGATTTGGGGCGCGGTTCAGCATGGAAAAGGGACCCAGCCGATATCGCCCATCATGGCGCAGCGGGTCCCTTTTGGGGTGTTTTTGGGGGTGGGCGGATGGATGACAGCCGCCCTATTTCCCCTGATATTCTTGTCATAACCCGCGATTAGCGGGCGATCACGACCGTTACCGCGCGGCGGTTTTGGGCATAAGCATTTTCGTCCGAACCAATGGCGGCGGGGCGTTCTTTGCCATAGCTGAGCACGTCAATGCGCGAGCCGTCGATGCCCAGCGATACCAAGAAATTCTTGGCGGCATTGGCGCGGCGTTCACCCAAAGCGATGTTATAATCGCGCGTGCCGCGTTCGTCGGCATGCCCTTCGAGGATGACGCGAACGGCGGGGTTGCGTTGCAGCCATTCGGCTTGGCTACGCAGGGTCGCCTGATCTTCGGCATCGACATTATATTGGTCGAAACCAAAGAAGATACGGTCCGACGCCACATTGGCGACGAAATCGGCCTGCGAACCGGGAACTACCTGATTTTGGCCCGCATTGGGGTCATAGCTGCCCGTGTCGGTGCCAGCGGGCGGCGGCGGCAATTCGGTTGGTGCCTTTTTAGAGCAAGCGCCAACGGTCAGCATGGCTACGGCAAGTAGAGCGGCGGTGGATTTCTTCATCGTCATTCTAGGGGTCCTCTCAGAATCAAGCTGGCGTAATATAAGCACAGTTTATCGTATAAAGATGAACTTTTTTACAAATTCGGGTCCGAAAACTGTGCTTGATGACGTTTTTACGGTTGGACAGGGCCCCAGCTAGGGTCCGATCCGTCTTGCGGGGTCGGCAGGCGGCGCAAATTGACGCCGGTCAGATCGACTTGCCACAGGCTGGATTTGCCATCGCGGCCCGCCGAGGTGCGGAAGAATTGCAACACGCGGCCATTGGGCGACCATGTGGGGGCTTCGTCCTGCCAACTGTCGGTCAGCAACCGTTCGCCGCCGCCCGATGGGGTCATCACGCCGACGCGGATATTGCCGCCGCCCAAACGGGTGAAGGCCACCAAATCGCCGCGCGGCGACCATTCTGGCGTGGCATAGCGGCCACCGCCAAAGCTGATGCGGCGTTGGTCGCTGCCATCAGCGTTCATCACATAAAGCTGCTGGGTGCCGCTGCGGTCGCTTTCAAAGACGATCTTGCTGCCATCCGGCGAGAAACTGCCGCCAACATCAATGCCGGGGGTGCTGGTCAGGCGGGTGGGCGTGCCGCCGCTGGCGGGGACGACATAAATGTCGGTGTTGCCGCCAACCGCCATGGAGAAGAGGATTTTCCGGCCATCGGGCGACCAGCGCGGGGCGAAGGTGGTGTTGCTGCTTTCGGTCACCAGATTTTGTTTTTCGGTGACGGTGTCATAGATGAACACGCGCACACGGTTGTTCAAATAGCTGACATAAACGATTTTTTTATAGTCTGGCGAGAAACGCGGGCTGAGCGCCAAGGCCTGACCATTGGTGATGAAGCGATGGTTGCCGCCATCGCTGTCCATGATCGCCAGACGTTTGATACGGTTCCCCTTGGGGCCGCTTTCCGCGATATAGGCCACGCGGCTGTCAAAGAAAGGCGCTTCGCCGGACAGGCGCGAATAAATGGCGTCGGAGCATTTATGCGCCGCGCGGCGCCAGTCGCCCGCCTGAATTTCATAGCCCTGACGCACCAATTCGGTGCCCAGCACGGTGTCATACAGATAACAGCCGACGATTAAACCGCCGGTGCTGCTGGCGCGGACAAAGCCGTGAACGACATTTTCCGCGTTGCGGGCTTTCCAGTCGGCATAGCGGGGCGCGGTGACTTCATCCATGGTGATGCCGCGCACGCTGGCTGGGCCGAGCGGGGCATAAAGGCCGCTGCGTTCCAAGTTTGCGGTGATGACGTCGGCCATTTGGCGGCCCAAATTGTCGGTGCGCAGGCCCGCGACGACTTGCGCCGATGGGGTGGCGAAGGCGGGGACGGCAATGACCGTGCGTTCATTGCTGACGTCCGCCACCACTTCGGCGGTGCGCGGGGCGTCCGTCGTTGCCGCGGTGGGGGCGGTGTTTTGGGCACTGGCCGCGCTGGCGCCGACCAAGGCCCCGCAAGCGGTGGCGAGCAGCGCCAATTTATGGGGTAGCGAATATGTCATCACATTCCTTTCGCGCGGAAGGTCACGTCCCAGACCCTCCATTGATCATAATATTCTTCGGGCAAATCAAAAGGGGCACCCTGACGGATGGAGCGCATCGCCCGTTCCACAAACAAGGCTTGTTGTGGGGCGTTGCTGTCCGTCTGGCCGGTTAATTCGCCAAGCTGGCTAATGTTGGTTACGCGGCCATCGCGGCTGAGGTTGATCCGCAAGACCACACGCAATTTATCAATATCGACGCCCGATGGCACGTTGCGCCGCCAATATGGCAGGATCGCGCCGTCAATGGCGACGTCGATCGACCGCTTAACCTCTGCCGCGGTCGCCGCAGCGGGCGCGCCCTTGGTTTGGGTGGAGCGGCTGGGGGCGCGGGACAGGCCATCGACGATACCGTCCAAGCGGCCTGTGGGGCGCGGATTGTCACCGGCCTTGGCCGCAGGGGCTTTGGGCGCAGGTGTTGGGGCCTTGGTCGCTGGCTTTTTGGGCGCAGGGGTGGGGGCTGGCGCGGCCTTGGGGGCCGGACTGGGGCGCGAGGGGGCCTTGGTCGCGGCGGGGGGCGGCGCTTTGGGGGTGGGGCGCGGCACAGCCTTGGGCGCAGGCCGTTCCACCGCTGCGCGTTTGGGCGGTGTCGGGTCGGGCGCAGGCGGGGTTGGGCGCGGCGGCGGCGGGGCGGGCGGCGCTGGCGTGGGTTCTGGCGCGGCGATGTCGCGCGCGTCTTCCTCGCCCAGCCGTGCGGCGGGGGCATCGGGCGTGATGACCGGCGCGGTGGATTTGGGCGCGGTTTCGGCGATTAAATCCACCTCCATCGGCGGATTTTCAAAGCTGCGCTTGCCCGCTGTCCATTGCACCGACAATAAGCCGATAATCAGCACATGGGCGATGACTGCCACTGCCACGGCGGGCGCTTGGCGCGATGGGCCAGACGATAGCATGGCGGCAGGCGCGCCGGATGCTGCCAATTTTTTGCCCGATAAGGCTTTGGGGCCGTTCATCTGCATTGCCTATTGCGCCGAAGCTGAACCGTCTGTGACCATGGGCGCGGCTACGGCTTGGTCGGAGGGGGCTTGGTCGGCGGGGGCTGGGCTGGCGGCGGCTGGTGCGGCGCTGTCCGATCCGGTGGTGACCAAGGCGATGCGGGTCAGGCCGACACGGTTGAGTTCACCCATGATTTTCATCACACGGCCATAGTCGAGGCTTTTGTCCGCGCGCAGCATGATTTGGCGCGGGCGATCCTGCTTGGCTTCTGCTGCGGCGATGGCTTCCAGCTTGGCGGGCAAGTCTTTTTCGGAAACCACATCTTCGCCCAAATAGACGCTGTTATCCGCGTTGATCGACAGTTGCAGCGGTTCTTGCTCCTCTGCATCCATCGGCTTGGCGCGGCTTTCTGGCAGGTCGATTGGCACGGCAGAGGAAATCAGCGGGGCGGTGACCATGAAAATGATCAGCAACACCAGCATCACGTCCACAAAGGGCGTAACGTTGATTTCGGCCATGGGGGCACGGCGCGCGCCGCGTCCGCGCCGCGATGGGCCGCTGGAGCTTGGGCCAGTCATGCCCATTAGACGTCAGCCTCTAGCTCGCGGCTGAAGGTGGCGTGCAGGCCGTCCGCGAACAGACCCATGCGCGATTCCAAACGGTTAATGCGCTGGGAAAAGCTGTTATAGGCGATAACGGCAGGAATGGCGGCGAACAGGCCGATGGCGGTGGCGAACAAAGCCTCTGCAATGCCGGGGGCGACAACCGCTAGGCTGGAGTTGTTGCTGGCGGCGATGGCGGTGAAGCTGCGCATAATGCCCCAAACCGTGCCGAACAGGCCGACAAAGGGCGCGACCGCGCCGATGGTGGCGAGCGTGCCGATTTTTTCGGCGCGGCGGTCAATTTCCAAGGCAATGGCGCTGTTCATCGCGATGTTCAGCCGGTCGCGTGTGCCGTCGCGGTCGACGCGGCGGCCACCGGTGGAGCGGCGCCATTCGCCAATGCCAGCGGCCAATACCTTGGCGCTGGGCAGATTTTCGCGGCCATTGGCTTCATAAAATTTATCAATATCGCCCGCGCGCCAGAAATCTTGTTCAAATTTGGCCGATGCCTTCATCGCTTTGCTGAGCGCGGAGCCGTTGGACAGGATGACCACCCAGACATAGATGGACGCCGCAAGCAGGCCGATCATCACGGCCTTTACAACCCAATCCGCCTGCAAAAACAGCGCGACGGGGGACAGGGTTGCCGCATCAGCGGCCAGCGAGATATTGTCTAGCAAGGGAAATTCTCTCCATTCATGATCGCGGTAAAGCGGTCTGCCCATGTTTTTGGTTGACGGCGCGGGCGGCCATCAGGTACCAGAAAGGCAGCGGTAACACGGCCTTCGGTTAACTGTTGCTGACCACGCATGATATTTTGCGAAATGATCACGCTGGCCCCGCGCACCGCGTCGACCGTGCTGACCACCAGCAAATCGTCTTCCAGCTTGGCGGGCAGGCGATATTTCAGGGCCAAATCGGTGATCGCCCATGCGCCTTCGCCCGCTTCCATCGCGGCGCGTTGGTCAATGCCCGCCAGACGCAGCATGTCGCTGCGCGCCCGTTCCATATAGCGGATATAATTGGCGTGATAGACGATGCCGGACAGGTCCGTATCTTCGAAATAGACACGCACGCGAAAATGGTGCGTTGCACCATCAAAATAACCGGGCTGGAAGGGCGGGGGGCTGTGATCCATCACTGTCTTCGATAGCTTGTGCGGTTCGCCGTGCAACCCCTGTTACGCCACTTTATTGATATGTTGGGCCGCTATTCGGGTAAAATGCCTCAATTTTCTGAATGCAGGGTGCGGTAGCATGGCGATGATGACAGGGTGGTGACAGATGGGTGATAGGATGATGATAGTTTAGGGCCCTGACCCTCGGCTTTTCGGACGGTTGCTGTGAAACGGGCGCGGCATGGGGACCGCGCCTGCGTTACGATTAATCGTCGAACAGTCCGTCCTGGATTTGACTGGGCGGCATGCGGCCCATATGTTTCCACGCCGCCGCATTCATGCAGCGGCCCCGTGCGGTGCGGGCGATTAGGCCGATTTGGAGCAGATACGGCTCGATCACATCCTCGATTGTGTCGCGCGGTTCGGACAGGCCCGCCGCCAGCGTTTCGACGCCGACAGGGCCGCCGCCGTAAATATCCGCGATCATGGACAAATAGCGGCGGTCCATCGCGTCGAGGCCCAAGGCGTCCACTTCCAGCCTGTTCAGCGCGCCGTCCGCGATATTGGCGTTGACGATATCGGCCCCCGCCACGGTGGCAAAGTCGCGGACGCGGCGCAGCAAGCGGCCCGCGATGCGCGGGGTTCCGCGTGCGCGGCGGGCGATTTCCAAGGCACCGTCCGGCGAAATGGGCAGGTTCAGCAAGCGCGCGGCGCGGGTGATGACCAGTTCCAATTCGGCGTGGGTGTAAAAGTTTAGGCGCACCGGAATGCCGAAACGGTCGCGCAGAGGCTGGGTCAGCAAGCCTTGGCGGGTGGTTGCGCCGACAAGGGTGAATTTGGGCAGGTCGATGCGGACGGAGCGGGCGGATGGCCCTTCGCCGATCATGATGTCCAGCGCGCGGTCCTCCATTGCGGGATAGAGGATTTCTTCGACGGCGGGGGACATGCGGTGGATTTCGTCGATGAACAGGACATCGCCGTCTTCGAGGTTCGTCAGCAAAGCGGCGAGGTCGCCCGCCTTGGCGATGACGGGGCCGCTGGTGGAACGAAAGCCAACGCCGAGTTCGCGGGCGACAATTTGCGCCAGCGTGGTTTTGCCAAGACCGGGAGGGCCGAAGAAGAGTACATGGTCGAGCGCGTCATTGCGCGCCTTTGCCGCTTCGATGAAAATCCGTAAATTTTCGCGCGCGGCGGCTTGGCCGACAAACTCGCCGAGGCTTTTGGGGCGCAGCGCGGCGTCGACATCTTCTGGCGTGCGGATGGGGGTGGTGAGGTCGGTCATGGTATCATGTGTTTCAGTGTGGATTTGCTTTTGATCGTATCGCCTAGGTCCAACAACTGATTTACGATCTGTTCGACTGCTAGCAGTTCTATTTTTATTTGTTCCGGCGGGTTGTTCTCGAGCGATCCGCCCGCTTGTGCTAGATTTAAAAGCCCCTTTGCAAGGTTGTAGAATCGAATGAAGTTCGCCAGTTTGCCATGGTTGATTAGGCCGATTTCGGAACCCATTGCTTCGAAAATGACGAAGTGATTGCTGCGGATGACAATTGTCATTGTGTCACTCTCAGTCCAAGTTCCTGAGCGAATCTTGTCGCAGATTCTTGAATAGGTACTCCTTAAATCCCTTGAATTTAATAGTTCGCAAATAATAGAAATCTCTGTTTCCAGTGCTAAGGTAATGGAATGAGAGCGATGACGCTGTTGAGATATTGTTAGGAGCGAACTGAGTGCTCCGCCAACAACGCCACCAATTACTGCTACTAAGAGTGAATTGCTGTCTATCACTTCGACGCCTTCTTCAGCGCCAACCGCACCAGCGCGTCCAAGGTCGCTCCATCGCCCAATTCTTCGGCGGCGGCGGAGACGGCGGTGCTGGCTTCGGCGGGTTTGAAGCCGAGGCCGGTGAGAGCCGACAAAGCATCGCCCAAGGGGCTGTTGCCCTTGCTGCCTGCTGCGCCGCTGGTGATGGGACCAGTTCCCGCGATACCGCCGAGGCCAGCGGCTTTGTCCTTGAGTTCGTTGCAGATGCGCTGGGCGAGTTTGGGGCCGACGCCGTTGGCCCGCGCGATCATGGCGCTGTCGCCGCTGGCCAGCGCGCGTTGCAATTCGTTCAGTTCCAGCGCGGAGAGGATGGCGAGGGCGACTTTGGTGCCCACGCCTTGCACCAACACCAACATGCGGAACCAGTCGCGTTCTTCGGCGCGGGAGAAGCCGAGTAGGCGCATAAAATCTTCGCCGACCAGTAATTCGGTGTGGACCGTCACTTGGTCGCCCGCTGCGCCCATGGCGTCGAGGGTGCGGGCCGATGCCTCCACGAGATAGCCCACGCCGCCCACGTCGATAATCGCGGAGCCACTGCTGCTGCTATCCAGCTTGCCGGTCAGTTTTGCAATCATGCCCTATGCCTAGCGAGGTGAGAACGAAAAGGGAATATCTATTCCCAAGACGCGCAGCATGTTTTGCGGGCAGGGTAGAGTCAATGTGGTGGGGGATGTAGAAAAAGCTGGCGAAAGCTGGGGGCGGGGGCGGTTTGGGCGTCGGGGCTTTGGGTGGGCCTTGGGTGGGGGCTTGGGTGAACCTTGGCGCGGCCTGTTAGCGGCCGATCATATGGCGGTGGTTGGCGTGGCAGATGGCCACGGCCAGCGCGTCGGCGGCGTCGGGACCGATGACTTTGGAGCCGGGGAGGAGGACGCGCAGCATCGCTTGCACTTGTTCTTTGCTGGCCGCGCCCGTGCCGACAATCGCTTTTTTGACCAGCCGCGTGCTATATTCGGTGACGCTGATGCCGCCGCGCGCGCAGCCCAGCATGGTGACGCCGCGGGCATGGGCCAGTTTCAGCGTGGATTTCGGATTGTCGTTGACGAACACTTCTTCGATGGCGGCGACATGGGGGCTGTGGTCCGCAATGACGGCGGCCAGCACCGTGTCGATATAGGCCAGACGTTCGGCCATCGGGGTTTGGGCGTTGGTTTTGATTTGGCCATTGGCGATATGGCTGATGCGGCTGCCCTCGGCACGGATAATGCCCCATCCGGTGGAGGTGAGCGAGGGGTCGAGGCCGAGGATGATCATATGTTGGGGTGATGCGGGGGCACGGCCAAGCGGATTGGCCGCGCCCATCACATAAATTTCCTGACGATCAGCCAAGTTGTTCCATGATGTCGTCGGGGATTTCATAATTGCCCCAAACGGTTTGCACATCATCATCATCATCGAGCACGTCGATGAGCTTGAACAAGGTTTGTGCGGTGGCGACGTCGGTGATTTCGCTTTTGATCGTGGGTTTCCACGCCAGCTTCACGCCTTCTGGATCACCCAGCTTGGCTTCGAGAGCCTTGGCGGTGGGGTGCAGATTTTCGACGCTGGTCCAGATTTCGTGACCATCTTCGCTCGATTCGACATCATCGGCACCGGCGTCCAGCGCCGCTTCGAAGATGCTGTCGGCATCGCCCGCCGAGGCGGGATAGGTGATCAGGCCCAAACGGTCGAAACCGTGGCTGACGCTGCCCGATGTGCCCAAATTGCCGCCGTTTTTCGAAAAAGCGGTGCGAACATTGGTGGCGGTGCGGTTGCGGTTGTCCGACAAAGCTTCGACGATGATCGACGTGCCGCCGGGACCATAGCCTTCGTAGCGGATTTCTTCGTAATTTTCGCCGTCGCTGCCCGATGCCTTGTCGATGGCGCGTTGAATTACGTCCTTGGGCACCGATTGCGCTTTTGCTGCGTTGACAGCGGCGCGCAGGCGGGCGTTGGCGTCTGGGTCAGGCAAGCCCATTTTCGCGGCAACCGTGACTTCGCGGCTGAGCTTCGAGAACAAGGCGCTGCGCTTTTTGTCTTGCGCGCCCTTGCGGTGCATGATGTTTTTAAATTTGCTATGGCCGGCCATTGCCACCTCCATGCTTGCGCTGAAATTGAGGCGCGGCCCTAGCGTGCCTTGGCAAAACGCACAAGCGGCACGTCACAAGCGGCACGTCAAAGCTTTACGGCGGTGCCGGTGGCGACGACCATCAGCATCGACCCGCCTTGACCCAGCGTTTCATAATCCAAATCCACGCCAATGACCGCATTTGCGCCCAGACGCTGGGCTTCGGCTTCCATTTCTTGGATGGCTTCTTGGCGGGCGCGGGCCAAGACTTTTTCATATTTGCCGCTGCGGCCGCCCACAATGTCGGTGATGCTGGCAAAAATGTCGCGGAAGATATTCGCGCCGACAATCACTTCGCCGGTCACAAGGCCCAGATATTGCTGAACGGGCTGGCCTTCGATGCTGTTGGTGGTGGTGCTGAACATTGGCGTGGCTCCGTGATGAAGATATGCGCCAAATGGGGATATGCGGCGCAATGGGTCGCCGCATATCCTGCCCATCCTTTAGGCGTTAATCAATGCCGAGCGCATTTTTATAGATGTCCAAAATCGCTTCCATTTCCTTGCGGTCATGGGGCGGCAATTTGCGCAGGCGGACGATCTGGCGCATGATTTTGGGGTCATAGCCTTGGCTTTTCGATTCCAGATAAACGTCGCGGATATCGTCGGAAATGCCCTTTTTCTCTTCTTCGAGACGTTCGATACGTTCGATGAAAAGGCGCAGTTGGTCGTCAGATACGGGGGCGTCGCTCATGATATTCTCCGAATATGAATTGGGGTGGCGAGGGAATCGCCTTGGGTCTTCACCTAGCGGGCGGATGGGCTTTTCGCCATGCTTTCTTGGGGAAAAACGCGTGGGAAAAAGAGGGAAGGGGGGAAAGCATCGGCGACGCTTGCATAGCTATGGCAGGTGGTTGCATATGACACGATCTGACGCCATTCCTGCGTGGGTCAGATGGTCATAAAAAGAAGCGGAAATAAGCAACGTGCTCCAGAAATTTATCCCTCGCCAACGTCATATTCGTATTTTGACGACCATTGGTCCGGCGAGTGCAAGCCCCGAAATGATCGCAGCATTGCATCAAGCGGGGGCGGATGCCTTTCGGGTGAATATGAGCCATGGCGACCATGAAGGCCATGCCAAGGTGATTGCGTCGATCCGCGACTTGGAACGCACAACCGGTCGGCCCACGACCATCTTGGTGGATTTGCAGGGGCCGAAATTGCGGGTGGGCGTGTTCCGCGAGGGGTGGGCCGAATTGGTGACGGGCGCGCGCTTTGTGCTGGATAGCGATGCGAGCGCTGGCGACGCCGAACGGGTATATTTGCCGCACCCCGAATTATTTGCGGCGCTGACGCCCGGTGCGCGCTTGTTGGTCGATGATGGCAAATTGGTGCTGCGTGTGCAGGCGGTGACGCCGGACCGGATTGAGACGCTGGTGGAAGTGGGCGGGCGGATTAGCGACCGCAAGGGCGTGAATGTGCCCGATGTGGTCGTGCCTTTGGCGGCGCTGACCCAAAAGGATTTGCGCGACCTGTCCTTTGCGTTGGAACAGGATGTGGATTGGATCGCCTTGTCCTTTGTGCAGCGGCCCGAAGATGTCGCGGAAGCGCGGCGGATTATTGGCGGCAAGGCGTCTTTGTTGGTGAAAATTGAAAAGCCATCGGCGGTGCTGCGCTTGGACGAAATTTTGGAATTGGCGGATGCGGCGATGGTGGCGCGCGGGGATTTGGGCGTGGAAATGCCGCCCGAAGCGGTGCCGCCGCTGCAAAAGCGTATTGTCGCGACCGCTCGCCGCATGGGCAAGCCGGTGGTGGTGGCGACCCAAATGTTGGAATCGATGATCGTATCGCCATCGCCAACCCGCGCGGAAGTGTCGGACGTGGCGACCGCCATTTATGACGGCGCCGATGCGATCATGTTGTCGGCGGAAACGGCGGCGGGCGCTTGGCCGATACAGGCGGTGGCGATGATGGACAATATCGCTCGGTCCGTCGAAGGCGATCCGGAATATTTCCGCCGCTTGCACTTTACCGAAACATTGCCCGACGCGACGACCGCCGATGCCATGTCGGAAGCCGCGAACAGCATCACCAGCACCATTGCGGCAGATGCGATTATTTGTTTCACGGCGTCTGGTTCCACGGCGCGGCGCGTGTCGCGCGAACGGCCTGGTGCGCCATTGCTGATGTTGACGCCGCATCTGCAAGTGGCGCGCCGCATGGGTATTTTATGGGGTGCCCATGCCGTGCAAACCAAGGATATCATCAGTTTTGAAGGTATGATTGCCAAGGGTAAGCGTATGGCACTGCGCCATAATGTAGCGAGCGCTGGGGCGAAATTGGTGATGATGGCGGGTGTGCCATTTGGCACGCCGGGGTCGACCAATGTGCTGCATGTCGCGACCCTGACGGGGCAGGAGCTGACGGGATATGACGCGGACAGCCTGTAAAACGCCTGCTCTGTAAAGGGGGAGATGCCACGGAATTGGTCGCTATTTCGGTAGTTCGCGTCCAATATTGACACATGTGATGGTGTTATAGCTGATAGCGGTGTAATATACGGTTGAAGCGACGAGAGGCTGTTTATAGATTTGCATAGAAAGCCGGAGTCGTTTCTGAGGCAATTTTGGTAACGGAGGGTCCGTCTGCGTGACCGCGACATTTCGCTTTCCCCGTTTCTTTGTGACCAGCCCTGCGCCGTGCCCTTATTTGAAGGGGCGAACGGAGCGGAAGGTGTTCACCGAGTTGGTGGGGCAAAATGCTGTTGAACTGAATGATGCGTTGGGCCGGATCGGCTTTCGGCGCAGCCAGTCTGTTGCCTATCGCCCAAGCTGCATGGATTGCACCGCCTGTGTTTCGGTGCGGGTTTGCGCGGCGGAATATCAGCCCAGCCAATCGCAAAAACGCACGCTGCGCCGTAACCGCGATTTGGTGGTGACGGCTTGTCGCCCATGGGCGACGGAAGAGCAATTTGCTCTGCTGCGTTCCTATATTCAGTCCCGCCACCCCGACGGCGGTATGGCCGAAATGGATGAACAGGATTTCGCCGACATGGTCGAGCAATCGCCGGTCGATAGCTTGATGATGGAATATCGTGAACCGACCGAAGATGGGTCGCCTGGGCGCTTGGTCGGTTGCTGTTTGACGGACCGTCAGGGCGACGGCTTGTCGATGATTTACAGCTTTTTCGACGCGCATCACCCAAGCCGTGAGGGGTTGGGGACCTTCATCATTACCGAGCATATCCAGCACGCCGCGCGCGAAGCCATTCCCTATGTCTATTTGGGGTATTGGATCGAGGGGGCGGAGCGTATGTCCTATAAGACACGTTTTCGCCCGCTGGAAAAGCTAAGCCCGCAAGGCTGGGTGCGCTTTGATGACGCGATCCCGCAAGCCCAAGGCGAACTGGCCTTTTAAAATCCTCGAAAGCCGCAAAATGACCGCGCCGCTTTTGATGGACGGGTGAGGGGGAGATGGGCGCTGGCGGCGGTCTGTGTCATCGACATGACCCTTGATTGGCGGCGAAAAGCGGCGTGGGATGTGCCGAGCCTGCTTGACCAATTTACGCAAAAAGAGGCATAGCAATATTCAAGGGTCATAAACGACTGGGTCGCACCAGAGTTTGATTGCCGTTTGGGGACGGTGATCGGGGGGAATGCTGCTGTGCGCGCACGCAATGATTTACGCGAGATATGTCGGTTTTTCCGTCCATCCAATGGTGGGTGGGCCATGATATATGCTGCGCAGAATAAGCGAAATGGGCCGGAATTACAGGGCGTGGGGGCAGCGTGACAGATTTGCTGAAATTGGCCATTATCGGTTCTGGTCCTGCGGGCCTGAGCGCCGCGTCGCGGGCCGCCCAATTGGGCATGAGCCATATTTTGTTGGAAAAGACGGACCATCTGTCCGACACGATTTTCAAATATCAAAAGGGTAAGCGCGTTTTGGCGACGCCAGAGCGGCTGGATCTGCGGTCGGATTGCCGCTTTGCCGAGGGTGCGCGCGAATATATTTTGGCCAATTGGGACGAAGATGCCGCGCGCTGCGGTGTCCAAGTCGCTTATCAGGCGGATGTTACGGGGGTGAGCGGGCAAAAGGGTGATTTCACCCTGACCACCGCCGATGGCCGCTTATTTCGGGCCGAGCATATTGTGCTGGCGATTGGCACACAGGGCAACCCGAACCGCTTGCGCTGCGAGGGTTATGACCTGCCGCATATTATTTATCAGGTGGATGACCCTGAAGATTTTAAAGATAAGCATATTACGGTTGTCGGGTCGGGCGATGCGGGCATTGAAAATGCGCTGGGCGTGGCCGAAGATGCGCTGGAAAATCATGTCACCATTTTGAACCGCAGCCGCGATTTTGCGCGGGCGAAGGCCAAAAATGTCGCCGATATGATGGACGCTGCCGACAATGGCTTGATGACCATTCGCACCGAAACCCAGCCGAAAAAGGTTGAAGCGGGCTGGTTGACGCTGGATACGCCGGATGGCGAGGAACGCACTGCCTGTGATGTGATTGTCGCCCGATTGGGGTCGGTCGCGCCGCGTGCCTTTGTGGAATCGATGGGCATTGAGTTTACGGGGCCGGACCGCGAAGCCTTTCCGAAACTATCGCCGACCTTTGAAACCAGTGTCGATGGTATTTTCGTGATCGGGGCGCTGGCTGGTTATCCGCTGATCAAACATTGTATGAACCAAGGCTATGATGTGGCCGAGTTTATCAATGGCAATGCCGATTTAACCCCAGCGGATGAAAAGGATTTGGCGGCGATTTTTGCGGGGCTGCCCCAGCGAAAAACGGTCAGCGCATGGTTGGAATATTTCCGCCAGAATATCAGCATTTTTCATGATGTATCGCCGCTGCAAATGCGCGAATTTATGTTGGATAGCCGCGCGACCTTTTATGCCAAGGGCGAGGTGGTGTTTGAAAAGGGCGACCCCGGATCGTCACTGTTCGCCATTGCCGATGGCTTTGCTGAGGTGGAGGTTGCGCCCAATGTGCGCATTCCCATTGAGCAAGGGTCGATTTTTGGTGAAGTCGGCCTGATTTCTGGCCGTAAGCGCGGGGCGACCATCTTGGCCGGCGCCGATTCCATTTTTGTCGAGGTGACGCGCACGGCGGCGCTGAAATTAATGGCGGCGGTGCCGGGGGCGAAGCGCGCGATCAACCGCATTTCGCTGGAGCGGCAATTGCTGCAAATTTTTAAGGGCGGCTTGACCGTTCAGGATTTGAGCGAGGTGGTGGAACAGGCCGAGGTTGAGCGTTTTCCGGCGGGCAAGGTGGTGATCCGCGAAGGCGAGACGGGGGATGATGTTTATGTTATCCGGTCGGGGTCGATGGTGGTGGAAAAGGATATTGGCGGAAAGCCGATCTTTCTACGCTATCTGCCCGCAGGCAGCTATTTTGGCGAAATGTCTGTGCTGAGCGGTGCGCCGCGTAACGCCACGGTGAAGGCTGCGGTTGGGTCGGAAGTGATGAAGCTGACCGGCGAGACATTCCGCAAAATGTTGGATGCGCGGCCCAGCGTGCGCGCGGCGACCGAGGCCGCCGTGGCCGAGCGGGCGAGCATGAACGCCTTTATTGAAAGCCGCAAAGCCAGCTATAGCAGCGCGGTCGACCTGTATAGCGACACCGCTAGCTTCATTATGAAAGAGGGGCTGGGCGAGGCGACGGACGCTTTGTTGATTGACGAAAATCTGTGCGTCGGCTGTGATAATTGCGAAAAAGCCTGCGCGGACAGCCATGAAGGATTGTCGCGGCTGGACCGCGAAGCGGGCAAAAGCTTTGCCCATTTGCATGTGCCGACATCGTGCCGCCACTGCGAACATCCCCATTGTATGGCCGATTGCCCGCCCAATGTGATTCACCGTGGGCCGGACGGCGAAGTCTTTATGGAAGACGGCTGTATTGGCTGCGGCAATTGTATGCGCAACTGCCCCTATGGCGTGATCCGTATGGAGGCGACGCCGCCCAAAAAGCCCAGCCTGTTCCAATGGTTGCTTTTTGGCTTTGGGCCGGGGCCGGGGGAGCCGTCACCCAGTTGGACGAAAAAGCAGTTGGGCGATGAAAAGCCCAAGAAAATCGCCGTGAAATGCGACATGTGCAAAGGCATTTCGGGCGGTCCTGCCTGTGTGCGGGCTTGTCCCACGGGTGCGGCCATTCGTGTGTCGCCCGAAGAATTTCTGACCGTGGCCCGTTTGGATGGGGGGCAGGGATAATGGCCAGCCTCTTTTCCCGCCGCCGCAACAAAGCGGCGCAGACCAGCCGTGTGCGCGAGCAAAAGCATGAAGGCTTTATGCGCTATGCAGGTTTTCGCTGGGCCAAAATTTCGGGGGGGCTGACCTTATTGGTCATGGCGTCTTATGCGATGATCGACGTCAGCCCGCGCCACAATGGCGGCAGTTGGTATGGCTATACGCTGGGGACCATCGGCGCGCTGTTAATTTTGTGGCTGACGATGCTGGGTGTGCGCAAACGGCGGCGCAGCGATGACCATTGGTCGTTAAAAGCATGGACATCGGCCCATGTCTATTTGGGCCTGTCATTGGCGGTGATTGGCACATGGCACAGCGGGTTTCAATTGGGCTGGAATGTCCACACGCTGGCATGGGCGCTGATGATGCTGGTCATCCTGTCCGGCATTTATGGCATAGTGGTTTATGCGTTGCTGCCGCGCAGCCTGTCCGCCAATCGCGAAGAAATGACCCAGATGCAAATGCTGGAAGCGCTGCGCGCCTTTGACCGGCAATTGCATGGCGCGGCGCAGGCATTGGAACCGGCGGATGCCGCGCCCGTATTGGCGGCGCTGAACGAAAATCCCTTTGCGGGCGGTATGATGGCGCGCCTGTCGGGCCGCTATCCGCGCTGTGCGACGGCGGCGGCGCTGGCCCAATTGGCGCAGCGGCGCGGGGCCAATGCGGATGTGGAAAAAATCGTCGGCTTGTTGGGGCAGAAACAGGCCGCGCTGGCGCGATTGCGCCGACATTTGCGGTTAAGGGCGTTGCTGGAAATATGGCTATATGTGCATGTGCCGCTGACTTTTGCTTTGATTGCGGCGCTGTCGGCGCATGTCATCAGCGTGTTCTTTTACTGGTAAGCGGGGAGGGGATATGAGCTTCATACTTCGCCGCATTGCCACCACGCGCAGCGGCAAACAGATTATTCGTGATAGCGCGTTGGTAGGCGACCAGATTTTGCTGGGCCGCGACAGCGCCAATGCCATTCACATCGCCGATTTGGCGGTCAACCCGCACCATGCCACGATCAGCAGCCCAGATGGCCGCATGGTGCGCGTGGTCGCGCAAGAGGGTTTGGGTTTCGACCTAAATGGTCGCACCCTGAATGTCGCCGACATTGACAGCGCGGGCGGGGCGGAGCTGCGCTTTGGTAGCCACCGTCTGACCATCGGCCAAGAGGGTGGGCAGATCATCCTGTTGGTGGAGCGGATTGACGAATTGTCCGAAGCATCACGGGATGTGGACGAAGTGCGGGCCTTTTCGCTGGCGGGCTTGTTGCCCGGCAAGCGGGTCAGCGCATGGCTGTTTGCGGCGTTGATGCTACTCGCCTTTTTGGTGGGGCCGATTTGGGCGTGGCAGAGTTTTCGCGACGTTGATGAACGGCCCGATGGTTTTCATGCGGACAAGACATGGAGCAGCGGGCCCTTGTCCAGCGCCCATGCCAGTTTGAAAAATGACTGCCAAAGCTGCCATGTCGATGCCTTTGTCGCGGTGACGGACAAGGCCTGCGTCAGTTGCCATACCGGCGAACATAAGGCGATGAGCAACGCCCATGCCAAGGCCAGCAGCGCGCAACTGCTGGCGGCGCGGCGCGAAGGGGGGCTGGGCGATAAGATGCTAGCCCGCGTCGCCCAAGGTTTTAACCGTCCACCAGGCCGCTGTGTGGATTGCCATACCGAGCATGAGGGCGCGGGCGCGATGCCCGCGACGCCGCAGAAATTCTGCGCGGATTGCCATGATAGCATGGCCGGACGATTAAGCTTGGCGGGGCACCCCACCAAATTGGCCGATGCGGCGGATTTTGGCACGGATCACCCCGAATTTCGTCCCTTGGCCCGAACCGCCATCGGCGCGAAGCCAGAGCGTTTGACGCTCAGCGCCAAGAGCATCGACGTTAATGGGCTGAAATTCCCGCATGATGTGCATTTGGACGCCAATGGCGGCGTGGCCCGTATGGCGGCCAGTTTCCGTGGCAATTATGATTTTGGGAAAAAGCTGGAATGCCGCAATTGTCACACGCCCGAAGCCGGGGGTGTGGGGTTGCAGCCGGTGAATATGCAGCGTGATTGCGCAATGTGCCACAGCCTGACCTTTGAAACGGTGGGCGGGGTGAAGCGGACGCTGCGTCATGGCGAGCCGGACCAAGTGGCCGCTGATTTGACCGCTTATTATCGATCCACCGCGCCGTCGGCGGGCTTGCAATTGGGCGGTATTGAACGGCGCAGGCCCGGCCAATATGCCGAAGGGCAGATTTACAACATCTATTTCCGCGAAAGCCAAATGCGACCCAGCCGCGCCCAAGATGCGGTGCGCACGGTGTTTTCGCCCGGTGGGGCCTGTTATGATTGCCACACCATCTATGCGCCCACCGCCAACACCGGATGGCGGGTGGAGCCGGTGAAGCAGACGTCCCGCTTTATGGAAAAGGGCTGGTTCGACCATGATACACACAAGGAAACGGCCTGTGCCGATTGCCATGTGAGCGCGCCGAAATCCAAGGCCAGTCAGGACCTGTTGTTGCCAGGGGTGGCGCAATGCCGGACCTGCCATGTGGGCGAAACAGGGGCGTCGCTGAAAAAGGTGAAGGTGGAAACCAAATCTTCATGCGCGATGTGCCATGAATATCATAATGATGGCGGAAAGCCGTGGCAGCCCGCCAAGGACCGCAAAAAAGAGGGCATGCGGCGCAGCATGGATGTGAGCGCCGTCACAAAGTTGGGGGATGAAGCACGATATGATCGCGCCGCGCCAAGCGCGCCGAAAATGCTATATCGTGTAACATGGCGGGGGGCGGAACAGCCGCAGGCCGCGAGGGTGCAAGTTAGAGGATGACATGACGCGCGTAAATTGAGCGGATAGAAATTGGGGGCCGCATATGTTGATCGCACAGATAACCGACGTGCACATCGGGTTTGACCCACATAATCCGGATGAGTTTAACCAACAGCGGTTGGTGGCGGTGCTGGACGCATTGGCCCATGGTCCGAATAAGCCGGACCTGTTGTTGCTGACCGGCGATTTGGCCGATCATGGGGATCAGGACAGTTACCGGCGTTTAAAGGCGGCCTTGGCCGATTGCCCCTATCCATGGTTGCCGTTGGTCGGCAATCATGATGAGCGGGCCAATTTTCATGCCGTGCTGTCGGGCTATGATGATGGCCATGGCTTTGTGCAATATGTTCGGGACATGGGCGACATGCGCCTGATCATGGTCGATACGCTGGAAGAAGGGCGCCATGGCGGGGCTTTTTGTGAACAGCGCGCGGCGTGGCTGGATGCTCGTTTGGCCGAAGCACCGGATAAGCCGACCTATATTGTGATGCACCATCCGCCCGTGGAATGCGGCATCGAATGGATGAATACCGACCCCGAAGAACCATGGGTGCAGAATTTTTCGGCGGTGATTGAACGGCATGATCAGGTGCGCGGGTTGATTTGTGGGCATTTGCACCGCAGCGTGACCGCGTCATGGCGCGGACGCACCGTGGCGATATGTTCGTCGAGCGCGCCGCAAGTGACGGCTGATTTCACCCCGATGGACAGCGCCCAGCCCGATGATCGCCCGATGATTCAAGCCGAAGACCCCGCTTATGCCTTGCATCGCTGGAATGGGCGGGAATTGGTCAGTTTCTATATGAGCGCCGCCGAGCATCCGGTTTTGGCGCGATATGATGTGCGGATGCAGCCGCTGGTACAGCATATGGAGGCGGAGCGGCCATCCTAAGCGCCGCTGCTGGATTATATGATAACGGGAAAAGGAAAAACGCGGGCGCTGTGATGGCGGCCCGCGTTTTTCCTATGTTTTGGGATGGGCTGTTTTTGGCCCAGCGCGATGCCGCGCGGTGGTTAATAGATACGGCCCGCCGTGTCATTGCCCAAGGGGCGGGTGGGGGCTGGGCGGTTTTGCGATGGGCTAGAATTGCCGGACGCGCGATTGCCGTCATTCGTAGACGCCGCGCCGGAACCCGAATTTGCGCCTGATGATGCGCCGCCCGATCCGCCATTACGGCGACCCGTTTGTTCTTCAATCCATTTTTGGTCCAGCACCACAGGCTCGTCCGTTGGATAGGTTTCCACCTCGACATTGGGCTGCGCGGGCAGTTCCAGCGGCATGCCATTTTCGTCCACCAAACCTTCTTGGCCCGGTTCGCCAAAATAGCCGTCTGCCCCTTCTTCGAGTTGCCATTCGGGCAGGACAACCTCTGTTTCAAATTGTTCGACGGGGCGTTTGGCGACGGCGATCCGCATATAGTCGCTGAACGCTTTGGCGGGGGCGCGGCCACCTTGCAGACCGCCGACAGCCTTGGCATCGTCGCGGCCCATCCATACGCCGGTGGTGATGCCGCTGGAAAAGCCCAAGAACCAGCCGTCTTTATTGCTGCTGGTGGTGCCCGTCTTGCCCGCCACAGGGCGGCCGATTTGCGCGGTGCGGCCCGTGCCGGTGTTGACGGCGGTTTGCATCAAATCGGTGATGCCAGCGGCCACCCATTGGTCCACCAATACGCGGCCACGGTCGGGTTCATGTTGATACAGGATTTCGCCGTCGCTGTTGGTCACTTTGGTGATGCCATAAGGGGTGACGGACACGCCCTTGCGCGCGATGGCCGCAAAGGCGGCGGTCAGGTCGATGCCCCGCACTTCGGATGTGCCCAGCACCATCGAAGGCTGGGTGTTAATGGGGGTGGTGATGCCAAAGCGGCGGGCCATATTGGCCACCGCGCTATAGCCCACTTCGTCGCCCAATTTGGCGGCCACGGTGTTGAGCGAATAAGCAAAGGCGGTGCGGATGGTGACATCGCCTGAAAAACGGCCAGAGGAGTTGCGCGGCGACCAGCCATTGATGGTCACGGGGCCGTCGTTGACGATATCTTCGACCTTATAGCCCGCCTCGAGCGCGGCCATATAGACGAAGATTTTCCATGCTGACCCTGGTTGGCGCAGGGCCTGTGTGGCGCGGTTATAATTGCTGGTGACATAATCGCGGCCACCGACCATCGCCAGCACCGCGCCGTCGCGGTCCAGCGACACCAGCGCGCCTTGGACATTGGCGGGTGTATTGGCCTGTATCGACGCGGTGGCGGCGCGTTGCAGCGACAGGTCCAGCGTGGTGTAAACGTCGATGGCGCTGCTGCCTTCGTCGATCAGCATGTCCAATTGCGGCAAGACCCAGTCGGTGAAATAGCGCGCGCTATTTTGTCCCGCTTCTTTGACGGGTTGCAGATTGGCGGGCTGGGTGGAATCGGCCTGGGCGCGGCTGATGACACCGGCATCGACCATCACATCCAACACCACCTTGGCGCGCGACAAAGCGGCACCGGCGTCGGCGGTGGGGGAATAA
Organism: uncultured Sphingopyxis sp.; assembly: GCA_964542975.1. Classification (GTDB taxonomy): domain Bacteria; phylum Pseudomonadota; class Alphaproteobacteria; order Sphingomonadales; family Sphingomonadaceae; genus Sphingopyxis. The sequence goes on from CAZIVW010000003.1 coordinate 85,266, forward strand.
TGGGATGGGGCCTTGACCAAACCGGCGACCACGGCGGCTTCGCCCAAGCTCATCTCGGTGGCGCTGTGGCCAAAGAACAGGCGCGATGCGGCGTCGATGCCATAGCTGCCGCCGCCGAAATAGACTTTGTTCAGATATAGTTCGAGGATTTCGTCTTTGCTGAATTTCCACTCCATCGCCATGGCGAGGATGACTTCGCGCGCTTTGCGGGTGAAGGTATAGCTGTTGGACAGGAAAATATTGCGCGCCAATTGCTGGGTGATCGTCGATGCACCCTGCATCCGTCGCCCTGTGCCGCGGTTTTGGACCGCGAAAATGGCGGCGCGGGCCATGCCCACGGGGTCAACGCCGGGGTGGATGTGGAAACGGCGATCCTCGACCGCGACCATCGCGTCTTGCATCACTTGCGGCGTTTCCCGCAGGGGCAGCCAGCGGCCATAATTGGGGCCAAGCGTGAAATAGACGGTGCCGTCGCTGGCCCGAACGCGGATGGTTTGGCCAGCGGGGGAATTTTTCAATTCTTCGAAGCTGGGCATGCGGCTGGACGCAATACTCACAGCTGTGACGACCGCGATCAGGCCGATGATGGCGAGGCCCAGTCCCCATTGGAACAGGCGTTTCAGCCAGCGGCGCCAGCGCGGCGTACCGGACGATGGGGTCTTGCGGCCCCCGCCGCCCGATTTGCCATTGCTGCCGCCGCCATTGCCGGAAGAAGAGGGTTTTGAGGTTGATCGTTCGCGGCTCAAGCCAAAAAATCCTTCATTGCAATGGGGCGGCTATATGGCCGTCATATTTCAGTTGGTTGGCGTGGGTGTTGCCCCATCCCAATCCTGATCAGTCTTCGGTGCCACGATCGGCGAAGTCAAGCGCCGCGCTGTTGATGCAATAGCGCAGGCCCGTTGGGCCGGGGCCATCGGGAAAAACATGGCCCAAATGGCCATCGCAGCGGGCGCAGCGCACTTCGGTGCGGACCATGCCGTGGCTGTGGTCGGTCAATTCGGCAACGGCCCCTTCGTCGGCGGGGGCGGTATAGCTGGGCCAGCCGGAACCACTGTCATATTTTGTCCGGCTGTCGAACAAGGGCTGACCACAGCCCGCGCAGCAATAGGTGCCATCGCCCTTATGGTCGGTATAGCGACCCGTGAAGGCCCGTTCTGTTCCGCCCTCGCGCAGCACATGATGGGTCATCGGGTCTAGGGGGCGGTTGCTGTCGGCGTTGCTCATGATGTCAGCCTTCCTATGGGTTGCGGTGGGGCGGGTGCTTGTCTTGCCCCATATTGGACCGGACGGGCGGAGTGACAAGACGCAATTCTGTTGCGGGCCGCTGTCCGAACCCTGTTTCCCCCCTGATCCCGTTGTTCCTGCGCTGCGCAGTGGGATTAGGTCCGCGCACCGAATAAGGCTGTGCCGACGCGCACATGGGTCGCGCCCAGCGTGACGGCGGCGGCATAATCGCTGCTCATCCCCATCGAACGCAGCGGCAGATTGTGACGCTGGGCCAATTCGTCCAGCAAGGCAAAAAAGGGCGAGGGTTCAATGTCGGCGGGCGGAATGGCCATCAGGCCTTGGACATCCAGTCCATTTTCTTGGCACAGCGCCAGCAAAGACGGAATGTCGGCCACGCTGCAGCCGCCCTTTTGATCTTCCTTGCCAATATTCACTTGCAGGAAAATTTGGGGATGGCGGCCCAATTTTTGCGCGGCGCGGCCCAAGGCGGTGATTAGCGAGGGGCGATCCACCGAATGGATGGCGTCGAACAAAGCGACCGCTTCTTCGGCTTTATTGGATTGCAATTGGCCGACCAGATGCAGCGTGATGTCGGCTGTTTCGGCGCGCAGGGCGGGCCATTTTTCGGCGGCTTCTTGGACGCGGTTTTCGCCAAAATGGCGTTGGCCGGCGGCGATGAGCGGGCGAATGGCATCGGCGTCATAGGTTTTGGATATGGCAATCAGGCAGACGTCATCGCTGCGTTTGGCGCGTATTTTTGCGTCGGTGATATATTGTTGAACCTCGGCCAATCGGTCCGCTGCTTGCGTCATAATCCATTCCTGTGTTTCGCGCGGCCATGCGAGCGGCATGTCGTGCGTTGCGTGCGCCTTTGCTGGGCCTATAGAAAGGGTGATGATGAAGCGCCACCCCCTGACATGGTCCAATATGCCCCAGCTATGGCTGTTCAGCGATGAACGGTTGCAAAATAGGCTGGTCTATGTGGTTGCCAGCTTGCCCGTCGGTAGCGGGGTGGTGTTTCGCCATGATGATCTGCCGCCCCATGCGCGCTACCGCTTGTTCCGCCGCGTGATGCGGGCGGCGCGGGCGCGCCAATTGACGATCCTATTGGCGGATAGGCCAGCGACTGCGTGCCGATGGGGGGCACATGGTGTGCATATGCGCCATCATTTGGCGGGGCAGAGTGCGGCGCATGGCGTGATGGGGCGGCGGGATGGGTTGATCCTGTCGATGCCCGTTCATGATTGCGGCGAAGCGGTGCGGGCGCGGAAAATGGGGGCGGATCTTGTCTTTATATCGCCGCTTTATGCCACACGTTCGCATGATGGCGCGCCGCATTTGGGCCGCGCGGCATGGCTGCGTTTGGCGCGCAGCGTGGGCGGGGCGCATTTGGCCGCGCTGGGCGGGATGAGTGCGGCGTCCGCACGGGCGCTGAATCGCCAGAAAGGCGGCATGAAGGCCCGCATAGCATGGGCCGGAATTGATGCGCTGGACCAGCAATGCAGCATAAGGCGCGCCAAGCTGCGCGGATAGGCGGCGCGGCAATGAAGCGTTAAAAAGAAAGGGTTTAGAAGCGGAACGCTGTGCCGATATAGACGGCTTGGCTGTCGCGGCGGCCATCGGTCAAAGGTTCGACGGCGTCTTCGCTCTTGTAACGATAGCCAGCGGTGACGTCCAAATTCTTGGTTAGGCGATAGCTGGAGACAACGTCCACGGCTTGGTCGTTGGCGATGCTGCTCCACCGGTCAGGCGCGGCTTCGGGGTCGCTTTTGGCGGGGCGCATTTGGGCGGCGAAGCGCGATGATTTGTGACGCTCACCCTCTGGCGCGCGGGCCTGTGGCAGATGCTTTAGGTCCGTGCCGCGCGGAATGGCGGGGGTGACAAATTTGTCAAAGCCCACCGATGCGCCCAAATTATAGGCCAAGGGTTGGATGGCAATGGCGGCCTTGTTGCGCGCGGCGGGCACGCGGGCGGCGGTATTGGCTTCATTGGCGCGAATCACCACGGTGATAGCGCGGTTCTTGCGCGAATTGTCGGTGATGGCCGGTGTGAAGCTGAACTGGCTGCGTGTGTTGGCGGCCATATTATTATAACGGGCGATCAGGCGCGGGTCGCCGCTGGCCGGTGTAAATTGACCGAGCAAGGTTTCGGACAATTGCGTGTCGCGGATGCGATCTGTGCGGGACAGCGATGCGAGAGCAGGGGGCAAAGCAATGGTCGTCGCGGCGAGCGCGATCATCCCTGCTTTTAAAAAATGGCGCGGTTTGCGCGACATTATACCCAGCTCCGTGCGTTGCGGGACGGATTGGGGCAATAAAATTGCTGACGAATCCGACCTGTTTAGGACTGACTATAGGCATGGAATCGGAGAAATTCCAGAGTCGTGACAAAAAGATAAGATGCAAAATGCGCGATTATTTTGCCCTGTTGCCGATAGTCCACAACCTGCCCCTGTTGCGAGATGCCATGGGGCGGGATTTGCGGCGCGTCACCATGGGATGGCCCAATGGATGATGCGCTGTGGATTTGGCGCACGGACGGCATGGTGGATGCGGATCTGCGCTAATCGGGCGATCTTGCATTGCTATGCTTGCCGTGTGTTCGCAACAGCGATACAGACGCATCAATCTTTCCAGCTTGCGCGGCCTTCCCAATATTGTGGCGGCGCCCAGATAAAAGGTGCTTAGGCATGTCCAACCTGTCCGTTTCTGCCGTTCGCCGCACGGCGACTTTGGCGATGGTTGCTGTCGCTTGTGCAGGTCTTGCGGCTTGTGGTGGCAAGGAACGTCCGCGCGCCGATCTGGCGGCATCGCAAATCACGACCATTGGCGTGAACAGCTATTTGTGGCGGGCATCGCTGGACGCTGTGTCGTTCATGCCCTTGCTGCAAGCCGATAGCGCGGGCGGCGTGATTGTGACCGACTGGTATGCCAACCCCGCCAACCCCGGTGAGCGGATGAAGGTGACGGTTTCGATTTTGGACCAAGATTTGCGCGCCGATGCGCTGCGCGTTGCGGCATCGCGCCAAGTGTCGCAGGGCGGCGCATGGGTGGATGCGCCGGTACAGGCCGCCACGGTGCAAAAGCTGGAAGAAGTGATTCTGACCCGCGCCCGCGACCTGCGCCGCAGCGCCATTCGCGGATAAGCGACGCCAAATAAGAAACGCCAGATTTTTTTGGCGCGGGGTGGGGAACCATATCGCGCCAATTTGATTGATTTTTTGAATTTTTACCACTTACGGGATACAGATAATGACCCGCGATACGCGCTTTAGCGCATTGGCTGCCGATACGCGCTGGCAGGCCGCATGGGACGCCGATAACAGCTTTGCGACCCCCGATATTATGCGTTCGGACAATGACCGTCCCAAAGCCTATATTTTGGAAATGTTCCCCTATCCATCGGGGCGCATTCATATGGGCCATGTGCGCAACTATACGATGGGCGACGTGCTGGCGCGGTTCAAGCGTATGACGGGCCATGATGTGCTGCACCCGATGGGTTGGGACGCCTTTGGGATGCCCGCTGAAAATGCGGCGATGGAAAAGGGCGTGCACCCCGGTGGTTGGACGCGCGACAATATTGCGTCGATGCGCGCCCAGCTCAAGCGTTTGGGGCTGGCCTTTGACTGGGACCGCGAATTGGCGACGTGTGAGCCGGACTATTATGGTCAGGAACAGGCGTTGTTCTTGGCGCTGTATCAAGCGGGCTTGGTCTATCGCAAAGAAAGCTTTGTGAACTGGGACCCGATCGACATGACGGTGCTGGCCAATGAACAGGTCATCGACGGTCGCGGTTGGCGGTCGGGCGCGTTGGTTGAAAAGAAAAAACTGTCGCAATGGTTTTTGAAGATCACCGACTTTGCCGAAGATTTGCTGCAAGGTTTGGGTTCGCTGGACAAATGGCCCGACAAGGTCCGTTTGATGCAGGAAAATTGGATTGGCCATAGCAAGGGTCTGCAATTCTCGTTCAAGCTGACCGGATCGCAGGACGGGTTTGACGTGTTCACCACGCGCCCCGATACGCTGTTTGGGGCCAGCTTTGCGGCGATTTCGCCCGATCATCCGCTGGCGGCCAAGCTGGCGGCCCATGCGCCGGAATTGGCCGAATTTATCGCGGATTGTCGCCGCCAAGGCACGTCGGCGGAGCAATTGGAAACGGCTGAAAAGCGCGGATTTGATACCGGCCTGACCGTGGAGCATCCGTTGGACCCCAATTGGCATTTGCCGGTATGGGTCGTGAATTATGTGTTGATGGATTATGGCACGGGCGCCGTCTTTGGATGTCCGGCGCATGACCAGCGCGATTTGGATTTGGCGCGCAAATATGGCCTGCCGGTTCACCGCGTGATCGCGGACGGCGACCATGACGCCCAAGTGTTTGAGGGCAACGAAGCCTATGTTGGCGGTGGGAAATTGGTCAACAGCCACTTCCTGAACGACATGAGCGTCGAAGACGCCAAGGCTGCGGTCATCGCCCGCGCGGAACATGACGGCTGGGGCAAGGGCACCACCGTTTGGCGTCTGCGCGACTGGGGCGTTTCGCGTCAGCGTTATTGGGGCACGCCGATTCCGTTCATCCATTGTGATACATGCGGCACGGTGCCGGTTCCGACCAGCCAATTGCCGGTCGTGCTGCCCGAAGATGTGGATTTCTCGGTTCCTGGCAACCCGCTGGACCGTCATGCGGCGTGGAAGCATGTCGATTGCCCAAGCTGCGGCGGCAAGGCTGTGCGCGAAACCGATACGCTGGATACATTTGTGGACAGCAGTTGGTATTTCCTACGCTTTGCCAGCGCGCCTGCGGACAAGCCCTTTGATCCCGAAGTCATCGCGCGTTGGTTGCCGGTGGACCAATATATTGGCGGTATTGAGCACGCAATTTTGCACTTGCTCTATGCCCGTTTCTGGACCCGCGCCTTGGAGCGTTTGGGCCTTGTGAATATCAAGGAGCCTTTTGCCAGCCTGTTTACGCAGGGCATGGTGACGCACGAAACCTATAGCCGCGCGCAAGGTGAAGGCCTGCCGCCGATCTTCTTTGCGCCGACCGATATTGAACGCAGTGGGGACGGGGCCACGCTGAAAGCCGATGGCAGCAGCGTGGACGTGGGCCGCGTGATTAAAATGTCGAAATCTAAGAAGAATGTCGTCGATCCCGACAATATCTTGGAACAATATGGCGCGGACGCAGCGCGTTGGTTCATGTTGTCCGACAGCCCGCCGGAGCGCGATTTGCCATGGAGCGAGGCGGGCATTGAAGGCGCATGGCGCTTTGTGCAGCGTTTGTGGCGCCTGTTTGGTGAAACGCAGAATGTGGGTGATGGCGCCGATGATAAGGCGCTGGCCCGCAAGCTGCACCAAGCCATTGCTGGCATTGGCGCGGATATTGAGGCGCTGAGTTTCAATAAAGCGGTCGCCAAGGTGCATGCCTTTGCCAATGATGTGGAAAAGGCCCAGCCTTCGGCCACGCGCGCCGAAGCATGCCGCACCTTGATTTTGTTGATTGCGCCGATGATGCCGCATTTGGCCGAGGAAGCTTGGGCGGAATTGCCAGCGGATCAACGCGATGCTGATTTGATCGCCCATGCCGCATGGCCTGCCGTCAACGAAGCCTTGTTGGTGGAAGATGAAGTGACCATCGCCATTCAAATCGCGGGCAAGCTGCGCGATACATTTACCATGGCGAAGGGCGCGGATAAGGCCGATGTTGAAGCGGCGGCTTTGGCGCGTCCAAAGATTGTCGATATGCTGGCTGGGGCATCGCCGAAGAAGGTGATTGTCGTTCCCGACCGTCTGGTTAATATTGTCGTCTGATGAAAAAGCTGATCCTCCCTTGCTTCATTGCTGCGTCGCTGCTGGTCGGCGGCTGCGGCTTGCGTCCGCTCTATGCCAATGGCGGCAAGGGAGAGGTGGCGGCCTTATTGTCCGGCATTGATGTCGCCGCCATTGAGGGGCATCGGGGCTGGCTGGTCCGCAATGCTTTGCGCGACCGGCTGCATGCGACGGACAAGGATGGCGGTCAGCACCGCTATCGCTTGGATGTGCGCTTGGAAGACAGCATTGACGGATTTGGCGTGCGCGCCGACGAAGCGGTGGTGCGCGAACGCCGCACATTGCGCGCGCGTTATCAATTGGTCGATGTGAGCAATGGCGAAGTGTTGCTGGACGCCACAGCCGCGCAGGATGGTGGCATTGATGTGGTGGGCAGCGAATATGCCACCATTGCGGCGGAATCGACGGTATTAGAGCGTTTGGCGTCCGGCGTTGCGGACCAGATTATTGCGCGCATTGCCGTTTATGCCAATCGCAGTGCAGGGCGCGCGCCCAGCGCCGAATGATGCGTCGCTGACCCGTGAAAACGCTGAAGCCTTATGAGTTGGAGCGGCTGAAGCGGCTCGACCCTGACACGCGCTTGATGTTGGTGACGGGGCCGGATGATTCCACCATGGCCGCGATTACCAGCCATTTGCTGCGTCTGGCGGGCCAAGATGCCGAGCGGCTGGACCTGACATCGGCCATGCTGGCGGCGGACCCATCATTATTGGCGGTGGAGGCGGCGTCTATGTCGCTCTTCTCGCCGCAGCGAGTCATTCGTCTGGAAATTAGCGGCAGCGGCGATGATGTTCTGCCTGCCCTCGAGGGGTTGTTGCAGGCCGAAAAAGCGATCAATCCGGTGATTGCATCAGGGGCCAGCATCACCGCCAAATCCAAGATTATCAAGGCAGTCGAGGCGTCGTCCAATGCGGTCGCCGCGGTGTGTTACCAGCCGGATCGCCGCGCCTTGGTGGGCATTGCCATGGATGCGGGGCGCGAGGCAGGCCTGCGCTTTTCCAATGCCGAGGCGCAGTTGTTAATTGATCTGGTGTCGGGCGACCAAGCCTTGATGCGGCAGGAAATTGAAAAAATCGCGCTATATCTGGATGCCGCGCCGGGGCGCGAGCGTCAGGTGACGCCAGCCGATATTGCGTTGCTGGGCGCGGCCTCGCACGAGGAAGATGTCAGCGATTATATCAATGTCGCCTTGGGCGGCAAAGTGCAGGCATTGCCAGAGGTGCTGGCCACCGCCGCCGCCATTGGGGTGGCTGAAATACGCTTGATTCGCGCCTTGTCGATACGGGCGCTGTTGTTGGTGCGCTTGCGGGCCGATGTGGATGATGGCGCCCACCCGTCCAGCGTGGTGGGGTCGCCGCGCAGCGGGGTCTTTTTTAGAGAACGTGAGGCGGTGGCGGCGCAATTGCATATTTGGGATGCGCCCAAGCTGGCCCGTTTGATGACCCGCTTGCTAGAGTGCGAACGGGCGTTGAAAGCGTCCGGCACGGCGGGCAGCATTTTGTTCCGCAAATTGATGACCGACATCACCCATCAGGCGGCACGCGCCCGCTGATCGGCGGGATGGATGCGGTGCTATTGGCCGGATGGGACCTTGATTTTGTGCGTTATCATGGGTGCAGCATTTTTGCGTGAAAGCCACCAAATCAGGCGATGAGGGCACGTTCATATTATAATATATTGCCTGTAAGTGAAGTGAGCGTCTTTTGCTTGCACTGGACGAAAATGCTGCATATGCTGCGCAACATAACAACAGCAAATTAGCTGTGGGAGAGGCGTATGTTGAAGTTGACTGCAGCGGTCTTGGCTTTGCCAGCTTGTGTATTAATCGGCTATCATGTGCCGACGTATGATGCGCCGGTTAACGCCGAAGCGACCCAGTTGGCCCAGCTTAACGTCATGAACGACTTGGATAATATGGACATGGTCCGTGCGCGGGCGATGCAAAATCATGTGGTTTCCATGCAAACCTATGCGGTCGTTGCTGCGCGGTAAATTCTGCACCCCGCTGTTGCATCCACCAGATGCGATCATCGAATCGCTCGTCATTATTATACTCTCCTCACATCGCCGTTTTGGACGATTTTTTCGCATATCCATCCTTGGGGTGCGCTGATCTGATCTGATCGGATGCGCGCTGGCCTTATGCTGCGGTTGTTACCGATATTCACGGCGCTGCTGCTCTCCTCTCTTTTTGAAAATTGCCTCGCATCGGATGCTTTGGCGTCGCCAGCCTAAGTCGCGGGCTGGCTTAGGGGACGTTTGCGCCTATTTGCTGGCGTCACTGGGCGGTCGGGATGTGCCTGACCTTTGATGCAGATATGTTGCTCGGTCCTATCTGTGGGCTGCGGTCGTGGGCTATCCACGCTTGGCGCGAGGCTCGTCCTCCGGCCTTGTGGGAAAGGGCTTGGCAAGGCGGCGTTGAGGGCGGATAGCAGCGCCCTAGGGCGGCAGTCGGTGCGCCGCCATCGTGCCAAAGCGGGTGCGGGCGACAAGGACGTGGATATGACGGCTATTTTTGGGGCGTTATTCCCCATTTTTGCGTTGATTGCGGTGGGTTACGCCTGTGGCCGTGTGCAATGGTTTGGGGCCGATGCCCATCATGTCCTCAATGCTTTTGTCGCGAATCTGGCTTTGCCGGTGCTGACCTTTCATATTTTGGCAACCATGGATGCGCGGGATTTGATGGAACCCGTCATGTTTCTGGTGGTCGTGGGCGCGTCCTTATTGGTTTATGCGCTGCATTTCACGGTGGAGCGGCAGCGCGGACAGGCAGCGGGGGAGGCCAATGCGGCCGCCTTTGCGGCATCCTATGGTAACCATGCCTTTATCGGTTTGCCGCTATGTTTGGCGATATTGGGACCAGCCAGCCTTGCGCCAGCAGCGGTGATTATCGCGTTAAATTCCACGATTTTATTTGCGCTTGGGACCATGTCGGCGGTGCTGACCAGTCCGGATGCGGACGCGACGCGCAGCCGGATGGACGGGGTGAAATTGTCGCTGGCGATGGCGGCGCGCAATCCGTTGTTGATTGCGGCCATCGCTGGGGCCGTGGTGGCCAGCGCCCATTGGGCGTTGCCAGTGCCTGTGGATAAGTTGCTGGTGATCATTGGCGGGACGACCACGCCCTGCGCCTTAATTGCCGTGGGTCTGTTTATGGCGCGCCCTGTGCCGCGTGCGGGGGGGACGGGGGCGACGATGCGCGGGGTTGCGGGGAAGTTGCTGATCTTGCCCGCGGTGACGCTGGGCCTGTTGTGGCTGTTGCCGCCGCTGCCGACGATTACGCACCAGACCTTGTTGTTAATTGCGGCGGTGCCGTCGGGGGCGGGCTGTTTGGCGCTGGCCCGTTATGGCGGGGAAGGCGCGCTGCGCATGGCGGCGCGGATTATCACCATATCGACGATTTTGGCGGGGGTCAGCCTGCCGATCCTGATGGTGATGATGGGGCTGGGTGCGGGATGATGAACAGCGCGCGAAATGGCCGCGCGATGATGGGGCGCGGATGATGTTCTGGGATGATTTGGAAATGGGCCGCTTGCTATGCTGAGGCAGAATAGAAAGTGGCTCCCCGGGCAGGATTCGAACCTGCGACCAATCGATTAACAGTCGATTGCTCTACCGCTGAGCTACCGAGGAACAAGACGCTGTTTGGCGTGGGATAAGCCTATGCTGATATCCGGCGCGTTTGGCAACAGGCTTGTGCAAGAAATCTGATGAGAAAGCGAAATTTTTTGGACGTCAAAGCCGGAGCCGTGATGCTGGTTGGGCATGACGCGACGGGGATGGGTTTTGGGAGAGGCTGGCAGTGAGCCTGTCTGATGCATGATTGCCACATGCCCAACGCTGCGAAATTTCGACGATGTTGGAAAGTGGCTCCCCGGGCAGGATTCGAACCTGCGACCAATCGATTAACAGTCGATTGCTCTACCGCTGAGCTACCGAGGAGCAATCCGCCGTAGCGGACGAGAGGCCCTATGATGGGATTGAAATGATTTGGCAAGCCCTAAAAAGCAAATTGTTCCATTGCGATGCGGTCATCCAGCCCATGGTCGGGATCGAACAGCAAGCTGAGCGGGCGGGAACGGTCGGCGGTGACACGCACATGTTTGATATCGCGAATCTCGCGCTGGTCGGCAACGGCGCTGACGGGGCGTTTCACGGCCTCAAGGACATTGAATTGAAAGCTGGTGGCGTCGGGTAAAATCGCACCGCGCCAGCGGCGTGGGCGAAAGGGGCTGATGGGGGTCAGTGCCAGCAAGGCGGATTCCAGTGGCAAAATAGGGCCATTGGCGGACAGATTATAAGCGGTGGAACCAGCGGGCGTGGAAACCAACAGGCCGTCACAGATGAGTTCGTCCAACATGGTTTTGCCATTGACCATGACCTCTAGCTTGGCGGCCTGACGGGTTTCGCGCAGCAAGGATATTTCGTTGATGGCCGGCAGGATGTGGCGTTCATTGTCGATGGTGGTGATTTCGCCGCTGAGGGGATGAATAATATATTGATTGGCGTTGCTGATGCGTTCCATCAAAGCATCGGCGCGAAAATCATTCATCAAGAAACCAACGCTGCCGCGATTCATGCCGAACACCGGCAAGATGCGGCGGCGGTCCAGCATTTGGTGCAGCACATGCAGCAAAAATCCATCGCCGCCCAAGGCGATGACCATATCAGCATCCGCGATGTCGACAAAATCATACATCGGTCGCAGTTCGGCTTCGGCCTCTAGTGCGGCTGGCGCGTTGGATGCGACCAGCGCAATATTGCGTTGCATTTTCTTCCCCCTTGGATGAGCAGGCTTGGGCCGATCCGTTCCTATAAAGGGGGCGACGCCATCTTTATCGGATCGGAAAGTGGCGTGCTCCAATTTGGCTATTTTGGCAGCCATTTGAAGGCGAAGCAAGTCAGCAGTGTTCGCGGCCTGTTGGTTAATCGCGGCGAGGCGCGAATTTTGATTGAAGCGGGACGAAATGAGCGCAATGATCGCGCCGCCTGGTCGTGGCGCTATGATATCGGATCGCAGATGTGCTAATTGATGCCGCTGAAAAAATAACAAAAGATTATTTGCACCAAAATTCCGTGATGGGCGTGATTTTGGTTCAGGCCGATGAATTGGCCCGTATCAACCACAGCGTCGGCTCTGCGGCTGGCGATGCAATATTGGAAGAAATTGGTTGGCGTTTGCAAACCTTTGCGGGCGATGAATTTGGTGCGGGCAGCTATGTTGCACGATTGGATGGGCCGCGATTTTTGATCGTACCTGCCAAGGTGACCACCGAACGTGCCCTTTATGTGCAAGAACGATCGCTGCATTTGGCGCTGGCGGAACCCTTGGTGGGCGACCCGCATGGCCGTGTTACCATGCGCATTGCGACGGCGATGATTTCGGCGGACCAGTCGGTGGAATCGCAGTTGCGCGGTGCGTGCGAAATTTTGGCGCGGCCCGCATCGGCCCGCGATGGTGCCTCGGTGAAGGCGGCGCTGGAACGCGACGAAGTGCGCATCCTCTATCAACCGCAATATGATATGCTGACGGGCGCGATGGTGGGGGTCGAAGCCTTGATCCGTTGGGATCACCCCGAATTGGGGACATTGGGTGCCGGACCGTTGGTGACGGCGGCACGGGCGGCGGGGATGGACAAGGAATTGACCCATCATGCCCACCGTTTGGCGCTGCGCGAGGCGGGGCAGTGGCCAGCGGAGCTGGCGGATTTGCGATTGTCGCTGAATATCACCGCTGCGGATTTGGCGGATTTAAACTTTGCCAGCCGTGTGGCGCGGATGGCCGCCGAAGAAGGGGTGGCGCAAAGCCGTTTGACGTTGGAACTGACCGAACAAGCGATGTTGAGCGACCCGGCCAGCGCGGCCGCCCAGTTGGCGCAGTTGCGGGCGGGGGGATCGTCCATTGCCATTGATGATTTCGGCACGGGATATTCCAGTCTGTCGTTGCTGGCGCGCTTGCCGATTGATTATTTAAAGATTGATAGCGGCTTTACACGCACCGTGACGGGGACCGAGCGTGACCGCATTGTGGTGCGCGCCATTGCCGATTTGGCCAAAGCCTTGGGCTTGGTGGTGATCGCAGAAGGTATTGAAAATGAAGCGCAATTGGCACGGTTGAGCGAATTGGGCGTGGGCGTGTGGCAAGGGTTTTTGCGGTCGGAACCTGTGGTCGGCGCGGCCTTGCCCGCCTTGGTTGCACAGGCGCAGGCCGGTGGCGCACCCCATATGGTGCCGCCGATTTAAGAACGCATTTGCAAAGCGCGATAACCGATAGACCGATAGGATGCACGGCGGGATCTAGCCCGCCATCCGTGCCACTTTCCCAAGCCCTTTGGACAATTGCAGCGCGCCGTTCAGCCGCGCCGCTGCGCTCGCCCAATCGCCGCTGATCGACAATTTCATATCGGGGCGCAATTTGGCGCGGCCTTTCAGCCGTTCGACATAGGCAATCAGGCCCGGAATGTTGGCGAATTGGTCGCCATGGAAGCTGATCAGCGCGCCCTTGGTGCCTACATCCAGCTTGGCGATACCGGCTTGCTTGGCGTTGGCCTTGATTTCCATCAGATGGATCAGATTGGTGGTTTCGGGCGGCAGCGGGCCGAAACGGTCGATCAGTTCGGCGGCAAAAGCGTCCAGCCCCGCACGGTCTTCGGCTTCGTTCAGGCGGCGATAGAGCGCCATGCGGAGCGGCAGATCGGGCACATAATCTTCGGGAATCAGTATTGGTGCATCGACGGTGATGATGGGCGACAAGGCTTCGCGCGGCGGGGCCACGCCTGCGCCTTCGGCCTTGGCGACCAAAATCGCTTCTTCCAGCATGGATTGATAGAGTTCGAAGCCCACTTCGCGGATATGGCCCGATTGTTCGTCGCCGACCAAATTGCCCGCCCCGCGAATATCCAAATCATGGCTGGCGAGTTGGAAGCCCGCGCCCAGCGTATCAAGATCGCCGAGCAATTTCAGGCGCTTTTCCGCCGTGTCCGTCATCGCGCCGCCTTCGGCGGTGGTGAGATAGGCGTAGGCGCGGGTTTTGCCGCGACCCACGCGGCCACGAAGTTGGTATAATTGGGCGAGGCCGAAACGGTCCGCCCTGTGGATAACCAAGGTGTTGGCGCTGGGAATGTCGAGGCCGCTTTCGACGATGGTGGTGGACACCAGCACATCATATTTGCGGTCGTAGAAAGCGGACATGCGCTCTTCGACTTCGGTCGGTGACATTTGGCCATGCGCCACCACATATTTAATTTCTGGCACGCGGGTGCGCAAAAATTCTTCGATGTCCGGCAGGTCTTTGATGCGCGGGGTGACGAAGAAGCTTTGCCCGCCGCGATCATGTTCGCGCAGCAAGGCTTCGCGGATCACCACGCCGTCCCATGGCGCGACATAGGTTCGCACGGCCAAGCGGTCGATCGGCGGGGTTTGAATGACGCTGAGTTCGCGTAGGCCCGACATCGCCATTTGCAGGGTGCGTGGAATGGGCGTGGCGGTGAGGGTCAGGACGTGAACGTCGGTTTTTAGCTGTTTCAGCCGTTCTTTATGGACAACGCCAAAACGCTGTTCTTCGTCGACAATCACCAGACCGAGATTTTTGAAATCGACCGATTTGGCGATGACGGCATGGGTGCCGACGACGATATCCATCGTGCCATCGGCCAAGCCATCGCGCGTTTTTTGCGCTTCGGATGCGGGGACAAGGCGGGACAGACGACCGACATTGATCGGGAAGCCTTTGAATCGTTCGGCGAAATTGTTGAAATGCTGGCGCGCCAGCAAGGTGGTGGGGACGACCACGGCCACTTGCACACCGGCCATGGCGGCGACGCAAGCGGCGCGCAGCGCGACCTCGGTTTTACCAAAGCCAACATCGCCGCAGACCAAACGGTCCATCGGGCGGCCCGATGCCATATCGTCCAAAACATCGCCAATGGCGCGTTCTTGATCGTCGGTTTCTTGATAGGGGAAGCGGTCGGCAAAGGCGGGGTAGCTGGTGTCGGCGGCCAAAACTTCCCCGCTGCGCAGCGCGCGCTGCGCGGCGGTGGCCAGCAATTCGCCCGCAATTTCGCGGATGCGTTCCTTCATCCGGGCCTTGCGGCGCTGCCATGCTTCGCCGCCTAGCTTGTCGAGACCGACGCCTTCGCTGTCGCCGCCATAGCGGGACAGGACGTCGAGATTTTCGACGGGGACATATAATTTGTCGCCGCCCGCATAGGTGAGCAGCACACAGTCATGCGGGCTTTTGCCCACGGGAATCGACGTCAGCCCTTCATAGCGGCCCACGCCATGATCAAGATGGACGACCAGATCGCCCACGGAAAGCGTGGCGAGTTCGGCCAAGAAGGCATCGGCGCTTTTGCGCTTCTTCTGGCGGCGCACCAAACGCTCGCCAAGGATATCTTGTTCGGTTAGCAGGCTGATGGCGTCGGTGGCAAAGCCATGATCCAGTGGCAGCACGACCATCGCGGTTGCGCCGCCCGCTTCGGCGGACGCAAGGCCCAGCGCGCCCTGCCAATCATCGGCGGGGTGCAGGCTGGTGACGCCATGATCGCGCAGCAGGCCGGACAGGCGGTCGCGTGCGCCCGCGCTGTAGCTGGCGATGATGGTGCGGCGACCTGCGCGCCGTTCGTCGGACAGATGGTCCGCGACCATGTCGTAAATATTCAGGTCCGCCGCGCGTTCGGGGGTGAAATCACGCGCGCTATGGCTTTCCATATCAATCACGCCAGCGGCGGGCGGCGTGTCAAAGGATGTGACGATATGGATGGGACGGGTGGTCGCCGCGTCATGCCATTCGGGCTGGGTGAGATAGAGCGCGTCTGGGGCCAGCGGGCGATAGCTGCCGGCTTGGTCCTGCGCGGCTTCGATACGGTTGGCGTGATAGTCGCTAATCGCGTCGAATCGGCTGTCCAGCGTGGCTTCGGCGCGCTGGCTGCGCAACACGGGGGTGTCGGCGTCGATATAGTCGAACAGCGTGGCCAGCTTGTCTTCGAACATCGGCAGCCAATGGTCCATGCCCGCTTGGCGGCGGCCTTCGCTGACGGCTTGATAGAGCGGGTCGCCCGTGGCCTGTGCGCCGAAACGGTCGCGGTAGCGGCTGCGGAAGCGCTTGATGCTATTTTCATCGAGCAAGGTTTCGGCGGCAGGCAGCAGGGATAGGCCCTTGGCGGGGGCAAGGCTGCGTTGGTCGGCGGTGTCGAACCAGCGAATCGATTCAATTTCATCGCCAAAGAAATCGACGCGCAGGCCATGTTCCTCGCCCGCCGCAAATAAATCGACGATGCTGCCGCGCACGGCAAATTCGCCTTGGTCGGCCACGGTATCGACGCGGTTGAAACCATTGGCGACCAGCAGTTCGGCCAGCGCATCGCGGTCAATCCGTTGACCCGCCGCCAAAGTGGTGGCGAGTTGCCGAATGCGAAATGGCGTGAGCGTGCGCTGGGTGGCGGCGGCCACGGTGGTGAGGATCAGCTCGCCGCGCTTTGGGGTTTGTTGCAGGGCGGATAGGGTGGCCAGACGATCGGCGCTGATCCGCATCGACGGACCCGCGCGGTCATAGGGCAGGCAATCCCACGCCGGAAAACGATGGATGGTTAAATCCGGCGCAAAGAAAGGCGCGGCATCGGCGATGGCCTGCATAGCGGCATCGTCGGTCGCGATATAGAGCAGCCGTTTGCTGCTAGCGCGGGCCAGATCGGCCAGCAGCAACGGCAAAAAGCCGTCCGCCACTCTCGCAAGGGTTAGCGGCGCAGAGGCGCGGCCAATTTGGGCGAAAAGATCGGCGGCGGCAGGCTTCATGGCAGGGGGATATAATCCAGACGGCGCATGGCGGCGATCATTTCGGGATCGTTCAAATGTTCGGGCGGTTCGCCCACATTCATGGCCCAAGCCATGATATCCACATCATCTTCTTCGCAGACCGCTTCGAACCAGACGAGCTGTTTTTCATCGAAGGTCGGCCCGTAACGGTCGAAAAAGCCGCCGATCATATAATCGGCCTCGCGGGTGCCACGGTGCCAAGCGCGGAATTTCAGGCGTTTAAGGCGGTCGTTCATGCAGGGCCTTTTAATCGGATCGCTGAGACTATCAACGCACAAGCCGTAATAAGTTTCGCGGCTGTAATTTCGCCATGCTTGCGCTAGGTGTGGGCGCATCATGCGACCCGAAATTTTAAACCCGCTTTTTGCCGCCCTGACCGACCTGAAGGGCGTAGGCCCGCAAATGGCCAAACCCCTTGCACGGCTGGGTTTGGAAACGGTGGCAGACGCGCTGTTTCACTTGCCCACCGGCCTGATTAGCCGTGTTCCGCTGGACCGATTGGACCAAGGCCAAGCGGGGCAAGTGGTGATTATCGACGTGACGGCGCAGGATTATCGGCCAGGCCGCAGCCCGCGCGCGCCCTTTGGCGTCGATGCCGTGGACGGG
The DNA here is from genome assembly GCA_964542975.1 of uncultured Sphingopyxis sp. GTDB lineage: Bacteria > Pseudomonadota > Alphaproteobacteria > Sphingomonadales > Sphingomonadaceae > Sphingopyxis. The sequence goes on from CAZIVW010000003.1 coordinate 102,743, forward strand.
GCGGGCGATCATGTGCGCTTGGTCTATTTTGGGCGCACGGCGGGGCTGGCGAAAAAGCTGTTCCCGCTGGGCGAGAAGCGGCGGGTGTCGGGGCGGCTCGATCAATTTGGAGATATGTGGCAAATTGTGCATCCCGATCAGGTTAGCGAAATTTCCGATGGGGATGGCCCGCCCGCTGCGGCCCATGAAGCGGTTTATCCGCTGACCGAGGGGCTGACCAACGGGCGGCTTGCGGCGTTGATGCAGACGGCGCTGGATCGGCGGCCCGAATTTCAGGAATGGATTACCCCGTCGATGCTGGCGGGCCATGGCTGGCCCGCATGGCATGAAGCGATGGGCCGTGCGCACCAAAGCCCGCATGACGCACCGGCGCGCGACCGTTTGGCCTATGATGAAATTTTCGCCAGTCAGGTGGCGTTGATGCTGATCCGGCAAAGCCTGAAGAATCGCCGTGGCCGCGCGATTATCGGTGATGGGCGGTTGGACCAAGCGTTGAAATTGCCCTTTGGCTTGACGGGCGCACAGGAACGGGTGGGGCGCGAGATTAGCGGCGATATGGCGCGGGACACGCCGATGCTGCGCATGTTGCAGGGCGATGTGGGCAGCGGCAAAACTTTGGTCGCGCTGCGCGCCATGATGACGGCGGTGGAGGCGGGGACGCAGGCGGCATTGCTGGCCCCGACCGAAATTTTGGCGCGGCAACATTTGGCAAGCTTGCAAAGCATGTTGGCGGGCCTGCCGGTGAATATCGCCATCTTGACGGGCCGCGACAAAGGCAAAGCGCGCGAGGCGACCTTGATGGGCTTGGCGGACGGCAGCATTCATATTTTGGTCGGCACCCATGCGATTTTCCAAGAATCGGTGCAGTACCGCGACCTGAGCTTGGTGGTGGTGGATGAACAGCACCGCTTTGGCGTGGCCCAGCGGTTGATGCTGACCGACAAAGCGCAGCGCCCACCCCATTTGCTGGTGATGACTGCGACACCGATTCCGCGCACCTTGTTGCTAGCCAATCATGGCGAAATGGATGTGTCGCGGCTGGATGAAATGCCGCCGGGCCGTACGCCGGTGGACACCCGCGTCATCAGCATCGACCGATTGGATGAGGTGGCGGACGGACTGGCGCGCCACCTGCAAAAAGGCGAGCAAGCCTATTGGGTGTGCCCCTTGGTGGCGGAAAGCGAGAAGCTGGATTTGACGGCGGCCGAGGACCGCGCCGAATATTTGCGGGCGCGGCTGGGCGCGGATCGTGTCGGCTTGGTGCATGGCAAGATGAAGGGGCCGGAAAAAGACGCGGTGATGGCGCGATTTGAGGCGGGCGAGATTGGCGTTTTGGTGGCGACCACGGTGATTGAGGTGGGCGTGAATGTGCCAAATTCCAGCCTGATGGTGGTGGAACATGCCGACCGATTTGGCTTGGCACAATTGCATCAATTGCGCGGGCGCGTGGGGCGCGGGACGGCGAAAAGCGTCTGTTTGTTGCTGCGGTCCCAGCATTTGAGCGAGACAGCGCGGGAGCGGCTGGCGTTAATGCGAGATACCAATGACGGCTTTGTGATCGCCGAAAAAGATTTGGAATTGCGTGGCGGCGGTGAATTATTGGGGCTGAAACAATCGGGCGATGCGGATTATCGCCTGTCCACCGCTGAACAATTGCAGCGCTTATTGCCCGCCGCCCATGATGATGCGCGTCTGTTTGTCGAACAAGATGGGGGAATGGATGGCAAGCGCGGAGGACCAGTGCGCGATTGCTTATATTTGTTCCGCCGTGATGCCGCGATTCCTTTGCTGCGCAGCGGTTAGAATGCGCTTCATTTGCCGATTTCGGGGATGTTATCAGCCGTCAATAACGCCCGAGTCTGCATCGACCTTGACGCCCATAGCGCGCAGCAAGGGCAGATAGTCTTTTTCGCTGATCGGGTCGTCGAACTGGGTGCCGGATTTTCCGCCGATGGACCAAATAACCTTGGCGGAGCGCGCACCCAAAATGGGCAAGCGGAAGATTAATTTATCATCCAGTTCAAAGGCCTGTGGATAGCGAACCAGCAAGCCGTCATTGCTGATATTCACACAGGTGGCGATGTCTTGGCGGCCGTCGGGCAGGTCGAAGGATAAGCGAAAATAGACATCGCTACGTTTGGTGCCGCGCTGATCCAGCCCCACATAATTTGGTGTTTTGGTGTCGGATTTGCGCATGAAAAACCCCCGCAATTCGTTGAACGGCGGGGGCTTTTTACGTCATTTTTCAGGGCTTGGTTAGCCCCAAAAAGAGTCCGCTTTAACGGTTAATTAAGCCATGTTTTTTGGCGCCAAGGCTGATGGTGATGGCTTCATCGGTGGGTTGGATCACCAAGGTCGCGTCTTTTACCACCTCTCCGTTCAGCTTGACGGCACCTTCGTCCAGCTTGCGGCGCGCTTCTTTGTTGGATGCGGCAAAGCCCAATTCGCGCAAGGCGTCGAGGATACGGATACCGTCGGCACCCGCGCTGATTTGCGGCAAGTCGCCGCCGATCTTGCCGGATTCAAAGGTTTGCTGGGCGGTGGCGGCAGCGGTTACGGCTGCGTCCGCACCGCGGCACAAAGCGGTGGCTTCGTTGGCGAGGATTTTCTTGGCTTCATTAATTTCCGCGCCTTCCAGTGATTCGAGGCGGGCGATTTCGTCGAGTGGCAGGTCAGTGAACAGGCGCAGGAAACGGCCCACATCGCGGTCGTCGCAATTGCGCCAAAACTGCCAATAATCATAATCGGGAAGCTGGGCGGGGTTGAGCCACACCGCGCCCGACGCCGTCTTGCCCATTTTGGTGCCCGCAGCGGTGGTCAGCAGCGGCGTGGTCAGGCCGAACAAATGGCTGCCGTCCATCCGGCGGCCCAATTCCATGCCATTAACGATATTGCCCCATTGGTCGCTGCCACCCATTTGCAGGCGCGCACCGATATTTTTCGACAGGTGACGGAAGTCATATCCCTGAAGAATCATATAGTTGAATTCAAGGAAGGTCATCGGCTGTTCGCGTTCCAGCCGCAGCTTGACCGAATCAAAGGTCAACATGCGGTTGACGGTGAAATGGGTGCCGACCTCTTGCAGCAATTCGATATAGCCGAGCTTGCCCAGCCAATCATGATTATTGACCATCACGGCGTCGGTTGGACCGTCGCCAAATTTCAAAAATTGTTGGAAGATACTGAAAATAGATTGGATATTGTCAGCGATAGTCTCGTCCGACAGCATTTTACGACTTTCGTCGCGGCCCGTGGGGTCGCCGATACGGGTGGTGCCGCCGCCCATCAACACAATAGGTTTGTGGCCGGTTTGCTGCAGACGGCGCAGCATCATAATCTGAACGAGGCTGCCGACGTGAAGGCTGGGGGCCGTCGCGTCGAAGCCGATATATCCGGGGACAATCTGTTTCGCGGCAAGTGCATCTAGCCCTTCCGCGTCCGTGGTCTGGTGGATATAGCCGCGTTCATCAAGAACGCGCAGCAGATCAGATGTGTAGCTTGTCATAATGACGGCGCGCATAGCATGGAGTAAAGCGAATGAGTAGGGTGATCGCGACAGGGAATTTGTGGGCCCATCCTGATACGCCGTGCGATTGGCTGTCCGACATCATGGTCAGCGTGACGGATGAGGGGGAATCCTTGCTGTTCACCTATCATGTGGTGGGCGAGATTGGGGAGATATGCCTGCCCGAACATCCATCGCAAAACCGCCGCGATGAATTGTGGAAAACCACCTGTTTTGAAGCCTTTTTGGATTTTGGCGATGGCCAATATGGCGAATATAATTTCGCCCCAGCGGGGGATTGGGCGGCCTATCGCTTTAGCGGATATCGCGATGGCATGACCCAATGGGACGTGCCCGCGCCGGAAATGAGCGCGGAAGGCCATGATTATATGCTGTTGATTTCCGCGAAAATTGCCAAGCCCGATCAACCGATATTGCGTATGGGGCTGACCGCCGTGATCGAAGATTGGGATGGCGAGAAAAGCTATTGGGCGCTGCGTCATCCGCCCGAAAAGCCCGATTTTCATCATGATGATTGCTTTGCCATCACCCTTGCGGCAGGCCAGTGATATGACTGTGTTATTCGGTATTGATCGCCTGATTTCTGACCCTGTGTTGCGTGCGCCTTTGGTCGGCAAGCGTGTGGCTGTGTTGGCGCATCCGGCATCGGTGACGGCGGATTTGACGCATAGCGTGGATGCGCTGTTTGCGGCGGGCGTGAATGTGACGGCGCTGTTCGGCCCGCAACATGGTGTGCGCGGCGACTTGCAAGATAATATGATGGAATCGCCGGACTTTCATGATCCGGTCTATGGCATTCCCTGCTTCAGCCTCTATGGCGAAGTGCGCCGCCCGACCGATGCGTCGATGGAGACCTTCGATATATTGCTGGTCGACCTGCAGGATTTGGGCTGCCGTATTTATACCTTCATCACCACCTTGCTCTATGTGATGCAGGCGGCGGAGCAGCATGGCAAAGCCGTGTGGGTGCTGGACCGCCCGAATCCCGCAGGCCGCCCTGTAGAGGGGAATCGGTTGGAAGCGGGCTGGGAAAGCTTTGTCGGCGCCGGGCCGATGGTGATGCGCCACGGCTTGACGATGGGGGAAATGGGGCGCTGGTTTCAGCAGCATTTCGGCCTGAATCTGGATTACCGCGTGGTGGAAATGCCGGGCTGGCAACCGGATGGCGCTGGTTTTGGCTGGCCAATAGACCGCGCATGGGTGAACCCCAGCCCCAATGCGCCCAACGTCAACATGGCCCGCGCCTATGCCGGCACGGTGATGGTGGAGGGCGCTACCTTAAGCGAAGGGCGCGGCACCACCCGGCCCTTGGAATTGTTCGGCGCACCCGACATGGACGCGCGAGCGGTGATTGCGGAAATGCAGCGTATCGCGCCGCAATGGCTGACAGGCTGCAAGCTGCGCGATATTTGGTTTGAGCCAACATTTCATAAACATAGCGGGCAATTGAACAGCGGCGTTCATATCCATGCCGATGGGCCATGGTATGATCATGCGGGCTTTCGGCCATGGCGGGTGCAGGCGCTGGGATTTAAAGCGATCCGCAGCCTCTATCCCGATTATCCGTTGTGGCGCGGCAAAGATTTTAAATATGAATATACCGATGATGTGTTGGCGATAGACGTCATCAACGGGTCGACCAAATTGCGCTTATGGGTGGATGATAATGCCGCGACGCCCGCTGATCTGGACGCATGGGCAGCGCCGGATGAGCAAAGCTGGCGCGAAGAAATTGCGCCGTTGCTGCTTTATTAATTCATGGGGCGGGGCTGCAATCCCGCCCTTTTTTACACATGCACCGCGATATAGGCGATCAGCATAGCGGCGGGCAGCAGCAGCAATTGGGCGAGTATCGTGCCGATTAGGCGGCTGTAGCTGATCAGCGTGACGGCGCGGCGGAAATCGGCCTCGCCGACTTTGCCTTCGACGGCGTCGTCGGTCATCACGCCCAATTGCGGGTCGATGAAGGCGAAGAGCAAGATGGTCGCGAAACCGTTGATGACGGCGGAAAGCTGGGACGCGGTCACGCGAAATTCGGGGGCGAGATAGCCCGCATACAGGCTGGCTACCACACCCACGGCCAACAGGCTTTGCGCCGCTGCATTGGCGATCAGCACACCCCAGCTAATCCCCTTTGGCATATGCCAATTTTTGAGATTGTTGAGGCTGGGCAGGGTCAGGGCGCGCCATGCGGCCTTGATGCCAGAAGGGCTGACCGCTTTGATCGCCAGCTTGGTGGTCGAGCGATGGTCCTGATACCAGCCGATGGCCACGGCAAAGAGGCGCTGACCGGTGGGGACCAGCAAAATACCCAGCAAGGTCGCGATGCTGGCGGCGGCCAAGACCAATTGCATGTCGAAAAATAGGGCATCGCCGCTGCCATTATGGATGCGGGTTTCGATGCGCTTGGCGAGGAAGGGGCCAAGGAAGCTGTTGGAGGTGCGCGAAAACAGCACCAAAATATTGAACAAAGCAAAGGACATGGCGATACGCCGCGTCCGCACCCCCGCGATGCGCGCGGCATAGGCCAGCGCGCCGATCAGGTTGATGAAGCCCGTGAGGCAGAGGATAATCAGCAGCGGCAAATCGAGCATATTGGCTGCCAGCCCATTGGCCAGCCCCCCTGAAGCAGTTCAGCCTGTGCCATCGGCGCTTAATGTTTGCGCGTCAATTCCCGCATTGCATTATCCAAGCCGCCAAGGGTGAGGGGATACATGCGATCATTCATCAAGCCTTTGATTAATTTGATCGATTGGGTGTAGCCCCAATGCGCCTCTGGCACCGGATTCAGCCAGACGGCGGCGGAGTAAACATGGGTGATGCGCTGCATCCACACCGCGCCCGCTTCTTCGTTAAAATGTTCCACGCTGCCGCCCGGATGGGTGATTTCATAGGGGCTCATGCTGGCATCGCCGACGAACACAGCCTTATAATCATGGCCATATTTGTGCAATATGTCCCACATTTGGGTGCGTTCGGACCAGCGCCGCTTATTGTCTTTCCACACCCCTTCATAGGGGCAGTTGTGGAAATAGAAAAATTCCAGATTTTTAAATTCGGATGTGGCGGCGCTGAACAATTCTTCGCACAGCTTGATGAACGGGTCCATTGACCCGCCGACATCCAAAAATAGCAATAATTTCACCGCATTGCGCCGTTCGGGGCGCATTTTAATGTCCAGCCAGCCTTGGCGCGCAGTGCCGTCAATGGTGCCAGCGATATCCAATTCATCCGCCGCGCCAGTGCGGGCGAATTTGCGCAGGCGGCGCAGCGCGATTTTGATGTTGCGCGTGCCCAATTCTTTGGTGCTGTCCAAATTGGCAAAGTCGCGCTTTTCCCATACTTTTAGGGCGCGTTTATGCTTGCTTTCGCCGCCAATGCGCACCCCTTCGGGATTATAGCCATTATTACCAAAGGGGCTGGTGCCGCCCGTGCCAATCCATTTGTTGCCGCCTTCGTGGCGCTTTTGCTGTTCCTCCAGACGCTTTTTCAGCGTCTCCATAATCTCATCCCACGAACCGAGGGATTCGATTTTGGCCATTTCTTCGGGGGTCAGAAATTTCTCGGCGACGGCTTTCAGCCAATCTTCGGGGATATCGACGGGGTTTTGGCCATAGTCGGTCAGCAAGCCTTTGAAGACTTTGTTGAACACTTGGTCAAAGCGGTCGAGCAGCCCTTCGTCTTTGACGTAGATGGCGCGGCTGAGATAATAAAATTGTTCGGGCGTGCGGTCGATCACCTCCCGATCCAGCGCCTCTAACAGCATGAGATGTTCTTTCAGGCTGGCCGGAATGCCAGCGGTGCGAAGCTCATCCAGAAATCCGAAAAACATAGCTGTTATTCACTTCATGAAGCAGTGGAAGGGAGGTGGTCCCCCTGCTTAGGGCTGGAAGCCATAGCAGCGTTGCACCAATTTTGCGGGGTCTTCGATCCATGTGCGCAAGCTGCCACGCATCAATTTCCCCACTTCTTTACCGTCTTTGACCACCGAGGCTGGGCGTCCCTTGGCGCCGTTCATCGGGCTTTTTTCCGATGATATGGACCCATAGGGACCATTGGCGTTCCACAGGCCATTGCCCGCCGTTCGGCTGCCATAAGGGCCGGATTTGTTAATCACACTGTCGCGCCGCGATGCGTCGGTCAGGCTTCCCAAAAATGTGCCGTCCGATGCCAAAATGCGGGCATTTGAAACATCGGCACATTCCAGAAATTTGTGCCGTGCATTGGCTTGGCTGGACATTGTCATGGCCAAAACCATGCCGCCTAAGGATATTTTGGTCGCCCATCCGGTGAAGATAATCGCTTTGGATGCACGGCGGCCTTGTCCTGTCATATTCCCACTCCCATTTTTATTTTGCGCCGGCCTATGCTGGCCGGTCGCAAATCTTGGGGCAGGACTATGATGGTCGCAAGGCTTAATTGCCCTGACGACGCGCCATAAATGCCAGCTTTTCAAACAGCATCACATCTTGTTCATTTTTCAACAAGGCACCATGCAGCGGTGGAATGGCTTTGCTGACATCGCGGTTTTGCAATATTTCCAACGGCATATCTTCGTTCAAAAGCAATTTCAGCCAGTCGATCAATTCGCTGGTCGACGGCTTTTTCTTGAGGCCGGGAACCTCGCGCACATCATAGAAAATATCGAGCGCGCGGCTGACCAAAGTTTTTTGGATGCCGGGGAAATGAACGTCGACAATGTCGGCCATCGTGTCGCGGTCGGGGAATTTGATATAATGGAAGAAGCAGCGGCGCAGGAAAGCGTCCGGCAATTCTTTTTCATTGTTCGACGTGATGACCACAATGGGGCGTTCCGCCGCCGTGATGGTTTCGTCGGTTTCATAGACATGGAATGCCATGCGATCGAGTTCCTGAAGCAGATCGTTCGGGAATTCGATGTCGGCTTTGTCGATTTCGTCGATCAACAGGACCGGCAATTTGGGGGCGGTAAATGCCTCCCACAATTTGCCTTTGCGGATATAGTTGCGAATGTCGTGGACGCGTTCTTCGCCCAATTGGCCGTCGCGCAAACGGGCCACCGCATCATATTCATACAGGCCTTGTTGGGCCTTGGTGGTGGATTTGATGTTCCATGTGATGAGCGGCGCGTCAAAAGCCTTGGAGATTTCCTCGGCCAGTACGGTTTTACCGGTGCCCGGTTCGCCCTTGATGAGCAGCGGGCGGCGAAGCATGGTTGCCGCGTTGACCGCGACCTTGAGGTCTTCGGTCGCAATATAGTTGCTGGTTCCACTAAAACGCATGAACGCGCGCCTTTCCCTTAACGTGAACGTCAATCTGACTTTGGGCATAGCGAGGCGATATGGCCCGCGCAACCCCGCGTAAAGATTAGGCGCAGATAAGCAAGAAATAGCCTGTGGGCGATATGGTGATGGGAAAGGCTAAGGCCCAGAAAAGGCGCGGCTTAATAACCCGTGGCGTCACGCGCGCTGGTGCGGACGGCCAGCAGGTCCCACAAGCTGCGATGTTGTAACAGCAATTGTTCCGCGCCAAACATCATGGCGCGTTCAATGGCGGGGTTGGCGGCGGCTTCGTCGGCGGTGCGGGCGGTCAGGCGCAGGTCGGGCAGGCTGCATTCGACAGCTTTGAGGTCCAATTTATCGGCGGCAAGGTCCATCAGCACACGAATGGTGCGCCATTCCAGCATCAAAGTGATCGACGCGCCCAAGGCGCAGCCACGCCGTTCGGATTGCGACAGCATGTCCAAAGCGCGGCATTGCGCGTTGACGGCGGCTTCCGAGCGCGCTTGGCCGGGGGTGCTGGGCACGGGGCCAAGGGCAGAGGCCATTTGCAGCAATAAACGGCGTTCTTGGGTGAAGGCTTCGGAGGCTTCGGTCATCCAGCGGCTGGACATCGGTTCGGCGTTAATGCGGGCGGCATGGTCGATAATGGCGGGAAAACGGCCATGAAGAATGCACAAGAAATGCACGGCATCCGCCAAATTGCGCATGGCGTTGGGGCCACGGTTCATGCAGCCGCTGAGGATATGCGGATGCGCCCCTGTGCCCTGACGCGCGACGGCCGTGTCCAGACGTTCGGAAATGCTGTTTTCGCATGGCTGAACTAGGGGCTGGTGACTCAACGTTGCTTCCTCTTTGCGGCCCGGAGAAGGGACGGTGCGCGCCAGCGTGCGTCCCGTTCAATCCCATCGCTTATAAGAAGGGAGCGTAAACAGCAGGTTTATGATGGGTGGTTTGGCGGGCGAAAATTGGGCAATTATGTCCCGCACTGGGGCGGAATTGGGAATTTCGGTTAAGCTACGAAAAATTATGGAAATAATTTTTAATGGGAGCGAATTTTGGCGCGGCCTTGGTGGGCGCATTTTGACCAGCATGGGGTCGGGGTTGCTCTGGTGATTCGATGGGCGCTGCGGATGGTGGGCAGCGCCCGTTTCACCATGCGGATGATGGCCGCTTAGGCGGCCAGTCGTAGCTCGCGCTCTGAGGCCGTCTCGCTGGCCTGTGCGGCGTCTTCGCTATCCACCATGGCGCTGGGCGCGGGGAAGAGGGTGCGCGAGGCCCAGACGATTAGGCCCAGTGCCGCATAGGCTGCGAAGGTCAGCTTGGGGAAAAAGAAGAGCGCGGGCAAAAAGGCCAAACGCAGCCACAAGGGGTTGAAGCCAAGGTCCTGACCCAAGCCTTCGCAGATGCCGAACAGTGTATCGTCCCGTGTAAAAAGATTGCCGGGGAGAGCCATCTTCATCGTCCTTGTTTGTGCGGCGTCCGGCCGCTGGGTTGGTTTTCGTCACCGAGGGATGACGCAAATCATATTAAGCAATGCCCATGCCAATTTGGCTGGTTCGACGAAATGCCCTGTTTCGGGCGATTATTCTTTCGCTTTGCCAGCGGTGTCGGCGGGACGGACACCGGAATTTGGTAAATTATCCCATATTTTGGTTTTGGGATAAGTAACCCGATTCGCGATGCTGGCCCTATGCTGATTGTTAACATTGGCGTCAATAGTCAGATGAAGATGAATATTTCGTGACGAAAAAGGGCGTCTGTTTCGACAGACGCCCTTTGGTTTTCGATCTGTAACAGCCTTCAAGGGCCAAGCCCTTGATCGGATGGATTATTGATCCAAGAAGCTGCGCATCTTGCGGCTGCGCGATGGGTGCTTCAGCTTGCGCAGCGCTTTGGCTTCGATCTGACGAATACGTTCGCGGGTCACGCTAAATTGTTGGCCGACTTCTTCGAGCGTATGGTCGGTGTTCATGCCGATGCCAAAGCGCATACGAAGAACACGTTCTTCGCGCGGTGTCAGGCTGGCAAGAACGCGGGTGACCGTTTCCTTGAGGTTCGATTGAACCGCCGCATCCACTGGAATGATGGCGTTTTTATCTTCGATGAAGTCGCCAAGATGGCTGTCTTCTTCGTCGCCAATCGGGGTTTCAAGCGAAATGGGTTCCTTGGCGATTTTCATCACCTTGCGGACCTTTTCCAGCGGCATCGACAGACGCTCTGCCATTTCCTCTGGGGTCGGTTCGCGGCCCGATTCGTGCAGGAACTGACGGCTGCAGCGCACCAGCTTGTTGATCGTCTCGATCATATGCACCGGAATACGGATGGTGCGGGCTTGGTCGGCGATCGAACGGGTGATCGCCTGACGAATCCACCATGTCGCATAGGTGCTGAATTTATAACCACGGCGATATTCAAACTTATCCACAGCCTTCATCAGGCCAATATTGCCTTCTTGAATCAGGTCGAGGAATTGCAGGCCGCGATTGGTATATTTTTTGGCGATGGAAATGACGAGGCGCAGATTGGCTTCGACCATTTCCTTTTTGGCGATGCGCGCTTCGCGTTCGCCCTTTTGCACCATGTTCACGACGCGGCGAAATTCCGGCAGGCTCATGCCCGCAGCCTGCGATATTTCGTTCACTTCCAAACGGATGCGTTCGACCGTGGCACCTTCATTTTCAGCAAAAACAGCCCATTTTTTGTCGATCTTGCCAACCGCTTCCAGCCAATTTTCTTCGAGCTCGCGGCCAACATAATTGTCGAGGAAGCTTTTGCGTTGCACCTTGTGGCGTTCCGCAAGGCGCAGCATTTGGCCGCCAAGGGCGGTCAGGCGGCGGTTATAGCTGTAGAGCTGGTCGACCAGAAATTCGATCTTGGTGCCGTGGAATTGGACGCTTTCGACCTGCGTGGTCAATTCTTCGCGCAGCTTGTGATATTTTTTTTCCGACGCCGCAGGGAATTCGCCGCCGTTCGACAAAGCGTCGAGACGGGCGTTTTGCAGCTTGGAGAAAGCCTTGAAGCTTGCGGTGATATTGGCGAATTTTTCCAGCGCGTCGGGTTTCAGCAATTCTTCCATGGCGGCGAGGGAAAGGGTGTTGTCTTCCTCTTCCTCTTCAAAGCCTTCGCCCTTGGAGCCATTGCCTTCGCCGTCTTCGTCGGACGATTCTTCGGCGCTATCGTCGTCATCGTCCTTGAAGGATACGCCAGCGGTTTTCTCGCTGATTTCGCCGTCCGCGCCTTCTTCGTCTTCCATATTTTCTGGGGCCGGATCCTTGACCAGCATGGCTTCCAGATCGACGATTTCGCGCAATTGCATTTCGCCATTGTTCAGCGCGTTCGACCAGTCGATGATCGCGTTAAACGTCAGCGGGCTTTCGCACAGGCCCAAAATCATGGTGTCGCGGCCTGCTTCGATGCGCTTGGCGATGGCAATTTCACCTTCGCGCGACAGAAGTTCGACCGCGCCCATTTCGCGCAGATACATGCGAACCGGATCGTCGGTGCGATCAACGGTTTCTTTTTTCTTCTCAATGGCAGGGGCCGACAGGCTGCCCGACGTATTGACCAGATCGGCGTCATCATCGCCGCCCGATTCCTGTTCGGCTTCTTCTTGGACATCTTCGTCGCTTTCGACGATGTTGATGCCCATATCCGAGATAGCCGACATGATGTCTTCGATTTGTTCCGAAGACATTTGGTCCTGAGGCAGAGCCTCATTCAATTCGTCATAGGTCAGATAGCCGCGCTTTTTACCACGGGCGATCAGCTTTTTGACGTCCGCTTCATTCAGGTCGATCAGCGGGGCATCTGTGTCGGCTTCGGTGTTGCTTGCCATTCGTTCGTCGTTCCTGCCTTTGGGGCAAAAGTGGGTTTCACATCTGGCCGTTTTCAGAAAGGGCAGCCAGACGGCGAGTTAATTCTTCGTCCATAGCGCGCAGTTTTTGCTGTCGCTCTAGGCCGGCCTGATCCATCGTGCGCTGAAAATCTGCGGTGGCCCTTGCCAGCCTGTCGCGGATTTCCGGTTGGGTGACCAACACGCCAATATATTCATCAAGATCACGCAGCGCGGTTTCCCGTGCCGACGTGGCCCCTGTTTCTGTTTGTGGACAAAGCGGCCGAGTGAATGAAAAGCGCATTCCATCGGCCCGAAGCAATGTCGTTGCCCTATTATACACTTTCATTGACCCCAATATGGCAAGCAACCGCTCGGTATCAAGCCCTTCTTCGCTGTTTGCGATGTCAAGCATGTGGCCAAGCAGTTCTGCGTCGTCAGAATCGGGGATGGAGACTCGGGATAAGGCGTCTTCATTTCGGCGCAAAGCCGCGGGATGCCGTAGCAAGCCGGCCAAAAGCGCCGCCGCATATTGGCCCGCAATACCAATGCGGCTGATGCGGTGGGTTTCTTGCGCGGGGGGCTGGAATCGCGGATCGGGGACGAATTTTTTGCCGCCGCGCCGGGCATTGGGGCCAGACCAAGGCTGGGCCGCCGCCCGTTCTGGGCGTTTGCGGGTGAACAAATCGTCGAGTCGGCCACGAAAGGCTTCGCGGTAATGGTGGCGGACATCGGGGTCTTGGATGCTGTCTGCATGGGCCAGTAAACGCGCTTTCAGGGCGGCGCGTTCCTCGGGCGTTGATAAAGGTCCGGCGGCGACTTCAAAGGACCATAGTTTTTCGACCAAAGGCTGGGCTTCGGCCAATATGGCGGTGAAGCCATCCGGACCTTTGGCGCGGACCAGATCGTCGGGGTCTTGGCCTTGGGGCAGGGCCGCGAAAGCAAGGCTGTGGCCCGGTTGCAGCATCGGCAAGGCGCGTAAGGCGGCGCGCATCGCGGCCTTTTGCCCCGCAGCGTCCCCGTCAAAACATAGGATTGGCACGGCGACCATGCGCCACAACATGGTGATTTGCTGTTCAGTCAAGGCCGTGCCCAGCGGGGCGACGGCATCGTCAATGCCCGCCTCGGCCAGCGCGATGACGTCCATATAGCCTTCGACGACGATCACGCGATTGGTTTTGCGCGATGCGGGGCTGGCCTTGTCCAGATTGAACAAGGTGCGGCCTTTGTCGAACAAGGGCGTGTCGGGGGAGTTGAGATATTTGGGTTCGCCGTCCCCCAAAATCCGCCCGCCAAAGGCAATGACACGTCCGCGCGCATCGCGAATGGGGATCATTAAGCGGCCACGAAAGCGATCATAAGGGTCTTTATTATCGACCGCGATCAGCATCCCCGATTCCACCAGCATCGGGGTGGGGAATTTGTGCAGCGCTTCTTTTAAGGCTGTGCGATTGTCGGGGGCGAGGCCAAAGCCGAAGGCCTGCGCTATGCGTTCCGAAATGCCGCGCCGCGCCAAATAGCCGCGCGCGCTGGTGCCGCTGCCGATATGCAATTGATGGGTGAACCAATCGGCGGCGGCCTGCACAACATCGCGCAGGCTGGCTTGTTCCTCGGCCTTTTTGGCGGCGCGCGGATCAGGGGCGGGGACGTCCATTCCGGCTTCGCCCGCCAATTCCTTGACCGCGTCCATGAAACCCAGCCCGCGATGTTCGGTCATCCAGCGAATGGCATCGCCATGCGCGCCGCAGCCGAAGCAATGATAAAATCCCTTTTCATCATTGATGGTGAAGCTGGGCGATTTTTCATGATGGAAGGGGCAGCAGGCCTTATATTCACGGCCCGCGCGCGTCACCTTGACCGTGCGCCCGACCAAGGACGACAAGGTGATACGGGACCTGAGTTCGTCCAGCCATTGGGGGGTTAGCGCCATAAATTCTCTTTAACCCCGATGCCGTGAAAGAGTCGAGGGACGAGGAAGGGGCTGCCTGCGTCCATATGGGCCGTGCAGCCGTCATGCCCCAAAAGAAAAGGGGCGGCGGTGCGTGTGTTGCACCCTGCCGCCCCTTCATCATTCAAAATGGTGGGTTTAGCTGAGCGCCGCTTTGACCCAGCCGCTGGCCTTGCTCATGTCCAGAACCGTGCCATGGCGTTCTTTCACAGCCGCCATCACGCGGCCCATATCCTTGAGGCTGGTCGCGCCGATTTCGGCGACAATCGCCTTGATCGCAGCGGTCGCTTCCTCTTCGCTGAGCTGGGTTGGCAGGAATTCCTCGATCACCAACACTTCGGCGGCTTCGATTTCCGCCAATTCGGGACGGCCACCGTCGGTGTACATGGTGATGGATTCGCGGCGCTGCTTGACCATTTTCTGCAAAACGTCGGTCACCATCACATCGTCATCGGCTGGCGCAGTGCCGGTGCGCAATTCGATGTCACGGTCCTTGATTTTGGCCAACATCAGGCGAATGGTGGTCAGGCGAGTCTTTTCGCCCGCTTTCATGGCGGCGACTTGCGCAGCCTTGATGTTATCGCGAATCATGCGTGTCCCTATTCGCTGCAATTTCAGTAAAGAAGTGCCTCTAGCGGGAATTTTTATATTTCGATAGATTGTGAATCAATTTTTTAGCGCATAACTGATCGGCCGTTTAGCCCCCCGATCCGGAGCATTGCTTAATGGCACCAGCCAACCCCTCTGCCGCGCCCGCAACACCGCCAAAAGGCGCGACTGCGGTTCTTGTTCTTGCTGATGGCACCATCTTATGGGGTGTCGGCTTTGGCGCTGCTGGCGCAGGGGTGGGCGAGATTTGCTTTAATACCGCGATGACGGGCTATCAGGAAATTTTGACTGACCCCAGCTATGCGGGGCAGATCATCACCTTTACCTTCCCCCATATTGGCAATGTCGGTGCGAATGCCGAGGATATGGAACGCGAACGCCGTGCGGCCATTGGCTGCATCACGCGCGAATTGCCAACCATGCCCAGCAATTTCCGCAGCGAACAGACGCTGCCCGAATGGATGACGGCGCAGGGGCTGATTGGCATTGCGGGCATTGATACCCGCGCGCTGACCCGCCGCATTCGCGATGCGGGCGCGCCCAATGCGGTTGTGGCGCACAGCCCCGACGGCGTGTTTGATTTGGACGAATTATTGGCCATGGCGCGTGGCTGGAGCGGGCTGGAAGGATCGGATCTGGCCAAGGATGTCTCGCGTCACGACACGGGCACATGGACGGGCGGCGTATGGACGCTGGGTCATGGCTATGCCGACGGTGATGATACAGAGCGTCCGCATGTGGTCGCCATGGACTTTGGTGCCAAGGATAATATTTTCCGCAGTCTGGTGGACGCTGGTGCCCGCGTGACGGTGGTTCCGGCCAAGGCCACGCTGGACGATATTTTGGCGCATAATCCCGCCGGTGTCTTTTTGTCGAACGGCCCCGGTGATCCGGCGGCGACCGGCGAATATGCTGTGCCTGTCATTCAAGGCCTGCTGGACAAGGGCGTGCCGATCTTTGGTATCTGCCTTGGCCATCAATTGCTGGCGCTGGCCGCTGGCGCCAAGACCATTAAAATGCACCAAGGCCATCGCGGCGCCAACCACCCCGTTCAGCGCGCCGAGGACGGCGTGGTGGAAATCACCAGCATGAACCATGGTTTTGCCGTGGACGCGGCTAGCTTGCCCGCTGGTGTGGTGGAAACGCATAAGAGCCTGTTTGACGGGTCGAACTGCGGCATCGCCTTGACCGACAAAAAGGCATTTAGTGTGCAATACCACCCCGAAGCCAGCCCCGGCCCGCAAGACAGCTTTTATTTGTTCCAGAAGTTTGTCCGCGGTCTGTAAGATCTGAACATTCCCGATCGCCGGTGGAAACCAACAGGTTGAACCGGCGGTTGATCATTTTCCTTCGTCCCCATCCGACGCCCTTGCTGGACCTGCTAGCAAGCCCATCGCCAAAGAAGAAACGCTCATGCCGAAAAGAACCGACATTCAAACCATCCTCGTGATTGGCGCTGGCCCGATTGTGATCGGTCAGGCCTGCGAGTTTGACTATTCGGGCACGCAGGCGATTAAGGCGCTGAAGGAAGAGGGCTATCGCATCGTCCTCGTCAACAGCAATCCGGCCACGATCATGACCGATCCAGATTTGGCCGATGCCACCTATGTCGAGCCGATCACGCCCGAAATCGTGGCGAAGATCATCGAAAAGGAACGCCCTGATGCGGTGTTGCCAACGATGGGCGGACAAACGGCATTGAACACCGCGCTGGCGTTGGCGCAGGATGGCACGCTGGCGAAATATGGCGTGGAAATGATCGGTGCGGATGCCGAAGCGATTGATAAGGCCGAAGACCGCCAGAAATTCCGCGATGCAATGGACAAGATCGGGCTGGAAAGCGCGCGTTCGGGCGTGGCGCATACGCTGGAAGAAGCGTTTGAGATTTTGGAACGCACTGGTTTGCCGTCGATCATTCGCCCCAGCTTCACGCTGGGCGGCACGGGCGGCGGCATTGCCTATAACCGCGAAGAATTTGAACATATTGTGCGCGGCGGCTTGGTCGCTTCGCCCACCACCGAAGTGTTGATCGAAGAATCGCTGCTGGGGTGGAAAGAATATGAAATGGAGGTCGTTCGCGACCGCAAAGACAATTGCATCATCATCTGCTCGATTGAAAATGTCGATCCGATGGGCGTGCATACGGGTGACAGCATCACCGTGGCTCCGGCCCTGACGCTGACCGACAAAGAATATCAGATCATGCGCAACGCCAGCATCGCGGTGCTGCGTGAAATCGGCGTCGAAACGGGCGGTTCGAACGTGCAATTTGCCGTGAACCCCAAGGATGGCCGTTTGATCGTCATCGAAATGAACCCGCGCGTGTCGCGTTCGTCGGCGCTGGCATCGAAGGC
The DNA here is from genome assembly GCA_964542975.1 of uncultured Sphingopyxis sp. GTDB lineage: Bacteria > Pseudomonadota > Alphaproteobacteria > Sphingomonadales > Sphingomonadaceae > Sphingopyxis. The sequence goes on from CAZIVW010000003.1 coordinate 120,273, forward strand.
CACCGGCTTCCCGATTGCCAAGGTCGCGGCCAAGCTGGCTGTGGGTTATACGCTGGACGAAATCGTCAACGACATTACGGGTGTCACGCCTGCGTCGTTTGAACCGACGATTGACTATGTTGTCACCAAAATCCCGCGCTTTGCCTTTGAAAAATTCAAGGGTTCGGAAGCCACTTTGTCGACGGCGATGAAGTCGGTGGGCGAAGTGATGGCGATTGGCCGCAACATCCATGAATCGATGCAAAAGGCGTTGCGCGGTTTGGAAACCGGCCTGTCGGGATTCAATGTCGTCGACCGTCTGGTGGGCGCGAGCCACGACCAATTGCGCAGCGAATTGGCGCAGCGCACCCCCGACCGTTTGCTGAACACTGCGCAGGCCATGCGCGAAGGTCTGCCGCTGGCCGATATCAACCGGGTGGCGGGTTATGACATGTGGTTCTTGGAGCGTATCAAGGAAATCATCGACGCGGAAAATGACGTGTTGGCCAATGGCCTGCCGCGCGATGCCGTAGCGCTGCGCAAGCTGAAGTCGCTGGGCTTTTCCGACAAGCGTCTGGCTTATTTGGCGTTGCAATCGGCCAATTTGCGTCCCGGCACCGACCGTGCAGCGGCGCGCGGCAGCGGCATTTTGCATGACGCGATCAAGGCGATGACCGGCGCGGTAACCGAACAAGATGTGCGCGATTTGCGTCACAAGCTGGGCGTGCGTCCGGTGTTCAAGACCATCGACACTTGCGCGGCAGAATTTGCGGCCAAAACGCCCTATCTCTATTCCACCTATGAAGCGCCAACCTTTGGTGAGCCGGAATGCGAAGCCAATCCGTCCGACCGCAAAAAGGTGGTGATTTTGGGCGGTGGTCCCAACCGCATTGGTCAGGGCATTGAATTTGACTATTGCTGCTGCCACGCTTGCTTTGCGTTGGAAGACGCGGGCTATGAAACCATCATGGTCAACTGCAACCCCGAAACGGTTTCGACCGATTATGACACGTCGGACCGTCTCTATTTCGAACCTTTGACCGCCGAAGATGTGCTGGAAATTTTGGCTGTAGAACAGTCAAAGGGCACATTGGCGGGCGTGATCGTGCAATTTGGCGGCCAAACCCCGCTGAAGCTGGCCAGCGATTTGGAAGCGGCTGGTATTCCGATCTTGGGCACATCGCCAGACGCCATCGACTTGGCCGAAGATCGCGAGCGTTTTGCGGCGCTGATTAACAAGCTGGGTCTGAAGCAGCCGGAAAATGGCATTGCCCGCAGCCGCGAAGAAGCGGTCGCGGTGGCGGCGCGCATTGGTTATCCGGTGCTGACCCGTCCATCCTATGTGCTGGGTGGCCGCGCGATGGAAATCGTGGATAATGAAGCGCAGCTCAACAATTATATCGAAACCGCTGTGCAGGTTTCGGGCACATCGCCGGTGTTGATCGATCGCTATTTGCGCGACGCCATTGAAGTGGACGTGGACGCTTTGTGCGACGGCGACGATGTGGTGGTGGCTGGTGTGCTGCAGCATATCGAAGAAGCGGGCATCCATTCGGGTGACAGCGCATGCTCCATCCCGCCATACAGCCTGTCGGCGGACATTATCGCAGAGATTGAGCGCCAGACCGACGCTTTGGCCCGCGCGCTGCAAGTTCGTGGTCTGATGAACGTGCAATATGCGGTGAAGGACGGCGAAGTTTATCTGATCGAGGTGAACCCACGCGCCAGCCGCACCGTGCCGTTCGTCGCCAAGGCTGTGGGTTCGCCCATCGCCAAGATCGCGGCCCGCGTGATGGCGGGTGAGAAGCTGAAGGATCTGCCCAAGATCAACCGCGACATCGACCATGTGGCGGTGAAAGAAGCGGTATTCCCCTTCGCACGCTTCCCTGGCACCGACCCTGTCTTGTCGCCAGAAATGAAGTCGACCGGCGAAGTCATGGGCATTGACAGCAATTTCAACATTGCCTTTGCCAAGGCGCAATTGGGCGCGGGCGACCGTTTGCCCACCGAAGGGCGCTTGTTCGTGTCGGTGAAGGACAGCGACAAGCCGCGTATCGTCGACGCGGTGCGGGACTTGCTGGCCATGGGTTGGAAGGTTGTCGCCACGGGCGGCACCGCTGATTATCTGAAGGGCGCTGGGCTGGATGTCGAGCGTGTGAACAAAGTGGCCGAAGGTCGCCCGCATATCGTGGACCGTATCAAGGACGGCGATATTCAGTTGATTTTCAACACAACCGAAGGGTGGCAGAGCCATCAGGACAGCGCGTCCATTCGCGCATCGGCCCTGACGGCGGACATTGCATATTATACCACAGCGGCGGGCAGCGTGGCGGCGGCAGCGGCCATTGGTGCCCTTCGTGCTCGCTCTCTTGAAGTTAAGCCGCTTCAAGACTATTATTGAGGTTCGCTTATAATCCCGACATCGCCGGAGCATGTGGCGCAGCCGACCGGCGGTGATCGCGGATAACAGGGTATTTACGAAGGACTAGTGAAGAATGGCAAGCGTTGAAAAAGTGCCGATGCTGGCGGAAGGCTATGAAAAGCTGACGACGCAATTGGCGGCTTTGAAAGCAGAACGTCCTTTGATCGTTGATGCGATCGAAGAAGCACGGGCGCACGGCGATCTGTCGGAAAATGCTGAATATCACGCGGCCAAAGAACGTCAGGGGCAGGTGGAAGCCACCATTGGCGATTTGGAAGACAAATTGTCGCGCGCCCAGGTGATCGACCCGACGACCTTGTCGGGCGACCGCATCGTTTTCGGCGCCACGGTGACGTTGGAAGACGAAAATGAAAAGCCGGTGCGCTATCAGATTGTTGGCCAAGCCGAAGCGGACGCCAAGGCTGGCAAGATCAGCTATAACTCGCCGCTGGGTCGGGCGTTGATCAGCCGCAAGCTGGACGATGAAATCGAAGTGACGGTGCCGTCGGGTGACAAATATTATTTGGTCACCAAGATTGAATTCATCTGATTTTCGAAAGACCTAGAGCATGAGGACGCAATCGGCCCCGCTTATCAGCGGCTTTGCCGCATCTTGCGTCCTTTTGCATTTTGGGCTGGTGCTGACGGGGCTGCATAGCGCGGCGATTGTTGGCGCCGGTTTCATTCCGGCCCGTTTTTCTGGGGCCGTGGCGCCGCCCGATCTATGGATGTTGCCCGCGATATTGACGCCCATCAGCTCTGCCTTTCTGCATGGCGGGGCGATGCACTTATTTTTCAATATGCTGATCTTGATTTTCCTTGGCCGCCAATTGGAAGCGCCATTGGGTGAGCAGGCGATGGCCGTGATTTTGCTGGCAGGGATGCTGGGGGGTGCCTTGGTGCAATATGTGGCATCGCCGATGGACATGACGCCGATGATCGGGGCCAGCGGGTCGATATCATCGCTGATTGCTGTTTATGCCCTGATTTTCAGCCAAAGCCAGACGCGGGCAATTGGCCCGATACCGGGGCATATCGTGCGCGCCATATGGTTGGCGGCGGCGTGGATTGGCTTGCAATTGATGATCGGATTGGCGGGCGGCGGCATGGGCAATATCGCCATCTGGGCGCATGTGGGCGGTTTTGTGGCCGGATTGCTGATTGCACGGCCTTTGCTACGCTGGCGCTTCCGCACGGGGCGTTAAGCGTCGCGTCGCTATGGCATTGGGTGATGTGCCCAAGAGGCGTTCTCGGTCATGGCTGCTCGGTTTCGCCTAATCGATTTTTAATGGTTATATTTTGACGCAATCATGATATGATTGGTGACGCAAAGCCATATGTGCGTTTTTATATTGCGCATTGATTGCGTGTATTGGGCGTATACATTTGCTCAGTCCCCGCTAATCCATGACATCCACGCAATATAAAAGCAGGATTCAAATGCATATGAGCGTTGATAAGCCAACAAAAGGCGCATGGCGCATGGTGGGGCTTGCTTTTGCCGCACAGAATTTTGCTATTGGGCTTGGGATCGGATCCTTTGGTGTTTTGGTCCTAGCCATTGAACAACAATTTCAGACGTCGCGGACCTTGGCGTCGCTTGGGGCGTCGCTGGTGCTGGTGGCCTTTGGGGTTTTTGCACCGCTTGCGACCCGCTTGATTGAGCGTTTCTCCATTCGCTTCACGATGATTTTGGGCGTGATTTTGGGGTCGCTGGGCTATGCTGCCTTGGGTGTAGCACCCAATATTTGGTGGTTTCTGGCGGCCTATTTGCTGCTTGTCGGACCGGGGGTTTTATTTGCGGGTAATTTCCCCGGCAGCATATTGATCAGCAATTGGTTTCCGGGTTCCAAGGGCGGCGCCATTGGCATTATGATGATACCGCTGGGCGTGATGTTGGTGCCATTGGCCTGTACGCCTATATTGGAAAACTATGGTCTGCCCGCCGTTTTCTATGCGATGGCGGCGGTTAATTTGCTGATGCTGCCATTGTTGATGTTCGTCAAAGATCGTCCGGCGCATCTGTTGGCGAGCGCCGATGATCAAAGCGCGCCAGACAATATTTGTCATGACCTTGCCGGACCGCTTTTGCGTTCAAGGCAATTGATGCGGCGCGCCGATTTTTGGTTGATGGTCGTGGGTATTGGCCTGCTGAACGGCAGCGGGATGGTCAAAATTTCGCATTTGGTTGCGCTGACGGCAGAGCGCGGTTTGTCGCTGGCCGATGCGACGATGTTGCTGGCGGTGTCCGGCGGGGCGGGGGTTGTCGGTTCCTTGATGTTCGGATGGCTGGCGGACCAAATTGGTGGGCTGCGGGCGTTGATCGTCAATGGATTGGTGCAGGCGGGGACTTGGGTGATTTTCCTGTTCGACCCCAATATGCCCGTGTTGATTGCCGACGCCATTGTGATGGGGATAGTGGGCGCGGGTGTTTATGCCGCGATGGTTGTCGCCTTTACGGACGTGTTTGATGCGGTGAATTTGCCGCGCGTCATGGGCGTTTCGGGTGTGTTTGTGGTGATCCCCAATTTCCTGTCGCCGCCTGTCGCGGGGTTGCTGCGCGATATGTCGGGAAGCTACACGATGGTCTTGATCGCCGCGACCGCCGCTTGTCTTGTGGCGGTTGCCTGTATGGCGGGGTCGATGGTCTGTCGCCGCCCTGTGCGGCCCCTGACAGCCTAGCGGGGCTGGCAGGGCGGCTGGGGCGAGAGAGGCTTGCTTGCCTCGTCCTAGCCGATCAGGCCAGCGCCCAGCAGCATCAGGATGCGGACGTCCACGCCTGCGCCTTCGCTGCGTTTTTGGGCGAGGAATTCGGGAACATCGTCCAATTTGACGCGGTGAACGGTGATATCTTCGTCATTCACGCCGCCGCCGTCGCTGACTTTGGTCAGATATTTGGCGACGAACAGGGAAAATCCTTCACTCACCATGCCGGGGGAGGAATAATATTGGCCCGCATCTTCCCATAAATTGGCGGTGTAGCCCGTTTCTTCCAGCAATTCGCGCCGTGCGGCGTCAAAGGCGGCTTCACCGACCGTTTCGTCGCCGACAAGTCCAGCGGGCAGTTCGATGCAATTTTTGCCCAAGGGCACGCGATATTGTTCGACCAATATCACATGGCGGCCATCCTCCCCATCATCGAGCGGCAGGATAACCGCCGCATGGACGCCGCCGGGGCGCGAGACATATTCCCAGCTTCCCTTGAGTTTGACGGAAATATACCGCCCTTCCCATGGGGTTTCGACAGGGGCGTCTGGCGCAGGGCGGGTCATGATATGGTCCTTGAAGAAGGAGGAGAAATGGGGAGGAGAGAGGGCGATGCGGGGTTAGAGTTCGATCAAGCGATCCGGCAGTTCATTGGGATTATCATCGTCTTGGGGGAAATGCTGGGCCAGCACGATGCCCATTTGGCGCACCGCCTCTGCCATGCCTTTGCCCGCTTCGCCGCGCCGGACATGGTCGATCAAGGCGGCCATGGCGTCGCCCCATACGGCGGCGTCGACTTTGGTGGCGATTTCGCTGTCTGCCACAATATCCGCGCGATGTTCGTTCAGGCTGACGAACAGCAAGACGCCCGTGCGGCCCATGGTTTTCCCCTCTGCGCCGACGCGGAATAGGTTGATCGCCTTGGCGCGGACGCGGGCGGCGCGGATGCTGCGCGGGGTGAGGAACAGGCGCAGCGGTTGCCACAACATGGCCGCCCATGCAGCGATCCAGATCAGCACGCCCACCGCGATCACCAGACCGAGCCATTGATTGGCGGTCAGGCCGTGGCCCCAGCCGCCCGTCATTTGGTCATACAGGCCTTGGGTGCATTCGGGGAAGATAGCGAACAGCGACATGCCGACAAAGCTGATGATGCTGGCCCAGACCAACGCGATATCATCATATCCGTCGGACTGACGGGCCAAGACGGTGACGATTTCGCCGCTGGTTTGGCGTTCCGCCAGGGCCACGGCGTCCGTGACCAGTTGATGGTCAGCCGCGCTGACATGCAGGGGTGGTTGATAAGCCATGATATATTTGTTCCTTACCAGCCGCCCGACGCGCCGCCGCCGCCGAAGCTGCCGCCGCCGCCCATAAAGCCGCCCAAATCAAAACCGCCGCCGCTACTGCCGCCGCTGCCACCCCAGCCGCCACCGCCGCCCGACGGGAAGATGATGATGGGCATGCCAAAGCCGCCGCCGCGATCATCATCGTCATCATCGTCGCGGCGCGACTTGCCCCATGGTTGTTTGCGGCGATGTTTCTTGCCGGCTTTGCGGGACACCAAGGCGGGGATGACAAAGAAGATGAGGACGATGAATAGGATGAAGAATAGCCCGCCCATATTGCCGCTTTCGCCGCGTTTTTGTTCGGCATTGGCGGCGGCCTGTGCGCGCGCTGCGGCTTCTTCGGGGGGCAAAGTGATTTGCTGGGCAATGGCGTCTACGCCCGCATTAATGCCGCCCGCAAAGTCATTTTCCCGAAAATGCGGTGTCACCAAATCACGGATGATACGGCCCGATAAAGCATCGGTCAGCACCGGTTCGAGGCCCATGCCAACCGAGATATTCATTCGCTTGTCATTCGGCGCGATCAGAAAGACCACGCCGTCATTGCGCTGTTTATCGCCAATACCCCATGCGCGGCCCAGTTGATAGGCATAGTCGGAAATCTCGCGCCCTTGCAGGCTGTTGATAGTGGCAACCACCAACTGCCGCCCGCTATCTGTTTCCAGTTGGGCGAGCTTTTGATTCAGCGCCATTTCCTGGGCATCAGGAATGATATTGGCCTGATCGATCACACGGCCCGTCAGTTTGGGAAAATCCTGTGCCAATAAAGGCGAGGCCGTAAGCGACAGCATGGCCAAGGACATAGCCGCCGCCAAGGGACGAAAAAGGGCGCGAAGATTCACAATTATTGGCCGAAATCAACCTTGGGCGCGACATTCGCATTGGGGGTGACGGCGCGATAGGGCGTCATCGGGCTGGCCCCATGAATGATCTTTGCGCCGATGATGTCGGGGAAGGTGCGGATCGTGGTGTTATAATCTTGAACCGATTTGTTATAATCTTGGATCGAGACGTTGATGCGGTTTTCCGTGCCCTCAAGCTGGGTCATGAGATCGGCAAAGCGGGCTTGGCTTTTCAGGTCGGGATATTGTTCGACCGTCATCAACAAACGGCCGAGCGAGCTGGACACCGCGCCTTGGGCTTGTTGGAATTGCTGAACCTTGGCGGGGTCGTTCAGATCATCGGTGGTGAGGTTGACCGAGGTCGCCTTGGCGCGGGCTTCGATCACGCCTTGCAGCGTCGATTGTTCGATTTGGGCCGCACCCTTGGCGGTTTCGACCAAATTGGGGATTAAGTCGGCGCGGCGTTGATACGCAGCCTCGACATTCGCCCATTGCATTTTGGCGGCTTCTTCCTTGGTGGGTACGCTGTTGATGCCGCAAGCGGACAGGGACAGCGCCGCAACGGGCAGGATCATCCAACGGGCGGAACGCAGAGTCATAAGCGGTAAAACTCCCTTTGCGCGGCGACAGGCCGCACGCTTTTGTGTGTCGCGGCGGAACGCCGCGCGCAATCCAGAATAATATAGTGGGGGCCTTGCGTGGCTGCAATGATTGCCGCACATAAAAGCGCGTATATCGTCCGCCAAATTCGGACAAAAGAGGTGGTTTATGCTGAAAGATTTCAAGGCGTTCTTGAACCAAGGTAATGTGATGGGCTTGGCCGTCGGTGTGATTATCGGCGGGGCCTTTGGCAAAATTGTATCGTCGCTGACCGACGATGTGTTGATGCCGTTCATTGGGTTTGTGACCGGCGGCGGTGTTGATTTTTCCAATCAATATCTGGTGCTTAGCGGCGGTGATAAGGTCACCGACGGCATGACCTTGGCGGCCGCCAAGGCAGCCGGCGCGAATATTTTGGCGCTGGGCAGCTTTGTGACCGCCGTCATCAATTTCGTGTTGCTGGCCTTTGTGGTGTTTATCTTGGTGCGTCAGGCATCCAAGCTGATCAAGCCTGCCGAGGCGCCCCCTGCTGGCCCGACCGAAGTCGAAATCTTGGCCGAAATTCGCGACGAGCTGCGCAAGAAATAAGCAAGTTTCCGTCCGCAATAGCGGCGGGCTGAGCTTGTTATTCCGGTGTTTTCATCGTGATGGCAGTAAAAATATAGAAAAAGGCCGCCTGCGCTCTTCCCATGCGCGGGCGGCTTTCCTATATAGGTCTCGCTAGCTTGCTAGCTATGATGATAAACTGTGCCGTGGAATAGACACAGCGGACCCGGGGGCGGTACCCGGCGGCTCCACCACAAACTCGCAAAGCGTAAGCGATGCGGGCTTCTGAAGGGGCCGAACTAGGATCGACGTGTGTTCAAAGACGGTATTTTCATTCGGGCTGAGTAACCCGTTCAAGGCTCAAAACTCATAAGTGCTAACGATAACGACGCACTCGCTCTCGCAGCGTAATCAATAAAGCCTCACGGCCTAAGATTATACTAAAAGAACGCGGTTTGGACCGAACCGGGCAACAGAATCGGAGACCAGCGGCTGGGGACGAGCCGGGCAACAGAATCGTCCCACCTTCCTGATATGACAGCATTTATAATGTGACTGGCCCTTGATGGGCGTGGTCGCAATGACTGTGGTCGGCCAGCGCGTCGATCACGCGGCAATCCCCCGCCAATCCGCCGCGACACCGCCCAACAATGCGGGACAATTCGTCGCGCAGCCCGCTGAGTTGGGCAATTTTGCGTTCGACTTGTTCCAAATGGCGCGATGCGATCAGGTCGGCTTCGCTGCAATCGCGGTCGGGATGGTCGCTGAGGTCGAGCAGGGAGCGAATTTCGTCGATGGTAAAGCCCAAGTCGCGGCTGTGGCGAATGAAGGCCAGACGCGATCGGTGGCTGTCGTCATAGCTGCGATAGCCCGCATCGGTGCGGGCGGGGTGGGGCAGCAACGCAATGCGTTCATAATAGCGGATGGTTTCGACGTTGGTGCCCGTGGCTGCCGAGAGTTGACCGATTTTCATCGCTGGACCTTTCTGGGCTGATCTGTCTGGGTCTGATTTTTCGCCTTGACCCTGTAGTTGCTACAGGGTGCATATAGGGTGCTGAAGTGAAGAATTTAAGGAGCTTTGGTGATGGCTGATTCGTGCTGCGCTAGCAAATCAGGAACAACCGCGCTGAACAACCCGCGTTGGCGGCGTATTTTATGGTTTGCGCTGTTCATCAACGCCGCTATGTTTGTGGTGGAGATGTTGGCTGGTGTGTCCGCCGACAGCCGCGCTTTGCAAGCCGACGCGCTCGATTTTCTGGGCGATTCTGCCAATTATGCGATCAGTTTGGGCGTAGCGGGTATGGCGCTGGCTTGGCGGGCCAAGGCGGCTTTGCTGAAGGCGGGGACGATGCTGGTCTTTGGCCTTTATGTGTTGGGATCGGCCATTTACGGATTTGCGACGGGCGCCGCGCCCCATGCCGAAACCATGGGCTTGATTGGCGTTTTGGCCTTTATCGCCAATATGTTGGTCGCGTTGATGCTGTATAAATATCGCACGGGGGACGCCAATATGCGGTCCGTGTGGATTTGTTCGCGCAACGATGCGCTGGGCAATTTGGCGGTGATCGGCGCGGCCTTTGGGGTGTTTGGCACGGGTCAGGCGTGGCCGGATTTGATTGTCGCCGCGATTATGGCGGGTCTGGCCATTTGGGGCGGCGCAGAAGTCATCCGTCAGGCGCGCGGGGAATTGAGCGAGGAGGCGCTGGCAGCCAGCACATCGCACCAGCATTAATGGGGTTTGGGCCGCTTAATTGCGGCCCGCCACCAATCCCTTGGCGATCACTTGCGCCTGAATTTCCGCCGCGCCTTCAAAGATGTTGAGGATGCGGGCGTCGCACAAAATGCGGCTGATTTCATATTCCATTGCATAGCCATTGCCGCCATGAATTTGCACGGCGGCATCGGCGTTGGACCATGCGGTGCGCGCGCCGAGCAATTTCGCCATGCCCGCTTCGATATCGCAGCGTTTGCCACCATCCTTGGCGCGGGCGGCCATATAGCTGAGTTCGCGGGCCATGACATAATCGACCAAGGACATGGCGATTTTGTCGGACACGCGGGGGAAGTGGAGAATGGCTTGGCCAAATTGCTTGCGGCTGACCGCATAATCAAGGCCGAGTTCCAGCGCGCGGCGGGCAACCCCCACGGCGCGGGCGGCGGTTTGAATCCGCGCCCCTTCGAAGGTTCGCATAAGCTGTTTAAAGCCTTGGCCTTCTTCGCCGCCCAGCAAGGCGGTGTCGGGCGCGGTCATGCCGTCAAATTGCAGGGCATATTCCCGCATTCCGCGATAGCCCAGCACTTCAATCTCGCTGCCCGTCAGGCCGTGGTCGGGGAAGGGGTTGTCCTCTGTCCCGCGCGATTTGGGGACAAGGAACATCGACAAGCCCGCATAACCCTTGGCATCGGGCAGGCTGCGCGCCAGCAGGGTCATCAGGTCCGACCGCGCGGCATGGGTGATCCAATTTTTCGCGCCATCAATGTGCCAGCCCCCATCATGGCGGCGGGCGCGGGTTTGCAGGCTGCCCAAATCTGAACCGACATCGGGTTCGGTGAAGACGGCGGTGGGCAATATTTCCCCGCTGGCGATGCGGGGCAGCCATTCGGCCTTTTGCGCGTCTGTGCCGCCCATGCCGATGAGTTCGCCCGCAATTTCCGACCGCGTGCCCAGCGACCCAGCGCCAATCCAGCCGCGCGATAATTCTTCGGTGACGATGCACATGACCAATTTGCCGAGGCCCAGCCCGCCATGTTCTGGGGGGATGCACACGCCAAAGGTGCCGAGATCGGCCATGGCAGCGACGGTGACATCGGGGATCAGCGCATTGTCCAAATGCCATTGATGGGCATGGGGAATGATCGCATCGGTGGTGAAGCGGCGATATTGGTCGCGAATGGCGTCCAATTCTGCGTCATGCAGGGTTTCGCTGGGCCATTGTCCGTCCGCCAAGGCCAAGGCCAAGCGGGTGCGGACATCGGCATAGTCGCCGTCCAATATATCGGCCACGGCGGCGGACAAGGTGCGGGCGGCGGCCCCTAAGCCCAAATCGGCGGGGCGGAAATTTTCATTTTGGCCCATGGGTAGGCCGCCGACCAATTGAGCCAGCGTTTCCGCAAAGCCCAAGGTCAATATATCGGCGTCTAGGGTGCGATGCACGCCCTGTTCGGCGTTGCTTTCGGCCCAATCGAGCAGGGATTCCAGCGCCGCAACGCTGGTCGCCGCCCATGCATAGCCATGGGCGGCCCGTTGGTCCTGATCCATTTTGCGGGCCGACAGGCGCTGGGCCAAGGCCGTGCCCGCAGCGGACAGATATTGCTGCGCAGCGATCAGCGCGGCGCGCGCGGCTTTATGGTCCAGCGTCTGGGTCATGCCATTCAGCCTGCTGCGTTAAATTCGCGCAGCATATGCTTGGCGATTTGCAATTGCAGGATTTGCGTGGTGCCTTCGTAAATGCGGTAAATGCGGCTGTCGCGGAAGAAGCGTTCGGCGTCATATTCCGCCAAATAGCCAGCGCCGCCATAGACTTGGACACAGGCGTCGGCAACGCGGCCACACATTTCGGATGCAAAGACTTTGAATGCCGCCGCCTTGCGCAGCACATTTTCACCCGCATCGGCGCGGGCGACGACATCGGCCATCATGCATTCGGCGGCGTAAATGTCGATTTCGCTTTGGGCCAACATTTGCTGGATCAATTGGAAATTGGCGATGGGTTCGCCAAAGGCCTTGCGTTCATTGGCATAGCGAAGCGCGCTGTCGAGCGCGCGGCGGGCATAGCCAGTGGCGGCCGCGCCCACCGACATGCGGCCATTATCCAGGCTCATCATCGCATATTTAAAGCCTTTGCCCACTTCGCCGCCCAGCAAGGCATCGTCGCCAACAAAGACATCATCCATGATGATATCGGCAATATGGCTGCCCGATTGGCCCATTTTCTTGTCCGATTTGCCGATGGTGACGCCAGCGGCGTCCAGCGGCACGATGAAGGCGGAGACATGGGCGTTTTTCGGCAGATTATCTTTGTCGGTGCGGGCCATAATCAGGCCCACTTTGGCGAAGGGGGCGTTGGTGATGTAACGCTTGGTTCCGCTGATTTTCCAGCCGCCGTCCACTTTGGTCGCCATGGTTTGCAGGCCCGCGCTGTCCGACCCGCTGCCCGGTTCGGTCAGGCCAAAGGCGGCGATTTCGCCTGCCGCAACACGGGGCAGCCATTCGGCCTTTTGCGCGTCGGTTCCGCCATTTTTCAGGCCGGAACAGAACATGCCAATGTTGATCGAAATGATCGACCGAAAGGCTGGCATCGCATAGCTGAGGGTGTGGATGGTTTTGATATATTGGGAAACATTCATGCCCGCGCCGCCAAATTCGGTCGGCATGGTCAGGCCGAACAGGCCCATGTCGCGCATTTCATTCAATATATCGTCTGGAATTTGGTCGGTTTCGACGATGATCTTTTCGGCGGGCAGCAAGCGTTCGCGAACATAGCGTTGCAGTTGGTCGATAAATTGTTCGAAAACATCGGCATCCATGCCTTGCGCTACGTTGGTCATCGTCATCATCCTATGCTGAGGATGGGCGCGGCTTTGGTTGGTTCCAAGGCCGTGCTGGCATCCTGCTCCCGTCTCTATGGGACGGGCATAGGCCAGCGCGGCGGGATATTTCAACGCTGGGAAAGCATCTTTCACAATTGTGAAAAACTCGTCGGGGTGAAGCGCTGTTTAGGGGAAAGCTTGTTTAGCGATTGCGTAAAATGACCATGTTGCGAATTTCGGTCATATCCTCGATCGCGAAGCGCACCCCTTCGCGGCCCAAGCCGCTGTCTTTCACGCCGCCATAGGGCATATTGTCGACGCGGAAGGAGGAGACGTCATTAATCACCACGCCGCCGACATCCAGATCGTCCCACGCGTTCAGCGCCTTGTGAATATCATTGGTGAACAGGCCCGCTTGCAGGCCATATTTGCTGTTGTTGACCTGTTCGATGGCATCGTCCCAATCGGTGAATTGGGACAAAATGGCCAGCGGGCCAAAGGCTTCTTCGCGGTAGGCATCTTGGTCGGAGCCGACATTTTCCAACAAGGTCGCATCCAGCATCGCGCCTTTGCGGGTGCCGCCGGTCAGCAATATGGCCCCGCCCGCGACGGCGCTGTTAATCCAGCCCTCCAGCCGTTTCGCTTCGCTTTCGGAAATCATCGGGCCGATGAAGGTATTGCGGTCATGCGGGTCGCCCGCCACCAAGGTATTGGTTCTTGCGACGAGCATGGCGCGAAATTCGTTGTAAATATCGGCGTGGATGATGATCCGCTGAACCCCGATGCAGCTTTGGCCCGATTGGTAAAAAGCGCCAAATATGATGCGTTCGAGTGCGTGTTGAAGGTCGGCGTCTTTGTCGACCACCACAGCGGCATTGCCGCCGAGTTCCAGCACCAGCTTTTTCTTGCCCGCTTTGGCCTTGAGATCCCAACCCACGGCGGGGGAGCCTGTGAAGGACAGCAATTTCAAACGGTCATCGGTGGTGAACAGGTCCGCGCCATCGCGGCTGGCGGGTAGGATGGAAAACGCGCCTTCGGGCAAAATATCGCATTCGGCCAAAATTTCGCCGATAATCAGCGCGCCCAGCGGGGTTTTGCTGGCGGGTTTCAGCACAAAGGGACAGCCCGCTGCAATGGCCGGCGCAATTTTATGCGCGGCGAGATTGAGCGGAAAGTTGAAAGGGGAAATGAAGCTGCACGGGCCGATGGGGACGCGCTTCCACATGCCCATATAGGCGCGGGAACGGGGTGATATGTCCAGCGGTTGCACCTCGCCATAAATGCGCGGGGCTTCTTCGGCGGCGATGCGGAAGGTGTCGATCAATCGGCTGACCTCGCCTTCGCTATCCTTAATCGGCTTTCCAGCCTCGACGCACAGGGCATAGGCCAATTCGTCGGCGCGGGCTTGAAATTGGGTGACGCAGTGGTTCAGCACCGCTTGGCGTTCATAGCTGGCGAGGCGCGCCATAGCGGGGGCGGCGCGCACCGCCCCCGTTATGGCTTCGTCGATGATATCGGGCGTGGCGAGCGCGGTGTGAAAGGCAATGTCGCCGCTATATTTGTCCGTGACCGCCAAATCTTGGTTAGGCTGAACGGCTTTATTGTTCAAATATAAGGGATAGACTGGCTTTAACGGCATGACATAGGCTCCCGCCCCAAGGGGATAAGGGTGTGGATTATAATTTCTTCGACAGATTTTTGATGTCGATGTTCAAAATTTGGTCATTCTCGCTGTAATCGACCGGAACCTCGATCAGGTGGACACCCTTGGTAGCGCCTGTTTCGGCCAAAAGTTGCTTCAGATGTTCGGCGCTGGTGGCGCGGTGGCCGTGCGCGCCATAGCTTTCGGCATATTTGACGAAATCGGGGTTGCCATAGCTGAGGCCCCAATCTTTAAAGCCCATATTGGCTTGCTTCCAGCGGATCATGCCATAGCTATTGTCGTTCAAAATCAAGATGGTGAGGTTGAGGCCGAGGCGCACCGCCGTTTCCATTTCCTGACTGTTCATCATGAAACCGCCGTCGCCGCAAATCGCCATCACCCGCCGTTCGGGATAGAGCATGGCGGACATCATGGCCGAGGGCAGGCCCGCGCCCATGGTCGCTAGCGCATTGTCCAGCAACACCGTATTGGGGCGATAAGCCGTATATCCGCGCGCGAACCAAATTTTATACACGCCATTGTCCAAGCAGATGATGCCGTCATCGGGCATGACATCGCGAACGGCGCGCACCAAAAAGGGCGGGAAAATCGGGAAGCGGGCGTCTTGTTCCAAGGGGGTGGTATGGTCAACCTCTGCTTGGCGGAAGGCCAGCATATGGTCGAATTTCCAGCCGCCATTGGGGACGATATCTTCCTTGATCTGCCACATGGCGTTGGCGATGTCGCCGATCACCTCGATATGCGGGAAGTAAACAGGGTCTACCTCGGCGGTGCGGGTGGAGATGTGGATGACGGTTGGTCCTTCATCCATATCGGGCGTGTTTTGGCGCATGAAGAAGGGCGGTTTTTCGATCACATCATGGCCGATGTTGATGATGCAATCGGATGCTTCGACCGCGCGGTGGACGAAATCGCCGGACGACAAAGCGGCACAGCCCAGAAATTTCGGGTGGCGTTCGTCCACCACGCCCTTGCCCAATTGGGTGGTGAGGAAGGGAATGCCGGTTTTTTCGATGAATTGCATCAACATCCGGCTGGTCATGGTGCGGTTGGCCCCTGCGCCAATGACCAATACGGGGGCTTTGGATTGTTCAATTTGCTTGACGGCGGCGCGTACCGATTTGGCATCGGCGGTGGGGCGGCGGACATGGCTGGGCGTCAGGGGGACGCTGTCCGTATGTTCGTCCGCAATATCTTCGGGCAATTCAATATGGGTGGCGCCCGGTTTTTCTTCTTCGGCCAAGCGAATGGCTTCGCGGACGCGGCTGGGGATATTGTCGCTGCTGGCCATTTGATGGGTGAATTTGGTGATCGGTCCCATCATGCGGACGACATCCAAAATTTGGAAGCGGCCTTGTTTCGACTTTTTAATCGGTTTCTGACCCGTGATCATCAGCATCGGCATGCCGCCCAATTGGGCATAGGCGGCAGCCGTGACGAAATTGGTCGCCCCCGGCCCCAAGGTGGCCAAGCATACGCCGGTTTTGCCAGTGTGGCGGCCATAGGTTGCGGCCATGAACCCAGCGCCTTGCTCGTGGCGGGTGAGGATCATCTTGATTTGTTTCGAGCGAGACAGGCTGTCGAGAAAGTCCAGATTTTCTTCGCCAGGGACGCCGAAAATATATTCAACGCCTTCTTGTTCCAGACATTGAATGAACAGATCGGATGCTTTGGTCATATGGTAAATCTCCCCCTGCAACGCTGTGCGGTCAGCCCTGCTCTGTCTGAGGGCGGATCGTAATGCAGGGGAAGATTTTTACCAGATCAATATGGTGTCAGATTTAACAGCTTAGGTTAACCATATGATCTTATTCGGTCGTGTCGGCCGCTTCTGTGGTAGTGACGGCGAGCGTTGGGATGAGTGATGCGGGATTGGCGAGCACCAATGGGCCAACGTCATCGGCGTCGACATATTTTAGTTTCGGGCTGCGTTGATCAAAATCATCCTTGCTGCCCAGCGCCAGATCGGGGCGACCGACGACGATGCCCATTTTGATCGAGCATTTGACATAAGCCGTTTCATCGGGGCCAACTTCGAGCGTTAAACTGTCTGTGGCTTCGCTTTTGACGGTGTAGCTTAGAGCGCCCGGTTCCACCGGCAGGATGAAATAGCGACCTGCGCCCAGCGCGCTGATGCGCTCGCCTTGCGTGTTGACGCCGCAGCCCAGCATCATGCCCGAACCGCCGCTGCGGTAAAAGACGATTTGGCCTTTGCCAGCCGGCGGCGCGGGAATGATCTTGGCGACCTTTGGCGCGGCGGGTGCGGCCGCCATGGCGGATTGCACCATGGTGGCCGGCATGGCGGTGGTCGCAGCGATGGCCAATGCGGTGATTAGAAATTTGTTCAACATTTTTCCCCCTTGTTAAATGTCTGATGCTTCGATGGAATTTTCTGTGCTGTCTGGTGGGGCGTCGCCGTCCTTGGTTTCTATGGGAGCTGCGTTGATGGGGCCTGCTTGGATGGAGGCTTCAAGGGCCAAGGGAATGGCGTGGGCAAGCGCATCGGTTAGGATAGGGTCTTTGAGTTTGGCGATGCCGGTTATGCCGGACGGAACGACGGCGCTTCGGCCTGTGATGACAAAGGGCAGCGGGGCGGCAACAAAGATGGCGGCAGCATTGGCCAAACGTTGATTGGACCCACCCTCTGCCCCCAATTGAAAGCCGCGAAGGGGGACCTTCTTGTCTTGATGGACGACATAGCGTGCGGCCAGAATAAGCTCCCCCGCTTTGCCGCCAAATTGTGGTTTCGAGGCGTGGACCACCTGACCCTCGCCCTGTGCGCCAGCGGGAATGATGATCTGATGTTGATAGATGACCGGTTCGGCCAGCGAGATTTTGAAGAAATTGCCAGCGACATGGGTTTTGGAACTGACGGGTTCGTCGACGCGAACGACCACTTCTGTCCCGCTGGGCAAGAGAATCTGATCCGCAGACGGGGCGCTAGGCGCGGTGTCGGGCAGGGTGGCCGCCGGAGGTGCTGGCGCGGAAGTGGGGGCCGGATCAGGCAGGGAATCGGGAACTGGTTCGGATAGGCTGGCTGTGAAAAACAGCCATGCGGCCATACTTGCGGTTGCGAAAAACACCGATATCCTCCCCCCAGAGTGTGGAGAGAGTTAGAGATGTTTTAACCAAATGAACAGGGTAAAATAGACGGTCAGAATATTTATACTTTACCGAATAAATTTCCTATACTTTAGTTTATATCAAATAGTCCGGCCAATTGTTCGACCATGGTGCCGCCCAATTGTTCGGCGTCCATAATGGTGACAGCGCGGCTGTAATAGCGGGTGACGTCGTGGCCGATACCAATGGCGCAAAGTTCGACTGGCGATTTATTTTCAATCCAGTCGATCACTTGGCGCAAATGTTGGTCCAAATAGGCACCATGGTTGACCGATAAAGTGCTGTCGTCCACCGGTGCGCCATCGGAAATGACCATTAAAATGCGGCGGTCTTCGGGACGGTTGATGATGCGGCTGTGCGCCCATGCCAGCGCCTCGCCATCGATATTTTCTTTCAGCAAGCCTTCGCGCATCATCAGGCCCAAACTTTTACGGGCGCGGCGATAGGGTTCGTCTGCAGGCTTGTAGATAATGTGGCGCAGGTCATTCAGGCGGCCCGGTGCGGGGGGACGGCCAGCGGCCAGCCAATCCTCGCGGCTTTGCCCGCCTTTCCATGTGCGGGTGGTAAAGCCCAAAATTTCGGTCTTGACCCCGCAACGTTCCAGTGTGCGGGCGAGAATGTCGGCGCTGATTGCCGCGATGCTGATCGGGCGGCCGCGCATCGAACCGCTGTTGTCCAGCAGCAGCGTTACCACCGTATCGCGGAAATCGGTGTCGCGTTCGATTTTATAGCTGAGCGAGGAACCGGGGGAGACGACGATGCGGGCAAGGCGCGCGGCGTCAAGCTGCCCTTCTTCTTGGTCGAAGTCCCATGCGCGGTTTTGCTGGGCCATCAGGCGGCGTTGCAGGCGGTTGGCCAATTTGGTGACCGCGCTTTGCAGCGGCTGAAGCTGTTGATCCAAATAAGCGCGCAGACGGGTCAGTTCTTCGTGGTCGCACAATTCGGTCGCGGCGATCACCTCGTCATGTTTTTCGGTGAAGGTGGAATAGTTGAAATGGGGAATGTCGGTCGGCATGCGGTTGGGGCGGGTGGGCAACATGCCCTCGTCCCCATCGCCGCCCATTTCGGGGTCGCCGTCGGCTTCCATTTCTTGATCGTCGGATTCGCTGTCGCCGTCATCGCTTTGGTCGCCAGAAGATTCGGGGCGAGCTTCTGCTTCGCTTTCGCCGCTGCCGCCGTCATCGCTTTCGTCTTCGGCTTCTTGTTCTTCGCTATGGGGTGTTTCTTCTTCGCTATCTTCGTCCCCAGCCTCTTGCGGGCTTTGGTCATCGGATTTGATCAAATCCAGATGGCGTAGTGCCAATTTGGCGGTTTCGGCAAAGGCTTGTTGATCGTCAATCAACAAGGAAAGCGCGGTGAAATCGGCGCCCGCATCCTGACTGATCCATTCGCGGACCATCGACAGGCCGGTTTCGGTGCCCGATGGCGGATGGTCGCCGGTCAATTTTTCGCGCAGCAGCAATTCGATGGCGCTGGAAATCGGCACATCGTCGCGGGTGGAGGCGCGGGTGATGGGGTCGGACCGCATCCGCATTTTTAGCGCTGCGGATAAATTGCTTCGCATGCCCGCCATTTGGCGCGCGCCCAATGCTTCGACACGGACACGTTCCATCGCGTCGAAAGCGGCGGCCGCCACCGCTTCGCTGGGGCGAGCTTGGTTGTGCAGTTTCTCGCTGTGGTGGCGCATGCGCAGGGCGTGGCTGTCGGCGAATCCGCGTGCTTCGGCCACTTGTTCCGCCGGTAGGCTGCGCGACGGGGTAGGGACCTTAATTTGTTTTCCCACGACAATGGGCGTGTCGGCGGTGAAGCCCACTTCCACTTCCGCATCGCGGGTTATGGCGCGCGCGACGCCGGAAAGGGCCGCCTTGAAATCATCGAGAGGAGAAGACGCAGACATAAAACGGCTGTAACCCGCTTTGGTGGCGCGTGAAAAGGGAAAGATGTGCCTTGGCGGGCTTTGCTTGACGATGCGGGGCGCAGCGCGCAAGGCGCAACAATGAATATGTCGATGAAAAAGCCTTGGATTGTCATCCTTTGTGGCGCGTTTATTGTCACCATTGCCATGGGCATTCGCCAAAGCTTTGGTTTGTTCCTGCCGCAAATGAGCATGGAAATTGGCATTAGCCGCACGGATTTTGGTTTGGCGATGGCGCTGCAAAATCTGTTGTTCGGTTTGGTGCAACCCTTTGTCGGGGCCTTGGCGGATAAACATGGCGCGGGACGCGTCGTGTTGGTTGGCGCGCTGCTCTATGCGCTGGGGCTGGCCGCGTCGGCATGGGCCAGTGATGCGATGGGCCTGCATTTAGGATTTGGCTTGTTAATCGGTGCGGCGCAATCGGCGACGACCTTTGTCGTCGTGTTGGGCGCGGTGGGCCGCGTGGTGCCACCGGAAAAGCGCAGCAGTGCCTTTGGCATGGTGACAGCCGGTGGGTCGCTGGGCCAATTTTTGGTCGTTCCCTTGGCATCGATGATGATGGGCGATTTGGGATATCAGCAGACCTTGTTGGTGATGGCGGCGATGATGGCCGCCGTGGGCGTGTTGGCTGTCGGCGTTGCGGGCCGCGTGGATCGGCCCGCCAGCCCCATATCCGGCGCCCCGACCATCGTACCGCTGAGCGCATCAGCGGCGCTGAAAGAAGCGCTGGGTCATCGGGGATATTGGTTGATTAATGCCGGATTCTTTGTGTGCGGATTCCATATTGCGTTCATCGCCACCCATTTGCCCGCCTATTTGGATGACAAGGGGTTGGGCGTGGCGATTGGGGCCAAGGTGTTGGCGCTGGTTGGCTTGTTCAATATTTTTGGCAGCTATGTGTTCGGGCGCTTGGGCGATAAATTGCCGCAAAAATATGTTCTGTCCGCGCTTTATTGCACAAGGTCGCTGGTGATTATCGCCTTTTTATTGGTGCCATTATCCCAAGTCAGCGCCTTGGCCTTTGCGGCGGGCATGGGCTTTTTGTGGCTGGGCACGGTGCCGCTGACCAGCGGCTTGGTGGGTCGGATTTTCGGTATTCAACATTTGTCGATGCTCTATGGCATTGTGTTCCTGAGCCACCAGATCGGCAGTTTCTTTGGGGCGTGGGCGGGCGGCCTGATTTTCGATGCGACCGGCAGCTATGATGTGATGTGGGGCCTGTCGATTGCCTTGGGCTTTGCGGCCTTGTTGCTGCACCTGCCGATTTCGGACCGCAATTTGCGGGCGGCGACGGCGTGAAAATCGCCCGTCAAGACACCGTCGCGGCGCTGATTTTTATCGGCGCGGCGGTGGCGGGCTATTTTTTGTGGCGGTCCGAAGGTGCGCGTTTATGGTTGGCCGACATGGCCATCATGTGCGGGTTTGGCTGAACCAAATTTATTCGGGGTCGCCGCCTTTTTTACGGCTGCAGATTTGGCGATGTTCGTCGCCCTTCATCTTGGGATTGCCGCTGAGTAAGAAGACATTGTTAAACGCGCTGGCATGGCGTTCGGGGCGGGTGCGCTTGCCGGCGATGACGTCGATGAAATCACGGCATGCCTCGGCGCTGGATAGAAAATCGCTGTGGCCGGATGAACCGCGCGACACATCGCTGGTGTCAATGGCGGTCAGCCCATCAATGGCGCGGACATAACAGCGTTCCGGCAGGCTCTTGGACTTGAGGTCGGCGGCCTGAAATGGGTCAAAGCAATAAGGCGAGCCAAGACGCGGATAGCCGTGCAGGGTGCGGGATACCGACAGCGCACGGTCCTTGGATGATAAATAGATGGTAATGCGGCGGTCGCGGGCGACGCGGCGCGCGGACAAAATGTCGCTGGCAATGTCGCGTTCAAAGCTTTCGCGGTCAATGTCGGGCGATGCCAAGATGATGTTGCTGATATTGCTGCTGTCCGCGCTGGCGGCATTGGCATCGACGGCAATAATCGCGGGCAGGGCCAAGCGCGCCCCCAAGGAATGGGCGACGAGTGTGATTTCTTTCACCCATGGCTGTTCCGCCAATTTGCGCAAAAATATGCGAAAATTGGTGATGTCATGCACCATATTGGTTTCGTCCGCGACATAGCTGAGCAACTTGCCCTGTGATGGCCAAGTATAGCTGATCACTGGCCCGTCAAATTGCGTCATCCGCGCGATTTGCGCGGTGTCTTTGGATGTCGAGTCGAAATTTTCGCGGTAGCCGTGAACATAGAGCAAGACGCGCCCTTCGCGGCGGTTGGCCACGGCCTCTAGTTCATTCCACCAATCGCTTTCGGCCTCAAAGCCAATGTCGGTGTGCAGCTTTTCTTTATTGTCGCGCAGGACCACACGCGGTTCGGCAAAGCGGCCATAGCGGACGCGGTCGCCGCGATGATGCAGCAAGGACAAGTCGCTAGACCGGCAATCGGGCAAGCGGCTGGTCACGAAAAACAGGGTTTGTGACCCGTTGATGCTGGGCGCGTTCCCCGGCTGCGGGTCGCAGCGGGGGTCGGCCACATAATCTTGATGGGGCACGTCGCCATAAGAAACCGCCGAGACACAGCCGCTGAGGCTGAAGGCGGCGATAGCCGCCGTGATAAGGCGGCTAGGCTTCATCGGGCAACAATGCTTTCGGGCAGGTCTTCGCCAAAGACGCGCTGATAATATTCGGCCACAATCACCCGTTCTGCCTCGTCGCATTTGTTGAGGAAGGACAGGCGGAACGCAAAGCCGATATTGTTGAAAATTTCGGCGTTTTGCGCCCAGCTAATCACGCTACGCGGGCTCATGACCGTGGAAATATCGCCATTGATAAAGCCTTGGCGGGTCAGTTCCGCGACCTTGACCATATTGGCAACGGTGGCGTTGTCAGCGGCCGGAACCTTGGCAAGGATGACTTGGCTTTCCACCGCAGCGGGCAGATAGTTTAGCGCCACGACAATGTTCCAACGGTCCATCTGGCCTTGGTTGATTTGCTGTGTGCCATGATACAAGCCGCTGGTGTCGCCAAGGCCCACGGTATTGGCGGTGGCGAACAAGCGGAAATGCGGGTTGGGGCGAATGACGCGATTCTGGTCGAGCAGCGTCAGCTTGCCTTCGGTTTCCAGCACGCGCTGGATAACGAACATCACATCCGGCCGGCCCGCGTCATATTCGTCGAAGACCAAAGCGGTGGGGGTTTGCAGCGCCCAAGGCAGCAAACCTTCGCGAAATTCGGTGACTTGCTTGCCGTCCTTGAGGACGATGGCATCGCGGCCCACCAAATCGATACGGCTGATATGCGCGTCGAGGTTGATGCGGATGCACGGCCATTTCAGGCGCGCCGCAACCTGTTCAATATGGGTGGATTTGCCGGTGCCATGATAGCCTTGAACCATCACGCGGCGATTATATTTAAAGCCAGCGAGGATCGCCAAAGTGGTGTCACCATCGAACACATAATTGGGGTCGAGATCGGGAACGCGGCTGTCGGCTTCGCTGAAGGCTGGGACCATCATGTCGATATCCACGCCAAACATCTCGCGCGCGCTCACCTCTGTATCCGGCGCTGGCAGCAGCGTCGTTCCATGGTGATCGGCAAGACTGTTCGGAATATCGGTCATTTTATCATCCAGCGAAGCAGAAAAGAGAGCGGCTCAGCAGATATTCGCCATGCCGTGCGATGTCGGTATCGTGCTGAGTTCGGCGTTGCAACGCTTATTGCAAATCGCTGTCATGCAAAGGCCCGTGCTTTTTTGACCAATTGATAGGCCTCCATCACCTCTGTCAGCCGTTTCTCAAAGCGGCGATCCCCGCCGTTGCGGTCGGGATGATATTGGCGCAGCAGTTCGGCATAGCGGCGGCGCAGGATGCTGCGGTCGGCAGATCCGTCCAATTGTAGCAATTTTAACGCGCGATGTTCTTCGCGGGTAAAGCGCGGGTCGGCGGCTTCGCGGCGTGCCTCGTCCATCCGTTCGCGAAAACGCCCGCCCAAAGCGTCCATTGGGTCTTTGAAATCGGCCCAGCGCGGTGGCAGATCGGCGCTGCCCGCCGCGCGAAAGGCGCGGGTTTCGCTTTCCCATCCGGCCATGGGGGATTGGGCGGCATAAATTTCTTCGTCGCTCATGCCCGCGAAAAAATCATAGCCCGCGTTAAATTGGCGCACATGGTCCAAGCATAGCCAGCGATAGGCGGGCGGGCCGTCTTGGCTGATATGGTGGCGCAAGGGGGCGCGGAATTCACCGGCTTCGCGGCAACCGGGAACAGTGCAGTCGGCATCGCGCATTACGCGGCCGTGAAAACGATCGTGTCGAGGGCTTGTCATGTGTGTCTTTCGTCCCCAACATGGCGGAATGACACAAAAAGGTCCAGTAGAAGCCGAGATGACAGCGATGCTAAGCGCTGCATTTCCTGACGCAAAATTTCATTTGAGCAACGATAGCGCCCAGCATCATGGCCATATGGGTGATGATGGCAGCGGGGAATCGCATTTCAGCCTGACGATCATTTGGGCGGGATTTGCGGGGATGAACCGCGTGGCGCGCCAACGCAGCGTGAACAAAGCCTTGGGCGATTTGCCCGGCAATCGGGTGCATGCGCTGGCGATTAAGGCGATCACGCCGGAAGAAAGCTGAGGGCAGGACTCTAGGGTCCTGACCCTAGCATCACATCGGCGGTTGGCGGGGCGGGCGCAGGCTTGGCTCCGCCATTTTTATGTGCGGCGCGCAGGCTTTCCGCCTTGCCGTAGCGGCGCAGGCCTGCCTCTTGCCAAGCATTGGGGAGCGGGGCAGACTGGCGGCTCAGGCATAAAAAATAAGGCTTGGGAGAGACGGATGATCGGTGATTTTCAGCAGCAGCGTGTGGCCCTGTCGACCGGTGTGGAATTGGATGTGGTCGATTTGGGACCGAAACAGGCCCCGACGCTGATTTTCCTGCATGGTTTTCCTGAATCCCACCGAACATGGCGGCACCAATTGCTGCATTTGTCG
The DNA here is from genome assembly GCA_964542975.1 of uncultured Sphingopyxis sp. Lineage (GTDB taxonomy): Bacteria > Pseudomonadota > Alphaproteobacteria > Sphingomonadales > Sphingomonadaceae > Sphingopyxis. The sequence goes on from CAZIVW010000003.1 coordinate 144,930, forward strand.
GGCCGTTATCGCTGCATTGCGCCCGATCAGCGCGGCTATCGCGGATCATCCAAGCCGCAAGTCGTGGCAGATTATACGCCGGATAAGCTGGTGGCGGATATTTTCGCGCTGGCGGACGCGCTGGATGTGCAGAATTTTACCGTCGTTGGTCATGACTGGGGCGGTGCCATTGCATGGGGCGTCGCGCTGGCTGGGCAAGCGGGCGGGCCGAACCCTGCATGGGCAGGGCGCGTGACGCGGGCGATCATTGCCAATGCGCCGCATCCGGCGATTTTCCAGCGATTGTTGCTGACCAATGCGGAGCAGCGCGCCTCGAGCCAATATATGCGGGTGTTTCGGGATACGTCCAATGATGGCTTGATTCGTGAGCATGGCATTGCGGGGCTGTTGATCCGCGCCTTTGCCGATCGGGTGCCGAGCGGCGGTGTGAACCCACCCGAAGAAATTGAACGGCTGCGCGCCGATTGGGAAGATCGGGATACATGTTTTGGCATGATCAATTGGTATCGCGCTTCGCCGGTGAATGTGCCGGATATGGACGCCCCTTATGCCGAGCCGCCTGCCATTGACTTTCCAAAGCTGGCCATACCGACCTTGGTGATTTGGGCGATGGATGATGTGGCTTTACCGCCGTGCAATTTGGATGGGATGGAGGCGCTGATCCCCAATTTGCGTATCGCCCAAGTGCCGGATTGCGGCCATTTTGTGCCATGGGAAGCCGCCGAGCGGGTCAATGCGGAAATAGAGCAATTTTTGGAGGCGACCGCCTGAGGGCCTAATTGCCTAAGGGGGCTGCGTGATGAATGGATGGGGAGGGGACGCGCGCGCCGCTTGCGCCGCCCCCTGTCCCTTGGTCTTTATTCGGCGGGCAGCAGCAAACAGCCTGACGGCCCCGCATAGCGGGCGGTGCGGGACGCCATTAAGGGCGCGCGGCCGATCACGCTTTTGGTTTCCGGATCATCGGTCAGCGAAATCAATTCCATGCCCGGTTCAAAATCGGCTTCGCAGCTATTGATATCGCGGCCCTGCACATAGCGGCAGGAACAGCCCATGCGCGCGGCATAGCTGGCCCCCAATTCGGCTTGGGCCTTGAATGCCGGAAATTTCCAGACGCCATATCCCGTCAGCATGACGGCAATCAGCAGCACCCATGGCAAACAACCCCGCGATTGACGCGCGCGACGGGCGGGCACAAAGGCCGGTGCCGTATCGCGGGCAGGGGGCGCGGGATTTACATTGGGCTGCGGCGTTGCCGGATCGGGGGGATACATGTTAGTCACCCACCCTATGATCACGAAAAAATTCATGCTGGCAAGTGCGGCGCTGTTGGCGGTTGCGGGTTGGTCCGCAGCGCAGTGGATTGGGACGGCAGAAGCCGCACCAGACCCGTTGGCGCACGCCAATGCTGCTGGATTGGGCGGCTTGGACAGTGCGGCGGGCGATCATGCGGTGGACCAAGTCGCGGCGGGCCAAGTCCAGAGGGTGGCTGACAACAGCCTGCCCCAAGGGCCTGCGCTGCCGAGCGCGATTCGCAATGCGGCGGATTTGCTATTTTCCGACGATGAAAAATTGGGCACCACGCGGGCCTTGTTGGTGATGCGCGACGGCAAGCTGGTTTATGAACGCTATGCCGAAGGATTTGACGCGCAAACCAAGTTGATTAGCTGGTCGATGGCGAAAAGCATTACGGCGGTGCTGGTGGGCATATTGGTGTCGGACGGGCGTTTGGCGCTGGATGGACCTGTGCCGGTGGAGGCATGGCAGAATAGCGGCGATCCGCGCGGGAATATCAGCCTGCGTGATTTGCTGCATATGGCATCGGGGCTGGAGCATCGCGAAAGCGGCGACCCGATTTGGGAAGCGGACACCACCGCCATGCTATTTGGCGCGGGTGCGCGCGATATGGCGGCCTATGCCGAAAGCAAGCCAGCGGTCGCGGCGGCGGGGGAGGTTTTTAATTACAGCACCCCGACCAGCGTGATTTTGTCGGACCTGATCGCGCAAACCCTGACGCCTTCACAAAATGCTGTCACGCGCCGCGATGCCGTGTTGGAATTTGTGCGCGGGCGTTTGGCGCAGCCGTTGGGCATGACCAGCCTGACGCCGGAATTTGACGCAAAGGGCACGATGATTGGCGGGTCGATCATGCACGCTACGGCGCGGGATTATGCCCGCTTTGGAGAATTTTTGCGCCATCGCGGCGTGGCCAATGGTCAGCGTTTGTTGCCCGATGCGTGGATTGATTTCATGCTGACACCGTCCCCGGGTGATGCTGGCTATGGCGGGCATATATGGTTGAACCGCAAACGTCCGGCGGGTTCGGATGCCGCCTTATGGCCCCAGCGCGGCCCGAACGACCTGTTCGCTGCCATTGGGCATCAGGGGCAATATATTATCGTATCGCCATCCCAGCGCGTGACCGTGGTGCGGCTGGGCGTGACAAGGGACGAAGAATTTCCAATGCTGCGCCGCCGTTTGGCGGATTTGGTGGAAAGCCTGTAGGCAGGCGCATGGGTTCGCCATGCACCTGCGCAGGGTGCGTTACAGGTGAAATTCGCCGGTGATGATGGTCACGCAGCGGCCGCTTAATTCCGCCCGACCACTGAACATGGTGCAGCCAATATGGCCGCCGCGCTTGCTGGCTTGGTAAGCATTGAAGCTGTCGCGGCCAAAACGGGCGGTCCAATAAGGCGTCAGCACGCAATGCGCCGATCCGGTGACCGGATCTTCGTTGAGACCAATGCCGGGAATGAAAACGCGGCTGACGACGTCGGCCCCGGATGGGTCGCCATCGCCGCGCGCGGACACAATGATTTGCTGTCGGCCCAAGGGACGAAGCCGGTCAAAGTCCGGCGACAGCGCCCGAATTTGTACCGCTGATTCCAGAATGATCAGGGCAAATCGGTCTTCATAGCCCAATGTTTCCAGCGGCTGGACGCCCAGCACCGATACCAGATCATCCTGCGGCGTCGGGGTCGCGCGAAAGGCAGGCAGGCTGAGGTGATAGAGCTGGTCTTCGTCGCGTCGGACCGTCAATATGCCTGATGAGCGGGTGCGAAAGCGCATGTCGCTGCGCCACTGCGCGCTGGACAGCAGCATATGCGCGCTGGCCAAGGTGGCATGGCCGCACAAGGGCACCTCGGTTTGCGGGGTGAACCAGCGCAGTTCATAATCCGCCCCCTCGCTGTCGTCGGGGACCAGAAAGGCCGTTTCCGACAGATTATTTTCGGCGGCAATGGCTTGCAACACCCCGTCGCTTAGCCATTCATCAAGCGGGATGATGGCGGCCGGATTGCCGCCAAAAGCCTTGTCGGTAAAGGCGTCAATTTGGGTGAAGGGAAGGCGACGCCAGCTCATGGAAACAGCAGTCCGCTGGTCCAGCCGCCGTCCGCTTGGCGGTTGAACTGGGTGCGTTCATGCAAACGAAATTCGCGGTCTTGCCAAAATTCCATGCGGGCGGGGGTGACGTTCCAACCCGACCAGCGCGGCGGGCGGGGCACGTCTTGGCCGTCAAAGCGCGTCTGCATGTCGGCAAAGCGTTGTTCGAATGTCGCGCGATTGTCCAAGGGGCGGCTTTGGTCGCTGGCCCATGCGCCAAGCTGGCTGTCGCGGCTGCGCGTTGCGAAATAGGCATCGGCGACGCTGTCGGCGACAGGGGCCACCGCCCCTTCGATGCGGATTTGGCGGCGCAGGCTTTTCCAATGGAACAGCAAGGCGACATGCGGGTTGGCGGCCAATTCACCGCCCTTGCGGCTGTCGAGGTTGGTGTAAAAAACAAAACCGTCCGGCCCATGCCCCTTGAGCAGGACCATGCGCAGCGATGGATGGCCATCGGGCGTGGTGGTGGCAAGCGCCATGGCGTTGCTGTCATTGGGTTCGCTGGCCCGTGCTTCGGCAAACCAAATGTCGAACAGGGCGAAAGGATCTATTGTCATGCGACGTGCATATCGGATGACAATTTTCGGGTCGAGCAAGAAAGACGGTTAATATTGATGCTTATTTGGCATGTTTTGGGATGAAGGTGACGGTGCGACCTTGACCGTTTGGCGCGTGATGACCACATCGGGCGCAATAATGGCCTTCACGGCCAAAGATTTATCGGGCAACAGGTATTATATGGCAGATCCTTATTCCACTCTGGGCGTCGCACGTAGCGCCAGCGAAGCAGAGATTAAGTCCGCATATCGCAAATTGGCGAAAGAACTGCACCCCGATCGCAATCAAGATAATCCCAAAGCGGCGGAACGTTTTTCCACCGTCACTAGTGCTTATGATCTGTTGTCGGACAAGACGAAACGCGCCCAATTTGATCGCGGCGAAATTGATGCCGACGGCAATCCGGCCATGCCCTTTGGGGGTGGTTTCGGCGGCGGCGGCGGTGGTCGCGGCGGTTTTGGCGGCGAAGGCGCGGATTTTGGCGATATTTTCGAAGGCTTATTTGGCGGTCGCGGCGGTGGCGGCGGCGGATTTTCCGGATTTGGGGGTGGGCGCAGCGCGCCGCCGCCCAAGGGCGCCAATGTCGCCTATCGCTTGGCGGTGTCGTTCGAGGATGCAGCCGTACAGGCCCCCCAGCGTATCACGCTGGCGAGCGGCAGCACGATTGATTTGAAATTGCCTGCGGGCGTCGAAACCGGCACCCAAATGCGCTTGGGCGGCAAGGGCCAACCGGGGCCGGGCGGCAATGGCGATGGCATTGTGACCATCACGGTGCGGGACCATGCGTTTTTCGTGCGCGACGGCGACCATATTCGTTTGGACCTGCCCATTTCGCTGCGCGAAGCGGTGAAGGGCGCGAAGGTGAAAGTTCCCACCGTGGACGGCGCGGTGATGCTGTCCATTCCCGCAGGGTCAACCTCTGGCCGTGTGATGCGTTTGAAGGGCAAGGGCTATAGCCAAAAGTCCGGCGGACGCGGGGATCAGTTGGTGCGATTGATGATCGACATTCCGGCACAAGATGCGGCGCTGGCGCAATTTGTGGACCAGTGGGACGATGATCGCGCGGTGCGCGCGGACCTTGGGGTGTAACGGGAGCATAGGATGACCCAAGGCCAATCGCCCCATTCGCTGGAAGCGCGCGCCAATGCGGCGAAGAAACGCAAATTGGTCGCGCGGGCGGAGGGGTTGATTGAAAAGGGCAAAGAGCGTGTCGGCCCCGGCACGCGCTTTTTCCAAGTGACGAAACGGGTGGTGGTTGGCACCTTCACGGACGGCGTCATTCACGCGGGCAATTTGGCCTATTTATCCCTGATCGCTTTATTTCCCTTTTTCATCCTGATTGCCGCTGTGCTCAGCCTGCTGGGCGGCGGAGAGGGGGGGGAGCAAGCCATTGAGGCGGTTCTATCGACCATGCCCCCCGCGGTGGCGGAAACCTTGGCCGTTCCGATTCGCGAAGCGATGAGCGCGCGCACCGGAATATTTTTGTGGCTTGGCGCGATTGTGGCGCTGTGGAGCGTGGGCAGTTTGGTCGAAACCATCCGCGATATTTTGCGCCGTGCTTATGGTGTTCAGGCCAGCCGCAGCATTTTTCATTACCGTTTATTGTCGATCGGCGTGATATTCGGCGCGGTGATTTTGTTGCTGATCAGTTTCAGCGCGCAGGTGCTGATTTCGGGCGTTGAACAATTTTTGATGGCCTTTTTGCCAGACATGTTGGAAAATTTCGGGTCGATCCTATTGCCGCGTCTGGTGTCGGGTCTCGGTATGTTTTTGGCGATATTTCTGTTGTTTTATGGTCTCACTCCATCAAAATTCCGCCATTTGAAACAATGTCCCAAATGGCCGGGTGCTTTGTTCACCACCTTGTGGTGGATTGCGGTCACTATGGCGCTTCCGCCCTTGCTGGCTGGGCTTTTAAGCTATGATATGACCTATGGCAGCATGGCCGGTGTGATGGTGGCTTTGTTCTTTTTCCATCTGGTTGGGCTGGGTATTGTGATGGGTGCCGAGCTAAATGCCGCGCTGGTGGAGGTTGAGGATTTGGGCCATGACGTTATGGGGCGCGAAGAAGATGTTAATTTTGCGAATTGATTCCGCCGGAGAAAATGAATGACAGGTCTGATGCAAGGCAAGCGCGGGTTGATCATGGGCTTGGCCAATGACAAGTCCATTGCTTGGGGCATCGCCAAGGCGTTGCAGGCTGCTGGCGCTGAATTGGCGATCAGCTATCAAGGCGAAGTGATGGAAAAGCGGGTAAAGCCGCTGGCCGAACAATTGGGTTGTGATTTCCTGATCGACTGCGATGTGTCGGACATGGATAATCTGGACGCCGCCTTTGCCAAATTGGCAGATCGTTGGCCGACCATTGATTTTATCGTCCACGCCATTGGCTTTACCAACAAAGAAGCCCTGCGCGGCCATTATGCCGATATTGGTCTGGAAGATTTCCTGCTGACCATGAATATCAGCGTCTACAGCTTTACCGCTGTGGCCAAGCGTGCGGCGGCGATGATGCCCAATGGCGGGTCGATGCTGACGCTGAGCTATTATGGCGCGGAAAAGGTTATCCCTCATTATAACGTCATGGGCGTGGCGAAATCGGCGCTGGAAACCAGCGTGAAATATTTGGCCAATGATTATGGTCCGCAAAATATTCGCGTGAACGCCATTTCGGCTGGTCCCATCAAGACGCTGGCTGCCAGCGGCATTGGGGATTTCCGCCTGATTTTGAAATGGAATGAATATAATGCGCCGCTGCGCCGCAATGTGACCATCGACGATGTCGGCGGTTCGGCGCTCTATATGCTGAGCGACCTGTCAAAGGGCGTGACGGGCGAAACCCATCATGTGGACGCGGGTTATCACACCGTTGGCATGAAGCAGGAAGACGCGCCGGATATCGCGCTGGCATAACCCAATATCCCCGATGGGCCATGTGGGTGCCATCGGGGGATTGGCGGTGTTTGCTGGCACGGCATCACGAATAATGGGCCAAGCGGGCCATGGGGCCGCGATGCAGGGCAGCGCGGAAAATTAAGGGACGGCAATGAGTATCAACAGCTTTGGTCATATGCTGCGCTTTACCACTTGGGGGGAAAGCCATGGACCAGCCATTGGCGCGGTTGTGGACGGATGTCCGCCCCGCTTGGCCTTAAGCGAAGCGGATATTCAGCCCTTTTTGGACCAACGCCGCCCCGGTCAGTCGCGGCACACCACCCAGCGGCAGGAACCAGACCAAGTTCGTATCTTGTCGGGGGTCTTTGAAGGCAAAACCACCGGCACGCCGATCAGCCTGATGATCGAAAATGTCGATCAGCGGTCCAAAGATTATGGCGATATTGCACAGGCCTATCGCCCCGGTCATGCTGATTATGCCTATGACGCCAAATATGGCCTGCGCGATTATCGCGGTGGTGGCCGGTCCAGCGCGCGGGAAACCGCCAGCCGTGTGGCGGCGGGCGCCGTGGCGCGCTTGGTCATTCCCGATGTGCAAATTCATGCTTGGGTTTCGGAAATTGGCGGCGATGCCATTGACCGCGACAATTTTGAATTGTCCGAAATTGGCAAAAATCCCTTTTTCTGTCCCGACCCTGTGGCGGCCCAGCGCTGGGAAGGCGTGATGGACGCGGCCCGCAAATCGGGCAGCAGCTTGGGCGCGGTGGTGGAATGTGTCGCGACGGGGGTTCCCGCCGGTTGGGGCGCGCCGCTCTATGCCAAGCTAGACGCCGATTTGGCGGGCGCGATGATGGGCATTAACGCCGTTAAAGGCGTGGAAATTGGCGCGGGATTTGAAGCAGCGCGTTTGCGCGGCGAAGAAAATGCCGACCCGATGCGCCCCGCCAGCGACGGCAGCAACCGCCCCGAATTTTTGGCGAATAATGCAGGCGGTATTGCGGGCGGTATTTCGACGGGCCAGCCTGTGGTGGTGCGCGTGGCGTTCAAGCCGACCAGTTCCATTTTGACGCCAGTGCCGACGATCAACAAAGCGGGCGAAGCGACCGAGATTATCACCAAGGGCCGTCACGACCCTTGTGTTGGCATCAGAGGCGTTCCGGTGGTGGAAGCGATGATGGCGCTGGTATTGGCGGACCATAAATTGCTGCACCGCGCCCAATGTGGCTGATCGCCAAGGCTGATCCGATCCATTCAAAAGCCCGTAAGCCATCGCTTGCGGGCTTTTTTCCTAGGGAAATGGCGGCTGCGCCATGCGGGCATCGGCTGATGTCGGGCGCGGCAAATTTTTTGATGTAATTGCAGCGATTATCGGCCAGTTTGCAGAGATTGAAAAACAAAGGCCGTTGGCTGGATATGGGGCCGCCGGTAACAAAATCAGTTATATTTCTGCGCGCTGGTGCGGCAGAAATGAGGAGAAATCTATGGCAGAGGCTGCGATCGCCACTGGGGTCGACGTTAGCGAAGAAGCCCGTGCCAAGCGCCTGCAATGGCGTATGTTGATCGGCTTTATTGCCGGTCTGTTGGCGGGTATATTTGTGCATTATCAGGTCGGCGATGCCGCATGGCCGCATTATGTAACCACCTATTTTACAACGCCAGTTGGCCAGATTTTCCTGCGCTTGCTGTTCATGTTGGTCATCCCCTTGCTGGTGTCGGCCTTGATTGTCGGCGTCGCGGAAATGGGCGAGATGCGGGCGCTTAAAAGCGTGGGCACCAGAACGCTGATTTACACCATTGTCGTGTCCACCATTGCGGTGGCGGTCAGTTTGGCGGTGGTGAATATCTTGCAACCAGGGGCAGGGGTTGACCCTGCACAGGCCAAGCAACTGATTGCCCAAGGGGCCGATGGGGCCAAAAGCATTACCGACATGGCGCGGGAATCGAAAACCGGTGTCGAGGCCATTGTTGCCATTGTGCCCAGCAATGTGTTTGCCGCGATGAATGCCAATGACATTTTGGCTGTCATGTTCTTTGCGCTGTTTTTCGGCATTGGTTTGATGCTGGTGCAAAATGAACGCACAGCCGCCTTGAAATCGGTGGTCGAGGGCGTTTTTGAAGTATCGATGAAGCTGATTGGCTTGGTTATTCAATTGGCCCCGATTGCCATTTTCTGCTTCATGTTCAATTTGGCGTCGCAATTTGGCTGGGACTTGATCATTCGCCTGTCGGCTTATGTGGGTGTGGTGTTGCTGGCGCTGGGCCTGCAAATGTTTGGCGTATTCCCGCTGATCTTGAAATTTGTGGCGCGCAAATCGCCCGTCGCTTTTTTTCGCGAAACCCAAGAAGCCTTTGTCATGGCCTTTGCCACCGCATCGTCCAACGCGACCTTGCCGACATCGTTGCGGGTGGCGAGCGAGCGTTTGCACTTGCCGGACCGTGTGGCGCGATTTGTGCTAACCATCGGCGCAACCGCCAACCAAAATGGCACGGCGATGTTCGAAGGCGTGACGGTTATTTTTCTGGCGCAATTTTTCGGGATCGACCTGACGTTGCAACAGCAAATCATGGTGATGCTGGTCTGTATTTTGGGCGGCATTGGCACGGCAGGCGTTCCGGCTGGGTCTTTGCCGGTGATCGCCTTGATCTTGGGCAGCGTCGGCGTCCCGCCAGAGGGCATTGGTTTGGTGCTGGGCGTGGACCGTTTTCTGGACATGTGCCGCACCGTGCTGAATGTGATCGGTGATTTGGTGGCCGCGCAAGTGGTGTCGGCCCACACCCATGATGTGCTGGGCGATGACGACGGGGTGATTACCCCCAGTTGATGGGGCTATGCCTTAGGCCACACAAAAAATGGCTCTGTAGCATAAGCTGCCGAGCCATTTTTGTGGGGGGCCTTTTAGCGGTCGCTTTGTTGCCTATAACGGGTGTCGCGCGCTGGGCGCTCTGCGCGTTCTGGGCGGGCTTGGCGTTCCGGTCGGGCTTGCCGCTCGGCGCGCTCTGGACGCGCTGGGCGTTGTGGGCGGGCCTGCGCCTCTGGTCGTGCCTGCGGAGCCGGACGGACCTGCGGTGTAGGGCGGGCGGTGCCGTCTGGGCGATCCGGACGGTTAGGGCGGCCTGACCAGCTGGGTCTGTCGCCGCCAGAAGGCCGGTCAGGGCGCACGGTGCCGTCGGGGCGGTCCGGACGGTTGGGACGACCCGACCAATTGGGTCTGTCGCCATTGGACGGCCTGTCGGGCCGGTTCACGCCGTCCGACGGCCTGCCGGGTCGACCGATGCCATCGGGCCGTTGGCCGGGGCGGTTGGGGGCATAATCGGGGGCTGGCCGAACGGGGCGTCCCTGAAAATAGTTCGGGCGGTTGTTATAATGGCGGTAATAAGCGCGGCGGCCGCCCCAATAGTTCAGATAATGGCCGCTTAACGGGCGGCGGACCTGATAACGGTCATACATCCATGTGCCATAGCCGGGATAATAAAAATCATCATACCAGCCACCGCCAAAGCCGATGTTCAAAAATCCGCTGCGATAATCGCCCGCATCATAACAGCCATAACCATAGCCATCATCATAACCATAAGGGTCTTGGGAATAATAATCATTACCGCAGGCATAGCCCGAGGCATAGTCACTGGCCCCATATACGCCGCCATCATACATGCAGCCGCCAAGGGTGGTCAGCGCGAGCGTGCCAACGGCGATGCTTTTAAAGCGGGAAAAAGGGCCTCGGATAGTGGGGAAGGAGAGGGCCATGATATGTTCCTAAAAGGAGGGCGGGAGAGCCTCATATAATCAGAATTTACGGGCGGGAAGTTGAATAGCGGCTGAATAATTCCGCCGCATAACAGATGCTACTTGCACGGATGTTAGTAGGGCGATATTCTGCGGCGAAAGAGCATAAGTGAGCGGAGAGAGTGTATGAACGCGCCGGTGCAAGGGAAAGCAACTGTCACGGCTGGGAAATCTGGCACGTGGCCCTCAGACCGATTTGGACCAGAAACGGCGCATTGGTTGCCGCGCGGCGTGGGCCGGAATCTGGACCATATTCCGGGGGAGGATGGATTGCCGATATTGGGCAACACCTTATCCTTTTTACGCGACTTTCGGGGCTTTAGCCGCAAGATGGTGGCCCGATATGGCAAAGTGTATCGCAGTTCAGGCTTTGGCGGGCGCAGCGTGGCCTTGTTGGGCGCAGATGCCAATGAACTGGTGATGTTCGACCGCGATAAATTATTCTCATCGGAGCAGGGGTGGGGACCGCTGCTTAATTTGCTGTTTCCACGCGGTTTGATGTTGATGGATTTTGAAAAGCACCGCGCGGATCGCAAAACGCTGTCGGTGGCGTTCAAGCCGGAGCCGATGCAATATTATGCCGTGGCGCTGAATGACGGGATTAAACATCGGGTGGCGGAGTGGAGCGGCAAGGAATTTGCCTTTTACCCAGCGATTAAGGCGTTGACCTTGGATTTGGCGGCGACGGCCTTTTTGGGTATTCCATGGGGACCAGAGGCGGACAAAATCAACAAAGCCTTTGTGGATATGGTGCAGGCATCGGTGGGCATTGTCCGCCGCCCCTTGCCCTTTACCGCTATGGGACGCGGCGTGGCAGGGCGCAAATATCTGGTCGATTATTTCACCAAGCAGGTGCCCGAACGGCGGGCGCAAGGCGGACAAGATATTTTCAGCCAATTTTGCTGTGCCAAGGATGATAATGGTCAATATCTGAGCGATGATAGCATTGTCGACCATATGATTTTTCTGATGATGGCGGCGCATGACACCATCACATCGTCGCTGTCGACGATGATGTGGGAATTGGCCCGCCATCCGGAATGGCAGGACCGTCTGCGCGAAGAAATGTTGCGGGTGTCCCCAGCCGGCGAAGGTGTGGGGCATAATAGTTTGAATGATTTGGAACTGACCGAGTGGGCCTTTAAGGAGTCCTTGCGCCTTATTCCGCCGGTCCCTTCCTTCCCGCGGCGGGCGCTGCGGGACTTTGAATTTGGTGGGTATAAAATCCCCGCTGGCACCAGTGTCGGGATCAGCCCCGCTTATACCCATATGATGGAGGAATATTGGCCAAACCCCGAGGCATTCGACCCGATGCGCTTTTCACCAGAGCAAGTGCGCGGGCGGCATAAATATGCGTGGGTGCCCTTTGGTGGCGGCGCGCATATGTGTTTGGGGCTGCATTTTGCGTATATGCAGGCGAAAATCTTTTTGCATCATGTGCTGACGCAAAATCGCATAGAGATTGAGGCGGGTTATGAACCGGATTGGGCGCTGTTGCCCATCCCACGGCCCAAGGACGGATTGAAGCTGCGCTTTGTGCCAATAGGGTCGTAAACCATAGGGGCGGCAACCGCCGACCATGGGCGCGGGCGGCGTGGGAGATGGTTCGCGGCTTGGCGGTGGGGCGGGGCTGTGACATATTGGCGCTGTGACCCGAATATGGCCTTATCTCTTTGCTTTTCTTGCGCTGATTGCCCTGACCTTGGGCGCGATATGGGGGATGATATGGGTGCGGGATCATCCCCAGCATTTTCGGCATATCCCCTTTTCCTTGCGGCATGACATTGGCCTTGCGACCCCCGCCAAGCTGGCGGATTTAAGCCAAGATGACGCCGCTTGTTTTGCGGTGATGGACGCGGCGCATATCGAATATGAACGGCGGCCTGTGGTGGGGGATGGGGCCTGCCGCGCGAGCCAGCGGATGATTTTATCGGCTGATGATGCCTTTCCGTCGATGAAGCCAGCCCGTGCGGCACCGGCTTGCGCGGTGTCGGCGGGGATGATTTTGTGGCACCGCGATGTGGTGGCGCCGCTGGCCCAAGAATTTTTTGGGCAAAAGCTGGTGCGGGTGGAAAATCTGGGCAGTTATAATTGCCGCAATATTGCGGGGGCCAAGGCGCGCAGCGAGCATAGCCGCGCCAATGCCATCGATGTGTCGGCCTTTGTTTTGGCCGATGGCACACGCATTTCGTTGAAAGATGATTGGGGTGATGACGGCGATAAGGGCGCATTTTTGCGCGGGGTGCGGGATGGCGCGTGCGCTATTTTTACCACCACCCTGTCACCCGATTATAACGCCGCCCATGCGGACCATTTTCATTTCGATTTGGCGCCGCGCATGGGGGGATGGTCGCTGTGCCGCTAATCGGCACAGGCGAGGGGGAATAGGAATAGCGTGTTAGATGGTGAA